>JBILLJ010000015.1:0-92122 GCA_044376125.1 Sandaracinaceae bacterium
CGCCGCAGCTCACGAGGCTGCAGCAGTCGAAGTCGTTGCAGTCCGCGAAGCCGTCGGGCTCGTTGTCGCAGCCATCTCCGCATGCACCGGCCGTGTTCTCCATGCCCGCCGTCGCGCACGTCATGACCGCCGCGTCCGCACGCGGGCCCGCGTCGCCGCGATCACCACACGCCGTGCCGGCCGGGCAGGTGACGGCGCCGCAGCAGTCGAAGTCATCGCAGTCGGCGAAGCGGTCGCCGTCGTTGTCGCAGCTGTCGCCGCACGCGGCCGCGCTGTCCTCGGGCGCCATGCTGCCGCACGTCGCGACGAACGCGTCGTTGGCCGGGATGTTCGCGTCGATGCCCGGGGGCCCGGAGTCACGATTGCGGTCTCCGCCACCGCAGGCCGAAAGGCCGAGCAGAGCCACCACCACCGAAGCCATCGTCGCGCGCGTCATGTCTGTTCTCCTCGGGACAAGAGCCGTCATCTAGCGCGGAGCGTGCTCTTCCGGCAAGGCGCCCGCGTCGCCGTCGCGCGCCGAGACCGTGACGTGCCTCCGGAGCGCCGCGAGCGTGGCCGGCCCGACGCCCGGCACGTCGTCGAGCGCGTCGACCGAGCGAAACGGGCCCTGCGTCTCGCGGTGCGCGATGATCCGCGCCGCCAGCGCAGGACCGACGCGAGGCAGCGACTCGAGCTCGCTCGCGCTCGCGCGGTTGAGATCGACGAGGCCCGAGGCTCGAGGCCGTGCGGGCGCGACGACGACCTCGGGCGGCGGCGCTGGAGCGCGACCGAGCGAGGCGATGGCCAGGAGCGCGACCGTGACACCGAGCGCCGCGAGCGGGGAGGACCGAACGGTCATGCCCCCGTCATCGACCGGGCCGCGCGCCGGTTGCTCGCGGTGTCTCGCGCCTCTGCGACCTCGGTCCGGCGCGCGACTACTCGCCGAGGCCGAAGCCGTCGTGCAACGCGCGCACGGCCAGCTCGTGGTACTTCGCCGCGACCAGACAGCTGACCTTGATCTCGCTCGTGGTGATCGCTTCGATGTTGATCCCCTCGTCGGCGAGGATGCGGAACATCTTGGCGGCGACGCCCGCATGCGAGCGCATGCCGAGGCCGACGATGGAGACCTTGACCACGTCTTCGCGCACGAAGAGCTCGTGGCTCGCGAAGACCTTGCTCGCGATCTCTCGCGCGCGGTCGAGCTCGCCCTTGGAGACCGTGAAGGTCATGTCCGTCGAGCCGTCGGGCGACGGGTTCTGGATGATCATGTCGACCGAGATGCGCGCGTCCGCGAGCGCCTCGAAGAGGCCAGCCGCGCGCCCGGGCTTGTCCTCGACGCGACGGATCGTGACCTTCGCCTCGTTCTTGTCGGAGGTCACGCCTGCGACGACCACGGACTCGAGCGACTCGTCCTCGTTCACGACCCACGTCCCTTCTGCATCCGAGAAGCTGGAGCGCACGTGCACCGGCACGGCGTACTTCATCGCCAGCTCGACCGAGCGGATCTGGAGGACCTTCGCGCCGAGCGATGCGAGCTCGAGCATCTCCTCGTAGCTGATGCGCGCGACCTTCCGCGCGCCGGGGCACACGTTCGGATCCGCCGTGTAGACGCCCTCGACGTCCGTGTAGATCTCGCAGGGCACCGCCTGGCCGCCGGTGCCATCGGAGAGCGCCGCGGCGATCGCGACGGCCGTCGTGTCGGACCCACCGCGCCCGAGCGTCGTCGTGTTGCCCTGATCGTCGATGCCCTGGAAGCCCGCGACGACGGGGACGATGCCCTCGCGCGCGCTCTCGATCAGACGCTCGGCGTCGATGCCGCGGATGCGGGCCTTCATGAACGCCGAGTCGGTGCGCAGGCGCACCTGGTGCGCGAGGAAGCTCCGCGCCGGGACGCCGATCTCGGCGAGCGCGATCGCGAGCAGCGCGACCGAGACCTGCTCTCCCGTGGCGACCAGCGCATCCATCTCGCGCGGGTCGGGCCGCGACGCGAGCTTCTGGCCGAGGGCGATCAGGCGATTGGTCTCGCCCGACATGGCCGAGGCGACGACCACCACGTCGAAGCCAGCCGCGCGCGCGGCCGCGACACGCTGCGCGACCGCCTCGATGCGCTCGATCGTTCCGACGCTGGTGCCGCCGTACTTCTGGACGAGCAGCTTGCGCGGGGAAGGCTTGGGGGACGCGCTCGTGGTGGAGGTCGACACGGGCCGCGGATGATAGAGACACGCTGCGCCGCGTCAATCGCGACGATCGCGCGTCGCGCTCACGGCGCTTCTTCGACGACGCCGCCGCGCTCGGTGACCGTGCCGACCGCGCGGCCCTCGATGAAGAAGAGCGCGATCCCGATGGCCGTGAGACCGGCGGTGGCGGCGAGCATGCCGTCCGAGACGGCGCCCCAGGTCCGCGCGTTGGCGTACTGGTCGAAGCTGGGATCGAAGGTCGTCGGCACGAGGCTCGCGGCGTGCACACCGAGCCCCACGCTGGTCGCGAGCGAGGCGGCCGCGAGGCCCCACGCCACCCACGCGAAGACGGGGCTCTGCACGATCGCGCGGTGGGTGCGCGCGGGCACGAGCTCGATGCGCGTCGTGACCGGCACCCCGATCTCCAGCGACACCTCGGCGAGGAACGGGAGATAGCCCTCGCGCGTCGCCTCGACGCGGTGCCGCCCGGGCTCGAGGTCGAGATCGCGCTCGATCGGCGTGCGCCCCACCTCGGCGCCGTCCACCTCGACGGTGGCCCCCTCCACCTCGCTGCGCACCCGCAGCGTGCCGTGCGTCGCGGTCACCGTCTGCGCCGCACGCGCAGCCTCGAGCCGCTCGGTGAGGACGGCGATGTTCGCCTCGACCGCAGCGCGATCCGGCGGATCGACCTGCTCGGTGAGGTAGCGGCGGTAGTGCACGATCGCCTGCTCCCAGTCCGAGATCTCGCCGCGTGTCCGCGCGAGCTGCTCGTACGCGCTCGCGATGTTGAACCACAGGTCGGCCGACGGAATCAGCGAGGCCGCGACCTGGAACGAGTGAATGGCCTCGACGTAGCGACCAGCCTGGTAGTGCTCGACGCCGAGGCGAAACTCTTCTCGCGCGCGGCGCGTGCTCTCCACGCCCTGCTCGCCGACGGTCTCGCCGGCACCGTGCGGGGCATCGGCGGGTGGCGTGGGTGTGGCCTCCTGCGCCCGCACCGCCGACAGCGGCGTGGAGAGCGCTGCGAGCAAAGCGACGAGGACCACCGATCCCGCCCCGCGGCGCTCCCGGTTGGCCACGCGAGGCTTCGAGCCGGCACTGCGAAGCGTGCAAGTCACCCGGGCACGGTACCACGCGCTCGCGTCCACCGTCCGCTTCGCGGCATGGCGCGTTTTTGTGGGCGCGCGCGGGGGATCGTATCCTCTGGGCACGCGATGGCTCCTGCCCCCACGATCGTCACGGACGACGCCGACCTCGCGGTGGAGCTGGCGCAGATCGCCGATCAGCTCGGCCTGTCGCTCGCGCCACGCGTGTCGCCTGCGCCGTTCGACGAGGCGGGCGCGGCAGGCGTCTTGGTCCTCGACGCACCGAGCCCCGAGCAGCTCGTGGGGCTCGTGCGTCGGGGGGAGCCTCCCGTCGTCGGCTACGTGGCGGCCGGCGAGGCCGACCTCGCGGGGCTCGGACAGGATCTCGGCGTCACCGTGTGTCGCGAGACGCGAGCCTTCGTGGCCGCGCTCGCGATGCGTGCGCTCGGCGCGCCAGCGTGGGGCGCACAGACGCGCGCGTTGTCGCGCGCAGCCCGGGCCCGGCTCGAGCGCGCGAGCTGGGTCGTCGATCGGCAGGGCGGTCGGCTCGTGATGCTGGACGGAGGCATCGTCGGCTGGCAGCGAGACGAAGAAGCGCCGGCGCCGCTGGGCGAGCCCGCCGACGTGGCCGATGCGGCGGCCGCCATCCGACGAAGCCTCGCGGGGGGCCCGCCCGGGCGCGCGAGCGTCGAGGGGGTCGACCGCGCGCTCGTCCGTGACGTGCTCTTCGGCCCGGGCCGCGCGCTCTCCGATCCGGCGAGCAAGTCCGCGCTCGCGCCCTACGGCGTCCCTCTCCCCGTCGAGGAGCTCTGCGCGAGCCCTTCGCGCGCCGCGGCGGAGGCGACCCGCATTGGGTTCCCCGTGAAGCTCTCGCTCGCCTCGCCCGATCTGCGCGTGTGGGATCACCCCGATCTCGTCGTGCTCGGTGCCAGCTCCGCCGCGGCGGTCCGCGATGGCTTCCGCACGATCACCTCGATGGCCGCCGAGCGCGATCCGTCCGCCCGGCTCCTGGGCGTCCACGTCACGGCGGAAGCGGCGGCCTCGCTGCGCCTTCGCGCGACGCTGCGCCCCATCGCGGACGTCTGGGCGCTCTGCGAGCTCTCGCGCACCGACGATCCGGCACGGAGCACCCTCTGCTGCCTGCCGACCTCGAGCGATCGAGCACGCGCGGCCCTGCACCGTCTCGGCATCGCACCACCCCGCGGTCGTGCGCCACTTGAGTCCCTCGTGGACGCGCTCAACCGCACGGCCGTCTTCGTGGTCGACCAGCGCGACGCGGTCACCAGCGTTCGCATCGACCCACTCGCGATGCTCGTCGGCGGCGGTGTCGAGCTGCGCGAGGCGTGCGTCGTGGTGAACGACCTCTTCGAACGCTCGCTCGGGGCCGCCTGAATCGCCCGGGGCCGCCTGAAACGCTCGCGGCGTGAATCGCTCGCGCCCGCGTGAATCGCTCGAGGCCGCGGCGCGCGATCACGGCGATCGCGTCACGCTGCGCGGCGGCTGGGCGGGGCCTCGGCAGCGATCGCTGCGAGCGACGTGATCTCGACCGCGAGGCCCGGCGCCAGCGAGCGCACGACCTCGAGGAACGCTGCGTGCGCGAGCTCGCCGTCGTCGGACTCGGCGACGATCCGCACGGAGGTGGCGCCTCGCTCGGTCTCCGAGATGAAGCGGAAGAGCGCCAGACGTGCGGTGAGCACGTCGACGTCGAGGTGGTGACCGCAGAGGAACAGGATCTCCTCGGGGGCCTCCCCGTCCCACGGGCACTCGCGCAGGAACGCCTCGTCGTCGGGCGCCTGCACCAGCGTCGTGAACGGACGGTGCGAGAGGGAGAGGCTGCGAAGCGCGCGCAGCCAATCCGTGCCGCGCTCGGCGATGAGCATGCGGCGGGGCGTCGTCTCGTGGGCGGAGGTGTGGGCCATGGTGTCACCGGTACGCTCGCCGAACCGCGAGCAAGTCAGGAAATGCTTCAGCAAGAGCGAGGCCACCGCGTGGCGGCGGTGGCGAAGACGAGAACATTCGAGAAAGGCAGGGGGCTCGGGACGGGAGTGTCGGAAACCTCACGCCGCTGGCACTCTGGCAGGACGCCACAGCGGAGCCCGACAGGATGACAGCGAGGATGCCAGCGACTGACGCGGCGCGTCAAGCCCGTCCGGCGAGCGGGGGCGCCTTGTACAGGAGCGCGGCAGAGAGCGGATCGGAATTCGACGGCCGGGGTCGGTCCGACTCTCTCCCTCGCGGTGCAGCGATTCGAATGAATCGGTGCTCTAGCCTAGCTCTCGGTCCGCGGGGTCTCGGGGGGCGTGGACGGCCGACGCTCTTCCTTGCGGAACCTGACGCGGTGCACGCGCCGCTGGCGCACGTCCTCCACGACGCCGACCCAGCCCGAGAACTCGATGCGGTCGCCGGGGCCGGCGAGACGGCCCAGCTTGTTGAGCACGTAGCCGCCCACCGTGTCGGCCTCTTCGTGGTCGGGGAGCTTCGCGCCGTCGAGCTCGAGATCGTCCACCGGCAGCGCGCCGTCGACGACGATGGAGCCATCGCTCTCTTCGCGTGCGCGGGGCTGGCTCGCGCCCTTCAGCTCGTCGGTGATGTCACCGATCATCTCCGCCACGGCGTCTTCCATCGTGACCAGGCCGCTCGTGCCGCCGTACTCGTCGACCACCAGCGCCATCGGGATCTTCGTGGTCTGGAACTCGCTGAGGATCTCGCCCACGGTTCGAGACTCCGGGACGATGAGGATGTCGCGCTTGAGGGACTCGAGCGTCGGCCGCTCGCGTCCTTCGCGGAGGAGCAGGTCCTTCACGTAGACGTAGCCTACGACGTGATCGGGGTTGTCGTCGGTACAGACCGGATAGCGCGAGAAGCCGTGCTTGCGGATGCGGCCGAGCGCGGTGTCGAGGTCGTGCTTGAGCGAGAGGATCTGCATGTCCACGCGCGGCACCATGATCGCGCGCACCGGTCGATCGGTCGCGCGCAGCACGCGCTCGAGGATCTCGCGCTGCTTCTCGGCGTCGTCGCCCGTGAGCGAGGCCGCGATGAGCAGGCGCAGCTCGTCGAGCGACAGCTTGCCCTCCGCGTGGTCGGGCGCGGGCAGCCGCATGGCGCGCAGGACGAGCGTCGAAGCGTGGTTGAGGAGCCAGAGCGCTGGGAACGACGCGTAGTAGAAGACCTTCAGCGGGCCCGACGCGTGACGCGCGATGTCGACGGCGTTGGTGAGCGCGAGCGACTTCGGCACGAGCTCACCGATCACGATGTGGAACATCGAGATCACCGAGAAGCCCACCGCCGCGGCGATGCCGTGGATCAGCTGGTTGCTCAGCCCGAGCGAGTGCAAGAGCGGTTCGAGGAGCGCGGCGACCGCAGGCTCGCCGAGCCAGCCCAGCCCCAGTGACGCGAGCGTGATGCCGAGCTGTGTCGCGGCGAGGTAGTGGCTGAGCTTGCCGTGCACCTCGAGCGCACGCGCCGCGGCGGTGTCACCGCCACGTGCGGCCGTCTCGAGTGACGTCGGGCGCACCTTCGCGAGCGCGAACTCCGCTCCGACGAAGAAGCCGTTCGCGAGCACGCAGACGATGGCGGCGACCAGGGCGAGCACGGTCGTGCACGGTACGCGCTCGGGAGCCGGGCCGGCAAACCGGCACGACTCCCGGGGCGATCACCGCTTGTGGAACGGGATCGGGGAGCGCAGGCCGCCCGAAGACGTGGGCGGCGTCGGGCCGCTCTGGGTCTCGCCGTCTCCGTCGAACGCCGCGACTGCGGCCAGCACCTTGTCCATGCCCCCCGCAACGGCGGCGGGACGCTGGAAGAGGTCGACGGCGCGCGCCAGACGAAGACTGGTCGTCTTGCCGAGCTCGATCTCACGCTCGAGGAAGGCCTCGAACGATCCGTAGCCCTTGGCCTCGTAGAGGCGCTTGTCGCGGATGTCGATGAGGATCGCACCCACCTCCATGAAGCTTCGGGCGAGCGTCCGCTTCAGGTTTCGGATCTGAGCCGTGGCCGTCGCCAGCGCGCCGATCTTCGCCTTGAGCTCGTCCGCCCCGACCGGCTGACGGACCGTCAGCTTCGGCGGGATCTTGCTCCGCCGCTCCGGCACCGCGGGCGCAGCCGTGATCGTGGGCTCGGGCTTCTTGGGCTCGGGCTTCTTGGTCGGCTCGGGCTTCTTGGGCTCGGGCTTCTTGGTCGGCTCGGGCTTCTTGGGCTCGGGCTTCTTGGTCGGCTCGGGCTTCTTGGGCTCGGGCTTCTTGGGTGCCGACTTCGGCTTGTTCGTGCTGCTGGCCCCACCCTTCGGTGTGGCCTTGGTCTTCGGTTTGGCTGCCACAGAGGCCCCTCCGTCAGGTGCGGGCCCTGTAACACCCCGAACGACCTCCTGTAAAGGGTTCATGTGGGTGACCGCCCGAGTCCGGGCGGCCACCCCCCCCTCACTCCTCGCCCGCGCCGTCCTCGACGCCGAAGTGGAACCACTCGTCCGTCATGCGAGGCGTCTCGAGCAGACTGCCGTCCGGACCATCGCGACGCACCACGAAGGTCCGGCGCGAGATCGACTCGTCGCTCTCACGCGCGAACACCACGACGTAGTTGATGCCGGGCCGAAGCGGAACGTCGGCCTGGAAGCGCGCCTCGCGCGGCTGCGTCGCGCCGCGGTTGGACTGGTAGAACACCTTGCGCAGGCCGACGTAGACGTAGACGTCACGGACCCGCTGATCGTCGAGCGCCAAGGCGCGGATGGGGATCGACGCCTCGCGCGTCACGAGCGCCGGCGGCGCTTCGACGTCGATACGCGGCGGCATGTGATCGAGGGAGAGCGCGACGTGGCCGCCGCCGCCACGCCCGTGCGTGTCGGCCGCCGCAATCCAGGCCGGGCGGTGCTCTCCGAGGTCGACGCGCACGAAGCCGCCGAGGTCGGCCTGCGCGGGCAACACGAGCCCGCCACCCTCGACGCGGCCGATCGTGCGACCGCCCGGACGATCGAAGATCGCCGTGCCGTCTGCGGCCGTGATGGTGCCGCGCCGTGCCGCCGGTGCGACGGACGCAGCCGGCGCGATGGGCACGTCGACGCGCTCGGTGAACGACTCGCGCAGATCGACGTCGCCGATCTGCACCTCGAGGCGCGCGCTGTCGTTCTCGAAGTCCGGCAGCACCTCGAAGGTGAACGCGACCGTGCGCTCCTGACCGGGTGCGATGTCGTCCACACGGAAGCGGCCGGCATGCAGGAGGACGCCGCGGCCCGCGAGGCTGCGCAGGTTGGCCTGCGTCTCGTGGGTCGGGCCCGCGCCGGTGTTGCGCAGGCGCACGTAGATCGTGCCTTCCTCCCCGCGCTGGATCACGCCGTCGCCGTTGCCGCGCGCGTCGTCGGCCACCTGGATCTGATACGCGAACTGCGGGCGCGGCAGGCCCCGCACGCTGGTGCGGATCTCGGCGGGCTCGGGCGCGTGACCGTGCGCCTCCTCGAGCTCGACGCGGATGCCGTCCGAGCGATCCGAGATGTCCATCGGCAGACGGCAGGTGCGCTGACCTTCGACCAGCTCGCAGAGGCCGAGCGTCGTGGTCCACTCGCGCGTCTGGCCGGGATCGATGCGGCCGAAGACGAACTCGCGCTGGTTGAAGAGCGCGAAGTCGCTGTGCGTGGTCGCGCGGACGCGGAACAGCGGGGCCGTGCCCGTGTTGGTCACCCGCACGCGGAGATCGAAGGGCTCGCCCGCCGTCCCCGTCGAGTCGGGCTGCACGGTCGAGAGCTCGACGGTGGCCGTGCTCGCGCCCTGGTCGGTCCCTTCGGACCAGTCCAGACCGAGGCGACCGAGCTCTTCGATCGCGCGCGCCATCTCCTGCTCCTGCATCTGGGCGATGACCGGGCCCGCGTCCGCCAGGAGCTCCTGACGGCCCGCACGGGTCGCGCGTGCCAGCAGCGAGCGTGAGAAGCGCAGGAGGAACTCGTCCTCGTCGGCGTTCTCCTCCGCGTCCGCGCCCGCCTCTCGCAGGGCCAGCCGCGTCTCGCTCGGGAGGTAGTAGCGGAGCGTGAGCGCCGCGCGCTCGCCCGACTCGGCGCTCTCGTTCGTGAGATGCGACGAGAGATCGGACTCGCGCAGGTACTGCTGATCGACGGTGAGATCCATCTCCTCGCGGTCGACCGTCATCGGCTCGATCTGGATGTCGGGCGTGATGCCGACGCCCTGGATCGAGACGTCGCCGGGCGTGAGGTACTGCGCGATCGTGAGCTTGAGCGCGGAGCCGTCGTCGTAGTCGTAGAGGACCTGGACCGAGCCCTTGCCGAAGGTGGTCTCGCCGACGACGAGCGCGCGATCGTGGTTCTTGAGGGCGCCCGCGACGATCTCGGAGGCCGAGGCGCTGCCGCCGTTCACGAGCACGATCATCGGGTAGTTCGGCTCGGTCCCCTCGCGCCGCGCGACCTTCTCGTCGCGCTGCTCCGGATCGGTCGACTCGGTCGTGACGATGGTGCCCGTCTCGAGGAAGGCATCGGCCACGCGCACCGCTTGATCGAGGAGGCCACCCGGATCGTCCCGGAGATCGAGGACGAGGCCACGCATGCCCTGCTGGTGCAGCCGCGCGAGCTCGCGCTGCATGTCGTCGAAGGTGTTGCCCTGGAAGCTGTCGATCGAGATGTAGCCGATGCCATCGCCGAGCATTCGGGCCTCGACCGACTCGATGTGGATGATCGCGCGCTCGAGCTCGAAGCGACGTGGGTCGGTCCAGCCGCCCTCGCCTTCACGCACGACCCACACGTCCACGCTCGAGCCGGGCGGTCCGCGCAGGCGATCGACCGCCTCCTGGAGGGGCATGTTCAGCGTGGTCTCCTCGCCGATGCGCACGATGCGGTCGCGGCGATGAAGGCCCGCGCGATCGGCCGGCGTGCCGGGGATCGGGCGGATGACCGTGAGCTGGTGGTCGCGGATCGAGATGACGATGCCGAGGCCGCCGAACTCGCCTCGCGTGCTCATCCGCATGTCCTCGTACGTCTGCGTGTCGAGGAACATGGAGTGCGGGTCGAGCGTGCGGAGCATGCCGTTGACGGCGGCCTCCTCGACCTCGCGCAGATCGACCTCCTCGTCGTGGAGGTTCTCCTGGATGAACGCGAAGATGTCGCGGAAGCGCTCCGACAGGGCCCAGGGGCTGTTCACGTCGTCCACGCGGAACTGTCGGCGCGCGGTGTCGACCTGGAGGGTCAGGCTCGGCGCACCGTCTTCGTAGTCGACGAGCACCGGAGCGACCTCGCCCTGGATCGCGTTGAGGCCACCGAGCAGCATGCGGCGCGGCTCGATGCGCTCGGGCTCGACGTAGTGCTCCACGACCTGCATGAGCACGCGGTTCATCAGCGCGCGCTGCGTGAGGTCGTAGGGCTCGTGCGCGCGGACTTCCTGGGCGCGCGCGGAATTGTCGATGTCGATCTCGAGACCATTGCGCTCCGGGTAGAGGTACGTGAGCGCGAAGGCCCCCGCGATGGCCAGCACGCCCACGCCCACCTGCAGCAGGCGGGTCGCGGCCGCGCGCGTCGGGGGCTTCGTCGTCGGCACCTCGGGGCGGCTCGGCCGCGGGCGCCCTTCACTGTCGCGGGCGTCGTGACCGGAGTCGTTCGCTTCGTTCATCGCTGTCCTCGTTCCGTGCGCTCGGGCAAGCTCGGCCTCCCGACGGCGGGGCAGTATAGCCCGGCCCTCAGGGTCCAGACCGCGCGCCGTTCCGCCAGATTGGATGGGTCGACAGACGCGATGCGCCGCGGCACGAAGGTGGGGCCGAACCGATGACCGAGGAGCACGGAGAGCTGGGCGGCCTCAGGCCGAGCATGCGCCCCTTCATCACCGCGCTGCTCGCCAACCTCGCGCTCGCGGTGGCCCTGCTCGGCTGGCCGTACCTCCGGGGGCGCGAGCGCGCTCAGGAGTCCGCGCACGGCGTGGTGGCGCTCTCGGCGTGTCTGCTCGACGGGACGCCTCGCGGGACGCTCGGGCTCGCCTTGCCGCTGGGAGAGCGGGAGCGCTTCGCGACGCTCTATGAGCACGCGCCGGCCGACTGGCCCTCGCGCTGTGCGCCGCTGCTCGACCGTGTGCAGCACGAGCCGGCGATCTTCCTCCTGCCCTCGCCCAAGGCGGCCGAGCTCGATCTCGACGAGGCGATCGACGACATGGCCACGGCGCTGCTCGACCTCGCGAGCGAGCGCGCACGGCATCGAGGTGGCGTTCCCGAGGCGCCCCTCGAGCGACTCGCGGTGCTGCGCGGCATGGTCGCCTCTCTCCTCACCGCCAACGACATCGAGGTGGATCCGAACGAGATCGGGCTCGATCTCGCGCCGATCGAGGTGGCGCTGCTGCCCGCCCCGAGCCGCATCCCGGTCCGCACGGGCGCGGGCGCGTTCCACGTCGAGAGCGGTGCGGCACCGCTGCTTCGCGTGATCGCCTCCGACGGGCTCGGCATCGCCGAGGTGGAGGTGAGCCCGCCCGCGAGCGAGACCGAGCCGGCGCGCGTGCGCGTGCTCCAGCTGCGGCGACCGGGCGGAGCCCGCGGTGTGGTCGTGGGTCGCGAGGACGCGTGGCTCGCGTGGACCACCGCCGACGCGACGTGCGACGCCGACGAGCGTCACTGCGCGATGCGGGCCACGGGCCTCGGCAGGCTCCTCGAGGGCAGCCACGTGATGCGGCCCGAGCACTGGGTCGCCGCTCACCCCGGCGGCCCCATCGAGCGCTCGATCGCGATCGGCGACGCGCGCTTCACCGTCGTCGCACGCACGCCGGACGGAGGCGTCGAGGCCCGCGTGTTCGAGCGCGGCGAGCCGATCCCGCCCCCACCACCGAACGAGCGCCCGGAGCCACCTCCACCGGTGCGGGCGCTCGCGGCGCGGCCGATGCCGGGCGCGATCGACTGGATCGCGCGCCACGATCGGGTCGCCATCCTCGAGCGCAGCGAGGCTGGCGTCGCGCTTCGCCTCGCGCTCGTGGGCGCCGCCCCCGCGAGCGACGTGATGGTCTCGTTGCTCGCCGAGGCCGATCGGCTCGAAGCGTGCGGCGAGACCTTCGTGGCGCTCGGTCCCACGCAGGCGCAGATCGTTCGCGGGGCGTCGGCCGGGCCCGCCTTCTCGCACGGCGCGCGCACCCCGATCCGCGGGAGCACGCACGCGGAGTCCTCCGTTCACGTGGCGTGCGAAGGCGAGGCCGTGGTCGTGGGAGCGCTCGATCGGAGCGGCACGCTCACCGTGCATGTGTGCCGCTCGGGCGCGACCGGAGGCCACTGCGAAGCGGCAGCGTGGCCGGTGGCCGACGTGACGTCGTTCGATCTCGCGCTCCACGACGGACAGGTCTGGGTCGCCTCGAGCGGCGATGTGGCCGCACCGTCGATCCACGTGGGCCTGCTCGGCGGTGAGCCTCGCGTGGCCGCCGCCTGCTGGAGCTCGGGGCACGGCTTCTGCGGACCCGGCCGCTGGGCGGTGCCGCCGGCGGGGACCGACGGCCCACTGGTCCTCACCGCGCGCGACGGCTCGGACGTGCTCGCGCTGCTCCTCGAAGGAGATCGCTTCGTGCCGCTGCCGGGCCTCTCGACCGGCTCGTGACGGCGGCGCGAGGACGCGCACGCAACCGTGCGGCGCTGTGAGACACTCGCGCCCCGATGGCGCAGCCCGAGAGCAGCACGTACCCGTTCCACTCTCCGATCGTCGGCCGCGAGCGCGAGCTCGGCGACCTCGACGACGCGCTCTCACGCGCGATCGATCGACAGCAACTGAGCGCCGTGACGTTCGTCGGCGGACGCGGCGTCGGCAAGAGCCGCCTCGTCGACGAGATGATCGCGCGCTTCGGCCGCAAGGAGCCGAACGCACGGGTGCTCCGCGCCTCCGCGCGCGATGCGGGCGGAGGCCAGTACGACCCGATCATGCGCCTGCTGCGCGGGCGCGCGGGTGTGACCGAAGGCGCCGGCGAAGCGGACACGCGGAGCGCGTTCGCCAAGATGATCGGCGAGGTGCTCGGCGGCACGGCCACGGCGGAGTTCCTCCACGTGCTCGGCGCGTACGTCGGCTGCTCGTACCCGGAGTCGCCGCTGCTCGCGGCCGTCGACGACGATCCCGTGCAGCGCGCGGCGCTGCAGCGCGCCGTGGTGCGACGCTTCTTCGAGATCGATGCGCGGAGCCACCCGCTCGTGCTCGTGCTCGAGGACCTCGAGCGCGCGAGCGACGACGCGCTCGATCTCGTGCACAACCTGCTCACCTCGCTCCGCGGCGCGCCCGTCCTGCTCGTCTGCACCGCGCGGCCCGAGCTCCTGGTCCGCCGCGCGGACTGGGCCGGGCCCACCGTCGCCGGCGCGTCCTCGGCCACCCTGCCCGGAGCGATTCCGAGCGACCACCAGCTCTTCGAGCTCCTGCCGCTGCGGCCCGAAGAGGCCGCACAGCTGGTGCTCCACCTGCTCGATCCCGTCGGAGACCCGCCCGAGGATCTGGTCGATGCCGCGGTCGACGTCGCGGGCGGCAGCCCCGCGCTGCTCGAGCAGATGGTGCGCGCCTACGTCGCGAGCGGGACGCTCCAGCCCGGAGAAGACGGCCGCTGGATCGTCCACCTCGATCGCCTCGACGACGCGCAGCTGCCGCTCTCGGTCGAGGACGCGATCGCGGCGCGCATCGCGGCGCTCTCTCCCACCGAGCGCAAGCTCCTCGAGCACGCCGCGGTGATGGGCGGCGTGTTCTGGCTCGGTGGTCTCGTCGCGCTCGGTCGCCTCGAGCGCGAGGCCCCCGATCTGTGGGGCGGCGCCGAGGATCTCGCGGCGCACTACCGCGATCTGCTCGAAGGGCTCCGCGAGCGCGACTACGTGCTCGCGCTCCCCGACTCGTCGATGTCCGGCGAGACCGAGCTCGCGTTCAAGCACAACCTCGAGCGCGAGACGCTCTATCACCTCATGAACGCGAACGAGGTGAAGCGCCTCCACCTGCACGTCGCGGAGTGGCTCGAGGCCCGCTTCCCCGCGAGCTCGAGCGGACGGCGCGAGACCGGCGGCCGCAACGAAGAGCAGTGCGAGCTGCTCGCGTCTCACTTCGAGCGCGGTGGCGCCACGCGGCGCGCAGGCCACTTCTGGCTCGAGGCCGCCGACCAGGCGCGGGCGCGCTTCGCGAACGCGCGCGCGGCCGAGCACTACGAGCGCGGGCTCGGCTTCCTCGGGATCGAGGACGAGGTGCGGCAGCTCGATGCCCTGCACGATCTCGGCGACGTGCTCCAGCTCGCCGGCAAGAATGAGGAGGCGATCCAGGCGTTCCAGCGCATGCGCCGCATCGCGTTCCGCCTCGATCTCAAGGCCAAGGGCGGCGTGGCGCACAACCGCCTCGGCCGCGTCTACCGCGCCATCGGCCACCTCGACGTGGCCATGCGCCACCTCGGCACCGGTCACGCCCTCTTCGATGCCGCGAGCGACGCGCGAGGCGTCGCCTCGTCGCTCGACGACGTCGGCAAGGTGCACTGGATGCGAGGCACCTACGATGCCGCCGAGCGCTTCTTCCAGAAGGGCCTCGAGCTCCGGCGCGAGATCGGCGATCAGCGCTCCATCGCGCTCTCGCTCAACAACCTCGGCCTCGTCTACCAGGACAGCGGTCGCTTCGAGGCCGCGCGCGACGCCTTCAGCGAGGCGATCGCGCTGCGCCGCGAGATCGGCGATCGAGCGGGCATCGCGCAGACGCTGAACAACCTGGGCTCGATCTACCAGGATCAGGGCGACCACGTCCGCGCGCAGGAGCACTACCGCGAGGCGCTCGAGCACTCGCGGGCCGTCGGAGATCGGATGCGGCAAGCCGTCATCCTCACGAACCTCGGCGAGACGATGTACCGACAGGGCGATCCGACGCACGCCATCGCGACGCTGCGAGAGGCCGAGCAGATCAGCGCCACGCTGGGCGATCGCATCCTCGAGGGAGAGATCCTGCGAGGCCTCGCGAAGGCCCACCTGCTCACGCACGACGTGACCGAGGCCAAGACGCTCGTCGCGCGCTCCATCGCGCTCTTCGAGCAGGTCAAGGGCAAGGCCTTCCTGGCCGTGGCGCTGCGCACCGCAGGCGAGATCGAGCAGGGCGCCGGCTGGGGCGGAGGCGAGGCGCACGGGCGCGCGCGCCAGCTCTTCGACCGTTCGATCCAGCTTCTCGAGGAGCTCGGCAACGACGTGGAGCTCGCGCGGAGCTGCGTCGCGCTCGCGACCTTCCTCGAGCTCGACCCCGAGGCCTCGACCGATCCGATCCGCGCCCACGAGATCCAGCGACTGCGGACGCGCGCGGCCGAGATCGAGGATCGCTTGCACGGCGTGCAGAGCGTGCCGGAAGAGGCGACGGATCCGGGCACGACGCCCGCCGAGGCCTGAGCGCGCGCCTCCGCGCAACGAGAGGGCCCGTGGGGCATCTCGACGTCGCCGCGCGTCGAGCCTCACCTCGAGAGATCTCAGTCGATCGCCACGACGATCGCGGTGATGTTGTCGCGGCCACCGCGACTGTTCGCGAGCACGATCAGCTCCTGCACCGCGTCCGCGGTGGGGCGCGCGAGCATGCCCGGGATCTCGTCGTCGTGCAGGTAGCCGTGAAGGCCGTCCGAGCAGAGGAGGAAACGATCGCCGGGCTCGAGGTCGAACACGTGCGTGTCGACCTGCACGTAGTCGCGCGAGCCGACCGCGCGCGTGATCACGTTGCGGTGCGGCGACCGCTCCGCCTCCTGCGGCGAGATGATCCCCTGCTTGATCTGCCACGCGACGAGCGTGTGATCCTCGGTGAGGCGCGTGACCTCGCCGTTTCGGATCCGGTAGATGCGGCTGTCGCCGACCTGGCCGGTGATCCCCACGTCGCCCGCGACGAGCAGCGTCGAGAGCGTGGTGCCCATGCCGCGCTGATCGGGATCGGTCTCGGCGAGCGCGAACACCATGTACGTCGCGGCCTGCATCGCGGCCTCGACCGAGCGCTTGGCGCGCCGCACGATGTCGTCCGTTCGCCCTGCGCTCTCGATCTCGCGAAAGGTGGGCAGGTCCTTGCGCATCATCGAGAGCACGGTGTCGACGGCCTCGCGGCTCGCGACCTCACCCGCGGCGTGGCCGCCCATGCCGTCCGCGACCACGAACACACCGGCCTCGACGTCGAGGCCGAAGGCGTCCTCGTTGGACACGCGGCGGCGACCGACATCCGTGTCCCCGAAGGCGGTGCGAGTGAGCTTGGGCGCGGCGGCCATCGACACCTGGAGCCTAACGAAACGCCGAAACGAATTCGATGGCTTTTCACGCTCGTCAGACCGCGCGTACCATCGAGCCCCCTCCGGAGGCCCCCATGGCGCGCGCACGCAGTTCCGACACTCGATTTGTCCGTCCCGACCCCGTCGCGCTCGCAGTGCTCGGCCTGGCGCTCGCGGGCTGTCCAGGGCCCGATCCGACGCTCGACGCGTCGGTCGACGACGCCCCAGCCGACGCTGGAACCGACGGCGGGCCCGACACGGGACCGCCAGTGCCCGCCTCGACCGATCACTGCAGGTACGAGGAGATGCCTGCGGTCGCGAGATCGGGCGGCACCGTCACGGCGGGCCCGCTCAGCGCGGGCGTCGCGGAGGGCTACTTCGCGGGCCCGGTCTCGGCGACGCTCGGAGCGTACACGGCGCGCGCCGAGAGCATCGGCGGTCAGGGCTTCTTCGACGCGCGGCGAGAGCCCGTGGCCGGCGCGTTCGCCACCTCGGTCGGCGTCGAGACGCGGCCGCGGATCCGCGTGCTCGCGCTCAGCACCGGCCAGAGCACGACCGACACGGCCGACGACGAGACGGTCCTTCTCGTGAAGACCGATCTGGGTGTCGGCTACCAGGGCCTCGTGCACGAGGTCGAGCGCGAGCTCGGCCCCGAGTTCGCTGGCAAGGTCATCATCGCGACGAGCCACTCGCACAACGCGTGGGCGAACTACCACGGCCACTCCGCGCTCCAGGTGGGCTTCTCGTCGTTCCGCCGGATCGTGTTCGATCGCATGGTCGACGACATCGTCGGCGTCGCCCAGGCCGCGCTCGCAGCCCGGATCCCCGCCCGCATCGGCATCGCGCTCGACGACGACTTCGATCCCGAGGATCGCGTCTCGCGCGACCGCCGCGGTGAGAACGATCGCTTCGCGGGCGGTCCGCAGAAGGACGACCGCCTGTACGTGATCCGCGTCGACACGACCGATGGCGAGCCGCTCGCGATGCTCCCGATGTTCGGGATCCACGGCACGCTCCTCGACGCCGACAACGTCATCGCCTCGACGGACTCGTCGGGCGGTCTCGAGCGTGTCCTCGAGGAAGAGTTCCCCCGCGCGCCCGGCTCGCCGCTCGGGCCCGTCGCCGTGATGCACCTCCAGGGCGCGGGCGGCGACGTCTCTCCCGCGGGCATGGGCTCGACCGAGTGCGGCGACCGCGAGATGCGCCCGTTCTGTCAGGACTTCGCGAAGGCCGAGACGATCGGCTGGGCCGCGCGAGACCAGATCATGGCGGCCTACGCGGTCGCCGGCGAGAACATGACCGACAGGCTCTCGCTCGAGGCCGTGTCGAGCTCGTTCGCGCGCGGCCCCGACTGGGAGAACTTCACGGTGCGCGATGGCGCGCTCCGCTACGCGCCCTTCGACGGCCTGCGCCCGGCCGACCGCATGGTGTGGGCGAACGCGGATCGCACCGAGCTCCTCTCGCCGATCGACGAATTCAACGCGCCGTTCGGCGCTGCGCTCTGTGGCGGCGAAGGCGGCACGGCGTTCTTCGGTGCACGCGGCCCCGCGCAGATGCCCAACACGGCCTACATGGACGAGTCGTACTCGACCTGCAACCAGCTCGTGCCGCGCTTCATGACCTTCTTCGAGACGGCGCTCAGCGTCGAGATCGGCGCGACGCCCGTCTGCGACACGACGCGCACGACGGTCACGGCCCTGCGGCTCGAAGGCGACGCGGCCTTCGGACGCTACGTGATCAGCACGCTTCCCGGCGAGCCCATCACCCTGCTCGCCGACCGCATGCGCATGCTCGCGCAGGAAGTAGACCCCGGCCTCACCGACGATCGCTACATGATCCTCGGGTACACGCAGGACAACAACGGCTACATCATGACGGCCGAAGACTGGCTCTCGAACGGCTACGAGCCCTCGATCACGTTCTGGGGCCCGCTCGATGGCGAGATGATCATGGAGCACGCGGTCGACCTGCTCCCGGCCGTGCTCTCGAACGAGCGTGAGAACACGTACGAGGGTCAGTCGCACGTCGCGGTGCCGAGCCCCGTCGAGGACTTCACCGCGGACGAATCGATGGCCGCCGGCGTGCAGCCCGGAACGATCCCCGCGAGCTCGCCCGCGTACCTCACGACGCAGGCGGGCATGACGGTGCCCGCGCAGCTCGCGGAGGGCGCGACGGTGCGTCGCCTCGAGAACGTCTACTTCACGTGGATCGGTGGTCACCCGCTCCACGGCACGCCCCGCGTGCACATCGAGCACGACGAGGACGGCACCTGGGTGCCGCTGACGCGTCTGTCGGGCCGCCCGGTCGAGGACGGCGATCTCGTGCTCACCTGGACGCCCGATCCGCAGCCCTCCCCCGCGCCGGGTGATCCGCCGCGCGTGCACTACTGGACGGTGCAGTGGCAGGCCGTGCCGGCGCTCGGTCAGACGGGCTTCCCCGGCGTCACCGATCGCCTGGGCCTGCCGCTCGGTCGCTACCGCTTCGTCGTCGACGTGCCCGCGGGCGCAGGCCACCTCGGCACCACCGAGTACTTGGTCACGCGCGAGTTCGAGGTGACGCCCGCCGAGCTCGGCGTCGCCGTCGAGCGGACCGGAGGCAACGCCACGATCACGGTCACGGTGCACGCGCAGGACGGCTTCCGCCTGCTCGATCTCGGCCCCGGTGGCGCCAACCGGCCCTTCCCGCTCCGCAACGCCGAGGTCACCGTCCAGCTCTCGGACGGATCGAGCACCACGGTCACCCTCGATGCCGACGGCCGCGCGACGTTCGCGGCCCCTGCGGGCGCGATCACCGTGACCGACACCGCCGGCAACACGGGTCGCGCGACCTGATCAGCCGATGCCGATGATGGGGCGCACCGCGACGACGGTGGTGCGCCCGACCTCGACGCCCGAGGACGCGAGCGGCTGCCCCTCGACCACGGCCCCGGTGATCGACATCGGCGTCGCGGGCGTCCGCTCTTCGTCGACCGGCGCGCCGTCCAGGCTCGCGTCGAAGGCCATCGGCATCTCGATGGTGTGACGGCCCTCGGGCTCGGGCTCGAGCGGTCGCTCCTGCGAGCGCACGCCGGCCGCCGAGGCGAGGCCACGCAGGTCACGACGCACGGTCATCTCGTCGGCGAACATGAGCGAGCGGTCGTCCATCTGCGCCTGGATCTCGTCGGCCCGCTCGCGGAAGCGAGGGCGATCCGGGAAGCGCTCGGCGAGGCGCCGGTAGAGCTCGACGGCCTTGTCGGGCCGGCCCGCGCGGAGGTGGAGCTCCGCCTCGTCGTCGGGGCGCAGCACGCTCGTGGCCTCTTCGACGTACGAGACCGGCGTGGTCCCGCGCTTGGCCGAGCCTGCCCAGCCCTCCACGCTCGCGCGTCGCGCTCGCTTGTTGAGCCACTCGGGCGGCGGAGCGCGTGGCGCGCTGGCATCGCCACCGCTCGGCTCGTCGCGTGAGACCTCCTGCACGGCACGCAGACGCGCGACCGCGGACAGCAGCGAGGGCGCCAGCCGATCCTCCGGCTTCTCGACGCAGATGCGTCGCAGCGCTCGCTCCGCCTGCTCGAGGTTCATCATGCGGATGTGGAGGAGCGCGACGCCATCGCCCTGGAGGGGGGCGGTGGCGTGCCCGCCCGGCATGTCCTCGTTCGCGACGCCCTCGGTCGATTGCACGAGCAGCTCCACGGACTCGAGCAGCTCTCGGCCGCCTGGGAGCGCGAGCACCTTCGCGAGGGCGCGTCGCCCCCAGAGCAGATCGCGACGCGAGAGCATCTCCCCGACCACCGCCGCCACCGAAGGATCGACCGACAGGCCCGGCGCCGGTGCGCTGGACGCCGAGAGCGCGCGGAAGCCGCGGAGCAGCTGGACGAGCACCTGCGCGCGCTGCCGCAGGTCGGCCGAGGCCGTCGGTGAGAGGACGATGCGCTGCGCCGCGATCGCCGAGCCCTCGAGCCCGTCACGCCAGCAGCTCGCCATGTCGGCGGGCTCCGCGGCCGAGATGGGCGCGAGGACGGTCTCGAGGGCGTGGAGGATCTCGAGGCCGAGCACCGTGCCGCCCGAGTCGATCGCGCGCGCGACCACGAGCGCCTCGCGCAGCCGCCCGTGCGTGGCGATGGCCTCCACCAGCTCGACGTCGAGGCGAACGCCAGGAGCCCCGAGCACCGGCTCGCGCTGGGCGCGCAAGCTCGCCAGCAGGGCCTCGCTCCGGGCCCCCTCTTCCCCGCCGCGCGACACGAGCAGCTCGAGGAGCTCCGCCGCGAAGCGCACCTGCCCGAGCGCGGCGAGCGCACGCGCTACGTGATCGAGTGGTGGAATCGCCCGCGGCATTCCGAGCCCGTGAGGCTACCACGGCGGGCCTCGAGGGTCGGAGCCATCTGGCTGGTGCGCGAGAAGCGTCTCGTGGCCAAGCCCGAAGCGTCTCGTGGCCAGCCCGAAGCGCTTCGCGGGCTCAGGCTTCCGTCGACGCGCGAGAGCCCTCGGGCGCCTGCGGCAGCGGGCGGAACCAGCGCACGAGGAGCCACACGTCGACGAGCACGAAGAGCACACAGAGCAGCGACAGCCCCAGCGCCCACCACGCAGTCCGCGGGCTCTCGTCGACCAAGAGGACGTAGGACTCCGTCGTCACCGGCGCCCCGAGCTCGCGCGCGAAGAAGCCACGCACACCGTCGAGCCGGCCCCCCATCTCGCCGAACGTCACCAGCCGGCCCGAGTAGCTCGCGCGGGGCGCGCTCATCTCCGACTCGGGCATGTGGACGAACACGGTGCGCTGGCCTGCCAGCGGGAAGACGACGAAGGTCTCTCCGCTCAGCAGCCGGCGGTAGCGCACGACCTGGGACGCCATCGGCGTGCCCTGGACCTCGACGAACGAGTTCGACGCGAGGGTCGCTGGCTCGAGCTGCGCAGCCTCGCCGACCTCGAGGACGGTCGAGCTCGCGAAGAAGTACGCGACGTCGTGGCGCAGCGCGCTCGTGAGCGCGATCGCCACCACCACGGCGAGGGCCATCACGCCCATGGTCGCGAACCGGCGACCTTCGGGGGGCGCAGGCAGCGCGAGAAGCTCCGGATCGACCTCGTCACCCGCTGCGGCGGGCGGCGGGGACATGGGGCGGAGTGGCTCCTTCAGGGATGCGTCGTTCACCACGAACCTTCCGACAACGGGGTACCCGAGAAGGTTCCGCGGCACAAGACGCGACTCTTCCCTCCAGCCGGAGGGAACCCGTGGCGCGGGTCAGACGCGCTCGACGATGACGGCCACGGCCTCGCCGCCACCGATGCAGAGCGTCGCAAGTCCCCGCTTCTTCTGGAGATCCTTGAGGGCGTGCACGAGGGTGACGAGGATGCGGGCGCCGCTGGCGCCGATCGGATGGCCGAGCGCGATCGCGCCGCCGCGGACGTTCACGCTCGCCGGGTCGAGGCCGAGCTCGCGCGTCGTGACCATGGACACCACCGCGAAGGCCTCGTTGATCTCGTAGAGGTCGATGTCCTTGGGGCTCAGGCCGGTTCGGGCACATGCCGCCTGGACCGCGCCGACGGGCGCGGTGGTGAACCACTCGGGCGCCTGCGCGTGGGCTCCGTATCCCACGATGCGCGCGAGCGGCTGGAGGCCGCGAGACTTCACGACATCGGCGGAGGCGAGCACGAGGGCCGCGCCGCCATCGTCGATCTTCGACGCGTTGGCCGCCGTGATCGTGCCGGCCTTGTCGAACGCCGGCCGCAGCGTCGAGATCTTGTCGAACTTCACCCGCTTGGGCTCTTCGTCCTCGCTGACGACGACCTTCGTCTTGCCCTCGATCGTCACGGGGGCGATCTCGGCGTCGAAGGCCTTGGACTCCTGCGCCGCCAGGGCCTTCTTGTACGAAGACACCGCGTGCTCGTCCTGGGCCTCGCGCGTGAAGCCCTTCTCTCGCGCGCACAGCTCACCAGCGTTGCCCATGTGCCAGTCGTTGTACGGGTCCCAGAGGCCGTCGTGGATCATCGAGTCGACGACCTTGCCGTGGCCCATGCGGAAGCCGTTGCGCGCCTGGGGAAGGAGGTACGGCGCCTGGCTCATGGACTCCATGCCGCCGGCGACCACGACCTCCGCGTCACCGAGCAGGATCGACTTGGCGCCGAGGATCACCGACTGCAGCCCCGAGCCGCAGACCTTGCCCACGGTGGTGGCGGGGACGCGATCCGGAATGCCCGCGGCGCGCGCAGCCTGACGCGCCGGCGCCTGTCCCACACCGGCGGTGAGCACGTTGCCCATGAAGACCTCGGCCACGTCCTCGGCAGCGAGCCCCGAGCGAGCGAGCGCGGCCTGGATGGCGACGGTGCCGAGCTTGGGCGCGGCCAGCTCCTGCAGGGCTCCCTGGAATGCGCCGATCGGCGTGCGGGCAGCGGCGCAGATGAAGACGTCTCGATTCGTCATGGGGACCTCGCTCCAGGCGTGATGAGATCGCGCCGCGATCGGCGGCAGCGGGTGGCTGTCTCGGGTTTCCCAGAGAAGCGCGCGGCGTCAACCGCGACGCGTCTCGCCCGCGTCACATCGCGGCGTCGTCCATCGTCGCGATCGCGGCGTCGTCAGCCACGCCCGCATCGCTCGCGCCCATGAACGCGTCGGCCCGACGGCTCGCGTCGACCGCCGGCGGTCCCGCGTCCATCGTCGCCGCCTCGCACGAGAGGGCCGAGGGGAGCGGCCGCACGACGACGACCTCGGTGGCGTCGACGAGATAGAGGCTCGAGGTCTCCTCGCAGCCCGTGGTGCAACCAGGTGCGCGCACGCCGCGCCGCAGCCCACCCGTGACGAGCACACGTCCGCCGCGCAGGAGCACGCTGGAGTGCGCGAAGCGGCCCGTGTCGAGCGGCGGCAGCGCCTGGATCTGGGTCGTGGCGTCGAGGTCGACGAGGTAGGCCGAGTCGAGCGGCTGGAACTGCGAGCTGCCCGAGCGCGTCGAGCCGCCGATGACGACCACCGAGCTGCGGGTCGCGCCGGGCGCGCGGTAGGCGGTCGCGGAGTGCAGGATGCGCTCGGTGGCGGGCTCGCCGCTGCCGGTGAGTGGGACCTCGTTCAGCGCGCCTCCGCTGGCTGCGAGCTCGTACGCACGGACCACCGGCGCGGTGGGCGCGACGATCGTGAGGCCGTTGAGGGCGAGTCCGCCCACGAAGAGCACCGTGTCGTCGTCGATGACGCTCGCGGTGTGGAGCGCCGAGGTGGCGAGCGAGGGCGGCAGCACGACCGACTGCATCGCGCCGGTCGACGCGAGGAGCAGCGCACGCTCCGCCGATTGATCGGGCTCCATCTGCGTGGTGTTGCCGCCGTACACGACGAACCCTCGCGCACCGAAGCGCGTGAGCGTGGCGCCGCGCCGCGGGCTCGGGAGGGCCATCACTTCGCTGACGCTCTCGGCGGCAGTGCCGAACGCCGTGACGATCTCGGGGGAGGACGTGACGTTGCCGACGAGCGCGCCGAACATCGTGACGCGCGCGCCGGGCAGCGGGCTGCGCTCGGACTCGATCACCGTCTCGAGCGAGCCGGTGCGCGACTGGATCTCGAGGCTCCGCGTCGCGGGATCGTAGAGGAGGTCGATCGTCTGCGCGGGCTCGGCGCCCGCGTCGCTCACACGCACCGGGAACTGGTTCGTCGAGGAGACGGTGAACGTGAGCGTCGAGCCGCCGGTGACGCCGCCGTAGAGCCGCACACGCTCGCGCGCGTCCGGCGTCGTGCGCTCGATCCACCTCGCGTGGAACATCACGCGCGCGAGCAACTCGGCGTCGCCGTCGCTCACGGTGACCGGGTAGAGGCGCTCCTCGCGGGCGTCGTACACGAGCACGGACTCCGGGCCTGGCACGAGCCCGGCCGTCGGTGTGCCGGCCACGAGCGTGAGCCCCGCCGTCGTCCGCTCGAACGTGATGCCACCGACGATGAGCGCGTCGCCGTTCGAGAGCGCGACGCTCTGGTGGAACGCGCGGCGCAGCGTGAGCGCAGCGTCTTCTTCGGGGCAGGTCCACGCGTCGGTCGGATAGAGCCGCACCGTGCTCGATCCGCCATCGAGCGAGACCCGCGTGGCGTGGCCCGCGGCCACGGGCGCCGAGCGACCCCCGCTCGACTCGCCGAACGCGACCACGTCGATGTCGTAGAGCGTTCCGACGTTCGCGCGCACGTCGAAGCGGAGCGAGCCACCGACGACGGGCACGAGCACGGAGGTGACGCCGTCTTCTTCGGGCGCTGGATAGGGGCCACCGACCGGCGCCACGGCGACGCACTGGCCTGGATCGTCGCTCTCGCAGACCTCCACCTCCACGCAGCCGATCTGCACCGTGGCCGCGCCGCCGCACGCGGGCGCGATCTCGAAGCGGAGGCTGCTGTGGCGACCCGAGTCGGTGCATCCACCGAGCAGCGAAGGAGAAGCGAGAGCGGCCAGCACGGCCCACGACGACCAAGAGCGCATCGTCGCGAACGCTACCACCCCAGGCGCACGGCGTGAACGTCGCGAGCACGCGCGCCGAGCGAAACGCGCTCACCCGCGTTCCTCGGAGGTGGAACCCTCGGGGCGACAGAGCGATCGCACGCGCCACGAACGACTCGGCCCGCCACGAAACGACTCGGCCCGCCACGAAACGACTCGGCCCGCCACGAAACGGGCCCGAGGGCGTCGAGCGCCATCGGGCCGTGTGCAACATGGGCGATGCAGGACTTGAACCTGCGACTTCCACCGTGTGAAGGTGGCACTCTACCGCTGAGTTAATCGCCCTCGTCGAAGGGTCGCGACGCTATCACATCCGCGCGGCCCTTCAAGCGTTTCGTGTCACTTCTGGAGCTTCGAGCGGAGAAGATCCCCGAAGGTGCCGAAGCCCTTCGTCGCCGCCTCGCGGCGGTAGTCGTGCACCGCGCGACGCTCCTCGTCGTTGTGGAAGCCCTTGCGCGAGAGGCGCAGACCACCGTCGCGATCGTTGCCGATCACCTTCACGTCGAGCTCCGTGCCCGGCGGGAACTTCTTGCGGTGGTCGGTCCCTCGCTCGGTGCCCATCTCCGCGTTCGGGATGAAGCCGCGGCCGCGGCGACCGATGACGCCCTCGACCTGCACGAACAGGCCCTGGGGCTCCACCTTGTCGACCTTGACCTTGATGTGCGTGCCGACGCGGAGCGCCTTCTGCGATCCCGTGCCGCCCGCCACCTCGCCGCCCTGCTCGAGGAGCTTGCGATCGGCGTCGCTGAGCTTGGAGAGCGAGATGCGCTTGGCGCGCACGTCCACGCGCTCGACGACGACGTAGATCTCCTCGCCCTCGCGCACCCGCTCGTTCGCGTGCTTGAGGTCGCGGCCGAGCTCGCTGATGTGGAGCAGGCCCTCGACGCCCGGCACGAGCTCGATGAAGGCGCCGAACTCGGTCGTGCGCGTGATGCGGCCCTTGCGGACCGAGCCCTCTTCCAGGCCGGCGATCTTGGTCTCCCACGGATCGGCCTGGCAGGCCTTGAGCGAGAGGCCGATGCGCCCGTCGCGCTTGTGATCGCGGCCGTCCCGGCCCTCGCCGCGGCCGTCGGGGCCACCGAGGCGAAGGACCATCACCTCGACCTCGTCGCCCACCTTCACGGCGTCGGCGGGGCGCACCTGGCGATCCCAGGAGACCTCGCTCATGTGCACGAGACCCTCGATGCCGCCGAGATCGACGAAGAAGCCGAAGTCGCGAACGCCCGTGACCTTGCCCTTCACGCGCTTGCCGACCTCGAGCTGACGACGGAGCTCGCGCGCCTTGCGGCGGAGGTCCCGCTCGAGGAGCGAGCGACGCGAGACGACGACGCCCTGGTGGCCGGCCTTGGCGGCCTGCACCGAGAACTCGAGACGACGCCCGAGCACCTCGCGCGGATCGTCGATGGGCTCGAGCGACATTCCGGACACGGGGCAGAACGCGCGGATGCCCTCGACGAGCACGTCGAAGCCGCCACGGTTGAAGCCGTAGACGGTGCCCCACACGCGGCGATGCTCCTCGCGGGCCTTGGCCAGCGCGGCGCGGCTCTCGGCGCGGAGGATGATGCGGTTGGCGACGGCGATGTGACCACTCTCCGAGACTGACGCGATGCGGGCACGAAGGACGTTGC
The DNA here is from genome assembly GCA_044376125.1 of Sandaracinaceae bacterium. Taxonomy (GTDB): domain Bacteria; phylum Myxococcota_A; class Polyangia; order Polyangiales; family Sandaracinaceae; genus JAFLCL01. Next base: position 26,467 of record JBILLJ010000015.1, read on the forward strand.
CGACGATCAACGCGGGGTGCGCGGCCTCGTCGACCTGCGCGGGCGCCTCTTCGGCGGCGTGCTCGCCCGCGCTGGTCTCGCTCGACGGCGCCGCCTCGACGGGCGCCGGCTCGGCCTGCGCGCCCTCGGCAGGGGCCGCCTCGGACGCCTCGGACGTGGCCGCAGGCTCGTGCTCCTCCGCCGCGGGCTCGGTGAGGACGGGGATCTCGCGTGGCTCGTTGTCGAGCGCGAAGGCCGTGCCCCGACCGAAGAGGTCGAGCACCGCGACGCCGTGCTCCACGGCCACGACGCGGCCGCCGATGATCTCGCCCGCAGCCAGCTGCGACTTGCGCGGCGGACCGTCGCCGAAGTAGCGGTTGAACGGCAGCGCGTGCTCGCGCTTGGGCCGCTCGGGGCGGTGCTCGGTGGGCTTGGCGCCCTCGGTGGGCGCTGCCTCGCCGGCCGCCGCGGCGCCGGGCTCGCCCGCCTTCTTCTTGCGACGACGGCGACGCTTCTTCTTGGCAGGTGCGCCAGCGGCCGCGGCGTCGCCGCCGGCCTCGTCGGGCGCGTCCGACTCGTCGCCGCCTTCGCCCTCGTCACCGACGGCCTCCGCCGCGCGCGCCATCGCGCTCTCGAGATCGGTCGCGCTCGCCTCCCCTGTGGGGGCGGCGGCCGATGCGTGCGTGGTCTCATCAGGAACTTGGGACATCGCGATCTCCCAGCGAACGAAGGGCGCGCAGCCTAGGGTGACGCCTCACTCTCGTCAACACCGAGGCGCGCCGCTCGGGTGACTCTTCACGCGCCCGTGCGCGAGCACTACCCGCCGCGCAGCAAGCGCGCTGCCGAGCTCCAGCCTGCGGCCTCCGCGATCTTGGCGGCCTCGTCACGCACCAGCGCCGCGCCCTCCGCGTCGTCGAGGGCCGACAGAAGGGCCGCGCGCATCTCCTCGACGAGCAATCGCTCGAGCACCGCGCCCTCCGGCAGGCCCGCGCGCGCACGGTCGAGCGCACCCACGAGCGCGTGGTCGGCGTACGTGCGCCCCGAGACGACGGCGAGCGCCGCGAGGCCGACGTGCGCGAGCGGCGCACCTCGCCGCTCCTTGCGCAGCGCGACGAGCACATCGGCGCTCTTGGCCGCCGCGACGTCGTGGCCTGCGCGGATCTTGAGCGCGCACGAGCGCATCACGAGCTCGCCGTACAGCGCACCGAGCGATGCGTCCCGTGCGAGCGCAGCCGCCTCGTCGAGGCGCCCTGCCGCAGTCTCCGGATCACCCAGCGCCTCGAGCAGCGCGCCCATCGCGGCGAGCGAGATCGCGCGGATCTCCGCGTGACCGAGGCGTGCGGCGAGCGCGAGCACCTGCGCGACGACGGCGTCGGCCTCGCCGAGCTCGTCGGCGCGCGCGAGCGCGGTCGCGAGCACGGCGAGCGCGCGGCCCTCGAGCACGGCGTCACCGATCTTCGCCGCTTCGCTGCGTGCCACACGAAGGGTCGCGTCGAGATCCACGGCGACGCCGGCGCGGAGCGCGCAGCTCGCGAGGAGGATGCGCGCCGCAGCGCGCGCGGCGGGATCGAGCACGGCGTCGATCGCGGGCGCAGCGCGGAGCAAGCCATGCGCTGCCTGGTCCGCGCGGCCCTCGTAGAGCGCGACATCGGCCGCGAGCGTCGCGACGGCCACGCGCTGCTCGGGGCGCGCGCGTGTGTCGAAGACGGCGGTCAGCCGGTGCACCGCCTCACCAGCGCCGCGCGCGTCGCCGGCACGAAGCGCCAGGCGCGCCGCGCGCGAGGTGAGATCGAAGAAGCGCTCGCCGTCGAGGTCTTCGCCCGACGCTCGCGCCGTCTCGGCGCCGACGAGCGCCAGGCGCGCCGCGTCCGCGAGCTCGCCGGCACGCTCGGCGATGTCGGCCGCCTGCACGTGGTACTCGACGGCGCGCTGCCGATCGAGCGCGCGGGCGGCGTGATGCGCGAGCAACTCCGCATCGGCGCGCGTCTGGACCGGCCGGGCCTCGAGCACGCTCAGCAAGCGCTGGTGCGCGCGTGCGCGCTCGCCCGCATCGACGAGCGCCCCGACGGCGCGTGCGACCATGCGCGAGGCCGCGAGCACGCGCGGAGGGAGCTCGCTCCGCGCACCGCCCCAGCCGCCGACGACACGCTCGTCGGTCACGCCGCTCGTGGCGGCGCCGTGCGGATCGGCCACCCAGCCGCGCGCGATGAGACGGTGGAGCGCTCGCTCCGCGCCCGAGCCCTCTTCTTCCACCGCGCCGAGGACCACCGTGCTCGGAACCGGCAGCGGGCAGATCGCGACGAGCAGAAGGACCTGTCGCTCGATGCGTCGCAGCGGATCCAGCCACGCCGCCACACGCTGCCGCGCGGCGCGATCGAGCTCGGGCTCGAAGCGCGCGGAGGTCACCTCGCCGTCCGTGATCTCGATCGCGGCTGGCGGAGCGAGGCGCGTGAGCAGCTCGATCCACTCCGGCACACCGCCCGTCTCCTCGTGCGCCCAGCGCGCCACGCTCGCGACGGCGGCTCGCGCGCGCACCCCCGAAGCGAGCGCCTTGCCGGTCGCCTCCACGTCGAGCGGCGGCAGCACCATGAGGCGCCCGGGCGGCATCGGCACCATCGCCCCCGCGCGCCGCGAGGTGATGCAGAGCACGCGACGGTGACGCAGTCCGCGAAGGAGCAGAGGCAGGATCTGCAGGCTCGCGTCGTCGGCGAAGTGGAGATCCTCGAGCACCACGACGACCGGGCGGTCGTGGGCGAGCGCGAGCACCGCCTTCCGGATCGCGACCATCACGTCGATGCTGCGCGCCCTTCCCTCGCGCTCGACCGGCGCGATCGGATACGCGAGCCCGATCGTCTCGCCGAGCGTGCGCACCTCGTGCGCCGCGAGCCCGAGCACCTTGAGCCGGTCGACGCGCGCGTGGCGCTGCTCGGGAGTGTCGTCGTGCTCGATGCCGCAGAGGTCGCGCACGAGATCGCCGAGGATGCCGTGGTCGTGCACGGAGTCCGCCTCGTCGGCGCGCCCGACGGCCCACGTCACGCCGTCCAGCGCGGCCCGCAGCTCGGCGAGCAGACGCGTCTTGCCGACGCCGGGCACACCGACGACGTGGATGGCGGGCTGCGGGCCGTGCGCGGTGGCTTCGACCGCCTGCCGCAGCTGATCGAGCTCGCCGCGGCGGGACACGAGCGGGCCCGCGGCGCGCTGCGAGGAGAGGTCGCGGTCCTGTCTGCGTCGGTAGCCCGCGACGACGAGCACGTCGCTGCCCTGCCGCGCCTCGACCGCGAACACGCGCTCGATCTCCGGCTCGAGCGAGCGCGGAACCGTCACGTCGCTCCGCGCGTCGCGGAGCGCAGCCACGGCCAGGCGTGCGAGGTCGTCGTCGGGCTCGAGCAGCACTCCGTCCGAGACGCGGCACTCGCCCACGACGACGGCGGCCCTTTCGGCGCTCGCACCGAGGGCGCGCAGTCGATGGCGGAAGTCGAGCGCGGCGCGCACGGCGTGGACCGGCGCACGCTCCACGCCCGCGAGCTGTCCGAAGGCCGCGCGCGCGGCGCCGTCGGCGGCGCTCAGCAGCGTGCCGCCGTTCGACTCGATCACCTCGGCCCAGATCGAGTCGTTCTCGGCACGGTGTGGCGCGACGAGGATCGCGACGCGTCGCTGCTCGAGCCGCACGCGCCGCGCGATCGGCAGCGACTGCGTCCGCAGGTCGGCCGGCGGCGTCGTCTCGGGGTAGCTGCCGGGCGCGCTCAGGCCCGTCGCGTCGTCGTACGCGCGCAGCATCACGTCCACGCGGAGCTTGTTCGGCGTGAGCTGCTCCTCCGCGGGGAACATCTTCTCCATGGCAGCCGCGAGCTCGGCCTCGCCGACGGGCTCTCCGCGGCGGTACAGGAACGCCATCAGCTCGGCGTGGATCTCTCCCGCCCAGGCGTGGCGGTCCTCTCGCTGTGCCGCGAGCGCGCGCGTGAGCGTCGGCACGAGCCCATCGGGCACGCCCGCGCCGCGCAGATCGGGGACCTTCCCCGCACGGACGAGCTGCAGCGTCTCGTGTGAGCTCTTCGCGCGGAACAAGCGCTGCCCCGTGACGGCCTCGAAGAGCACGACGCCGAGCGCGAAGACGTCCGAGCGACGATCGAGCGGCTCTCCGCGCGCCTGCTCGGGGGACATGTACGCGTACTTGCCGCGAAGGACCTTCGGATCCTCACCACGCCCGAGGCCGACCTCATCGGCGCGTGCGATGCCGAAGTCCGCGACCTTCACGACCCCTTCGTGCGCCAGCAGCACGTTCTGTGGAGAGACGTCGCGGTGCACGATCTGGAGCGGTCGACCGTCGTCGCCCTTGCGGCGATGCGCGTGATCGAGCGCGCGCGTCGCTTCGGCCGCGATCCACACGCGCAGCGCCAGCGGCAGGTGCTCGGCGGACGCGCGGTGCGTGAGCGCTCGCGCCAGATCGGTGCCGTGCACGTACTCCATCGCGATGAAGTAGGTGCCGTCGGCCTCTCCGAGATCGAAGATCTGGACGATGTTCGGGTGCGACAGACGCGCCGCGATCTTGGCCTCGCGGATCAGCAGGTCCGCAAAGCCCGGACGCGCGGCGAGCGCAGGCAGCACGCGCTTGACGACGACGGTCTTCTCGAAGCCCGCGGCACCACGCGCGCGTGCACGCCACACCTCCGCCATCCCGCCTTCGGCGATGCGATCGAGGAGCTCGTAGTCTCCGATGCGCGTCCGTTCCGACACCGCGGGCCGTTATATCAGGTCGCCCCATTCTCCCGGCGTGCGAAGACCGCGCGCCCTCGCCGCGCATGGTCGATGGATCCGCGCTCGTCGCGGCGCGCGATCGATCAGATGCCGTACGGGTAGCGGAAGCGCAGCGCCTCGCCCGTGAACTGCGGGAAGCGCGCGCCTCGCACCGCACGCGCGATGCACGAGCCCTCGGGCGAGCCCTGGAAGTTGCCCGTGATCGTCGCGGACGTGACACGCCCCGTGCCCTGCACGACCACGTCGACCTGCGCGGTCCCGTGACGCTCTCCTGCGCAGGCGCGCACGGCCGGCTCCACGCTCTGCATCACCGACTGCACGGTCTCGCGGTCGAGCGTCTCGACCGCAGGCCCCGAGCTCGTGGGACGTGAGGTGACGGGTGGCGTCGGCGCCTCGCGCGCCACGGTCGCGGGCCGCGCCGCCTCGGCCGGCTGCGTGTCCGCCGAGGCCGCACGACGACCCGACTGCGTCGCAGCGGGTTGCGCCCCGCTCGATCCCTGCCCGAGGCTCGCTTCCGCGTCCTCCGCAGCGGAGGCCTCGCCACCACGCGGCGCACCACCGCGCGCGCGGGCCGCGGGGCCTGCCGGAGAGAGGCCCGAGCCGCCACCACCACCACCAGCGCCCGCGACGCGGAGCGCCGCACCTGTGCTCGCCCCGCCCGTGCTCGTCGCGGGTGCACCCGACGTCGGCGCGGCGGACCCTTCGGCCATGGCGCCGTCGTCGGCCATCGCGCGCTCGGCGACCGTCGTCATCGCGGCGACCGGCGCGGCCGGGGGCGGCGCGGGCATCGGCTCGGGGCTCTGCATCTGCGCGCTCGGATCTGCCGCAGCCTGCGAGGGAGCTTCCGCGAGAGCCGGTGGAGACGAGGCCCCGGCCGCAGTCGGCGCGACGGTCGCCGCAGCCGGCGCGGCCACGCGCGCGTCGGGCGCACCGCTGGTGCTCGTCATGAGCGTGCCGACGCCGAGCACGCCGAGCCCGATCGCGGCGGCCGCCAGCAACGCGGGCAACCACGCGCGCTTGGGCTCGGGCGCGACGGACGCGCGCTTGGCAGCTCCGCCCTCGATGAGCTCGAGGCGAGGTCCCGCCGCCGGAACGGGGATCGAGACACGCTCGTCCGCACGCGGCTTCGCGGACTTCGCGTCGGACTTGCCCGCCGGCGGCGCAGGCGGCTTGGCCGCGGTCGCGTGCTTGCCCGTGTCGTCCTTGGCCTTCGGCGGAGGAGGCGGCTTGATCTCCGCGTCCTTGGCGGCCGCGTGCTTGCCCGTCGTGCCGCTCGGCGGAGGAGGCGGCTTGATCTCCGCGTCCTTGGCGGCCGCGTGCTTGCCCGTCGTGCCGCTCGGCGGAGGAGGCGGCTTGATCTCCGCGTCCTTGACGGCGGCCTGCTTGCCAGTCGTGCCGCTCGAGGCAGGCGTCGGCGCGTCCTTGACGCCCTCCGCCTTGGCTGCGGCCACCTGCTTGCTGGTGTCGTCCTTCGCCTCCGCCTTCGTGGCGTCGTGCGCGTTGCCGATCATCGTGGGCGCTGCGGTGCGCGGGCCAGGCACCTTCGGCAGCGCAGGCTTCTTCGCCGGAAGATCGTCGTCGGGGCTCGGAGGCGCGAGGTGTGGAAGCGTCGCGTCCGCCTTGGCGCCGTTGGGACCGCGCTTGAGCGGCACCTTGGCGAGCGGCACGGCGGCGGCCTCTTCGTTCACGCGATCGGCGAGCTCGGTGATCGCCGACATGGTGAGCTCGAGGGACTCGCTCGCCTCGGTGGGCAGATCCTTCGTGAGGTCTCCCGCATGGAGGAGCCCCGACGTCACGGACGCGAGCTCTTCGTCTTCTTCGAAGTCCGGCGCGCGCGTGTAGTCGCCGGAGAACTTCTCGCCGAGACGCTCCTCGATCTTCACCGCGAGCGCATCGAGGTCGGCCTCGCTCGGCTCCGCGACGGGCCACGCCGCCATCCAGCGCTGCAAGCGCGAGAGGTGCTTGGCGTAGCGCGCCGCCTCGGGCGTCTCCGCCATCGCCTTGAGGAGCTCGGGATCGCCCGCGACCCCATCCTCCGAGTCCATCGCGTCGGAGATCTTGCGCATGAGCTCGTCGTTCATGGCGCCCTCCTCGACGGGGCGGCGACACCGCCCGCGCTGCTCTTCTGCGTCGCCTCGTCCAGCAGATCACCGAGCTTCTCGCGAAGGCGCCGCCGCGCTTCGTGGACGCGCCACGCCACCGTGCCCTCGGAGCAGCCGAGCACCTCGGCGGCGTCCTTCTGCGGCATGCCCTCGAGGAGCACCAGCACGACGGTCGACCTCAGCGAGGGCGACAGCTCGTCGAGCGCGGTCGCGAGGCGACGATAGAGCTCCGCGCCCTCGAGCGCGTGGCGCGGGTCACTTCCGCCCTGCGCGGGATCGGCCGCAGGCTCCGGGATGCGCGGATCGTTCACGTCCGCCGCGTCGGTGCGCTTTCGACGCCGCAGGGCGTTGAGCGAGACGTTGATGCAGATGCGGTAGAGCCACGTGGAGAGCTCGGCGCGCCCATCGAAGCGATCGATCGCGCGGTAGGCGCGGAGAAAGGTCTCCTGCACCGCGTCCTCGGCCTCACCACGGTCGCCGAGCATCTGCGCGGCGCACGCGTAGATGCGGCGGTGGTGTAGGCGCACGAGGCGGCCGAACGCAGCGCGATCGCCCTTCTGGGCCCGCTCGATCCACTGCGCTTCTTCGTTGTCCGCCATGCTCTGGGGTTGGAGAGCACCGGAGGCGAGCGCCTCTGGCTGCTCCCATCGGGGCAGGACGTAGACCGGACTCGCCGTGAAGACGTCCCACCCGAATCGGGGCCGAGCCCCCGAACGGGCGCCGATGCTAGGCGATCCGACTGCGCTGCACAACTGAATGGCCATGACGTGGACGCCGCTACGACCGCGCTGCCGACGTGCGCCTTGGCTGGCGTGTGCACGTCGCTTCCTGGCTGCGCGTTCGTGGCGCCGATAAGCTGCGCGCACGCATGGCGATCGAGCTGACCGTCGAATACAAGCGGCTGAACGCGTTCTTCGCGGACTACACGAAGAACATCGGCCGCGGCGGGACGTTCATCCGCACGGACAAGCCCCTGCCGATCGGCACGGACTTCGTGTTCCGCCTCGTGATCCCGAAGCTGCCCGAGCCGCTCCGCCTCCGGGGACGCGTGCAATGGGTGGTCGGTCCCGGGCAAGCGAGCGACGAGCAGCCCTCGGGCATGGGCATCGGCTTCGTGTACGAGAGCGAGGCCGAGCGTCAGCGCATCGCGACGATCGTCGAGAGCCTGATGACCGATCAGCTCGGTCGCCCGCTCTCGGAGAAGCTCCTCGGCACGCGCCGCGCGCGGGAGTGAAAGCGTCGCCTCAGAACACCTTGCCGGGGTTGAGGATCCCGTGCGGGTCGAGCACGGCCTTCATCGCGCGGAAGATCGCGATCTCCTCGGGCGTGCGCGAGAAGTGGAGGAAGTCCTTCTTGAGCAGGCCGATGCCGTGCTCCGCCGAGATGCTGCCGCGGTGCGCCCGCACGAGCTCGAACATCCGCTCGTCGGCCGCGTGCGCGTGCGCGAGGAACTCCTCCTTCGACACCCCGTCCGGCTTCATGACGTTGAGGTGGAGGTTGCCGTCGCCGATGTGGCCGAAGAGGCAGATCTCGAAGCCGGGCCACTCGCGCGAGAAGACGCCCTCGAGCTCGCGCACGAAGCCCTCGAGCTCGGCGATGGGCAGCGCCACGTCGTTCTTGTGCGGCATGCCCGTGGCCGAGAGGCTCTCGCTGATCCCCTCGCGCAGCTCCCACAGGCTCTGCGCGCGCCCGAGGTTCTCGGCGAGCGTGCCGTCGAGGACGATCTCCTGCTCGAGCATCGTCTCGAGCCACCGCTCGAGCGCGCTCGCGTCGCTCGCCTCCACCTCGACCAGCACGTAGTGGCCGGTGCGCACCGAGAGCGGAAGCGCGAGCCCACGGTGGCGCTGCACGCGCGCGTAACAGCGATCGGTGAAGACCTCGAACGCCGAGAGCACGAAGGGCCCGCTGCGGGCCTGCTCGAAGAGCCTCAGGACGCCCGCGAGATCGGGCACCGCGAGCAGCATCACGTCGAGGCGCTTGGGCACGCGCGTCAGCTTCAGCGTCGCCTTGGTCACGATGCCGAGCACGCCCTCGCTGCCGATGAAGAGCTGGCGCAGATCGATCCCCGTGTTGTTCTTCTCGAGCGCGCCGTTGAGGCGCAACACCTCGCCCGCGCCCGTGACGACCTCGAGGCCGAGCACCCAGTGCCGCGTCAGGCCGTAGCGGATCACCTTCACGCCACCTGCGTTGGTCGCGATGTTGCCGCCGACCGTGCTCGATCCCTTCGACGCGAAGTCCACCGGCCACGTGAGGCCGTGCGGCTCGCAGTGCGCGTGGATGGCGGCGGTCACCGCGCCCGCCTCGACCTCGACGGTGCACGCGCGCGGATCGACCGGGCCCATCGTGCGCATCCGCTCGAGCGACAGCACGACCTCGCCCCGCGCGGCGACCGCGCCAGCCGCCAGCCCCGTGCGCCCACCCGACGGCACGAGGGCCACACGCAGCTCGTTCGCGGCTCCGACGATCGCCGCGACCTCCTCGGTCGTGCGCGGAAAGACCACGGCCGAAGGCGCGGGGTTGTGGACCTTGGTCCAGTCGCGGCCGTACGTCGCGAGATCGTCGGGCGCCGTGGACAGGTGCGAATCGCCCACGATCGCGGCCGCGCGGGAGAGGAAGGCCTCGATCGAGGAGGTCGACGTCGGGGTCGCGGTGGAGCTCATGGGCGCCGGCGATCTAGCACCGGCGCACGATCTCGTCGTTGAACCCGCGAAACGGCCCGTCGTACGCTGCCGACGTGCGTCAGACGCGCCGCCTCGGCCGCTACCACCTCACCTACCGCATCGCGTTCGGCGGGATGGCCGAGCTCTACCGCGCGTTCACGTTCGAAGACGACGGCCACAAGCGCGACGTGGCCATCAAGCGCCTGCTGCCGCACTTCCGCGAGGATCGCTCGTTCGTCGACATGCTCACCGACGAGTTCAAGCTCGTCAGCTACCTGCGTCACCCGAACATCGCGGAGGTCTACGAGCTGGTCGAGGTGGAGGAGGCGATCCTCATCTCGATGGAGTACGTGGACGGTCGCGACCTCCGCAGCTGCGTCGAGCGCGCGCGCATGCTCGAGCTGTCGTTGCCGGTGGACGACGTCGTGTACGTCATCGCCCGCAGCCTCGAGGGCCTGCACCACGCGCACGTGGCGCGCGACGCGCGCGGCGAGCCTCTGCGCATCGTGCACCGCGACTTCAGCCCTTCGAACGTGCTCGTCGGCTACGACGGCGTGGTCAAGCTCTGCGACTTCGGCATCGCGAAGGCGAGCCACAACCGCATCCAGACCAAGACGGGCATCATCAAGGGCAAGGTGAAGTACATGTCGCCCGAGCAGGCCTTCGGGCGAAAGCTCGACTGGCGCAGCGACGTGTTCAGTGCGGGGTCGGTGCTCTACGAGCTCTGCTCGGGCGAGGCGCCGTTCACCGCGCCGAACGAGATCGACCTCATCTTCGCGGTCCGCGACGCCCAGCCACGGCCGGTCCGCGAGGTGGCCCCGCACCTGCCCGAGGAGCTCTGCGCGATCATCGAGAAGTCGATGGCGCGCTCGCGGTCGGCACGCTTCCAGAGCGCGCTCGAGTTCCGCAACGCGCTCCTCTCGTTCCTGCGCCGACACAACCCGAGCTATCGCCGCACGCGCCTGGCGAGCTTCATGAAGAAGATCTTCCACGACGAGATCGAGCGCGAGCTGCGCGCGATGGAGGACTTCGTGCTCGACGTGTCGGTGCGCGGCGAGGACTTCGGCAAGAACCTCATCGCGAGCGCGCTCCCCAAGGACGCGCCCTTCAGCCGCTTCAGCCCGAACCCGACGGGCAGCGTGCAGGCCGCGCCGAACATCGCCGCGGCACCGACGCAGTCGGTGGACACGCGAGGGCGCAAGCGGCCCGCGCGTGTGGCGGCCGACGCGCCGCCGCCGATCGACGTGAACGATCCGGTGCATCACGAGAAGACCGTGATCGCCGACCGTCGCCTGCCGCCACGACCGCCCGGAGCCCCGGCGCCGCGCGTGCCTCCGCCGCCGCGTGTGCCGCCCGGCCCGCTGCCTCCCCCCCGCTCGCCCCTTCCGAAGCGATGAGGGAGCTCGTGCGAAGCGACGCCCGCGCGCATGCCTGCGTGCGAGCGACCGCGCCTGCCCTCCTCCTGCCCGAGCGATGACCATGGACGTCCACCTGATCGACGGCACGTACGAGCTCTTCCGCACCTTCTTCGGTGCGCCGTCGTCGCGGACCTCGCGTGGCGTCGAGGTCGGCGCGACGCGCGCACTGGTCCGCTCGCTCTGGGGCATGAAGAAGGACGGCGCGACGCACGTCGCGGTGGCCTTCGACACGGTGATCGAGTCGTTCCGCAACGATCTCTTCGCGGGCTACAAGACCGGAGACGGTATCGACCCGGCGCTCTTCGGCCAGTTCCCGCTCGCCGAGCGCGCCGCGCATGCGCTCGGGCTCGTGGTGTGGCCCATGGTCTCGTTCGAGGCCGACGACGCCATCGCGTCATTCGCGGCGCGTGCCGCCCGTCACCGCGAGGTCGAGCGAGTGCTGCTCTGCTCGCCGGACAAGGACCTGGCCCAGTGTGTCGTCGGGGCGCGCGTGGTGGGCTGGGATCGAAGGAAGAAGGTCGCGCTCGACGAGGACGGTGTCCGCGCGAAGTTCGGCGTCGCGCCCTCGGCGATCCCCGACTACCTCGCGCTCGTCGGCGACACGGCCGACGGCATCCCCGGCATTCCGCGGTGGGGCGAGAAGAGCGCCGCGGCGGTGCTCTCGCGCTTCGGTTCCATCGAGGCGATCCCGGACGACGCCTCGGCGTGGGGGATCCCGGTGCGAGGCGCCGACGCGCTCGCCGGCGAGCTCCGCGCGCGTCGCGAGGCCGCCCTGCTCTATCGACACCTCGCGACGCTGCGGCTCGATGCGCCGCTGGCCGAGCGCGTCGAGGATCTCGCGTGGCGCGATCCCCGCGAGCATGCGCTGCGCGCGCTCGCCGACGACATCGAAGACGCCTCGCTCGTGAGCCGCGTGCTCGGATGAGCGCCGAGCGTTGACCGGCCTGCGGGCACCCCCTATACGGCGTGACATGCGCCTCCGCCTCTCCCGCCGCCCTTCCGATGCGCTCGTGCGCCTCGCCGTCGTGATGCTCCTCGGCTCGGCGACGGTCTGGGGAACGAGCTGCGGCGCGAGCGCACCGCGCATCGTGGTGACGCCGATGTCGCAGGCGCAGGGCGTCGTGTTCGAGAACGGCGTCGACTACATCGACGATCCGACGCTGCTCGAGGGCAGCTGGCTCGAGACCTGGGAGCAGGAGATCGATCTCCGCGTTCGCTCGAGCGACGTCATCGCGTACGTGCGCATCACGACGATGCGCACGGACACGGATCTGGAGCGACACGAGACGCATCGCCTCATCGCCCACATCGACAGCCTGCGCCACGGCGAGGCGGGTGGTGAGGAGCTCGAGCTCGTCGTGCGTCAGGGCGACGCGGGCTTCGACACGGTGCACGAGCAGGATCGCCGCATCCTCAACCAGCGCTTCGTCGCGTTCGTGAAGTGGACGCAGGACGGGCCCGATGCGCCGATCGTCGCGCGCTGGCATCTCTCGCCGGCCTCCGAGCGCGTCGTGCGTCGCGTGAACACGCTGGTCGAGGCACGCCGCTCGCCGGACGAAGATCGCCGCCGCGTCATCATCCACGACCAGCCCGCCGAAGACGACGAGTGACCGCTCGCGTCGGGGGCGCTCCCCCCGATCCCCGCACGCCTCGTTCCCTCAGGCGGCTCGCTCTTCCAGGAGCCCCACCAGATCGGCCGGCAACGGCGACACGAAGGTCACTCGCTCCCCGCTGAGCGGGTGCTCGATCGTGAGGGCATGTGCATGGAGCGCGTGTCGTTCGTGGCCCAGCGCTGCGCGGAGCGTCGGCGTCATGCCCTGCTCGATCACCGTGAAGAACAGCTCCTGAGCGCCGGGCCCGTAGAGCTTGTCCCCGAGGATCGGGTGACCGATCGCCGCCATGTGCACGCGCAGCTGGTGCTGCCGCCCCGTGCGCGGCGTGAGCCGCACGAGCGTGCGATCGGCGCGGCGCTCCAGCACCTCCAGCTCCGTGATCGCCTCGGCGCCGGACGGGTGCGTCTCCATGCACATGTGGAGCCCGCTGGTGGCGCGCCGCATGGGAAGCTCGATGCGTCGCGTGTACTCCGCCACCACGCCGCGCACGATCGCCAGGTAGATCTTGCCGACCGTTCGCGCCTCGAATTGCTTCTTGAGGCGCACCTCGTGAGGGCCGGGCGGCGCGCACGCGACGATGCCGCTCGTCTCCTTGTCGAGCCGATGCGCGATGTGCGGCGCGCCCTCGCCGTACCGCTCGCGCAGGAGGTTCGTCAGCGTGTTGCGGTGGTACGTCGCCGACGGGTGCACCGGGAGCCCCGCGGGCTTGTCGACGATGGTGAGGACCGGGTCCTCGTGGATCACACCGAACTCGCGCGGCGCGTCGGGCTCGCGGAAGCGCTCGCGCACGAGGCGCACGATCTCGCCCGCATGCACACGCTCCCACGACGCGCGGGGGCTTCCGTCCTCGCGCCGGGCACACGCCTCGATGATCTCCCTCGCGCGCTCGCGGCTCAGCCGCGGGATGCGCCACTCGAGGAAGCGATCGAGGCGTTGACCCTCCAGCTCACCGGGCACGCGGAACGTGAGGACGACGGTGTCGTCCTCGCTCGGCTCGTGGCCGACGTCCGCGGCGCCCCCGCTCGGCTCGCCCGCCCCCGACGACTCGGGGCTCGACGACACGGGGGCCATCTCCCGGCGGCTCAGGCGGCCTTGGTGATCTTGTTCGAGCGGATGCAGCGCGTGCAGACACGCGCGTGCGTCGGCGAACCGTCGAGCACGATGTGCACGGGCTGGAGGTTCGGCTCCTGCCACTTGCGCGACTTGCGGTTCGAGTGACTGACGTTGTGGGCGGCCTGGGCGCCCTTGCCGCAGACGGCGCAGCGATGAGCCATGGATCAATCTCCGTCGAAAGGGCGCGCTTCCTAGCATCGGCGCCAGGGACGATCAAGGATGGTCGTGTCCGCCGGGAATGCGGCGCCGAGGGCGCCCCGTTCTCGCAGCGCGCTGCGAGTGATGTCGAACGCCCCTCCTAGCCCCGGCCGAGCCCCCACGCCACGCACGACGATGCGCTGGTCGCGCGTGGGCGTCGTCGTGGTCGCGTTGGCAGCCCTCACGCGGGACGCAGCCGAGGACTGGCTCGCCCCGCCCGAGGCCCCGGCCGAGGCGCCGATCGCGACCGCCGCGCCCCCCACCCCGGTCGCAGGCGTCGCGTTCGAGGTGCGGTTCGAGGCCCCGGCAGCCGCCGATGGAGCGAGCCGCGCCCTCGTGGGCACCCTCCGGGTGGAGAACGACGACGGCGATCTGTTGCGCGAGCTCGAGGTGCACGGCGATCGCGTCACCGTCGACGATCTGCCGGCCGGTCCGTACGTGCTCCGCGCGCACCTCGCGGGTTTCGCGCGGGTCGCACGTGCGATCCGCACGCCGCACGAGCCGTTCGTGATCCCTCTCGAGCCGATCGCGCGCGTGGCGGGTCAGGTGCTCGGCCCCGACGGTCAGCCTCACCTGGCCACTCTCCGGATCGTCGGCTCCGGCATCTGGCCCGGTCGTGAGCTCCAGGCCGATGCAGAAGGCCGCTTCGTCTTCGAGGACGTGCCGCCCGGCATCTACGAGGTCGAGGCGACGAGCGACGCGCTCGTCGCCGAGCCGCGTCGTGGTCTCACCGTCGATCCGGAGCAGAGCGTCTTCGTCAGTCTGCGCCTGGCCGAGGGCGCGTTCGTGAGCGGTGTCATCGTCGATCGCGCCGGACGCCCGGTGCCGAGCGCCGAGATCGTGGCGTCCACGTCCACGCTGTCGGCGAGCTCGCGTGCCGCGCTCACCGACGCGAACGGGGGCTTCCGCGTCGGACCGTTCGAGCCGGGCGCGATCGCCCTCGACGTTCGTGCCGCGGGCTTCGTCACGACGGCGGAGCGCTGCGAGACGAGCGCGCCTTGCCGCGTGATGCTCTCCGAGGGCGCGACGCTCCGAGGCCGCGTGCTCGACGAAGCGCACGAGCCCATCGCCGATGCCTGGGTCGAGGTCGTCGGCGAGGCCACCGATCGCGCGCCGATCGCGGTGAGCGCGACGGTGCTCCCCCTCGCCCCGCTCGTCTTCTCGCCGAGCGCCGCACCGACCGACAGCGCGCTGCCCGCGCTCCCGCCTGCGCCATCCGCCGACGAGATGCCGGGCCTCGGCGTCACCGACCAGGTCCCACCCATCCCGCTCGCGCCCGGAGACACCCCCGAGATCGCGCTCGTCAGCACCGGATCCGGCGGCGCTCCGCCTGCCAACGCGCCAGCGACGATCGTTCGCACGAGCCTCCGCACCAACGCCGACGGAGAGTTCGTCGTGAGCGGGCTGCCGCCGGGGCGCGTCGAGGTGATCGCGCGTGCTCCCGGCCACCGCGCCGCGCGCTCGCCACGCCTCCAGCTCGCAGGCGGACGCTCGCGCGAGGGTCTCGAGCTCGTGCTCGGTGCCGGCGGTCACGTGCACGGCCGCGTGCTCGACGAGCACGGGCGCCCCGCCGATGCGCGCATCGAGGCGCGCATCGAGAACGATCCGATCCCGCGCTACCTCTCGACCGACGCGCGCGGTGAGTTCCGTGTGGAGGACGTCGGCGGCACGGTGCTCCTCTTCGCGATGAGCGAGGGGCGGCCCACCTCGGAGCAGCTCGTGGACGTGCGAGGCGGCCAGACCGAGGACGTCGCGATCACCCTCGATGCGGGCCGGCGCACGCTGCGCGCACGCGTCCTCGATCCCCACGGCGACCCCGTCGAGGACGCGCTCGTCCGCATCGAATCGCTCACCGCGGGAACGGGCCAGCCGCGCACGCTCGTGAGCGACGGGAACGGCGAGATCGAGCTCACCGCCGCCCCGCCGGGCGCAGTGTCGCTCGAGGCCTCGCACCCCGGCCATGTGAGCGCACCGGTGATCGCGCGCGAGGACGGGCTCGTGACCCTCACGCTCGCCGAGCCCGTGACCATCGCCACCACGCTCCTCGACGCCTGGACCGGCGCGGCCGTGGCGGACGCGGAGATCACGTGGACCTGCCTCGACGAGACCCCCTGCCACCGCAGCACCGCGAGCGACACGAACGGCGTCGTCGACCTGCCCCGCGCACGTCCGGGTCGCTACCGCGTCGAGGTCCGCGCGAGTGGCTACGCACCGTTCGCGCGCGAGCTCACGATCCGCGCGCCGCGCCGCGGTGACCTCGTCGAGGTCGAGCCCTTCGTCGTCGAGCCGGGTCTTCGTGTCTCGGGGGATGTCGTCGATCGCTTCGGCCGCCCCGTCGAGGCCGCCGAGATCAGCGTCGATGCGTCGGACGTGCGCGATGCGCTCGTCGCACGCACGGACGAGCGGGGGCACTTCGAGATCACCGGCGTGCCAGCCGGTCGGCGCACGCTCTCCATCGTGCACGCGAGCGCAGGCGAGGCGGAGCAGAGCCTCGACGTTCGTCGCGATCGTGATCCCGCACCGATCGTGATCCACCTGCCCGAGCGGTTCGACGATGACGGCACGCACGGGGATCGCGCGCGACGCGTCGTGGGCGTCGGGATCGAGATCGAGGCCAGCGGCAGCACGGTCCGGGTCTCGCGCGTGGTCGGCGCGGCCGCACGCCGAGCGGGCCTCGTGCCCGGCGACGTGGTCGTCGCCGTGGACGGCCGCGCCGTGGCCTCGGTGGACGAGGCGCGCGTGCGCCTGCTGGGATCGAGCCTGGTCCCCGCCCTCCTCGAGGTCCGACGCGGCGAGACGACGTTCTTCGTGCGCACTCCGCACGAGCTCCACTGACGGCTCAGGCGAGGCGGAACACGTCGGCCTCGCGCGCGACCTCGCCGTCTTCGACGAGCTTCACGAGGTGCGCCTCGATCGAGAGCGCTGCCAGCGGCCAGACCGCGGGCGGCGTGTCGGCGTACGCGATCGGCAAGAGCGCCGCGATCGTGGCCGGTCCCACCGCGCGCACCGCGGCGCGCACCTTGGCCTCTCGGCCGAGGCGGTGGCTCACGTAGTGGTCGAGGACGCGCGAAGCCTCCGGCAGCGCGGGCCCGTGCGAAGGAAGGAGGAGCCGCGCCTCGTCTCGCAGCCTGCGGAGCGAGTCGAGGTACTGCCGCATGTTGCCCTCGCTCGGCTCGATGAGGATGGTCCCCGTGCCCGCGACCATGTCGCCAGCGACGACCGTCCCCTCGTCGTCGAGGAGGCAGAGGTGCCCCGGCGCGTGGCCAGGCGTGTGCGCGGCGCGCCAGAGGCGACCCGCATCGTCCTCGATCCGCTCGTCGTGCTCGATCCGGCGGTCGACCGCGAACGGCAGACGCGCAGCCGTCTCGTCGTGCGCCCACACCGGGGCACCGGTCCGCTCGCGCAGCGCCTCGACGGCGCCGATGTGATCGATGTGGTGGTGCGTCAGGAAGATCGCGCGCACCACGAGCCCCGCCTCTTCGAGCGCCTGAAAGAGCCGTGCCTGCTCACGACGTCGCGGGCTCGCGGGCTCGATCACGATCACCTCGCGCTCACCGAGCACGTAGGCGTTCGTGTGCGTCGCGGGAGGCAGCGTCGGTGTCTCGAGCGCGATCACGCGAACGCCCGGCGCGACGTGCGCGAGCGCTTCATTCGTCATCGTCGAAGCTCGGCAGGCGCGGCGCACGGGGCAGGCGCGCGCCGCCCGTCGGCGGCCCATCGGGATCGCGCTCGCGCGGGAACATCGAGGCGCGCGCGCCGGCAAGGATCGACGGTGAGCGTCCCTCCTTCGCGTTGCGAGGATCACCGATGAGGTTGAGGCACTGCTTGAGCACCGCCTTCATCGTGTCGAACACGCCGACGCCGCGAACGGCGATGGCTTCGAACTCGGGCACCCCTCGTGGGATCCGCAGCGCGCGCCGGAGCTCGCCGACGGGCGCGATGTCGTCGAGATCACGCTTGTTGTACTGGACCACGAGCGGGAGCCGATCGGGATCGTCGCCCTGCTGCCGCAGGTTCGAGTCCAGATCGATCACGGACTGCACGTTGTCCTCGAGGCGCGGGCGCTGCGAGTCGACGACGAACACGATGCCATCGACGTGACGCAGCACGAGACGTCGGGTCTTGTCCTGCGCGATCTGGCCGGGCACCGTGCAGAGGTGCAGGCGCACCTGGTAGCCCTTGAACTCGCCGAGATCGACGGGCAGCAGATCGAAGAACAGCGTGCGCTCCGACTCGGCCGCGAGCGAGATCAGCTTGCCGCGCCGGTCGGGCCTCGAGTGCTTGTGGATGAACTCGAGGTTCGTGGTCTTCCCGCCCAGCCCAGGCCCGTAGTACACGAGCTTGAAGTGGATCTCCCGACGCGAGTGTTGGACGAGCGGCATCGAAGCGGCCTGCGGGCCCGACGAGCATATCACCGCGCCTCGGCGCCCTGTGGAGTCGTCGTTCTGACGGGCCTCCTCCTGCTCTTGGCGGGGTGTGGTGCCTCGATCCCGCGCGATCCCCACACCCGGCACGCCGACATCCAGCGCCACGAGGCCGAGCTCGAGCACGCGCTCGTGGAGGGCGCGCGCGCGCAGGAGGCGCTCGCCGTCGAGCCGACCGAGGCGAGCTGCACCGCGCTCGCGGTGGCGGTCACCGAGGCTGGCGAGGCCGCGGGGCGTGTCTGTGCGGTCGCGCGCGAGGCCCGCGACGCCGATGCCGCGCTCCGCTGTGAGCGCGCGAGGCGCCGGGCCGCCGACGCCACGGCCGGCTGGTCTCGTTGCGAGCACGGAGCCCCCGCCGAGACGGCCTCCTGAGCAGGCCTCGTTGACGGTGCCGGCCGCGACGCGCACAAACGCGCGATGTCCGGCCAGAGCGCGGAAACCGAGAGCGCCGACGCCCCCGAAGGCACCAGCCGCGACGCGGACTGGACCCAGCGCGCACGAGAGATCGCGACGGGCCGCGTGCGGCCCCCGAAGGGCTGGGACGTGCTGCGTGGGACGTGGCCACCCGTGCTCGACGGCGACGGCGTGCGCGCGCTCCTGGCCCCGATGGTCGCGGCCGTGGCGTGGCTCGGCGCGGGCTTCCGCGAGATCGTGGCGGGCACGGCGATCGACCCCCTCGCGCTCCTCATGCGTCTGCTCGCCGTCGGTCTGACCACACGGGCGCTGATCCTCGGCCTCGAGCTCGGACGCAGGCTGATCGTCGCCACGCGCGCCAGCCGCTCGGCGCTCGTGCTCGCGCCCGAGGGTCTCTTCTTCACCGACGGAACGACGGCTGCGTCGATGGAGCGAGACGCGATCGTCTCGATCACCGAGAGCGGCATCTGGCAGACGCGGCGCTCGGGCCGCCCCTGGGCCGACGTGCTCGTCGTGGGCTCGACGCGCGACGCGCTGTTTCTCCGCATCCCGCCGCTCTTCGAGCACAGCCCCGGCGTCCTCGCAGAGCGCCTCATGCGCTGGCTCGGACCACAACCGTATGACGAGTCGCGTGAGCTCCCCGAGCCCGCGCAGCTCGCGAGCAAGGTCTACGACGACGCCGCACAGGGCATCACCACGCCCGGCACACTCGTCGTGCCCCACGGCGCTGCGTGGGCGCGGCGCGGGCCGTACGCCACGATCCTCCTCGCCCTCGTGATGATCGAGGGTCTCGCGCGCCTGGACGTCGCCATCCCCACCGAGGTCCTGCCGTTCGCCCTCGGAGCGATCGTGGTCGCGCTCGTGTTCCCTCTCGGCTGGTGGTGGAGCACCCGCCGCGAGATCGCGGTCCGCAAGGGCATCGCGCTGGTGCTGACCCCCGCCGAGGTGCTGCTGCGCACGCGGGCCGGCATCCACCGCGCGCGCTGGAGCAAGCTGCAGCGCGTCTCGATCGACACGCGACGCGCCTTCAGCGTCCTCGATGGCATCCACGAGGCCAAGACGCTCGTGCTCAAGCGCAAGGACGAGCCGCCGATCCGCTACGACGAGGCGTTCCTGGGCATGCCCGCCGAGGTCGCCCAGGCCCTCCTCGATGCGTACCGCACGGGCCTGCTCCCCAAGCGCGATCGGCGCATCGACTCTCCCAGCTAGAGCACCGATTCACTCGAATCGCTGCTCTAGCCTCTGTTTTCCGAGGGGCGTGTCCCCTCGCCCCGCCGAAGTGAATTCGTCGGGGCCCCACTCCCCCAGGAGCACCGAATCCGTCGGATTCCTAGCGGAATCAAACGGATCGGTGCTCTAGCCGCCGATGAGGCCGCGGAGCTCGACGAGCCCACGGCCGACGGCCAGCCGGATCGTGCGCGCGAGCACGCGGCTCACGCCCGGCACGGGCGAGACCATGCGGATGTTCCAGGTGAGGTGCGAGCCCGTGCCCCTGGGCTCGATCAGCACCTCGCCGCGGTGGTGCGAGAGCCCCGCGCCGCGCACCACGCGATACACGAGGCGCCTGGGCGCATCGGCGTAGACGACCTCCTCGTCGATCGACGTCGGGCCGACGCGGACGCGGCGCACCGCGCCCACGCCGTGCTCGTCACCGCGCGCGATGAGGCGCACCTCCGCCCCCGTCCACTTGCCCATCGAGGCGTGATCCGTGAGCGCTTCCCAGAGACGCGCCGGCGGAACCGCGAAGTCGAGCTCCAGCGTGAGGTCGCGCTGACTCATGTCAGGCGACCCACGCGACCTCGACGATCTCGTACACGCGCTCGCCACCGGGCGCGTTCACCGTGACCTCGTCGCCGACCTTGCGGCCGATGAGCGCGCGCGCGATCGGCGAGCTCACGGAGATGGTGCCCTTCTTCAGATCGGCCTCGTCGGGACCGACGATGCGGTAGCGGACCTTCTTGCCCGAGTCGGTGTCCTCGAGGCTCACGTACGCGCCGAACTTCACCTTGTCGCCAGTGAACGTGGAGGCATCGATGACATCGGCGCGCGAGATGCTGTCCTCGATCTGGTTGATGCGCGCCTCGACCATCCCCTGCTTTTCCTTGGCCGCGTGGTACTCGGCGTTCTCGCGGAGATCTCCGTGCTCGCGCGCGACCCCGATCTCCTTCGAGATCCGAGGGCGCTCCACGGTCTTGAGGTGGTTGACCTCCGCGAGCAGCGCCGCGTGGCCTTCCGGCGTCATGGGGACCTTGTCCATCCGAGCGTCTTAGGACGCCCCCCTCCGACGGGCAAATTCGCGCCCGGCACGCGCGCGACGCCGACACGCTCGGATCGCGCTCGCGCGACTCGACGTCAGCGCGCCCCGCGCGAGAAGCACGCGTGGTGGAAACGCAGGAGCTCGAGGGAGCCCGGACCGCGGTTGAACGAGTAGCCGTGGGGTCCCGCGTACTCGACGAGCTCGTGCGCGATGCCGCGGGCGCGCCAGGCCGCCGACAGCTCGCGCGTCGCGCGCAGGAACGGGTCTCGCTCGCTCGAGGCCACGCGCAGGCACCTCGTCGCGCCCGTCGCGAGCGGGCCATAGGCCGCGACGCGTCCACGCACCGCGGGCTGGATGCCACCGACGCTCGCGAACGTCTCCGGGTGGCGCAGCCCGACGTCGAGCGCGAGCATGCCGCCGAGCGAGACGCCGTCGATCGCGGTGCGACCCGGGTCCGCGCCGAGCGCAGGGAGGCTCCGCCGCACGGTCGGCAGCATCACGTCGACGAGCCACTGCCCGTACGCCGCGATGGCCTCGGAGCCCGGCACCTCGTCGATGAGATCGGGCGTGTACGGCATGACGACCGCGACGTCGCGGAAGGGGTGTGCGCGCAGCGACCGCGTCATCGCGCGCAGCTGGGCCTCGCTCGCCATGCCCCCCGCGTCCGAAGCCTCCACGCGTCCGCGGCTCATCGCTGCGAAGGCGGGCTCGAGCGCGTAGTCATCGAGCCACCCACGTGCGCCGCGCTGCGGGCCACGCACCGCCTCACCTCGGCCGTGCAGCGCCACGATGACGGCGAGCGAGCCCGGCGCATGGGTGCCCTCGGGAAGGAGGACGAGCACGTCCTCGCCCTGCCCTTGCCGCGGCACGCCGGCGATCACCTCACGTCTCGACGTGGCGCGGCCGGGCCGTTGCGCCTCGCCGACCGGCACGCGCGACAAGACGTGTGCGATCGCGATCGCGGCGAGCATCGCCAGCACGAGCTGGACCTCGCGCCGCGACGTCACCCGTCGGAACGCCAGCCCCGCTGCGGTTCGAACGTTCACGCCGAGGCCGTCCTCACACCGCGTCAGGGCGCGGTCGAGCGACGACGCCGCAGATCCTCGTGGTATTCCTGGATCGAGCGCACCGCGAGCGGCCCCTCGCGCCGCGCCTCGAGCGCATCCACGGCCGCCGCCGCGGCCGCGATCGTCGTGAAGTACGGGATGCCCGAGACGAGCGTCTGGCGGCGCAGCGAGTAGCTGTCGCGGATCGCCTGCGCGCCTTCGGTCGTGTTGATCACGATCGCGATCTCGCGGTTCGTCAGCTTGTCGACGATGTGCGGCCGCCCCTCGCGGACCTTGTTCACGCGCTCGCTCGGGATGCCTGCGCGGAGCAGCGCGTCCTGCGTGCCGCCGGTCGCCACCACCTGGTAGCCGAGCTCCGTCAGACGCAGCGCGATCTCGCAGGCCGCCGGCTTGTCGTCGTCGCGCACGCTGATGAAGACGCGGCCGTCGCGAGGGAGCTTGCTGCCAGCGGCCAGCTGCGCCTTGAGGAACGCGCTCGGCAGCGCCGTCGAGAGCCCCATGACCTCACCCGTCGAGCGCATCTCGGGGCCGAGGATCGTGTCGACGCCAGGGAACTTGGTGAAGGGGAAGACCGACTCCTTCACCGCGACGTGGCTCGGGACGATCTCGCGTGTGAAGCCGAGCTCCGCGAGCGACTTGCCCGCCATGACCTTGGCGCCGAGCTTCGCGAGCGGCGCGCCGATCGACTTGCTCACGAATGGCACGGTGCGAGACGCACGCGGGTTCACCTCGAGCACGAACACCGCGCTGCCCTTGATCGCGAACTGCACGTTCATGAGACCGACGACGCCGAGCTCGAGCGCCAGCGCGCGCGTGGAGCTGCGGATGCTCGCGAGCACCTCGGGCGGCAGCGCGTGCGCCGGCAGCACCATCGACGAGTCACCCGAGTGCACTCCGGCCTCTTCGATGTGCTGGAGGAGGCCTCCGATGACGACCGTCTTGCCGTCCGAGATGCAGTCGACGTCGACCTCGATCGCGTCCTTGAGGAACTGATCGACGAGGATCGTCTGCTTCTCCGCGTCCTCCACGGCCTGCAGCGCGACCGCGAAGTACTGCGCGAGATCCGCGCGCGAGTGCACCACTTCCATCGCGCGACCACCGAGCACGTAGCTCGGCCGCACGACGACCGGGAAGCCGATGCGCTCGGCGATCTCGAACGCCTCCTGCATGCCGCGCGCGATGCCGCCCTGCGGGCGCTTGAGCGAGAGCTTCGTGAGCAGCTGATCGAACTGCTCGCGATCCTCGGCGCGATCGATCGCCGCTGCGCTCGTGCCGAGGATGGGCACGCCCGCGCGCGCGAGCGCCATCGCGAGCTTGAGCGGCGTCTGTCCGCCGTACTGGACGATCACGCCGTGCGGCTTCTCGACCTCGACGATCGAGAGGACGTCCTCGAGCGTGAGCGGCTCGAAGTAGAGGCGATCGCTGGTGTCGAAGTCGGTCGAGACGGTCTCGGGGTTGCAGTTGACCATCACGGTCTCGTACCCGAGCTCCTTGAGCGCGAACGACGCGTGCACGCAGCAGTAGTCGAACTCGATGCCCTGCCCGATGCGGTTCGGCCCGCCACCGAGGATGATCACCTTCTTGCGATCGGTCGGCGCCGCCTCGCTCGCGCGTCCCGACGTCGAGTAGAGGTACGGCGTCTTGGCCTCGAACTCGGCCGCGCAGGTGTCCACGCGCGCGTAGATCGGGCGCACGCCGAGCGACGCGCGCGCGGCGGCGACCGTGGCGCGATCCTCGCCGCGGAGCGACGCGATGCGGGAGTCGGTGAAGCCCATCGCCTTCACGCGCCGCAGGTGCTCGACGCCCATCGGCGCGCCCTTGCCCGCGGCGATCTCACGTTCCTCGGCGATGATCTCGGCGAGCTGGGTGAGGAACCACGGATCGATCGCCGTCGCGCGGTGGATCTCCTCGACGCTCGCGCCCAGACGCATCGCGTCGCAGAGGTACCAGACCCGATCGCCGAGCGGCGTGGCGATGATGTCGAGGATCGCGTCGCGCAGCTCCTCGTCGGTCGCCATGGGGAGCGCGTCGTTCTTGCGCGGCGCGCCGAGCGTGATCGGCATGCCGGGCGGCTGCGAGCGCATCGTGCGCACCTCGCTCGCGAGCTGCAGGTAGTCCGCGCGCTCGAGGAGAGAGACGAGCCCGTCGCGCCCGATCTCGAGCGATCGCGCTGCCTTCTGGAAGGCCTCCTTGAAGGTCTTGCCGATCGACATCGCCTCGCCGACGGACTTCATCTGCGTCGTGAGGCGCGGGTCGGCGCCGCGGAACTTCTCGAAGGCGAAGCGCGGCCACTTCACGACGACGTAGTCGATCGTCGGCTCGAACGCCGCGCTCGTGCCCGTGATGGAGTTCACGAGCTCGTCGAGCCGGTA
This sequence comes from Sandaracinaceae bacterium, assembly GCA_044376125.1. Lineage (GTDB taxonomy): Bacteria > Myxococcota_A > Polyangia > Polyangiales > Sandaracinaceae > JAFLCL01. The sequence continues at coordinate 50,839 of JBILLJ010000015.1, forward strand.
GCCCACGGCGAGCTTCGCCGCGATGCGCGCGATCGGATAGCCCGTGGCCTTCGACGCGAGCGCGGAGCTGCGCGAGACGCGCGGGTTCATCTCGATGACGATCACGCGCCCGTCCGCGGGGTTCACCGCGAACTGGATGTTGGAGCCACCGGTCTCGACGCCGATCTCGGAGATGACCGCTCGCGCCGCATCGCGCAGGCGCTGGTACTCCTTGTCCGTCAGCGTCATCGCCGGCGCGACGGTGATCGAGTCGCCCGTGTGCACGCCCATCGGGTCGAAGTTCTCGATGGTGCAGATGACCGAGAAGTTGTCGGCGGGATCGCGGATGACCTCGAGCTCGTACTCCTTCCAGCCGAGCACGCTCTCCTCGATGAGGCACTCGTGCGTCGGGCTCTGGGAGAACGCCCAGCGGATCGCGGCGTCGAACTCGGCGCGGTTGTAGGCGATGCCGCCACCCGTGCCGCCCATCGTGAACGACGGGCGCAGGATGACGGGGAAGCCGATCTCCTGCACGGCGAGGTCGGCCTCCTCGAGCGTGCGCGCGGTGCGTGCGCGACAGACGCCGAGCCCGATCTTCTCCATCGCCTGCTTGAAGAGCTCGCGATCCTCGGCCTTGCGGATCGCGGTGACGTTCGCGCCGAGCAGCTCGACGCCGTACTTCTCGAGCACGCCGTTGTCGTGCAGCGCGAGCGCGAGGTTCAGCGCGGTCTGCCCTCCGAGCGTCGGCAGCAGGGCCTGCGGTCTCTCGCGCGCGATGATCGCCTCGACGATCTCGGGCACGAGCGGCTCGACGTACGTGCGATCCGCGAACTCCGGATCCGTCATGATCGTCGCCGGATTGGAGTTCACGAGGACGACCTCGTAGCCCTCCTCCTTGAGCGCCTTCGCTCCCTGCGTTCCGGAGTAGTCGAACTCGCACGCCTGCCCGATCACGATCGGGCCGGAGCCGAGAAGGAGGATCTTGCGGATATCGTTCCTGCGCGGCATCGGGGGCCGCTGGTACCAGGCACGCCCGCTCGCCGCAAGGCATCCCGTGCGAGACGTGCTCGACGCCGGTGTGACGTGGCTCAGCTGGCTGCGAGCCGCTCGACGAGACGTGCGCCTCGAGGTCCCCGCCCCGTGACGCGCGCGTCACGCCGGCCCGCCGTCAGCCCGATGGTGACGACCACGCCGTCACGGCCCAGCGCGTCCCCGAAGCGAGCCCCCCACTCGACGAGGCCGATCGACTCGGCGAGCGCCTCGCGCAGACCGAGCTCGTCCAGCTCTGCCGCGTCCGAGAGGCGATAGAGATCGGCGTGGATGATCTGGGAGCGGCCCTCGTGCTCGTTCACCAGCGCGAACGTCGGGCTCTGGATCGGCACGCGAGAGGGCACACCGAGCGCGCGACACATCGCTCGCGCGAAGAAGGTCTTGCCCGCACCGAGCGGCCCCTCGAGGAACACGACATCACCGGGCTCGAGGACGGACGCGAGCCGACGCGCGAGGCGAATCGTCGCCCGGCGCGTCGGCAGCGGAATCTCGAGGGTGGCGCCCACCACGTCTCCCGGCCGCGGTGTGGTGCGCGTGGGGCTGGGCCGCACGCGCTCCGCCACGAGGCCGACGCGATCAGGTGATCGCGATCTGGATACCGAGCGCCTGTCGAAGTCGGAAGTACTCCTCCGACACGCTGAAGAGGACGAGCTCCTTGACCTTCTCCTTCGGAGGCAGGTCGACCGGCCCGGTGGCGCCGAGCGCCTGGATCATGCGCGCGGCCGTGTCGAGATCGTTGCAGACGAGGAAGCCCGCGCGACACGCGGTGATCTCCACGCCCTGCAGCCACTTCTTCACGTCCGTCCGCGCGCCCGCCTGCACGAAGCGGCGACCGAGCGTGCCGATCGCGTCGAGCTGCGGCGCCTGGAGGTACTTGCGGATCTCCTGCGCCGTCTGGTCGATCTGTGCATCGCCAGGCACGAGGTTGGCGAGCCGCAGCGACGCCATGAGCACCGTCTTGAGCTCGGTGTTCGAGGGCATGAGCGTGCGGATGTAGTGCTCGGGGCGGTAGTCCGCGAGGTGGCGGGCCGCGATGAACATCAGGTCGAGCGGCTGGAAGCCCGTGAGGAGCGTCGAGCCACACAGCGACGCGAGCGGGAATACGCGGAGGTGCGTGAGGCCGCCTGCGACGTCCTGACGAAGGAAGAGGCGAGGCGCCGGCAGCCCGAGCACCTGCGACACGAACCCGAAGGTGCGGGGGAACGCGCCCGTGTGCGTGTTCGGATCGACCTGGTACTTGGGCGCGAGGCCCGCGTCACGGTCGGACTGACCGCGCATCGAGAGGATCGCCGGCCACACCTGCGAGAAGATCTTCGAGACGACGAGATCCTCGTCGGGGTGGGCGAGATCCTTCAGCCAGCGCTCGTCGTCGAGGCGAGACGTCGGCCGGATGGGCCCGCGTGCGCGGTACTGCTCGAAGTACTGCTGCTGCTCCGCGTCCGCCTTCTTGAGGAAGCACAGCGTGGACGCGAGGCACCACGCCTTGTCGTACTGACGCGCCTCGAAGTAGAGCTTGTAGAGCGCCTGGTAGGACTCGACGCGGTGCGGGTCCTGCTTGAGCAGCCACTGCTGTTCGGCGATCGCGTCGTCGACGCGGCCCGGGATGACCGCGAACAGCTCCGCGAGGATCTGGTGCTCCTGCGGGCTGTCGGGGCGGATCTGCGACGCCATCTTGAACGCCTCCACCGCCGTCTCGGGCTGGTGCATGCGGTCACGGTAGATGACGCCGAGGTTGTGCCAGAGCGTGTGCTCGAGCTCGCGGTTCTCGTTGCCCGTGAAGACCTTGCCCGTCACGCGGCGCAGCATCTTGCGGAACGCGCGCTCGAGCTGCTTCCAGTCCTTGCGACCGTTGAGGACCTTGTTGACCGCCTCGAACGCCTTGAGCTGCGAGGGATCGAGATCGAGCGCCGCGTCGAGCTCCGCGAGCGCGCGATCGAGATCCTTCACTTCGTCGCGGAGGATGACGGCGACCGTGTACTTGTACTTGGACTTCTGCGACTTCTTCGAGTCCTCGGTCGTGTCCTGATCCTCGACCAGGCCCGCGATGCGCTCGATGATCTCGATCGCCGAGTCCCACTGCTTCGTCGTCTGGTGGAGGATGAGGAGCTTGTGGAGGAGCTTGTGCGTCTTGGGACGCATCTCGAGCGCTTCGTAGTAGGCCTCGACGGCCTTCGAAGCGTTCTTGACCTTCTCGTTCCACAGGTCGCCGATCTTCTCGAGCATCTGGAAGCGCTCGTCGCCCGAGAGCTGATCGAGGATCTGCTTCTTGAAGTGGATGACCTGCTCCCAGTCGTTCTGGGTCTCGTACAGGCCGACCACGGCCTCGAGCGTCGGCCGATGCGACGGCATCTCCTCGAGGGCCTTGTCGAACATGTTGAGCGCCTTGCGGCGATCGCCCTGCTCTCGCTTGATGACGCCGAGCCGGAAGAAGACGTCGGTGAGCTGCTCCTTGTCGACGTCGTCCCGATGGTGCGCGAGGACCATCTGGTAGTACTTGAAGGCCTGCTCCCAGTTCTCCGCGGCGTAGTACGCGTTCGAGAGTGCCAGCAGCGTCGGCAGGTGCTGCTGGTCGAGCTGGTAGGCCTTCGTGAGGGCCTTGATGGCCGCTTCGTTGTTGTTGGTCTTCTGTGCGGCCTCGCCGAGCATGAAGGCCAGGCGCTGCTGCTCCGCGGCCTCGCGCTTGCCCGAGCGCTTGACGAGCATGTCGAGCAGCGGAAGCGCCGTCTCGTGCTCGTTGGTGCGCATCGCCTCTTCGGCGAGCGGCAGGGCCGCCTCTTCGTTGTCCTGATCCTGGCGGAACGCCGCCTGGAAGCACTCGATCGCGCGCTCGTGCTCGTCGAGCTTGTCCTCGTAGAGGCGCCCGAGCTCCACCAGCAGGCGCGCGATGAGACGCGGCTGCTGCTGGTACTGCGACTCCTGCTCGAGGGCCTTGGCAGCGGCGAGCCAGTCGCCCGCCTCGAGGTGGATCTTCCGCATCGCCTCGAGCGATGGGAGGTGGCCCGCCTCGACGTCGAGCGCGCTCTGGTACTGGTCCACCGCGCTGGCGCGATCCCCGATCTTCTCGTCGAGGAGCTTGCCCATGCGGTAGCGCAGATCGACGACGGCCTGCGGATCCTGGAGCAGCCGCGCCAGGTGCATCATCGTGTCGAGCGCCTGGCTGTGGTCGCCACGCTTGTCGTAGATGCGGGTGAGCGCATCGAGCGCCGTCACGTTGTCGGCGTTGATCGACGTGATGTTGAGGTACGCGTCGACCGCGCGATCCGCGTCGTGGAGCTCGGCGTTGTAGACGTCGCCGATCGCCGCGAGCAGCTGCTGCTTCTCGGTGCGGTCGGGCGTCGAGGCGACGTGGCGCTCGTACGTGTCGATGAGCTGATCCCACTTCTGCATGCCGCGATAGATGCGCTCGAGGGCGCGGTACGCGGTGTCGTTGGCGGGATCGATCTCGACGACCTTCTCGAGGCGCTCGGCCGCCTTCTCGGGCTTGACGAACTCCTCCTCCCACATCGAGGCGACGCGCAGCAGGATCTGGATGCGCTCCTTCTCGGTGGTGACGCCTTCGTACTGCTGCTCGAGCACCTGGAGCAGCTCGGGCCAGCGCTCCTTCTGCGAGTACAGTCGCTCGAGGCCCTTGAGCGCACGGAGGTTGTTCGCGTCGGTCGCGAGCACCTGACGGTACGTCGCGATGGCCTCCTCGACGTCGCCCGTCCGGTCCTCGTAGGCCTCGGCGATCTGGAGCTTGGCGCGGAGGATGTCCTCGGGCGTCTTGAGCGCGTCGGCCTTGCGGCGGAGCACGTCGAGCAGCGCGGCCCACTCGCCGCTCTCGCGGTAGACGCGCTCGAGCGCCTCGAGCGCGCCGATGTGCGTCGGATCCGTGTCGAGCGCCTGCTGGTAGTAGGAGCGCGACTGCTCCGGTGTGTTGAGGTGCGACGCGGCGAGGTCGCCCATCTGCACGAACACGCCCGCCTTGTCGGACGGATCCGACGTGATGTCGACGAGGCGCCCGAGAACCTGCTTGAGCGTCTGCCACTGCTGCGTCGAGCGGTAGAGATCCGCCATCTGCCGCATCGCGGGCACGTTGGCGGGGTCGAGCGCGAGGATCTGCTGGTAGTACGGGATCGCGTACTCGGGGCGTCCGAGCTCGGCGCCGTACCACTTCGCGCACGCGAGGCAGATGGCGATCTTGATCCTCGGGTCGGTCGCCTCCTGCAGCGCCGCGTTCGCCGCGCCGAGCAGGTCGTTCCACTTCTGCGTGAGGCCCGCGACGCGCTCGAGCTCGTCGGTGTTGGTGTCGGTGTAGTCGACCTCCCACGCGAGCTGCAGGGCCTCGAACGCCGCCTCCTTGTCGCCGAGATGCTTCTCCTGCACCTCCGCGAGCTTGCGGAGCAACGCCCGGTCCTCGGTGTTCTCGAAGCGCGTCGTGTAGAGCTCGGCGAGCTCCTCCCAGCGCTCGGCCGCCTTGTGGAGCTTCTCGATCTCCACGAACGCGAGCTCGTGCGTCGGATCGAGGTCGAGCACGCGCTGGTAGGCGCTCGTGCCGCGATCGGGCTCTCCTTGCGGCTCGGCCCAGGTGCGCGCCACGACGAGGAGCGTCGCGATCTTGTCGGCGGGCGCCTCGAGCGCGTCGGCGCGACGCTCGAAGATCTGGATCTGCTCGACCCAGTCGCTGTTCGCGGCGTGGAGACGCTCGAGCGCGTCCATCGCCTCGAAGTTGCGCGGGTTGAGATCGAGCGCCTTGGCGAAGGCGTCGATCGCGTCGGCCGGCTGCGCCAGCGTCGTCTCGTAGAGCGCGCCGAGCTGCATGTAGCAGGTCTCGATCGTCTCATCGTCGAGCGTCGCCGCACCCACCTCGATCACACGGTGGAGCGAGTCCACGAGCTCCGAGGTCTGGTTGTTCGCGCGGTAGATCTCGATCAGCGCGAACAGCGCGCCCGTGTTCGTCGGGTCGATGTCGAGAACGCGCTGCCAGTTGTCGACGGCGTTGCGCTCGTTCTTGAGCTTGCCGTACCAGATGCGGCCGAGGTCCGTGAAGATCTGGACGCGCGTCTCGTCGTCGGCGGCGATCGCGGCCTCGCGATCGAGCACCTCGACGAGCTCCTGGAAGCGGCCCGCGCGAGCGTGGAGGTCTCCGAGCGCGTTGAGGGCCTCGGGGTCCTCCCCTCGCAGCTCGAGCACCTGGCCCCACAGCGTCGAGGCCTGCGCCTCGTTCTGGAGGTAGCTCTCGCTGAGCCGCGCCATCTTCGCGAGCACGTCGGCGCGGCCCGAGTCACCGAGCGCCACCTTGAGCTCGCGCTCGAAGGTCTTGTAGAGGTTGGTCCAGTCCTGCTTCTCGACGTAGATGCTCGAGAGCGCCTGGATCGACGCCTCGTGCTCCGCATCGAGGCCATCGAGGATCCCGAGGTAGACGCCGATCGCCTCGTCGATGCGACCGAGATCGTTCTCGAGCACCTGACCGCGCCGGAACGAGAGCTCGACCTTGTCGCGGACGTCCTCGGTGACGCCGATGCGTCGCGCCAGGACCTCCTGCAGCGCCTCGGCCGCACCGTTCTCGACGTAGATGCGATCGAGGGCCTCGAGCGACTCGACGTCGCTCGGGCTGGCGGTGAGCACGAAGAGGTGCGTGTCGACCGCGCGCGGGACGTCGTTGAGCTCCGTCTCGTACACACGGGCGAGGCGATGACCGACGGTCACGCGCGTCTCGGCGTCCGTGCGCTGCGTGAGCACCGTCGCGAGCGTGTCGGCGAGCGGCTCCCAGCTCCCGAGGGCGCCAGCGAGTCTCTCCGAGTCCGGGACCGATCGCTCGTTCGCCGGATCCTCGAGCAGCGCCCGCAGGTGCCACTCGTACGCGATCTGCGGCTCGGCCGCGCGGTCCTCCGCGATCTCGGCGATGCGGTGGATCATGGTCATGCGCTCGGCGGGGTCGCTGACCTGCTCGAGCTCGACCTGATAGACGCCCACGAGCCGATCCCACGACTCGCTCATGCGGTAGAGCGGCTCGAGGATCTGCGCGATCACGAGCGGCTGCACACCGCTCGAGAAGAGCTCCTCGAGGGCGCCGAGCGCCTTCTCGTGCTCGGGCGCCGCTGCGAGGATCTCCTTGTACTGCTCGATCGCGAGATCGACGCGGCCGAGGTGACGCTGGTAGGTCTGGCCGAGGCGGAACTGGAACTCGAGGACGTTGTCGGGGCTCGACGCGAGCTGCGCCTGACGCGACAGCACCGTGGACAGCTCGTTCCACTTCTCGGTCGCTTCGTAGAGACGATCGAGCGCGTCGATCGCCTGCGCGTTCGTGTCCTCGGCGCCGAGCACGCGGTTGTACCGTGCGATCGCCGACTCCACGTCGCCGACCTGCACCTCGTAGAGCTGCGCGACGCGCATGCCGAGCTCCACCACGCGGTCGGGGCGCTCGACGAGCTTGTCGAGCTCAGTGTCGTAGAGGCTCGTCACGCGCTTGAAGCCGTCGAGCTCCGTCGCGAGACGCTCGAGCGAGCCGAGCGTGTGATCGTCGGCGTTGTCGAACGGCAGCGCGCGTGCGTACGCATCGAACGCCTGTTGCGGGTTCTCGAGCTGCGTCTCCGACAGCTCCGCGATCCGGTGGAGCAGCTCCACCTTGCGCCGTGCATCCTCTTCGTAGGCGACCTGCACCTCGAGGACCGCGACGAGCTTCGCCCACTCTCCGAACTGCTGGTAGACGGGCTCGAGCGTGGTGGCCGCGCGCAGCGGCTCGCCGCGTGGCGCTTCGCCCGCGGCGGCCGCGCCCTCGCGGATCATCGCCTCGAGCGCGTCGAGCGTCGGCTGGTGATCGGGGACGACCTCGAGGATCTCGCCGTAGCCCTCGACCGCCTTGCTGGCGTCCGCGAGCTGGTGGTGGTGGAGATCCGCGATGCGGAAGCGATAGGAGATGACCTCGTTCGGATCCGAGGCGAGCTCGGCCTCACGCTCGAGGATCTGCCGCAGCTCCTGCCAGTTGCCGGCCGCCTGGTAGAGGACGTCGAGACGCTGGATCGCGGTGATGTCGTCCGGATCGATCTCAAGGATCCGCTGGTAGGTGTCGACCGCCTTGGCCGCGTCCTTGAGCTCGTGCTCGTAGACCGCGCCGACCTCGACGAAGAGGCGCTTCTTCTCGTCGGGATCCGCGACGACGTCCGCCTTCTGCGTGTACGTCGCGAGGAGGTCGGTCCAGCGCTCGAGCTTGAGGTTGAGCTCGATGAGCTTGTCGAGGGCCTGGATCTCCTCGCCGTCGACGCCGAGCACCTTCTTGTAGACCTCGATCGCGTCGGTGGGACGCTCGAGGATCTCTTCGTAGATCGACGCCGCGCGGAAGAGGTGCTCCTTCTTGTCGTCGGGCGAATCCAGCATCTCCGCCTTGCGGAGGAGGATCAGCGCGAGCGGCTCGTACTGCTCGGAGCCCTGGAAGAGGCGCTCGAGCGAGGCGGCCGCGTTCAGATCCGCTCCGTTCAGCTCGAGGATGCGCTGGTGGTGCGTGATGGCGGTCGCGGCGTCGCCGAGCTGCGTCTCGCGCACGTCGGCAGCCTTCGTGAGGAGCGCGTTGGCGAGCAGGACGTCGTCACCGACCTCGCCCTCCGTGGGCGTCGCGGCCGCCACGAGGGCGGTCGAGCGCTCTTCGTAGACCTTCGCGAGGCCTTCGAAGTCGCCGGTCGTCGCGGCGAGCCGCTCGAGCTGCTCCTGCGAGGTCCCGTTGGCGGGATCCTCCGCGAGCGCCCGGGCGTACGAGGTGAACGCGTTCGCGTGATCGTCGAGCGCGATCTCGTAGAGCTCGGCGATGCGGTGGAGGAGCTCCACCTTGCGCTCCGCCGCCGTCGCGTGGCGCGTCTGGATCTCGAGCACGCCGATGAGCTTCTGGAACTCGTTCGCGTCGCGGTAGATCGGCTCGAGGATCTCGGTGATCGCGAGCTGGTGTTGGGGGCTCGCGAGCAAACGCTCGAGCGCCGCGAGCGCGTCCGCGTTGGACGGATCACGGCCGAGGACGTCGCGATGGATCTCGATCGCCGCGTCGGCCGCGCCCATGTGGGTCTCGCGCAGCGACGCGAGCCGGAGCATCAGCGCGGTCTGCTCGTCGGGATCGGTCGCGAGCGCGAGCTGCCGCTGGACGTTGTCGGCGAGCTCGGTCCAGAGCTGCTGCTTCTCGAACAGTCGATCGAGCGAGGACAGACCACGACGGCTCGTCGGATCGAGATCGAGCACCTCGCGATAGATCGCGATCGCGCTCTGCGGCTCTTCGAGCACCGTCTCGTGGATGTCGGCCACGCGCCCGAGCAACTCTTCCTTGGTCTCGGGATCGTTCGCGAGGTCGGCCTTGCGCCGCAAGACGCCGAGGAGGTCGCGGTGGCGTCCGGTGCGCTGGAAGAGCTCCTCCAGCGCGTCGAGGACCTCGGCGTCGGCCGGGTCGTTCTCGAGCACCTTCTCGTATGCCTGCACCGCCGCGTCCGTCGCCGAGAGGCGCAGGTCGTGGATGCGAGCCGCACGGATCCAGAGGCGACGCGCGAGATCCGGATCCTGCGCACCGGCGGCCAGGGACGACGTGAGCGCGACGAGGTCGGGCCACCACGCTCGCGCGTCCGCGATCGCCTCGAGACGATCGATCGTGTCCTGATGCTCCGGCATCTCGCGGAGCGCACGACCGAACGCGTCGAACGCGCGGCGCTGATCGCCCACCTGCGCACCGCAGACCTCACCGATCTTGCTGAGCAGCTCGAGCTTGCGCTCCGGCTCGGCTGCGCCTCGAACGAGCACCTCCAGCGAGCGCACGAGCGACTCCCAGTCGCCCCGCATCTCGTAGATCGGCTCGAGGATCTGCGCGGCCTGCACGGCGAGGTCGCCCTCGGTGATCTCGAGGAACGCCTCGAGCGCCACGCGCGCGCCGTCGTGCTCCGGCAGGATCGTGACGACCTCGCGGAACAGATCGAGCGCGCGCGCCTTGTCGTTCAGGTGCTGCTCGAGCACCCGCGCGAGGCGGAACTTGAACGCGGCCAGCTCTTCGTCGGACGACGGCCCGAGATCGATGCGGCGCTCGAGCGTCGCGGCGAGATCGGTCCACCGGCCCTGCTTCTCGAACAGCGCGTCGAGCGAGCGGTAGGCCTCCTGCTCGTCGTCGCCCCACTCTTCGATGATCCCGCGGTACGCCGAGATCGCGACGTCCGGTGCTGCGAGCTCCTTCTCGAGGAGCGACGCGCGACCGCACGCCATCCGCTTCTTCGCATCCGAGTCCGTCTCGAGCTCGAGGCGGCGATCGTAGATGTCGAGGAGATCCTGGAAGCGCGCGGTCTCGCGATAGAGGCCATCGAGCGCGTCGATCGCCGGCATGTTGCCCGGGTCGGCCTCGTGCACCGCTCGGAACTGGGCGATCGCGTCGTCGATCTTCTCCACGGCGCGGAGCACGCCACCGAGCTGAAGCCGCAGATCGATCTGCTCGGCCACGTCGCCGCTCGCCTCGATCGCCGCCGAGTACGTGGCGATCACGCGATCCCAGCCGTCCACCGCGGGCGCGAGGCGCGCGACGTCCTCACGGAGGATCTCGCGCATCGGATCGAGCGCGAGCCCCTCGATGTACTTCGTGAAGGCGACGTCCGCCTTCTTGAGCTTCTCCTCGTAGAGCACGCCGGCCTCACGCAGGAGAACGATTCGCTCCTCGCGCTCGGTCAGGTGCTTGAGGCGAACCTCGTACGCGCTGGCGAGCTTCTTCGCGTCGCCGGCCGCCTCGTAGATCGGCGAGAGCGCGAGCGCCGCGTCGTTGTTGTCCGCGTCGAGCTCGAGGACCTTCTCGTAGGCGCGCGCTGCGCGGTCCGACTTGTCCTGCACCTGCCAGAGGCGCGCGACGCGGAAGTAGAGATCGATCTGCTCTTCCTTCGGCGCGTCCTTGTTGCCGGCCTCCCGCTCGAGCGTGCGGATGAGCTCGTCCCACTTGCCGCTCGGAGCGTAGAACGCCTCGAGATCGTCCCACGCCTTGATCGCGACGTAGCGACGCTTGAGCTGCTCTTGCGCGCGCTTGTCGTCGGGGTCGAGCGCGAGCAGGCGCTGGAAGGCGCTGACTGCGCCGTGATCGTCGGTGAGCTTGTCGGCGTAGATCATGCCGAGCTTGGCGAGGAGCTGCTTGAGCTCGTCGCCGCCGAGGCGCTGGCTCTGCTTCTCGAGCACGTCCGCGAGCGGCTTCCACTCGCGCGCGCGCTCGTAGAGCCCGGCGAGCGCAGCGAGCGCGTCCGACTGCTCGGGGTCGTGCTCGAGCACCTTCTGCCAGAGGTCGATGCAGATCTCGGGCTTGCGGAGCTTCTCGGTCGCGAGCTGCGCCATCTCGACGTAGCGGAAGCCGCGATCGGACGGGTCGAGGAGCTCGGCCTCGCGCTCCATGACGCGAACGAGCTTCTCCCAGTCGCGCCGCTTCTCGTACATCTCCTTGAGCTGCGTGATGGCCTGGAGGTTGTGGCCATCGAGCTCGAGAACCGCTTCGAAGCACTTGATGGCTTCGGCCTGGTTCGACGACTTCTCGAGGTACATCGACCCGGCTTGGGCGTAGAGCGCGATCTTGTCCTCGGCGGACTGGACGATCTCGACCTTCGCGAGGATCGTCTTGATCACGTCGGACCACCGCTTCTGGCCCTCGAACTTGGCGATCGTCTCGTCGAGCTCGGCGAGGCGTGCACGCTCCTGATCGGTCAGCTCACGTGCGGTCATCTGGTTCTCCACCTACTCCTCCAACGACACCGGGGCGCCGACCCGCATCGCGGGCCGGCTCAATGTGACGACGATGGGGTCAGGGCCCCTCGAGCTCACCGAGACGGTCACGCGCCGCCTTCAGGTAGTGCTCGGGAACGTTCGCAGCAGCGCTGTCGACGAAGCGCTTGAGGTAGCGACGTGCCTCCTCGCGGTTGTTCTGGAGCGAGTACGTCCAGCCGAGCGAGAACAGCGTGTCGTGCATCGCGGGATCGATGCGAAGCGCCGCCTGGAACTCCTGCACCGCGCCGTCGTAGTTGCGCTGCTGCTGATAGACGGTGCCGAGGAGGTGATGCAGCTCGGCCTCGTCCTCCGTGCCCGGGATCGCGACCTGGAGGCCGCCCTGGAGCACCTGCACGGCCTCACCCAGGTACCCGAGATCGGCGTAGAGGCGACCGAGCGCGCGGTAGCCCTCGATGAAGCGCGGGCCGTGCTGCACGGCCTCCGTGTAGCGTTGGAGTGCGCCCTGCGCGTCGTCCTGACGCTCGAGGATCTGACCGAGCTTGAAGTACGCCTTGAAGAGATCTGGATCGAGCTCGATCGCGTGCTCGAAGGCCTCGCGTGCGCCGTCCCAATCCTCCAGCTCCATCAGCACGGTGCCGAGCTTCTCGTGGTAGCCCGCACGCGATCCGTTGATGTCGATCGCGCGGCGCAGATCGTCGCGCGCAGCATCGAACCGTTGCATCTCCATGTGAACGATCGCGAGGTTCCAGTACGCCTGATCGTTGGTCGGGTCGAGCGCGGCCGCCTGCTGCAGTCTCTCGACCGCATCGAGGTACCGCTTCTGCGCCGCGAAGACGACACCTTCGTTCATCGCGTTGAGCGACTCGACGCGCTCACGAGAGCACTCGCCTCCGCTCAGCCACATGAACACGAAGAGCCCGCCCAACAGCATCTGGACACGGGGCAGGCCCTGGACGCCTCGCGCCTTCGGGGCGCGAACCAAGAACGAGATCATCGACACGACTCCCTCCGACGCTTCAGCGGCGGCGATACTAGACAACTTCGCTCGCGCGCCTCAACGGCAAAACGCGGTCGCGCAACCTTTTGGATGACGCCGTACCGAAGCCCGAAAACGCGAAGAGGGCGAGCCTCTCGGCTCGCCCTCTCCGGACCAGTCACTCCGTTCCGACTCAGCCCTGCGAGTCGAGCACGAACGGGTAGTTGACGAGTACGGCGCCGCCACCATCCGGCGCGGGGAACGTCCAGCGGCGAACCGCCTGGGCGACGCAGCCCTCGACGCGTGCGTTGTTGAGCGTCGTGTTCGCGACGCTCGCCGTCTGCACGGCGCCCGTGGCCGAGATGATGAAGCTGACCGTCACGCGGCCCGCGAGGTCGGGGCGCTGCGCGAGCTCCTGCTCGTAGCAGAAACGGACCTCGTTGATGTGGCGGCGGATGACGCGACGGATGACCTCGCGAGACAGCGAGCCGCGAACGTCCGCTTCACCCGTGCGGATGCGGGGCACCGAGGCCGAGCGACCGCGGAAGCCACCTGCACCCGAGCCGTAGCCCGACCCGGAGCCGGTGCCCGCGCCGTGACCGATCGTGCCGAGGTTGCCGAGGCCGATGGTGCCTTCGCCCGTGCCACCACCACCGCGACCCGTGCCGCGGAGACCGAGGCCACCGAAGCCGAAGTTGCCGCCGATCTGATCACCCATGAGCGCGCCGAGGGCGCTCATCGGATCCGCGCCCAGCGCGGTGTCCTGACCGTACGGCGACGTGGGCGAGTTCCACGCGCCCGCCATCTGCTGCAGGACGCCGATCGCGCCGGCCGTGCGGGCCTGATCGATCGCCTGCTCGCGAGCCATGTGGGGATCCTGGTTGTCCTGCGGACCCTCGATGCCATAGCGATTCGTCGTCTTCTCGTGCGACTCCTCGCCCATCGCACCTTCGTCGTCCTTGTGACGCTTGCCGGTGCCGCCTTCCTGGTCGTCGTTCTGCTCCTGCTCCTGGAGCCACTCCGGCGTCTCCTCCTCGACGGTCTCGGGGGGCTCCATCAGGTACTGGACCAGACGCGAGTCCTGCGAGAGGAGGTCGAGCGAGAGCGACGCGGGACGCGGCGGCAGGAAGTAGAACATCAGCAGGAAGGCCGCGTGCACGCCGAGCGAGACGAAGGTCCAGACCTGCTGGCCCCACTGCACGCCCTGCCCACCGACACCGACCTTGCGCCCCTCGGACGTCGGCTTGACCACGAAGGTCAGGCCGCGGAAGGACACGCGCGCCGTCGCACCGCCGGGCAGCGTGTACTGCTGCGCGCCCGGTGCTTCCGAGCACGCCTGCAACTTGCCCTGCGCCTGCAGATCCGCGATCGACATCGACTGCTCGCCGACCGTCACGGTGCCGGTGGCACCCTGAGGGATGACGACGGCGGCATTGCCACCGACGTCGACCACGAGCGGCATGCGCGAGCTGCCGAGGATCTCGGAGCCGATGAGGTAGTCGGGCTTCGCGTCCGATTCACCGACCACGAAGGTGCGCGGGGGCGAGAGGTGCGCGACGTGCAGGACGCTCATGTCGCCCCACATGATCACGACCTCGACGGCACTATTGCCCGTCTCCACGTCTCCGGGGCTGACCGGCGGACCGCTCGCGGCGATGCCGTAGCGGATGTTCTCCGAGTCCTCTTCTTCGCCGTGACCATGTCCGTGCCCGCCGCCGTGCGACGCGGCCGCCGGCGCCATCGGCGCGGCCGGGGCAGCGAACGGGTTGGGCAGCGCGCTGGCCGCGAACGGGTTCGGGAGCGCGGCAGCGACCGCTGCCGGCGCTGGCGGCGGCGGTGCCGCAGCCGACGCAGGCGGAGCCGGCGGTGCCGCAGGCTTCGCGATCGGCGGTCGGGCTCCCATCGTGGTCGGCTCGTCTTCAGCCTCGGGCGCCGCCATCTCGACGACGATCCTCGTGCCACCGAGCACGATCTCGTCGCCGTTCTGGAGCTTGCCCTTGTTGACCTTCTTGCCGTTGACGATGGTGCCGGCCGCCGAGCCGAGGTCGATGATGTAGACCTCCTCGGGGCTCGTCACCTCGATCACCGCGTGCATCCGCGAGACGTTCTCGTCCTCGATGCGAAGGTGGCTCGACGGCAGCTTGCCGACCTTGATGATGTCCTGGGCGAGCGTCTCGGTCCGGACGAGGTTCTCGCCGTCGTAGATCCGGAAGGTCATCGAGACCTTGGCGTTCTGACTCACTTCAGCCTCCCTGCGGGGCGCAGTCGATCATCGGGCCAGACCCCGACAGAGTCGGGGCTGCACGTCGCTTCAGTGCGGCGCGCCTAACTTCAGTCGATCCGAGCCGCCCCGGATCGCCTGTCCTTCGCGTCCTCGCACCGCCTCTGACAGCGGTGCTCGAGCCAGGTTCCCGCTCATTCGAGCGGGCGCCAAATCAAAGGTTCTCGACGGACTTGAGCATCTCCGGGATGAAGTGCTCACGAACGCGGATGAGCGAAGCGCGGCGGCCACGGCGCCGGACGTTGAGGAGCTCGCCATCGGGACGAACGAGGTCGCCCTGGACGAGATCGTCCTCGAAATCGTAGGTGGTCGTCTCGCCCTCCTGCGCCATCGCGACCGGCGCGATGGAGGCAGTGGCAGACGCGATCAGTGCGGCGAGAACGAGACGGCGCATGGTGACCTCCGAAACGACCCAGCCTCGGACCGAGGCGGTGGGCACTCTATCGACTCGGCGGTGCGGGGGTCAACACCCACCGCACCGCCGCCTCACGATCCTGACACGAGCGATCACTGCGGAGCAGGCTGACCTTCCGGCGGGGGCGCTGCGCCGCCCTCCGGAGCCGCTCCGCCGTCGGGCGGAGGCGTCTGCTGCTCTTGCGCCGCCTGCTGCGCCGCAGCCTGAGCCTGGATCCGCTCCATCTCCGCCTGCATCTGCGCGGCCTCGTGCATCAGATCGATCGAGCTCTGGATCTGCTGGAGGCGCCCCATCTGGCAGGTGGTGCGCTGCCAGCGACGACGGCGCTGTGCGCGGGCGTCCGTGGCACAACGTCGGTTCACGACCTCGACCGCGGCCGCGTACTCGGGGCGCGAGCCCGCACGCTGGACGAACTGCTCGTAGAAGCCGCGCGCCTGGAGCAGCGTGGGCTCCGTGCCGTCACGGTAGTCCTGGTAGAGCAGACCGAGGTTGAAGTAGGACTCGGGCCGCGTCGCGTCGATCTGCTGCGCACGCTCGTAGCTCTGCTGTGCGGCTTGATCGTTGTTGAGACCGCGCTGCGCTGCGCCGAGGCCGATCCACGCGTCGTAGTTCGTCGCCTGCAGCTGCGTCGCCCGCTCGAACGCCCGGGCCGCGTCCTCGTAGCCGCGGAACGACAGCGTGAGCTCGCCGAAGTTCATGTAGGCCTCGAACATGTTCGGATCGAGCGAGAAGGCGCGCTCGAACTTCGCGAGGCCCGCGATGATGTTCCCCTGGCGGACGTTGATGAGGCCCCAGGTGTTGTAGATCGGCGCGTAGCTGCCGTTGATCAGCTGTGCCTGGCGGCACACGACCTCGGCGAGATCGAGCATCTGCCGGTCGCTGCTCTCGCGGCGCGAGGGCTGATCGCTTTCCTGCGCCTGGCCCGCGCCCGAGAGCTGGGCCGTGCCGCCCGCAACGCCCTGCGCGCCACCCGCGCGACGGATCGCCTGGTTCAGGTAGAGGAGCGCCATCTGGTTGAACGCGGGCAGGTAGCCCGAGTCGATGGCCAGCGCGCGGCGCAGGTTGTTCAGCGACTCACGGGTGGACGCCTCGGTCCCTTCACGACGCTGCATGATCGCGAGGTTGACGTAGCCCTCCGTGCAGCGCGCGTCGTCGCGGATCGAGCGCTCGAACTCACCCCGCGCCTGCTGCATGCGTCCGTTGCGGAAGTGGTCGAGCCCCTCGGCGACGCGTGCGCCGCAGAAGCGCTGGTTCGCCTCGAGCGTGCGCCGATAGAAATCTCGGGCCTGATCGGCGTGGCCACAGCGATCGTGGGTCACGCCGATCATGTAGATCGCCTCCGTGAAGCGACCGCCCTGCGAGTTGTTCGCGCGCTCGAACCCGGAGATCACCGAGCTGCACTCCTCCGCGGTGAAGCCGTCGGCGGACGCGGTGTTGTAGGCAGTGAGCGCGTCCGCCCAGCGCGTCTGAGCTTCCTGCGACAGGGTCGTGCCGCTCTCGGTCGTGATGGCGCCGGGCCCCTGCTCCCCGCCGGAGCCGCCGCCCCCCCCCCCCCCCCCCCCGCCACCACCGCCGCCCCCGCCACCGCCACAGGCGGTGAGCGCGGTCAGCGCGACGGCTCCTGCGACCTTCGCGAGAAGGCCACGAGTCACGAACGTCTTCGAAGACTGGTTGTTCATGTTCGTTCTCCTCCGACTCAGGTCTGGCCGGCCTCGGGCACGGAGCTCTCGGTCGAGTCGCCCTCGACTTCCTCGTCGGTCGACAGCTCGACCGGTCCGGGATCAGCGACCTGATCCTGGATGAAGGAGGCCGTGCCGCGGAGCTCGGCGGCGAGCGGGAAGCGCGCGCGATCGAGCTGGTTCAGCTCCTGCTCGCACTGCGCCGACCACTCGTTGAACCAGCGGACGCGGGTCGCGAGCGTGAGGCAGTACTCGAAGGCACCGAGCGCGCGCGGGATGGGAGCGCCCTGGCAGGACGCGCTGCCCGCACCCTCGGAGCAGCGGACGTCGTCTTCCGTCTCCCAGCGGCCGTCGGGTCCGGGGTTCGAGCCGTTCAGCACGTTCTCGAGGGCGTCGAGGTAGATGCCTTCGAGCTCGGGGTCACGGGCGATCTCGTCCGGCACGGGCGCACTGCGCACGTCGTCGATGATGGTGCGGTACATCTCGCCGACACGCGCCGCCGCGGCGATCTGCCACTGCGGGATCTGCAGCGGCTCGATCTGGTTGTACGAGGCCTCCGCCGTGCGCAGCGCCTCGAACTTGCGCTGCAGCCACGGGAAGAGCTCCGTCTGCGACCAGCGGTTGACTGCGACGAGCGTCGTGGGGCCTCGGTAGTGCGGGAAGCGCACCGCACGGAAGTCCGCGTAGCGGTACTCGGACAGATAGAAGAGGCCTTCGGAGGTCGCCTCGCGGGCGCGGGCGAGCCAGAGGGCGCGCTCTTCGTCGGTGCCTTCGGCGCGGTTGATCGCCTCGACCGCGCCACGCTCGTACGCCTGGGTGGCTGCACGGAAATGCGGCTCGGCCAGATCGCGGTGATCGAGCTCCCACTGCGCGCGGCCCATCTGCACGTTCGCGCGAATCACTTCGTGCGGGAGCGCGGTGCGGCCGTAGTTGCGGAGGAACGAGCGGTAGTGATCGAAGACCCGGTTCCAGTTGCCCTGGCGCTCGTAGATCGATCCGAGCGAGAACACGACCTGCGAGGTCTCGCGGGCGCGCGTTCGTCGGTAGCTGCGCTCGTAGAGCTGCGCGTCTTCGATCGCCGTCTCCTCCTCGCCCAGACCGAGCCGGAAGAAGACTGCGTTCTCGAGGGCGACGTGCGCGATGGCGCACGTGCCCGCCGTCCGCTCCGCGTCAGTGCAGTTCGAGCCGTCTTCACCCGGGAAGCGACGCGCGAACTGCTCGTAGAAGCTCGCCGCCTGCGAGTAGATCGCGAGGGCGTGGTAGTTCGCTCCGACGAGGTAGAGCGCCCGCTTCGAGAGCTCGCTCTCGGGG
The DNA here is from genome assembly GCA_044376125.1 of Sandaracinaceae bacterium. Lineage (GTDB taxonomy): Bacteria > Myxococcota_A > Polyangia > Polyangiales > Sandaracinaceae > JAFLCL01. The sequence continues at coordinate 69,219 of JBILLJ010000015.1, forward strand.
AAGCGCTCGATGAGCACCTGGCGGACACGGATCGCGCGGCCGAGGAGACGCGCCGACTCGTAGTTGATGGCCGCGTTGTAGAGGACCTCGTCCAGGCGGCCACACTCTCGGTAGCGACGGAAGATGTCGACGTAGATGGCCGCAGCTTCGCGGTACTCGCGGTTGCGCGTGTGGATCTCCGCTTCCTGGCGGAGCACGTCACAGCGCAGCTGCTGGAGGACCCCGCAGAGATCCGCGTGCGCATCGAGCTGCTCCTGCGAGTTGCAGTAGAGCCCGTACATCGGCTCGATGTTGTTCTTGATCTCCGTGATGCAGCTGACGCGGCCCTCGCGACGCGAGATCGCGTTGAGCGAGTCGAGGTAGAGGTTCGCGGCGAACTCCGCGAGCTCGTGCTGCGGGTGGTTGAACGCGATGTCGCGGAAGATGACCGCGGCCTCTTCGAAGTGGTTGGACTCGTAGAAGATGCGGGCGCGCCGGTACTTGACCTGCGGCAGCTCCTCGCTCTGGTTCACGAAGCAGACGAAGCGCTGGAACGCGTTGAGCATGCCCTGCTCGGTCTGCGAGAACTCGCGAACCGCGAGGCGCTGCTCCTCGGTCTGCTCGGGCGCCTGCTCGGCCTGGCGGCCACGGCGCCCTCGGCGTCCACCCTGCTGCGCCTGTGCGTCCGCGGGGCGGCGCTCGCGCTCGGTCGCGGCGTACTGCTGCTGGTAGAGGTTGTTGTAACAGAGCACCGCGGCGTACGCGGCGTCGGACGTGTACTCGCCCTGGGGGTTCAGCTCGACCACGTGGTCGAAGGCGGGACCGCAGCGGTTCCAGTCCTCCATGCGCCAGAGGAGCTCGGCGTAGAAGTACGAGACGCGGTACAGCGTCGGCCAGTCGTCGCGCGAGATCTCCGGGAACTCGAGCTGCTCCATGTCCGGGAAGTGTTCGATCGCGAGCTCGTAGAGGTCGGTCGCCTGCTGCATCGTGCGGCGATCGTTGGTGCCCGGCTGCTCTTCGGTGCCGATGGCTTCACGGTGCCACGCGACCGCGAGCTCGAAGAGGACCTGAGCGCTCGCCTGGCGACATTCGGTGATGGCCTGCTGGGGATGCGCGCCGCTCGTGCGGAACGCAGTCTCCATGTCGACCAAGCGCTGAATCTCGGTGACCTGCTCGGCTTTCGGTCTGGACGAGACGATGGCGTTCGTGACTCGGGATTGCCAGTAACACAGCCGATCGGACTGTGGTCTCTCCGCCATCAGCGTGTGGTAGATCTGAATCGTCTCTGGCCATTGGCCGGTGTCGAAGTAGAGCTCGGCCAGGCTCTCGAGCATCTCGAACGACTGATCCTCGTTCGTGGCGTACCGTTGGAAGAACGCCAACGCCTGGTTGGGTCTGCCGACGCGCGCGTAGGGCATGACGAGCTCGCGCCGCGTCTGCCGCGCCATGTTCTCGGCGTCGCGGGCATCGGGGTGCGCCTGCGTGAACTCGAGCACCTGGACGAACTGCGCGAGCGCACCGCGGAAGTCCTCGAGGTTGTAGAGGACCCACGCCTGCTTGTAGAGCGCGAAGCCGTAGACCGGGTTCTGCTCGGGCGGGTACTCGAGAACCTTCGAGTAGAACTGACGCGCCGCGCCCATGTCGCCCTCGCCGAAGTAGTACTCGGCGAACGAGAGCCAGGCATACGGAACGAAGCGGCTGTCCGGGTGCCCCTTGATGAGGCGCATGTAGACCTGACGCGCGCGGTCGAACTGCCGCATCTCCTCGAGGCCGAAGGCCAGCGAGAAGAGCACCTCGTCCATGCGCCCGTAGTTCGGATAGTCCTGGACCAGGCGGGCGTACGTGCGGATCGCGTTCTCGCGAGCGCCCGTCAGCTGCTGCTCCGCCTCCTGCTGCTGACGCTGGAGCTCACGCACCTGCTCCGCGTTGCGAGCCTCCTGGGCCTGGAAGATCTGCTCGTCCAGCGCGCGTGCCCGCGTGTTCCAGTACGTCTGGAGCTCGAAGTACGTCTCCGCGAGGCGCAGGAGGTAGTCCGCACCGCGAACGTCTCCGGAGCGCAGGCGACCCACGATGCGCTCGGTGGTCTCGATCTCCCGGCGAAGGAGATCGAGCGCACGCTGCTGACCCGCCGCCGTGCGACCACGACGCTCGGCCGCGGAGAGCGCGACACCGGGCGCAGTCTGCTGCTGCTTGGCGGGCTGCGTCTCCTCGCGCGCGTGGGTCGTCAGGTGGCTCGCGGGTGCAGCTGCACCTGCGCGGCGATCGGGAGGCGGCGCCCCCGTCGGACACGCCTCGACGATTTGACGAGCGGCAGGCTGGATGCACTGCGCGGCATCGGCGCCGCCGGCCTGCGCGCCGACCGCGAGGGGCAGAGCCCCTGCGAACATCGAGGCCACCAACAGAATCGTCAGTTGCTTACGGCCCATTCTCACCACCATCGTCCTTGGAGAGAGAAACCGGTCGGAACAGCGAGCGCTCGCCAAGCGGCGCAGCCCGAGCACTTGATCCGAGGAGGCGCACACTGCGACTCCCGGCTCGCGCCTGCGGCGCGATCGTCACCAGACACGGCGCCCTCGGGGGCGCGTTTTCACTGCCAAGCTTCGGACCCGAGGCCCGTCTCATCCTGATCCCGAGAGACACCTCTCGGGTCGAACCTTTGGGGCCGGAGCGCGACACGAGCCCGCGCTCCGACCTCCCAGGCCAGCGACCGAAGGTCGCTCAGCGACCGCACTGCGAGGTGACCTGCTGGCGGTAGAAGCCCAGCTCGTCACGCCAGTACTCGCCGTCGAACGGCCACATCTGGTGCTCCTCGTCCACGTTGACCTGCAGACCGCCGGAGCGCTGCAGCTCGCGCTGCTGCTCTTCCATCTCCGCCGAGATCTCGCCGCGGCGGTAGGTGTCGATCTCGAGCGAGACCGTGTCGACCTGCGTCATGAGCTCGTTGAGCTCGTCGATGAGGCGCGTGTAGCGGCCGCGGGCGAGATCGCCGGTCTGCTCGACCGCGAAGGAGCGCGCGACGAGGATGTCCTGGCGGATGCGATCGCCGAGCGGCGAGTTCTGGAACTCGGTCGCCGACGAACCGAGGCGGGCTTCCTCGGCGTCGAGCAGGCGCACGTACTCCAGGTTGCGGAGCAGCGTGCGATCCGAGAGCGCCGTGCCGACGATGCCGCGGATGCGCGGCGAGAGGTTCGCCTCGCCGGAGCGCACGCGCGTGAGGAAGTCGAAGAACTGCTGGTTGTCCTGGTACTGGTCCAGCGTCGAGTTCAGCTCCGCCGCGACCGGATCATAGCGGTCGTGGAAGAGATTGATCATCGCCTCGGCGTTGTCGATCTGACACGCCGAGAAGAAGACGACGGCCTTCAGCACGAGGGCCTCGGGGTAGTAGCCGTCCTCGAAGTACGGCGAGAAGAGCGTGTGGATGTTGCCCATCGCACGCGCGTACTCGTCAGCCAGGAAGAACGCCCACGACTCCTCGAAGAGCGCGTCGAGCCAGTACTCCGACGCCTGGTCGACGCGGTTCCACGCTTCGACGGCGTTGCCGAGGAGCCGGCCGTCGACGGCGCGCTCGCCCGTCTCGGCGTCCGTGCGGTTCGCGGCGGCGTAGTAGACGCGCGCGAGCGAGAGCCAGGCGAGGTTGCGCATGCGCGCCGTGTCGTCGACGCCCCGGGCGCCGCTGTCGATCGCATCGATGATGGCGCGGAACGCGGTGACGGCCGGCTGCGCGCGGCGCATGCGGACGTGCGCGATGCCTTCGAAGAAGCGCGCATTGACGAAGTATGACGAGCTCTGCGACACGCGCTGGAACAGCTGGATCGCCTCCTCGAACTCACCCTGCTGGTACTTGAAGCGACCCATCAGGTAGAGGAGCTGGTTGTAGAGCTCGGCGTTCTCGGGCGTGTTGAACTGGTCGAGCTGATCGACGCCGTAGCGACCGACCTTCTCGATGATGCCCGCCGGCTCCGGCAGCTGTGTCGCGAGCTGGGCGAGCCACTGCAGCGTCTGGCCGAAGTAGATGTGGCCCTGACCCGCCTGCGTGATCTCGTCGAAGATCGCGAGGGCGGACTGGTAGAAGTGCAGGTGGTAGAGCGCCTTGCCCAGGAAGAACTGCGCCTTCTGCACGTTCGCGGGCGCATCGTCGGTCTCGCCGCCGACCACGCGCTGGAACTGCACCGACGCCTCCATGTAGCGCTCCTGCTGGTAGAGGCGCAGGGCGTTGGCGAGGGCCTCGGAGGGCGGACCTTCCGCGGGCGGAGCACCGCCGCCGGTCTCGTCGACCGTGAACGTCATGTCCTGCGCGGCAGCCGTGCTCGCATCGAGCCAAGAGCCGAGGAGCAACGCGCTCAGACACGCCACTCCGAGCCACGCCCAGCGCGTTCCGACCGCTCGATCAGCCATCCATGCTCGCTTCATGGGATCGTCCTTCTTCGCCATCCTCGCCGCCCACGTCGGGTCCGGGTCGATGGCCTGCTTGGGAGCTCGTCTTCGTCTCGACACGGGTCGCTTCGTCGCGCGCACCCGGAAAATCCAACGATTTCGGTAAACTAGGGCTATTCGGTGCGCGAGAATAGAGAGGCCCGAAACCCGTTGTCAATAGGGTTCTTGGCAGCGCCGATCAGGCTTGACACCGTTTCTCGCGCCGACGTAGGGTCCCGACGCTTCGCAGCCCTGGCGAGACGACATCGGAAGGATCGAGGCGTCGGAACGACAGACCTTGCGAAGACGATGCTGCTGGCCAGCACAACTGTGCAGCAACGAACAATCGGAGCGAGCAAAGATGCGGATGGCGTTGACGAAGAAGATGACGTGGGGGCTCGTGGCGGGAGCGCTGCTCGTCGGAGCGCTGGTGTCGGGCTGCCCGGCCAGCGGCGTCGGCGATCCCTGCGTCCCCGAGGCGATTCCGGAGTGTGGTTTCACCAGCCGCGAGAGCTACGTCGAGACGAGCTCCGTGCAGTGCCGCACCCGCGTGTGCCTCGTGTACCGCCTCCAGGGCCACCCGGATCGCCTCCTCGGCGGCCCGGACGCCTGCGTTCGGCCCTCGTGCGGAAGCGCGGACACCTGCGTCATCGACGGTGACCTCGAGGCGCTCGAGACCGGCAGCGTGCCCTCGGCGAACGACCGCGCGGCCCGCGTGTTCTGCAGCTGTCGCTGCAGCGCGGCCGGCGGCGACGCCAACCTCCCCCTCTGCAACTGCAACGAGGGCTTCCACTGCGTCGACCTCCTGACGCAGGGTGGCGCCGGCGTTCGCGGCGGCTACTGCATCCGCGAGGTGTTCTGCGAGGACGACAGCGACTGCGCGGTCGGCCAGACCTGCCAGGACAACATCTGCACGTGAGCTGAGCTCCTCGGGCGATTCGAGGAAACGCGAGGAGACCTGGGCCGATGAGCCCGGGTCTTTTCGTTTTCCGTCCCTCGAACGCCGGGAGGCCTCGTGTCGAAGATGCTCACGGGTCGCGTCGCCGAAGACGCGGTCGAACGTTGGTTGGTCGCGCGGGGCTTCCGCATCGTCGCCCGCAACGCGCGGATCGGAAGGCTCGAGCTCGACGTGGTCGCGAGGCGCGGTGGGCTCTTCGTCGTCTGCGAGGTTCGAGCCCGCCGCGGCACCTTGGTCGACCCCGCCTACACGTTCGATGCGGCCAAGCGCGAGCGCGTACGGCGCGGCGCGCTGAGCTATTGGGCCCAGCACGGACGCGGCACACAGCTGCGGATCGACGCCGCGGCCGTCACGTTCGACTCGAGCGGTGCCGCGCAGGTGCGCTACTACGAGAACGTCTTCTGCGACTGAACGGCGACGGAACGGCGAGAGCTCCGCGACCATCGCCGCGGAGCTCTCGTCGTCACCAAAGGGACCAGCACCTACTGGAGCTCTTTCTCCATGCGATCGCGCAGGGCGACGAGATCGTCGACCACGGTCGTCGGCGCGCTCGCGTCGCGGGCCCGTGCGATGACGGACTCGAGCTGGGTGATCTCGTCGCGCTGGTTGGCGCGCAGCTTCTCGATCATCCGCTCGAACTCGAGGAAGACGTCCTGCAGCTCGTCGCCCTCGCGCAGGCGCCCGTAGAGCTTCAGGTGCCCGTCGGCGACGTGGCGGAAGAGGCTCTTCATCTTGAACGCGGGGCCGACGACCCGATGCGTGACGATGATGCCGGTCACGCCGAGCGAGAGCACGAGGATGGCGATGCCGCCGACGATCATCAGCAGGAGCTGCTGGTCGGCCTCGCGTGCGGTCTGCTCGATGAAGTCGGCGGTCTCACCGGCCATCGCGAGGTTGATGGTCATCATCTCGGTCTGCGCGTGGGACTGGTCGTACGCGACCTTGCCGAGAATCGTGGCCACCACGAGGGTCACGAAGACCACCATGCCCGTGTATTTGAGCTGGAACCGCGTATCGAGGAGGTAGTTGCGCAAGCGCCGCTTGGGCGGAGGTCCTTGCGGCACGGCTTGAGCGGGGGTGCTCATCTCGGTTCCTTTCGCGCGAAACGCTCGGACGGATCGTAGAGGGTGCAGGCGGCGAGATCCAAGATCCCGTTCGGTGAGGTCAGTGGCCCGAGGCGGCGAGCGCCGTCGGGAGTCGATTGAGGGCGCTGCCGACGGCAGCTTCGATGAGCGAGGCGTCGGCGGAGCTGGCGCCGGTCGCGGTCGCCGAGCCGCTCAGCATGCTGCGCACGTTGCGGGCTGGATAGTCCTGCACGACGATCGAGACCCGCGCGCGGATCGCGCCCGTCGGCAGCGACTCCACCGTGACCGAGATGTCGAGGTAGAAGCCGGCCAGGGACCGAGAGCGCAGGGCGCGCTGCGCCGCCGCGACGCTCTCGCCATCGGGCGCGATGGCGATGCCACCGATCGTGCCGAGGCGACGCTCCACCATGCCACGCACGCTGCCAACGACCGCGGGGCTCAGGGTCCCGGTCACGTTGGGCCGGCCGATGCCGACGTAGTAGCGGGCCGGGCCGCTCGGTGGCGGCGTCGCGCCCCCACCGCTCCCGCTACCGCTCGTGGTGCTGCTTCCCCCGCCGCCTCCCGCCGGGCGCGCTTGGATCGCGGCGATCGCCGCAGTGGCCGCGGTCCGCACCGCTGCCTCCGGATCTCTCTCGGCCGTTCGCAACGCCGTGAGCACGGACGCATCACCGACACGACCCAACGAGTTCGCGGCCGCGGCGCGCACCGCAGCGTTCTCGTCGCGGAGGGCGGCCGCGAGCGCCGCCGTGACGGCCGGATCGGGAAGCCCGCTCCCGAGCGAGATCGCCGCCTGCGTCCGGACGCGGAACGCGGCCGACGTCTGGAGGAGACGGATCAGGTAGTCGGATCGTTCATCCGCGCTCGCGCGTGGCGCGAGGATCGCCAGCGAGAGCAGGGCAGCGAACAATGCGGTCGCGGCTGGGCCACGCATCCATCCAAACGCTCGCTGCAAGACCCAACCTCCGTGCACGGCTCGTTCGACGCCCTGCTGGCCGAATCGTTCACCAGTATCCACGGAGTGAGCTCGTTCGGAAAGGCCGTTGCGCGTCCCGCGTGTCGGGCCGATGCTCGCCCCGTGCTGCGCTGGTTCTTGGCGGGACTCGTCGCGCTCGTGTGCTGGACGAGCGCCACCGCGCGGGCCGATCACGTCGTTCGCGTGCGCGCGGAGACACGAATCGAGCTCGACGTGGGCCGCGAGGGCGCGACGCTCCGCATTCGTGGCGCTCTGCGAGACGACGGCGGCGGCGCGGTCGCTTCGCGCGACGTCCACGTCTCCGTCCGACCCGAGCACGGCGCCGTCCTCGAGTCGCACACGGTCCGAACGGATGACTCGGGCCTGTTCTCGGTCGAGCTGCCCGCGGCCGAAGGAGCGAGTGTCGTCGACGCGAGCTTCCTCGGCGAGCCGGATCTCGAGGCGAGCTCGGTGCGTGTGATCGCCGACGAGCAGCGCGCTCACGTCGTGCTCGTGGTGGCCCTGCCGGAGGGCAATCGACTCTCGCTCGACGAGCCCACGCACCTCGTGCGCATCAGCGCGTCGAGCGCGCATGGTGGCGAGCGTCTTCGCGTCGCTCTCCGCAACGAGATCGGCACCGAGCTCGGCTCCGGGACGACGGACGCCACAGGTCGACTCGCGCTCGAGATCGCCTCGAGCGAGCTCGGCCCACCCGCGGCCGGACGCCTCGTGGCTCGCTCCGAGCCCGACCAGGCGCGCGCGGGAGCGCAGACGGAAGTCCCGATCGTTCGATACCGAGAGACCTCACTGGTGTGGCTCGATCACGCAGCCGAGCTGACGGGGGAGACCACGCTTCGTGCGCGACTCTCGACGTCGACAGGCCCTCTCGAGCGACGAGCCGTCGGCGTGTTCGTCGCAGGTGAGCACGTGGCGACCCGGCTCACGGGGCCCGACGGGGAGCTCGCGATCCGACTCGACCCCACCCTCGCCGGTTCCGCGACGATGGTCTCGGTGGGCGCGCGCTTCGACGCGGATGCACCCTGGCTCGAGAGCTCCGTCGCGCCCGAGCGCTCGCTCTCGGTGCCGCGGCCCACGCGCGTCGTCCCATGGCTCGCGCTCGGCAGTGGCGCGCTCTTCCTGATCGTCGCGTGGTGGTTGCGGCGGCGGCCGACCGAGGACGAGCCCACGACTCGCCAGAGCCGTGCTCCGGGGGTGGTCGGCGCACGCCCCTTCCAGATCCTGGCGAGCTTGAGGGACGTGACGGGGACCATCGTGCACGCGAGCACAGGCGAGCCGATCGTGGGCGCGACCGTTCGCTGCGGCACGCAGGAGACGACCTCGACGGATCGCGGTGCGTTCACGCTGACGCCTGCGGATGGGCCCTCGACCCTCGTCGTCGAAGCGGTGGGCTTCGAGACACTCCAGCAGCGACTGGTCCTTCCGCACCGCGGAGAGTGGCGGGGCGCGGTCGTGCGCCTCGAGAGTCGGCGCGACCTCGCGAGCCGGATGTTGCTCGAGATCCTCGCGATCACCTTGCCTGGCGAGGTCGCGTCGACGGCCACGGACCGTGAGCTCGTCGCGATCGCACGAACGCGCGGTGCCACGAGCCCCGAGCTCGACGCGCTCGTGGGAGAAGTGGAGCAGATCGTCTACGCCGAAGCGCCTCCCTCGGCCTCGGCGCTCGAGCGCGTGAGCCGCCTCGCGAGCGCGGCGCGCTCGAAGCTTTCGCGCGTTGACTCGGCCTCGCCGGCCTCTCTATAGTCCGCCCACGCCGACGCCCGCAGCCGCGCGCGACAGCGTCCACGAGGCCCATGGTTGTCATCGTCGCCGTCGTCGTCGCGCTCATCGTGCTGGGCGCTGCGTTCTACTTCCTCCAGGCCGCCAAGAAGGCAGAGCCGCTGCCGCCTCCGCGCCAGGAGTCCGGCGACAAGCCGGCCCCGAAGAAGGACGAGCCCAAGAAGGACACGAAGAGCGCGCCAGCGGAGCCCAAGAAGGACGCGCCGAAGACCGAGCCCGCGAAGGCAGACGCCCCCAAGGCACAACCCAAGCCGGAAGCGCCCAAGGCCGAGGCCCCCAAGAACGATGCGCCCAAGGCCGAGCCCAAGGCCGAGCCCAAGGCCGAGACAGCCCAGGTCGAGTCACCGAAGGCGGAGCCGCTGCCGGCCAAGGCCGAGCCCGAGCCCGCCAAGGTCGAGCCTCCGCCGCCGCCCAAGCCCTCCGTTCGCCCCGCGGCACGGCAGGATTCGCCCGAGTCGATCCAGGCGCTCAAGAAGGGCCTCGCGACGACGCGGGGGGGCTTCATCGCGCGGCTGGCGCAGCTGTTCGGCCGCAAGAAGGAGATCGACCCGGCGCTCCTCGACGAAGTACAGACCGTCCTCTTGTCGGCGGACATCGGCCCCCGCACGGCCGAGAAGATGCTCGAGGGGCTGCGCGCCGAGATCGCGAACGGTCAGCATGCGAGCGAAGAGGCCGTGTGGAACAGCCTGCGCCGTCGCGCGACCGAGGTGCTCGGCTCCTCGCTCGGACCGCTGACCGCCACCAAGAAGCCGACGGTCATCGTCGTCGTCGGCGTCAACGGCGTGGGCAAGACGACCACGATCGGCAAGCTCGCGAGCCGCTTCCAGGAGGACGGCAAGAAGGTCGTGCTCGCGGCGGGAGACACCTTCCGCGCAGCGGCCGTCCTGCAGCTCGAGGTGTGGGGCAAGCGCGTCGGTTGCGAAGTCGTGAAGGGCAAGGACCGCGCGGACCCCGGCGCCGTGATCTTCGACGCCATCAAGAAGGGGATCGCCGATGGTGCCGACGTCGTCATCGCCGACACCGCGGGGCGCCTCCACACGAAGTCGAACCTCATGGAGGAGCTGAAGAAGGTCGTCCGCACTGCGGAGAAGGCGCTCGAGCGCCCCATCGACGAGGTGCTGCTCGTGCTCGACGCCACGACGGGACAGAACGCCATCCAGCAGGCGCAGCTGTTCCGAGAGGCGATCTCCGTCAGCGGGATCGTCCTCACCAAGCTCGACGGGACCGCGAAGGGTGGCGTCGTGCTCGGCATTGCCAACGAGCACAACATCCCGGTGCGGTACGTGGGCATCGGTGAGCGCGTCGAAGATCTGCGGGTCTTCGATGCCGAGACGTTCGTCGCCGCGCTCTTCGAGAAGCCCGAGGAGAGTGCTTGATCGAGTCGCGACGATCCGCGTTGATCACGCGATTGGCACCGTGTTATAGTCGCGCCCGCTTCATCGATAATTGCCGAATTCGTCAGATTTTTCGGACACTTAGAAGACAGAGAAGGCACTCGTTCGAGCGCGTCGGAGCCAGGGCCGACGAGCCGCGAGTGCGGCCGGAGCGAGCTCCGGAGCCGTCCGAGAGAACGTCGCAGTCGCCACCGCCAGGTGGGAGAGGTCACGATGAGAAAGGCTTGGATCGCAGTGCTGGTCGCTGCGCTCGCCATCGCGAGCAGCAGCGGATCGCGTGCCGTCGCCCAGGACATGGAGTTCAGCCTCGACGAGACCGAGAGCGGGAGCTCCGATGCCACCGCGGAGGAAACGACGGGCGACACCGCCGCGGGTGAAGGTGACGTCATCGGCGATCTGGCCTCGAGCGGTGACCAGCAGGCACAGACCACCGAGACCCGCGACACCCCGACCTCGACCGCGGAGGCACGCGAGGAGATCTTCGCGGTCCAGCAGGTCTATGCGCTCCGCATCAACCGCGTGGAGCTCATCCCGTCGATCTCGCAGTCGCTCAACGATCCGTTCGTGAGCCACACGGGCATCGGTCTGGGCCTGAACTACTGGTGGACGAACGTCCTCGCGCTCGGCGTGAACTTCATCTGGTACGAAGGACTCGAGTCGGAGTCGGAGCTGGCGTTCCAGGTCCGGCGCAGCACGCGTCTGTCCGTGCCGATCAACCAGTACCAGTTCGGTGCGCACCTGAACTTCACGTACGTCCCCGTGTACGGCAAGTTCTCGATGTTCAACGAGTTCATCTTCCAGTACGACGCCTACATCATCGGCGGCGTCGGCCTCATGCGCACCCGCCCGGTGCCCGTCGTCGATCCGGAGGTGCGCCGCTTCGACTTCGACGTGCGCATCGCGTTCAACGTCGGCATCGGCCTCCGCGTCTTCGTGACTCGCTGGCTCGCGATCTTCGCCGAGCTCCGCGACTACATGTACCTCGAGCAGCTCGAGAACCTGACTGTCGCGCTCGGCGACCAGCGCACCGATCAGACGACCTGGACCCAGTCGAGCCTCGCGTTCACCAACAACGTCACGGCCCACCTCGGCCTGACCATCTTCCTGCCGCCGGAGTTCGACTACCGGCTGCCGCGCTGAGCCGAGGAACCATGACCACCCTGTCTTCGAACGGACAGAAGCACATGACGAAGAACTGGCTGGCACTCGTGCTGACGATCGGACTCGCCCTCGCTGGCGCGCTGACCGTCACCTCCACCGCGGAAGCCCAGGAGGTCCAGATCACGGGCCCCCTCGCGGGCGCGCCCGCGGTGCGCCACATGCGCCTCTACCGCGTGAACCGCTTCAACCTGGTTCCGGGTGTCGGCTACACCCTCCAGGACGAGTTCGCTCGGTCGTTGTTCCTGGGTCTCGAGGCGAACTACCACTTCCTCGAGTGGCTCGGCATCGGTATCTGGGGCGGCTACGCCGTCGGTCAGATCGACACCGACCTGACGACGCAGATCGACACCTTCGCGCAGGTGACCGACCGCAATCGCCTCTCGGTGCCGTCGGCGGCTGGGTTCAACCAGCAGATCGGCCGCATCCTGTGGGGCGTCTCGGCCCACCTCATCTTCATCCCCCTGCGCGGCAAGCTGTCGCTGTTCCAGGCCGTCTTCGTGGACACGGATCTCTACGTGATCGCGGGCGTGGCGCTCTTCGGTCTCGAGGAGCGTGCGAGCACCGTCGTCGACGGCAATCGTCTGGCGGACTGCGACACGGCGGACCTCGGCATGACGCGTCCGCGCTGCCTCGAGTCGCAGACGGCCCGTGCAGGCCGCGTGACGCCGGCGCCGATGCTCGGCGTGGGTCTGAGCCTCTACGCCAACTCGTGGTTCGGTGTGGCGCTCGAGTGGCGCGCGTTCCCGTTCTCGTGGAACCCGTCCGGCACGGACGAGGCCGGCTCGCCGCGCGGCAACTTCCCGGATGGTCAGATCGACGGGACGGACTCGCGCACGACGTTCAACCACATGTTCAACGTGGGGCTGATCTTCAACCTCCCGCCGGACCAGGACAGCAGCGAGTGATCGCGCCGCGCCGCTGACGACGAAAAGGCCGCTCTCACGAGCGGCCTTTTCTGTTTGTGCCCGATGCGAGGGAACGATCAGCGGCGCGCGGGCGCACCGCTGGCGCTGACGACCCACCCTGGCGGCGGAGCCTTCTCCAACGTCGGCCGGGCCACGGTGAGGGCCCAGCCCCGCTCCGCGAAGCGCTCCAGCACCCGAGTCTTCACGCGGACGCTCTCCTCGCCGGTGAGGAGCTTGTCGGCGAGCTCACGATGCGATTCCGCGTCCTCCTGCGAGAGCACGGCGCCGACGGCGTGGAAGCGCGCCGTCTCGTTCACGTCCTCGAAGAACCGTGAGACGGCCGGACCGATACGGGAGTCGCGGCGCTCCTCGAGCGCCTGAAGCACCTGGAGCTTGCGCTGCGGGTCGCGCTGGTACTCCGTGTCCATCGGCTCGAGGACCGCGAGGAGCTCGCCCGTGACGTCGGACGGTGAGAGGAGCCGGTCCAGCATCTTGAGCGGCCAGGTGAGCGACTCCGAGGCCTTCATGTACTGGCGGATGGCGGGAACGCCGTCTGCACCACCCTCGAGGATCACCCGGAACGCGAGGTCCTTCTCCTCCTGATCCGTGATCGTCGGGTCCGTGTAGTAGCCGAAGCGCGGGAGCAGCGCGGCCACGATGGATGCGATGCGATCTGCGGCCTTGTCCTTCTTGGACTGGGCCAGCAGCTGCGACAGGGCCTGGATCGAGTCCCAACGGTCAGGCGCCTGAGCGCGCTTGTTCGCGATGCGCTGCGCGTGCTTCTCGATCGTCTCCGCGTCCGACTTCTTCCCGAACCATCCGAACACCGCGACCTCCGACTGTCCGTACCGCGAGCAAGCCTACGGGCAGCACTCGAGGAGTGCTGCCCGCGCCGTCGACACGCCGCTCGATCGCGGCTGTCAGCGGATGATGACGGGCTTGAGGTTGACCTGCGTTCCGCGGGTCTGCACCTGGAACCGAACCATCCGGCAGCCGTGTTTCTTCAACAGGCTCTGCTCGTTCGCACGGAGACGCTGGACGAACTTGTCCTGGGGGATGTTCGAGACGTTCTCGCCGACCGCCTGCTTGGCCGCCACGTACTCGTTGTAGACGCGGGCGTAGTAGGCGTCCTCGGGCTCGGCTGCGAGGCGCGCGGCCACTTCGGGATCGGCCTCGGCCTCCTCGCCGCCGCCTGCCGCGCTCGCGGCGGACGCCGGAGCGAGCCCGGGAGCCTCGACGACGGAGGACGCGTCCTTGCTCTGGTCCCATCCACCACCACCGCCCGCCACCGAGCCACTCTCGTCGACCTCCTCGGTCTTGGTGAGGACGTTCAGCAACTGGTTGATCCGATACGCGAGCCCGCCGAAGTCCTGGCTCTGGATGTCGAGGCGGTAATCGGTCCGGCCGTTCATGACCTGCAGCACGCCCTCCTCGATCTGCGCGATCGGCGCGAGGATGCTGGAGCCCATGAAGAAGCCGTACGCGGCAATGACGAGGGCACCGATGGCCGTGAGCAAGAGGATGAAGCTCACGGACGAGGCCTTGGCGATCTGCGCCGAGCGGTTGCCGAGCACGACCATCGCCACGTGCGCCGTGGACGAGGGCAGCGGGCCGATGACCGCCGTGTGGTCCTGGCCCTCGAGCGTGACGAGGAACGGGGCAGAGACGGTGCCCTGATCGCGCGCCGCGGTCGTCGCCGCCGACCCGCCGCTGAAGAGGTACGTCTGGAGCTCCGCGGGGCTGCCGCCGTCGAGGGACGACGAGTACACGCGATCGCCCCAGACGAACGCCACGTCACGCGAGAGGACGGCGCCCTCGCCTGCCGCGAGCCCGTTCGAGAGGTCGTAGCCGACGACGAGCGCACCGAGGATTCGCCCTGCGTCCCCGCGGATCGGCGCGACCGCCACCTGGAGCGCCTTGTTGTCGTGCGACGATTCCCAGACCGCGACCGAGGCGTTGCCCCGCAGCGCCTCGCCGATCGCCGGGATCTGCGCGCCGAGATCGACGCCGAACATCGCGTTGACGTCCGAGTCGCGGGCCACGACGCGGCCTGCATCGTCCACCACCGCGGTGATGTCGGGGCGACCGCCACGGCCACGGGCTGGATCGCCGAGCCAGGTCGAGACGCGCTGCGAGGCCTCGAACGCGCGCTGCCTTCGCCCACCTTCGTCCAGGGCCCCGAAGACGTCCTGGAGCGGGCGCCCGCCGGCCTGAGACTCGACCAGCCCCAGCAGCTCACGCCCGTTGAGCGCGATCGACTGCGACAGCAGCTGGAAGTCGTTGGTGATTCGGTCGTCGACCTCGGCGGCGAACGCACTCTCGACGTTCGTCTTGACCATCGCGTACGCGGCGAGCCCGACGACGAGGATGGTGAGCAAGTTCCCCGCGATGATCTTCGTACGCATCCGCTTCTCCCAGCTGGGGCCGAACCGTCCTCGTCGATGAGGTCCGGAGGAGGGAGGGGCCAACGCCGCACGGAACGGCCGCAGCGCAGGTCGCAGCTCCCCGAGCGACTGGTAACACCCCTCAAAACGCGGGGTCAATAGCGCCGCGCCGTTGCAGCGCGCGCGCCGGCCGTGCAGGGTGGGCACCAGCATGGATCTCCTCGTCTTCGACCACCCGAGCCTCGAGGGGCACCGCACGTCCGGGTCGCATCCCGAGCGGCCCGAGCGCGTGCTGGCCGCGCGCCGCGCGGTCGAGCGACTGCCGCGAGGTCAGGTCGATCGCCGTGAAGCACCCCGCGTGAGCCTGGAGGACGCACGGAGGGCGCACGACGAGGCGCACGTCGCACGGATCGACGCCCTCCCCGAAGCGCCCGTGGATCTCGACGCGGACACGTACGCCGGGCCGGGCACGCGCGAGGCCGTCTTCCGAGCAGCCGGGGGCGCCGCCGCGCTGGGACGTGCGCTCGCGCAGGGCGCCCGCCGAGGCTTCGCGCTCGCGCGCCCGCCCGGCCATCACGCCGAGCCCGATCGGCCGATGGGCTTCTGCTTGCTCAACAACGTCGCGATCGCCGCACGGGCGTCGATGGATGCCGGCGCGCGCCGCGTCGCGATCATCGACTGGGACGCGCACCACGGCAACGGAACCCAGGAGATCTTCTCCGCGGATCCCGACGTGCTCTTCGTCAGCCTCCACCAGTGGCCCCTCTACCCGGGCACCGGCGCACCGGGCGAGGTCGGCGTGGGCCGCGCAGCCGGGACCACGGTGAACCTGGCGATGCCGCCGGGCTCGGGGCGCGCGGAGTACGAGCAGGCGTTCCATCGCGTGGTCCTTCCGCTCCTCGAGGAGCATGGGCCCGACGTCATCCTCGTCTCCGCGGGCTATGACGCGCACGTGCGCGATCCGCTG
This sequence comes from Sandaracinaceae bacterium, assembly GCA_044376125.1. Lineage (GTDB taxonomy): Bacteria > Myxococcota_A > Polyangia > Polyangiales > Sandaracinaceae > JAFLCL01. The sequence goes on from JBILLJ010000015.1 coordinate 85,214, forward strand.
GCGGAGCTGCGCCTCGACGAGCCCGCCTACCACGCGCTCACGCGCGAGGTCGCGGCGCTCGCGTCGCGACGTGACGCAGGCTTGGGCGTGGTGCTCGAGGGCGGCTACGACCTCGACGCGCTCGAGCAGAGCCTCCACGCGACGCTCTCGCTGCTCACCGGCGAGCACGTCTCCACACCGGCGGGAGGACGCGGCCCGTCCGCCGCCGCCGTGCAGTCGATCGAGCGAACGGTCGCCGCGCACGCGCCGTACTGGGCCGCGCTCGAAGCCGCGCGACGCTGACGAGGCGGGCTCGGACGCGGCGACCGGCTCCGCGCTACGCTGCCTCCGTGGATCTGCGCTCCCAGACCTCGCTGCTCGGCGCCGTGCTCTCCCTGGCGATCGCGGCGACCGTGCTCCTGCGACCTCGAAAGCGCCGCGTGCACTGGCTCTTCGCGCTCTTCGATCTGACGGTGTGCGCCTGGTACGGGACCTCGTTCCTCGCGAGGTGGACCGACGGCTCGGCGTTCTGGGAGCGCCTCAACCTCGTCTTCGCGGTGCTCTTGCCGCTGGCGGCGGTGCAGTTCTTCCGAGCGTTCCTCCTCAGCGAGTCCCGACGCTCGGGCCAGCTCAACCGCGTGGCCGTCGTGCTCGCGTGCACGATGATCGTGGCGGTCTTCACGCCACTGCATCCGTCGCTGTTCCTGGGCACGCTGATCTTCACGTACGTGTTCGTGCTCCTCGGGACCGCCCTCATGCTGGTCTACCGAGCGGGACGCCGCGCACGCTCGCGCTTCGACGGCGCGCGCCTCACGTACCTCGCGCTCGTCGGCACCTTCGCCGCCGTCTTCACGCTCGCCGAGTACCTGCCCTACGTCGGCCTCGACATCCCGCCCGTCGGGACGGTGTTGATCCTCGTGTTCCTCTACGTGCTGTCGCAGTCGATCCTTCGATATCGCCTGCTCGACCTCTACGAGCTCGGAGGAAAGCTCTTCGTGCTGACGGCGCTGTCGTTCACGCTCGCTGGCATCCTCTGGGTGCTGGTGTGGCTCGACCCGGGCAACTTCTACCTGCACTCCGTGGCCGCCGCGCTGGTGCTGCTCATCACCTTCGAGCCCGTGCACAGCTGGGTCGAGCAGCGCATCTCCGCCGTGTTCCTGCGCGAGCGCCTGGACTTCGAGCGGCTCGCGGCGAGCCTGCGGCGAAAGCTCGCAGGAGCGACGTCACTCGACGAAGTCGTGCGCGCGATCGTCGTGTCTCTGGGCGAGTCGCGACGCGTGACGCACGGCGCCGTGTACCTGCTCGATCGCGAGCGCGCGGGCTATCAGCTCGGCGGCCACGTGGGAGAGCGGCCGATCGGACGCGTCGATCCCGCCGCCGCACGCGCGTTCCTCGAGCGGCTCGCACGCGAAGGTGCGCTCGTCCTCGAGAACGTCGAGCGCGAGCGCGAAGAGCGCGCCGAGCTCGGTGACGATCGCGAAGCAGGAGCGCTCGCCGAGGTGCTCGCCTCGATGAAGGAGCTCAACACGTCGCTGGTCGCGGCCGTGCGCGGGGAGACCGAGGTGTACGGCTTTCTCTGCCTGCGCGACGACCGACTGCGAGACGCGTACACGCCCGAGGAGATCGTCATCCTCCGCGCCCTCGCGGCACAGGCAGCGAGCGCCGTGGAGAGTCTCCGACTCTACGAACGACTTCGCGATCGCGATCGTCTGGCCGCGCTCGGCGAGATGGCGGCTGGTCTCGCGCACGAGATCCGCAACCCGCTGGGCTCGATCAAGGCGAGCGCGCAGTTCCTCGCAGAGTCTGCCGAGCCTGCAGGCAAACGCGACCCGTCACACGAGTTCCTCGGGATCATCGTCGAGGAGGTCGATCGCCTGAACCGCGTCGTGAGCTCGTTCCTCGACTACGCACGACCGACCGCCGGCAGCCACGAGCCGCTGGACCCGACGGCCACGGTCGAGCGCACGCTGCAGCTCCTGCGGCCCGAGCTGGGCCCCGAGCTCGTCCTCGCGATGGAGCTCGCGCCGTCGCTGCCTGCCGTGCGGATCGATCCAGAGCGACTGCGTCAGGTCTTGCTCAACCTGATCCAGAACGCCGCGCAGGCGATGGATGGCCGCGGCAAGCTGAGCATCCGCACGTCGGTGCTCGAACGGACCGTGGAGATCGCCGTCTCGGACACCGGGCCGGGCCTGCCGGCGCGCGTGCGCGAGAACCTGTTCGTGCCGTTCGTCACCACCAAGGATCGCGGGACCGGTCTCGGTCTCGCGATCTCGCAGCGCATCGTCAGCGCCGCAGGCGGCCGCATCGAAGCGCGTGCCTCGACCGACGGTCCGGGCACGACGTTCGTCGTGCGTCTGCCGATCGCCGAAGAGACCGCGACCGCCGAGGGCGATGCGAGCGAGCGTCGCGAGAGCGGCGTGGACGGCACCGCTGCCGAGCCTGCTCAAGGAGAGAACGGAGCGAGGGAGTCTGCACCGACGAAGGAATCGGGATCGTGGACGCTCGAGGGCGGCGGGAGCGCGATGCGCGACGGAGCGGGCGAGATCGCGACGCGTCTCGCGACGGACCGATAGAGGCGTAGATCCGGGCGATCGAGGCTCTCCGGCGGCATGTCCTGATCGGACAAGAGCGCCTCGTAGGCCTCCACAGCCGATCCGTGGCCGCGCTCGCGCGTCGCCTCCGGCAAGAGGTAGTGCCAGTTGCCACGATGCTCGAAGGCGACCCCGTGTCCCGGGCGAAAGGCGCTCTCGATGAACGGATGCGCACGGCTGCCGAGCGTTCCGTCTTCCTCGAGGACGTGAACGCTGACGTCGAGCGTGGGCAGCACGCGCGCGAGCGATCCACCCATCGCCGTCTCGCGCTCGGTCCAGCGTTGTCGTGCGACGGTCGCCGCCGTGATCAGCGCGCGAGCGACGGAGCTCCCTCGGGCCGAGCGCCACAGACGCGGTCGATCACCGTCGGACAAGAGGACCATCACCTCGACGTTGCGGATGCGCCGCAGGGGCTCCGGAAAGGACTGCACGCGTGGCACGGCGGCGTTGGCGACGATCGCGCGCGCGACGTGAGCGAGCGCGCCCGAGAGGATCGGCGGCAAGACCAGCTCGGTGCGCGGCACGTACAGCGCCGCTTCGGGCGAGAGGTAGGAGCACGCGAACCGGTCGAGCGCGTCGTAGCTCGCGAGACGCTCACGCAGCGGTCGTTCGTCCCCGTCGCTGGGTGGGCTCGCGCCGTGCGCCACGACGATGGCCCCCACACCCTCTCGCTCCATCGCGCTCACGAGCGCCGCTTCGTCCGTGCCGTCGAGCTCGCGCGACAGGAGCCCCGACGGCGCCAGCTCGATCGACTGCAACCCGAGACGCAGCTCGTCTCCGAGCACCAGCGTGCGGCCGTGCGTGCGAGCCCGCTCCGCGATCTCGTCGAGCGCGCCGGGCGATCGCCTCGCGCTCGCCCAGACGACGGCGCCGAGCGCGATCGCGGCCAGGACCACGAGGAGGATCGTGCGCGGGGTGCTGCGCATGAGCGGTCGCGTCTAGCCCATCCGAAACGGGAATGCTACGGCGCTCGCGGACGTCACGGGCCTGGGCCCCTGACCTCGCCTCACCTCGACCACCTCGACCACCTCATGCGGCTGACCCTCGCGAGCGTCTACTCGCACGATCGCTGCACGCTCAAAGACGTAGCGGGTGGCTTCGGTACCGTCTTCGAGGTCGGGACGTCGCTGCGAGCGCGCTTTCTCGAGCGCGCGAAGTCGCGTCTCGCGGAGCTGCCGCCCGTGGTGCTCGGTCACCTCGCCGCGCGCCTGCGCGCGCTGGGTCACGAGGTCACCGTCGCCAAGGTCCGCGGCGAAGAGCGCGAGGCGAGCGCGCTCGCCCCGAGCACCGACTGGGTCCTCGTGCACGCCTCGCTCGTCGACGCCGACGCCGAGCGACGCTTCCTCGATCGGCTCCGCGCGCGAGGCACGCGCACGCTGGTCTTCGGCGCGGCCGCGACCGCCCTGCCGACGCACTTCGCCGAGCACGCAGACGTGCTGCTCACGGGGGAGCCCGAGGGGGCACCCGATGCGCTCTGGCGGGAAGTGCTCGAGGGCTCCGCACGAGGCATCCACGACGCGGGCACCGTCGCGGACCTCGACGCGCTCCCCTTTCCCGACTGGTCGCCCTTTCCCGTGGAGCGCTACCGCTACGCGCTCCTCAGCACACGTGGTCCGACCCTTCCGATCCAGAGCGCACGAGGCTGCCCGTACGGCTGCGGCTACTGCCCGTGGCGCGTGACGGCCTCGTTTCGCGAGCGCGATCCGGCGCGAGTCGTCGAGGAGGCGCGGCGCGCGCGCGACGTCCACGGCGCCCGCGCCCTCTCGTTCCGCGATCCGCTGTTCAACCTGGCCCCGGAGCGCGTGCGGGCGATCGCGCGTGGCCTCGCGCCGCTCGGCCTGACGTGGAGCGCCGAGATGCGGGCCGATCGACTCGATCGCGACCTGCTCGGCGCGCTCGCACGCGCAGGGCTCCGTAGCCTCGAGCTCGGGGTCGAGAGCGTCGACCGTGCGCTCCTGGCGGCCGAGAAGCGGAAGCCGCCGACGCACGCGCAGATCGAGTCCGTCGTGCGCGACGCGAGATCGCTCGGGATCCGCGTGATCTGCAACTACGTCCTGGGGCTGCCCGGCGACACCACCGAGACGATGCGCGAGACGGTGCGCTGGGCGATGTCGCTCAACTCGTTCGCCGTGCAGTTCACCGTCGCGACGCCCTACCCCGGCACGAGCCTCGCCCCGCGGCGAAAGCTGCCCGTGCTCGACCGACCCGACGATCTCACGGGATTTCGCGCGACCGAGCTCGACGGCGCCGTGAGCGCCGACGAGCTCGCGAGGCTGCGCGAGTGGGCCTACGTCGAGTACCACTTCCGCCCGCGCTACGTGGCGAGCTTCGTGGCGCAGGCGGCGCGCGCCCTGCTCGACTGACGCCGCCTCGCGAGTGGACGGCTGGGTCAGTAGAGGTTGCGGACGCTGATGGTGGTCTCGAGCGAGCGCAGGCGCTCGACGAGCTGCGCGCTCAGGCGATCACGGCTCGGATCGAAGTCGTCGAAGTCGAGCACGAGGTAGCCGATCTCCGTGTCGGTCGCGAGCACCTGACCGACGACGTTGGCCTGCGCGTCGGACACGATCTTGTTCACGTCGCGGAGCACGCCGGGCACGTTTCGGTGCACGTGCGCGATGCGATGCGCGCCCGCGCGACGCGGGAGATCGACCTGGGGGAAGTTCACCGCACCGGTCGTGCTCGCCGCACGCAGGAACGAGATCAACGCGCCCGACACTTCGTGGCCGATCGCCACCTGCGCCTCGCTGGTCGAGCCGCCGATGTGCGGCGTCAGGAACACGTTGGGAAGGCCCTGGAGCGCGCTCGAGAACGTCTGTCCGTTGCCTTCGGGCTCCTCGGGGAACACGTCGATCGCGGCCCCCGCGAGGTGCTTGCCACGGATCGCCTCCGCGAGCGCCTCGATCACCACGACGGTCCCGCGGCTCGCGTTGAGCAAGCACGCGCCGGGCTTCATCGCGCGCAGCTCGCGCTCACCGATCATGTTCTTGGTCTGTGGCGTCTCCGGCACGTGCAGCGTCACGTAGTCGCTCTGCGCGAGGAGCTCGTCGAGACCATCCGCGCGCCGGTTGTTGCCCATCGGCAGGCGCGCGGCGATGTCGTGGAACACCACCGAGAGCCCCATCGCCTCGGCGAGCACGCCGACCTGTCGGCCGATGTGGCCATAGCCGATGATGCCGAGCGTCTTGCCTCGCACCTCGTGAGAGCCTGCGGCGGACTTCGTCCACACACCGCGGTGGACCTCGTTGTTCCGATCGCCGAGGTGACGCGAGAGAACGACGATCTCCGCGATGATCATCTCGGCGACGCTGCGCGTGTTGGAGAACGGCGCGTTGAACACGGGGACGCCGCGCGCGTTCGCGCGATCGAGCGCGATCTGATTGGTGCCGATGCAGAACGCGCCGATCGCCCGCAGCTCGGGCAGCGCCTCGAGCACCTTGGCGGTGACGCGGGTCTTGCTGCGGATGCCCAGGCCGATGCAGCCCGCGGCGGCCTTGATGAGTTCGTCCTCCGGCAGCGCCTTCGGCAGGAGCTCCACCTCGAAGCCCTCGGCCTCGAGGTTCGACTTGGCGTCCGGGTGGATTCCTTCGACGAGCAGCACACGACCGAGCGACACGCGAGCCTCCTTCGTCACGACGCAGCGCGTCGAGGGCGAGGGTCTAGCAGCCCGGACGGGGCACGCCCACCGTGCGGCGACACGCGGGCGTGGTAGGTCCGGGCGACCCGCGGCATATCGCAGGGGTGTCGGTGGTTCGGGCCGACGCGAGCAACGAGGAGCGAACGATGGCGATGGCTCGGTACACGATGACGGCAGCGCTGATGGGTCTCCTGGCGACCGCGTGCGGTGGCGAGGAGTCCGGCGCCCCCGGCGGATCCGAGGGAAGCGGTGGCGGTCCGACCACCGAGACCACCCCGCCGCCGCCCCCGACGCCCGCCGAGGCCCGCGCGCGCTGGGAGGAAGCGGGCTTCGAGCTCGGCTCGACGCCGGCGGGCCCGTTCCAGGCCGGACAGGAAGGGCACTTCGACATCCGCCTCGCGGCGCGCGGCAACTACCACGTGAACCAGGACTACCCGATCTCCGTGCAGATCACGGGACCCGACGGAGTGACCCTGCCGCGGGCCACGCTCGGTCGCCCCGAGGCCGCCGAGTTCTCCGAGACGGTCGCGCGGTTCGACGTTCCGTTCACCGCCGGCGCCGGGCACCACGAGCTGCGGGCCCTGGTGGACTTCGCCGTGTGCACGCCGGAGTCGTGCATGCCCGACACCCGCACGCTTGCCATTGCGCTCGACGTTCCCTGACCGCGATCATCGGCGCGATGAGCCAAGACCCCTCCCCTCCGGG
>JBILLJ010000352.1:0-2561 GCA_044376125.1 Sandaracinaceae bacterium
GGCGAGCTCCGCGGCGTGTGGCTCGCGCAGACCCACGTGCAGCGCGTCGGCGGAGTGGCCCAGCTCGCCTTCGCGGAGGAAGCGCTGAGCCGACAGGTCGGTCGCGACGGGCTGCGGATGCTCGAGCTCGTCGGCGGCAGAGACACGCTGCTCTTGGTCGACCCCCCGCATCGCCCGCGGGCGAAGCCGCGCTCGAGGTGAGCGTCGAGGTCCTCGATGCGCGTGGCGGTCAGCTCTTCAGCGCGGCCCTCGTCGCGCCGACCGCGTCTTCCCCGAGCCCGCCCACGAATCCGGGCGAGCTCGTTCACGACCTCACGACCTCGTACAGCATCGTGCTTCCCGGCGAGCACATCGTGCCGGGCATGCAGATCGCGCTTCGCTACGCGCGCGGAGACGTGGCCGAGACCGCCGTCCACGCGATCGATGTCGGCGCACCCACCGTCCTCCGTCTCACGATGTTCGACTTCGACTACTTCCGGACGCGCGGCGACCGCATCCTGTCCGACGAGGTCAACGAAGAGATCGGCTGGAAGCTCCCCGTCCGCGAGCTGCGCGTGCAGCGCGTCGACACGCTCCTCGACCGCGCCGTGATCGCCCCGCACGAACAGACCGTCGAGGGCGTGGTCCACCGGACGCCTTGGATCGCGGCGACCTCCTTCGAGGACTGGGCGGCCAGCGCTCAGGCCGCGACGGGCGTCGCATGGGCCGCACGAAACGACCGCAGCGTCGACCACAGCCAGATGTTGCTCGGGGCGCTGCTCGCCGCAGGCGGTCAGGCCTACATCGTGGGCATGCACGGCAACTTCAACGACGGCACGATGGGCAACTTCAAGGGCCGTGGAGGCTCGAACATGCTCTCGAGCTCGACGACTCGAACGTGCTCAACGCGCGAAACGTCTTCGTCCACGAGCTCAGCCACACCCTCGATCTCTGGCACTGGCACGAAGGAGCCGGGGCCAACTATCCATACCGGGGCGCGATGTTCGGCATCGAGGACTCGGCCAATGGCGTGCATTGCGGGCCGGTCTGGCGATGGCGACCACCGGCGGCCGGCGATGGACCGCGGGGCGCGTTCGTGGCGCCCTACCTGACGACGGACACCGGCACGCGACGCTATCGACGCGTCGTCTCGACGTCGGGCTCGCGTGACGATCGGCCCACCGAGTTCGAGGAGCTCGTCGGGACCTTCTCGGACTGGGATACGCGGGTCACGCAGGAGTGGTTGGAGTCCGTCGTTCGCGTGTGGAACGTGGAGCTCGGTGCGTGGGTCACTTGGGACCACGCGGCGAGCACCTACGCTCGTCGCGTCGAAGGCACGCCGGGCGTCGACCTGCCGCTCGATCCGGAGCCCGTGAACGTCTACAGCTTGCTGGTGGCCGCGTCGGCATCCGTGCCCGCCGCAAACACCGTCTACCGTCCGATCGGGCCTTACGACAGCGGTCTCCTGCGCCGATTCGACCCCCAGAACGCAGCAGATGTCGCCGCTGCCGCAGCCCTTCCGGGGTACTGCCCGGAAGGAGGCTGCGACTACTCGGTGCGTGTCGTCCAAGGCGGCGTCGCACGCGTCTACATGCTTCGCGCGTCGGAAGCGTCGGGCGATCCCACCTCGGACGACGCGCTCCGCCACACCGCAGTCAACGTTCCCTCCGCCGACGGCGCGCCTGAACGGATCGAGCTCCTCGCCACGCCCGACGCGCAAGTCCGCGGCATGCCCGAGACGCCCGAGGTGCTGGGTGTCTGGATGCCCTAGCCCGTGTGCTCTGCGCGAGGACGTCGCGAAGTGCGCGGCAGGTCCGAGGGGAGAAGCCCGACGGGTGATGGCTGTGGCTCGCGCCGGGACGCAGCGGAGATCGTGGCGGCTCTCGCGTCTGCCCTGATCGAGGTGTGCTCCGACCGTGTGGGTGAAGCGGCCGTCGCGGTCATTGCCTCTGCCCTGCGCGACGACCGTGGGGCGAAGAGAGCCGTGGCGATCGTCGCGTGTGCATGGGACCGCGAGGTCCGTGTGCGGGCACCTCCCCTCGGTCCTGCCGGGCGCATTCGCGGAGACGTGACCGATCATCCACGAGGTCGATGTGCTCGGCGGCCGTGCTCGCTCGCGTCGCGCGACCGCGCGCATGGCCTTCCGCGTCGCGTGCTCAGATCAGAGCTTCTTCGGCAGTGCGCGCGGTAGCGTCGCGCGACCGCGGGCATGGCCTTCCGCGTTGTGCGCTCAGAGCGTTCGACGGCGTGCTCGTGGCGTACGCGACTTCGTGCACGGCCTCGAGCATCGTGTGCCCGCGGCTCTGCGCGAGGACGTCGCGAGGTGCGCGGCAGGTCCGAGGGGAGAAGCCCGACGGGTGATGGCTGTGGTTCGCGCCGGGACGCAGCGGAGATCGTGGCGGCTCTCGCGTCTGCCCTGATCGAGGTGTGCTCCGACCGTGTAGGGTGAAGACGCCGTCGCGGGTCTGCACTGCGCGTCGACCGTGTGATCGAAGATGTGGCCACTGCCTCTGACCGAGGTGCGCGTCGACCGTGTGAAGAAGACGCCGTGGCAGCGCCAGCGGCGCGCCATCGCCGGTCGC
>JBILLJ010000353.1:0-2527 GCA_044376125.1 Sandaracinaceae bacterium
CCTGGGCATGTAGGGCTTCATGAACACCACCGGCCGCTCGGCCCCGGTGTCCTGGGAGTCGATCTCCCGCCGCCCCAGCGCCTTCGCGAGCGCCTGCACCAGCTTGGTCTTTCCGGTCCCGCTGATACCGCCGAGGATGACGAAGCCCTTGGTCTGGAGTGCCGTGTAGAACGCGGCGAGCGTGTCCTCGTCATAGTGGAGCCCCATGCCTCCGAGCGAACGTCCGAGGATATCGAGCACGGTGCCCGTCGGTGCAGGCACGGCATCCGCGCGAGGGGTCCCCGTGAGCGAGGTTCCCGTGACCTCCTCCAGCCATCGGACGACTCCGGGGGAGTGCGATCGCATGGCGGGCCCCACCCGTCGCCGCGCGGCACGGGTGACCGAAGCGAGATGCGCTTCCTCGACCAGCGGCCACACCGTGTGCAGTGCGGCAGTCGGGATGGTGAGCGACGTGGTCCCGAGCTGGCTGTCGAAGTCGTCCGCGTGCGTCTGTACGCCGAGTTCGGTGAGCTTGGCGCGAGTCGGCTCGTCGAGCTGATCTCGCTCTACGACGAGGTACGCAACGCCGGCGCCGATCTTGGAGTACGCGGTGAAAATCGCCCCCACGTTCATCGTGATCTGCCGACGGAACAGGGTGACGGACCATCGTTGTTCACCGGCTCGCGCCGCCGTCGCGGCGTCAGCAGAGAGGATGCGTGCGAAGAGCCGTCGGTCCCCCTCGTCGGGGAACACTTGTCGCGCGACCTCTGCAGCCGCGGTGACGTCGTTTCGATCGGGCCTCGCCATCAGCTTCTCCTCGCATCATCGTCGGGCCGCATGGCCCAGTAGCCCACGCCCTCGTGCTTGCCAGCCAGGGTCTCTGCAAGCGCAGGCAGCGCGTGATTGTCACGTCGGTCCGTGTGGAAGAACCGGCTCTCGCTGCCCGGGTAGAGCACCACCGAAGCGCGGACGCCGAGGCCGTCGCGGTAGACGTGCATCGCATGCAGGGGGCCGTCGTGGCTCTTGGCCTTGCTCGGGTCCTCGGGATCGATCCGCGTCTGGAACTTCGCGTCGAAGACGACCCGCACGGCTGGGTCCTCACTCTCCCAGAGGAGATCAGGGCGGAGCGGCACGGCGTACCCGCTTCGGGTCGCGTTGTAGAGGAGCCTTCCGTGACCCGGCCACTTCGCCTTCGCGTTCCACCCGAGGCCGGCGATCTCGTCGGGCCGCGTAACGACCTCGCACGCGCAGCCGAGCGCCGCGGAGATCTCATCGACCACGCGGAAGAACGTCCAGAGCTCGTAGAGCCGCCACAGCTCGCGCTGCTCGATCGCGCGCTCCGCCTGGCCGAAGACGAGCGACCGCCCCTGACCGAGCTCGCGCAGAAGCGGCAACAGCACGCGGTAGCCGTCGCGCCGCGAGATGACGCGCGACTCCTGCGGGATGCGGCGCATGGTGCCCACGCCGTCGAAGGTCGCGTGCCGCCGGGCCTCGTGGAGGGCGGTCTGCAGGACGACGAGGCGCTCCCGGCGCGTATCTGGCATGTTCGCGAGCGCCGGATGACCCAGGACCTCGCCGAGAGCGCGGAGCCAGCGGGCGACCGCCCACTTCGCGAAGCGGTTCTCCGGGCAGTCCGTGGTCTCGATGCCGCGACGAGCCCACACCTCGAGCGGCGCGTCGCGCAGGGGGCCACGCCCCGCCACGCGCTGGCGGGGGCCCCCTCCGACCGCGACCTCGAACAGCACGTCCAGATCGAGATCCGAGACGGCGCCGAGGGGCGTCGGCTCTCGCGTCTCTGCGAGCGCGACGTGCGGGCGCTCGACGATCGTCCGGACCGCGGCGCGGATCGCGTCCCCGCGCTCGAGGAAGTGGTGGAGGGCGAAGAGCACGCTGGTGCGCTCCCCGTCCGCGATCCCGTGCGCGGTCGGCGCCGCCTTGGCACGGAGCACGAGGCCGGATGCGCGCTCGAAGAGGTTCGTCGCGAGGACCTCGGCGAAGCGCCGATACGAAGTCAGGCTCCCGAGCTTCGTCGAGACCACCTCGAAGCGTCGAGCGCCGGGCAGCGGCGTGCCGCCGGCGCTCGCGCTGAGCACGAGGAGCCCGGTCTCGCTCTTCAGCTCCAGCACGAAGACGCCCTCGCCGGGCTCGTGAATCTCCCGCGACTGCGCGAGCAGCGTGTCGGCCCCCGGCCATCGGACGACATAGCGCGAGTGCTCCAGGAGCAGGCCCTCGTCGCCGTACGCGCGCGGACCGATGACCCTCAGCTGGTCATCGCGGTGGAGCCCCGCCGCCGTCACGCCCTGCCCTTGTTTCTCCCGTCCAATTTCGCCTTCGGCCGCCACGTCGCCAGGGAATGCGCGCCGACCCAGCACGGCACCGGAGCGTAGATGAACATCGGAGGGATCGACGGGCACGTACGCATGATGGCGGAGGCGCTCGGCTGGGGGAACTCCGGTCGCTGGCGACATCGTGGAGGCGAGGTCGGCACGCGTGTCCGTGGCGCTGGGATCACTCATGTCGTGCCGGGCCTCGACTGATCGGCTCCGGA
>JBILLJ010000354.1:0-2523 GCA_044376125.1 Sandaracinaceae bacterium
GTCGACAAGGGACCTCGTGGAGGCGCCGACAGTACGCCGGTCGCGCGAGCCCTGTGAACTCCGGGATCCGGTCGCAGGCCAGCACCGATGACCGCTCACGCCGACACCGGATGGTGGCGCAACGGGTCGACGCCCAGCCGCTCACGAGAACCCGGTCGGCCTCCGCGGCTCGAGGGCCGCGGCGTCCTCTCGCGCCACGCGCTCCCGATCCGCTCGTGTGAGCCGACGGCCCGCGCCCTGCTCGTGCGCAGCAGTGCTGAGCATCGCGTGCGTCACCGTTGCAGAGCCGAGCTCTGCCGCCGCGTGTACGGCCGCCGCAGCCGCGTTGAGGACCGCGTTCTTGATGGCGCCGCCGGTCAGCTCGATCTCCGCAAGCGCGTCGAGATCGACGTCGGGCGAGAGTGGCAGTCCGGGTGGCAGGTGAGCTCGCCAAAGGGCCACGCGTGCTGCGCGGTCGGGGCGCTCGAAGTGAACGCGCACGAGCGCGCGACGCCAGAGCGCGTCGTCGAGGAGGTCCGGCAGGTTCGTCGCGAGGACGCACGTTCCCTCGAAGCGCTCGAGCTCGGTGAGGAGGATGTGCATCAGCGGGTTGCCCGCGCGGCGGCTCGTGAAGATCGCATCACACTCGTCGAAGAAGAGGAGCGCGCGCTGCAGACACGCCTCACGGAAGATCAGCGGCACGAATGAGGCGCCGTCGCTGTGCGACAGGAAGCTCGCGACGTCGACGTGCAGCACGCGCGCGCCGAGGCGCTCCGCAATCGCGTGCGCGCAGAGCGTCTTGCCGGTGCCGGGCGGACCATCGAAGAGGAGCACGGTCCCGCGCCCGTAGGTGATCGCGCCTTCGAGGCCCCATCGCTTCCGGGCCTCGAGCACGCGCTCGCGATCGTCGATCACGGTGAGGATGCGCCGCCTGCTGTCCTCGGGGAGCACCACACGATCGAAGCTCGCGCGTGGGAACTCGAGGCGGGCGAGGTCCGCGAGCTCATCGCCGAGTCGATCGTCGCCGAGCATTGCGGAGAACGTCCGACCGCGGAGCGTCAGCTCCGTGGAGAGGAGATCCTTCGGCGCGGGCGCATTGCCAAAGGACGCCTCGAGGAGACCGCTCGTGAGAAGCCGGCCGCGCGGTCCCAGAACGCCGCGGCGCGCGATGCGCTCAGACACCGAGAGGGCCGCGAAGTGAAAGCACGCATCGACCGTGAGCGACTCGAGCCGATCGCCGCCGAGACCCGCATAGAGACGCTCGTAACGTCGCGCCACGCACGGGCCTGCACCGACGAGGAGCACCTTGCGCTCGAACTCGTCGAGGCCGTACGTGCGCACGACCCGATCGAGGCCGAGCTCGAACCCCAGCTCGCGGTGAGCCCGGAGACGGGTGTCGAGCCAGACACGGGCGCGCGACTCCTCGAGCTCGACCATCGCGACGCGGTGCTCGAGCGCGAGATCGTCCATCCGGTCGACTTCATCGAGCGCGAAGCTGGCACGAGGAGCGGTGCGCCCTTCCCCTCGCGCGTCGCGACGACGCTCGAGCGCGATTCGCTCGCAGCGCTTGGCCACCCACACGAGCTCGTCCTCGAGGTAGGCCAGGTCCGATGGCCAGGGCTCGTGCAGGAGCGCCGGGTCTTCGTGCTCGTCTTCGTCGAGCCAGTCGTCGTCCTCGAGGTCGGTCACGACTCGCCTCCGTTCGGCAGTGACACGCGGAACCCGCGCAGCAGGAGGAGCCCGCAGCCAAACGTGTCCTCGAGGACGGCTTCGCACGGGAAGCCGTGCTCGGTCGCGAGCCGAGCCGTTGCGAGCGCGCACTCGGGCCACGGCTCGGGCCCCATGTCGGTACTCGTCACGTAGAGCTCACTCGCGCGGTCGAACGTGAGCGAGACCTCGGGCGCGATGAGCTTCGAGGTGGCCGCGCGCAGGACGAGGAGCGGATGCCAGGACCCGGCGGGAGCCGGCAGGGCGACGCCGAGACGCGCACGTCCCAGGTCCGTGAGCCGGATCGGTCGCGCGCCGTCACGCTCGCGCGGACCGAGCGGACCTCCGTCGTCGGCGAGCTCGACGAGCCCGCGCCGCAGCGCGTAGATCGCCGCGCGCCAGTGCTCGCGCTCGGGCGTCGCGCCCGCTACGGGCACGGTCCCGTGCGCGTAGACGCGGATGAGGAAGTCGCGGGGGCGCCCGTGGATCGGGCGGGAAGGGTCGACAGTGCTCTGGAGGCTCATACCTCCGTAACGGGTCGGGCGATGGCTTTTACACCCGCGACACACTCCGACGTCCAAGGTCGAGACGTTTCGTGGCGCGGTCCGGCCGAGCTACGCTCAGCCGATGCGCGGCTACCTCGGCACGACCGACCACGAGTGGTTCCGGTTCCTGCGCGCCCGGCAGCCGCTCGACGAGGTGAACTCTGGCAGCCATCGGCTCATGGCTTCAACTCGCCTCCGGGCACGCCCTTCTTTTTCAAGCTGAAGGCACCGCACAACGCGATCGGCGGCGTGGGCATCTTCGCGCGCTACGAAGCCGCGACAGCTCGACTCG
>JBILLJ010000016.1:0-90124 GCA_044376125.1 Sandaracinaceae bacterium
GGCGACCGCCTGCGCGAGGACCGACTCGTAGGTCTCGGCAGGAGCCGTCTCGGTGGTGGCGGGCGGCGCGACCTCGGTGGTGGCCGGCGGTGCGACCTCGGCGGTGGTGGGCGGCACGACCTCGGTCGTGGCGGGCGGCACCTCGGTGGTGGCGGGCGGCGTCGCCTCGGCCGTGGCCGGCGGCGCGGCCTCGGTGGTGGCGGGCGGCGTCGCTTCCGTGGTGGCGGGCGGCGTCGTCGAGGTCGCGAGCTGCGGCATCTCCACGGGGCCCGCGCGGCCGAGCTGGACCGGCTGGGGCATGTGGTAGTTCTGGTAGTAGTAGTAGCTGCCGATCGCGACGAGCCCCACGAGCACGATGCCGGCCGTCGCCCACATCGCCTGCTTGCGCTCGGGCGACATCGGCTCGAGCGAGCGCTGGAGGTCCGCGAAGTCGTCGTGCTCGACGGGCGTGGACTTCTTCTTGGTCGTGAAGAACTCCTCGGTGACCACGGCGTGATCGCCAGTGCCGAGCGCGCGCATCTCGCCCGACTCGGTCATCGCAGCCTTCTTCTTGCGCTTCTCCTTGCGCTCCTCGCGGGACTTGGGCGTCTCGTCCTCGTCGTCGTCGCTCGCAGCCGGTGGCTCGCTCTTGGGCGCTGCCGGGCGCTCGGACTTCGTCTCCGTCTTCGCCTCGGCCTTGGGCTTGTCGGCCTCGTCGGTCTTGAGGCGCGGCTGCGTGTCGTCGCCGGAGGGCTCCTCCTCGTCACGGCCGGGCACGACGTCGTCGTTCACCGCGACCTGCGAGACGGTCCGCTTCGCCTGCGCGGGGAACTGGATGACGTTGCTCGCCGCCTCCTCGCGCTTGTCGTCCTTCTTCTCCTCGCGCTTCTCCTCCGGCTTCACCGCAGGCGGCGCCACCTCGACCTTCTTGGCCTCCACCGCGGCGACCGTCTCGGCGGGCTTGCTGGCCTCCGGCGGGCGCGACGTCGCCGAGGGACGCTCGGAGCCGCGGTTCTTCTTGTTCTTCTTGGCCATGTGATCCTCTCGATCCGGGGTGCTGCTCGTGGTGGCCTGGGTGGAAGCGGCAGGCGAAGCAGAAGAAGAGGCGGGCGTCTCGGTGCGTGCGGGGCTCGTCGGAGCCGGAGGTGCGGACGCGCTCTGCGGTGCGGACGCGCTCTGCGGTGCAGACGCGCCCGGAAGGGATGACGCGCGAGGGGCCGGGCTTGGCTCACGGCCCTGGGCGGGTGGGGCCGCCGCGGCCGAGGAAGGGGGAGACGCCTGAGGTGAGTCGAACTGAGCGAAGAGGTTTTCCGTGGCCTCCTCGAAGCCGGGTCCGAGGAGCGTACGACGCGGATCCCGTGCCTTGGTCGGCGGTTGAGGGCCGCGCGCGGGCGGATTTGCAGTCGCCGTGCCGACCGCTGTGCCACTCCCGTTCCCTGCGGCGGGCGGCGAGATCGTCGCGATCACTGGGGATCCGAGCTCGGGTGTCGGCGATGGCGGTGGCACAATCGACGCCGTCTGCGGCACATGTGAGCCAGCACCGTCAGGATCCGCACGATGGGCCGCGATGCGGTGATCGACCTCGACGTCGCCGCCGATCACGGCCTCCTCTTCGCCGGCCGCATCGCCCGGGCCCTCGGTCGGCCTCAGGGTGCGGACGCGCTGCGAGGGCTGGATGACGCCTTCGAAGTAGAGCTTCGAGAGGGCCGAGAGCGTGCTGAGGTCGTCCCCCTCGATGGCGTCCACCACCTCGCCGAGGGTGTGGGCGCCGTCGACCGCCTTGAGGATCGGGTTGAGCTCGTCGGGGATCTCGCCGAGGCGTGGCACGAGCTCGGCCTCGACGACCTCGAGCACGGAGTCGAGCGGCGGCAGCTGCTCGAGCAGGCGTCCCCACTCGTCGACGCGGCGCATGCCCTCCATGAGGAGGCCGGTGGTCGGCGTCGTGATGTGCGCCTCGCTGCGCACCGGCCGGAACTCGATGTCGAAGTCGCCCTCGCTCCAGAGCAGGAGCCGGTAGACCGCGCGCTCGCCGTGGATGCGGCCGAGCTCGGCGTCGAGGATCTGACCCTCGCGGAACGTGATCGTGCCGTGCCCCTGCGGACCGCGCAGATCGAGCACGCCCGACTTGCGGCTCACGTCGATCGTCTGGAGCAGATCGACGAGGCCCATGTCCTCGAGCGAGCCGGTGAAGCGCGTCTTCGAGAGCGACGCGCGCCCACGCGCGAACGAATCGCGCTCGCGGCGGTTCAGCGCGAGGTGGATCCGCGCGAGGATCTCCTTCGTGTAGATGGGCTTGGTGAGGTAGTCCTCGACGCCCAGCTGCAGGCCCCGGACCTTGCTCTCGACCGACGTGTCGCTCGAGAGGAACATGATCGGGATCGCAGCCCAGTCCGCGTTGTGCCGCAGCGCCTCGACGAGACCGAAGCCGTCCATGCCCGGCAGCCGCGTGTCGCTCAGGATGAGATCCGGCGAGGCGTACTCGAGCGTCTCGAGCGCATCCTGCGCGGTGCTGCACGTCGTGAGGTTGTAGCCGGCCTTGCGCAGGCTCACCTCGAGCACGCGCAGGCTGCGCACGTCACCATCGACGAGGAGAAGGCTCTTCTTCGCCACTCGGCGCGCAGTCTGCTCGGCGCGCCCCCGTGTTGTAAAGGCGAGCCCTGGGTCTTCTGGGAGATGGAGAGAGAATCTCTCGAGCCGCGCCTCGGGGAGGGGCTCGCCCAGCGGCCCGTCGAGCCGTCCGTGATCACCGGGATCGTCGGCGAGGTCGGGGATCCATCTTGACCCCGCCGCCGGCCGCTTCGTATCGTCGCGCCGCCCCACCGTCTGGGGCACTCAGGAGCTCCTGCCATGTCGCGCACGCACGCTCGTCTGTCCCGCCTCGCACTCGCCTCCGGCCTCGTCGTCGGCGCGCTCGGTCTCTCGAGCTGCGGCGAGAGCGGTGAGCCCACGGGCCCCATGGCGGTCTGGGACGTCCAGCCGCGCGCAGGTGCGACGGCGGGCGAGCAGCCCATCCAGATCACGGGCGCGAACTTCCGCCAGGACATCGGCTACGCCGTGTACTTCGGATCGCTGCGCGCGACGGCCGTGACGATCATGGACACGAGCACGCTGCTCGTGGTCACGCCGCAGCACGAGGCCGGTCCCGTCGACGTGGTGGTCGCGGCGGAGAACGGCCCGGCGTTCCGCATCCAGCAGGCGTTCACCTACGCCGACCAGGGCGGCAACGTGATGCAGCAGGTCGGTCAGCCCGGCCAGCAGGGCGCCGAACGCTTCTGAGCCCGAGGGTCCCTTCCGACCCTGCCATCGATCGAGCCCTGCCCTCGACCGAACCTGCCCTCGACCGAACGCGAAGAGCCCGCCGGAGCGGGCTCTTTTCGTTGGTGCGCGGAGCGTGTGTCAGGGCATGCGCGTGCCGGTGATGTCGATCGAGCCCTCGGTGCAGCCGAGCAGGCCACCGAGCCCTCCGAGGTTCGCGTTGAACGATCCCGCGAAGTGATCGGAGTCGCTGAAGGTCACGTTGAACGTGTAGCGCTCGGTCGTGCCGCCGGGCACGGTCGCGACCCCGGTGACCGACGGACAGCTCGCGGTCGCGTCCGAGAGGGTTCCGAAGTGCGCGCGGCCCGGCGTCACGGGCGTGACGATCGTCTGGCCCGCGACGATGGCGATGTCGACGACCATGAAGTCGTAGTCGACCTGGTTGTTGCCCTCCGCGTCGGGGATGCACGCGTTGTAGAGGTTCTCCGAGAGGGCGAAGCGGCCCACGCAGTCGATGCCGCCCATGCACATGCACGCGGGCATCGAGCTGTCGCACGTGTAGACGCAGCCCGTCGCAGGCTCGCACGTGTCCACCGTGCACGCGTCCATGTCGTCGCACCGCGGGGTCATCGTCGCGGGCATGCAGCCGAGCTCGGGGATGCAACGCTCGCGGCCGTTGCAGAAGTTGCCGTCCTGGCACTCCTCTTCCGTGGTGCACGACATCGCGGCGAAGCAGCCCGTCGGCGTGCAGCGCTCGCCCGCGGCCTCGTCGCAGAGGCTGTCGACGGGCGTGTGCTCGCAGGTGCCGCTCGCGTTGCACGCGTCGGCGGTGCACGCGACCGAGTCGTCGCACTGCGCGCTCGAGGTGCAGCGGCTCGCGCCGGCCACGCAGCCGCGGCCCACCTCGCAGGTCGGCAGCATCGGGTCGGTGCAGAGCGCGTTCACGGCGCTGTAGGTGCACACGTTGCCCGCGCCGCACGTGTCGACGGTGCAGTCGATGGAGTCGTCGCACTGCGCGCTCGTCGTGCACGTGCGCATCGTCGAGCAGCCCACGCCCACCACGCAGGCCTCGCCTGCGCCCGTGCACACGGCGTCGATCGGCGTGTACGCGCAGAGCATGTCGACGCCGCACGTGTCGACGGTGCACTCGATCGAGTCGTTGCACTCCGCGTTCGTCGTGCAGCGTCGACCGCCCATGCCCGCGTCGCTGTCCGTTCCGTTGCGGTTGCCGCAGCCCTCGAGCGCCGCGAGGCCGGCGCCGATCGCGAGCATCGTGACGAGGGCGGAAGCGGTGCGGGGCATCGTGCGCATGGGATCTCCTTGGAAGAGCGAAGCGAGCGAGCAGCCAGACGAGCGAGGCTCGTCGAAGAGTCGTCAGCGGAGCAGCGTCACCGAGCGGGTCTGGTCCGCGCAGGGCTCGCAGCCGGGGTCGAACGTGGCGGTGAACGTGCCCATGCCCTGGTTGCCGCACGAGAACGTGCCGGTGAGCCGGAAGTGCGCGCAGCCGCGGTCTTCGCGCACGTCGAAGTCCGCGCCCGTCGGCGCCGGCGACTGCGTCATCGTGATGCCCGTGGCGCGCGCCGTGAGCGTGCCGCCGGAGACCGAGAAGGTGACGGGGCTCGCGGTGTACGTGGGCACGGTCGCGCAGCCCTGCGAGGGCGCCATCGGGATCACGAAGGTGCCCGAGTAGACGCTGCTCGCTTCGAACGGCGTGCAGAGCGGTCCTGCATCGAAGCCGCCGATGCCGCTGTCGCAGACGGTGGTGAAGACGCAGTCGTCCGCGACGCCGCCGCACGAGTCCTCGGTGCAGGTGTTGCCGTCGTCGCACACGTACGGCTCGGTCACCCGGCACATGCCGAGCAGGCACTGCTCGCGGCCGGTGCAGCGACGTCCGTCGTCGCAGTCGTCGTCGGTCGTGCAGTCCGTCGGCATGCCCGTCACGCAGCCGCGCCCGACGACACACGTCTCGCCGTCGTTGCACATGCTGTCGAAGGGCATGTGCTCGCAGACGTTGCCCACCGCGCACGTGTCGATCGTGCACGCGAAGCCGTCGTTGCACTCGGCGCTCGTCGTGCACGACATCGATGCGGTGAAGGCGTCGACGCCCACGTCGATGCCGGGCAGGCGCGCGTCCGGATCGTCGCTCTGTCGCGCGCAGGAGGGCAGCGTGCCGACGCTCGCGCTGGCGACGAGGAGCGCGCCGAGCACGCTCCGCCGCGCCGACCACGAAGAAAAGCGCATCGGCGGATCGTACGGCGCGCCGATGCGAGGGGTCAACCGCGCGGCGATCGTCGCGCGGGCCGCGGGGTGAGCGGCGCCGGCGCGCGGCGAATGCAGCGCAGTCGCGTGGTGGGCCCGGCCGCGAGTACGATCGCGTCATGCGCACTTCGCTCGCTCTCGGCCTCGCACTCGCTTCGCTGCTCGTCCTCGCGCCCCGCGCGCACGCACAGGTGACGCTCGCGCAGGACACGCTCTCGATGGACTCGCCCGCGGCCGCGCTCTGTGGCTTCTGCGGCAACGAGGGCTTCGGCGTGGTGTTCCGCGAGCTGCCGGCCCCCGCGCGGGGCCTGCTCGCCGAGGACTTTCCGCTCACGCTCCGCTACGTCGAGGTGGCGCTCGGCGCGGCGCGCCTCGACGGGACGATGTGCCAGACGGTCGCCGAGGGCGGGACCGTCGGGGTCGACATCGAGGTGTGGGCGGGCGTGACGCCGCCGGGCGAGACGATCGGCGCGACGATGCCGGGCGAGCCGTGGCCCGGCACGAGCGAGGAGCTCGTCTTCGGCGCGACCGACGTGCCGATCGAGCTCTCGATCCCCGCGTCGGGCTCGATGGGCTTCAGCCTGCAGCTCAACCGCTTCGAGGTGATGGACGAGATGGGCATGCCGCTCCGCATCGCCGCACCGTTCACGTACCTCCGCGTGTATGTGCAGCTGCACGACAGCGCGCTGCCGGGGCCGAGCTGTCCGTTCTCGTCCGACGGGAGCCCGCTGCGCGACGACGGCCGCATCGCCGATCAGCGCAGCTACATCCTCGCGAACGGCATGGGCTTCCTCTGGAACGAGGACGCGCGCGTCGGCGGCGACTGGGCCGTGCGTCTCGGCATCATCCCCGCGATCCCGCCCGCGGTGGACGCGGGCCCGCGACCCGACGCGGGGCCGAGCACGGTCGACGCGGGCCTCGGCACGAGCGATGCGGGGGCGATCGACGCGGGCGCGAGCGCGGCCGACGCGGGCCCGAGCGCCGGTGGTGGTGGCTGCAGCTGTCGCGCTGCGAATGCCGAGGGCACCGGGTCGTTCCTCGCGTCCCTCTTCGTGCTCGCGGCGCTTCTCGCGCGCGCCTCGACACGTCGCGCCTGCGCGCGCTGACGCGGCTCCCCGAACGGGCGGTGCATGCCCGCTCGCCGTTGATCGCGGCGCGCACACGCGCGAGCCTCGCGGCCTCTCTCACGGAGGCTCCGCGTGTCGCACTATTTCTCCACCGTCTCGCAGATGAACAAGGTGCTCGGCAACGTCGAGGTGTGGCTCGACGAAGCCGTCGCGTTCGCGAAGACCAAGAACGACTTCGAGCCCGGCACGTTGCTGACGATGCGCCTCTCGCCGGATCAGTACCCGCTGCTCAAGCAGATCCAGGCGGCGTGCGATGCGGCGAAGTTCTGCGCCGCGCGCACGGCCGGCAAGGACGCGCCCAAGCACCCGGACGAGGAGAAGACGCTCGAGGAGATCCGCGCCCGCCTGCGCTCGGTGCGTGAGTACCTCTCGGGCTTCGTCGAGAAGGACTTCGAGGGCGCCGACGCTCGCATCGTTCCGCTGGCGTTCATGCCCGGCAAGGGCCTCACGGCCGCCGACTACGTGACCGAGATGGCCGCGCCGAACTTCTACTTCCACGTCGGCACCGCGTACTCGATCCTGCGCCACGCGGGCGTCAACCTCGGCAAGCGCCACTTCATCGGCAGCCTCAACCTCCGCGACGTGTGAGCGTGTCGCTCGCCGTGACGCGAGCGGCAGTACGTGAAGAGCCTCATCGCGCTGGCGCTCAACCTGCATCGCTCCGGGGCGCCCTGCGGCGGGATGGGCAAGCTCTGTCCGTTCCGGCCGGGACATTCCCGCCGCGGATTCCCGCACCGCGAGAGGTGCTGTAGCGCGGCACCTCGATCACGAGAGTCTTGCCCTCGCGACGCGCGAAGGCAGACGTGTCCCCGCCGACCCGAGAGTCGCGCGGGGCAGTCGTGTTTCCGTCCGCCGCGACCGGTGGCGCGGCGCTCGTCCTCGATCATCGCTGTCCGGGCTCAGCGCGCGCCAATCGGACCTCGTCCACCGTGGTCGTCGCTCGACTCCGTGATCACACCGTCGTCGGGATCACGGCACGGCCCGTGCTCAGTGGCGGGCCATGGCACCCGAAACGAGAGGCCCGTTCGTGCGCTCCGCCTCTGCGCGCCCCGCTGGCGTGGGGTCGCGACGCACGCGCCGAGGCCACGACGCCCACGCCCGAGGTGTGGCGTGCGGGCTCGGTGGGCTCGCTCGATCGCGACCGCACGCCCCGGTCGCGACGCGGCGCGCTTGCGTGTCGCGGTGCCTGCCCGCTCCAGACCGACTCCTCGAGAGTCGGAGAAATGAGACCTGATGACTGACCTCAAGAAGCAGATGACGACCGGGATCGAGACGGCCAAGGCCGGCATGGCCGGCGCAGCGAAGAAGCTCGGTGAGGCGATGAGCGATGGCAAGGACGCGGTCGGCGCCGCGGTCTCGGACGCCAAGGACGTGGCGATGAGCGCGGCAGGGCAGCTCAAGAGCGCGACGAGCGCGGCGGTCGAGAAGGCCAAGCAGGGCGCGCACGACGTCGGGGACGCGACCAAGCATGCGGCGCAGGACATCGGCGATGCGGCCAAGCACGCCGCCCACGAGGTCGAAGGCGCCGCGAAGAGCGCCGCGGACAAGGCCGGCAAGACGGCAGACAAGGCCGCCGCGCAGGCGAAGAAGATCGTCGGCTGAACAGCCCCGCACTCCGCGGCGACGAGGCGCGCTCCGCGATCTGGAGCGTGCCTCGCACCGTGCACTCACCCACTCGGCCATCGCTCGATGGCGCGAGATCAAGGAGTTCCATGACCCGATTCTCCATTGGCAGTCTCGTCGCACGCGGCGGGGCCAACCTCCTCTTCTTCCTTCTCCTCCTGACACTCGCCGCTTGCGGCAGCGCCCCCGCGCGAACCGAGACGACGCGGACCACGAGCGTCGAGCGTCCCGAGTCCGGCGGTGAGGTGAGACGCGACACCACCCAGACGACCGAGGTGGCCGCCGATGGGAGCCAGACCACCGAGCGCAACGAGAGCACACAGACCACCACGCCCCCGCCCGGCTCGGACCGATGATCACAACCACCGAGCTCGAGAAGCGCGAGATCGAGAGATTCGTCCGGGACATGGGCGCCCGCAGGGTCCTCGAGATCGGCGCGTTCCGCGGCGAGACCACACGCGTCCTCCTCGACGCGACGGAGACGGCCGGCGGTAGGGTCGTCGTCATCGACCCGATGCGCTGGTCGAGCGAGATCCTGCGAAACGGCATCGGGCGTCACCTCGCCCGGATCCCGCGCGTGCTCGCGCCGCTCGAGCGATGGCTCGATCAGGCGAGCTACGAGCCGGCGTTCTGGCGCAACGTGGGTGAGGCCGCGCGCGAACGCGTGCGCCTCTTGCGAGCGCTCTCGACCGATCCCGCGTTGCTCGCGAGCCACGACGCGGACCTGCGCACGTTCGATGTGGTGTTCGTCGATGGCGACCACTCTCACGAGGGTGCGCTGCACGATCTCCAGCACTGGGGCGGGCGTGTGCGCGCGGGCGGTCTCGTCCTCGTGCACGATGCGACGCCTCGGTTTCCAGGCGTCGTCCGTGCGATCGAGGCCTGGGCGCACCCCGCGGGCTTCGAGGTCACGTGGCCCGCGCGGGACAGCCTCTGCGTCATCCGCGTGCTCGCCGCCCACGTGCAGCCGCACGCTGCGAGCCGCGCTGCGTGAACGAGGTGCTCGAGTCGGACGGTGCCGGCAGTGACGCGCCACGCGCGCCGCCCGGCGCGCAGGCGCGCGCGTGGATCGGCGCGCCCGCCGCGCTGCGCATCGCGTTCGGCGTCGCGCTCGTGGTGCTCGTCGGCCTCGTCCTGCCGTTCACGCCGTGGCTCGTCCTCGCGGCGTGGGTGGCGGCTGCGGCGCGACCTGGACTGGCCAGCCTCTCGAGGTTGTTCGGCGGTCGACGGCGTGGCGCGGCGGTGATGACGCTCGGTCTGCTCGTCGTGCTCGTCGGGCCACTGCTCGCGATCGTCGGGCTGCTCGCCGCCGACGCCATCGAGCTCGGCACGCGCCTCAGCCGCTCGGGCTCGGGCCGTGAGGCCCTCGCGCAGCTCGTGTCGTCGGACGACGCCGGTGTCCTCACGTTCGACCCGGCCGCGCTCTTCACGGTCGTGCAGGACTATGGCGAGCGAGCGCTCGCGCTCCTGGGCACGCTGGTGGGCCTGGGCGCGGACCTCGCGATCGGCGTGTTCGTCTTCTTCAGCGCGGCCTACGTGCTGCTCGTCGACGGCCCTCTCGCGTGGACCTGGACCGCCGCGCACGCGCCGCTCGACGAAGCTGGGCTCGAGCGCTTGCGCGCTGCGTTCCACGAGACCGGCCGCGGTCTCTTCGTGGGCATCGGGCTCACCGGCGTGGTCCAAGCAGCGATCGCCACCGGGGCCTACCTCGCGCTCGGGGTGCCGCGCCCGCTGGTGCTGGGGCTCGTCACGTTCATCGCCTCGGTGATTCCCACCGTCGGCACCGCGCTGGTCTGGATCCCGATCGCGATCGCGCTCGCGATCACCGGACGAGCCACCGCGGCCCTCGTGCTCGCTCTCGTCGGCACGATCGTCATCTCGGGCATCGACAACGTGATCCGACCGATCCTCACGCGCACCGGACACCTCGAGCTGCACACGTTCGTGCTCTTGCTCTCGATGCTCGGTGGGCTCGCGATCCTCGGGCCCGCGGGGCTCTTCCTCGGCCCCCTCGCCGCGCGCCTCGCGGTCGAGGTCGTACGGATGGCGCGCGAGGCCGGCCTCGTGGGGCACGACGCGACCGCGGCGGCGCGTCCGCTGCCCTGACTCGGCCTCACGGCGATCGCGGCGCAACGTCGTGGTCGCCTCGGCGAGGCGCGCGCGGGTCTGGACGAGCACGGGCGTCTTCAGGCGCGCCCGCGCGATCGCGAGGAGCACGGCCGCGAGCAGCGCATCCCCGAGTGCCACCGCACCGATCGCGGCCGCCCAGCCGCCGCCGAGGCCCGCGTGAACGATCACGACGAGCGCGGCGTGGGCGAGCAGCGTGGCGATCGCGAGGAGACCGAGTGCGCTCGCGAGCATGACGAGCCCGTCGAAGATGCGCGCCGCATCCGCGCTCGCCTCGACCCGTGCGAGCGTCGCGTGCGCCGAGACGAGCACCTCGACCGCGCGCGCGGCTCGTCGGAGCGCGCCGTCCTCCGCTGTCGCGACCGGTTCGGTCCGTGCCTCAGGCTCCACGACGCGCCCCCGACAGCCAGAGCCCGACGATCATGCCGAGCCCGAGCGCCACGAGGAGGCTCGTCCAGAGGTGCTCGCGTGCGTGGGCCTCGAGCTGGGGCACGGCACCGCGCGCGAGTCGCTTCGACTCCTCGCTCGCGAAGCGCTCGAGCCGGCGGACCGCAGCGATCAGCTCGTCGACCCGAGCGCCCGCCGAGTCTGCAGGCATGGTCACGACCGCAGGGCTCGCGACGTCACCAGGCAGTTCCGCGCCATCGCGCGGGGTGCGTTCGTCATCCATGGTGAGGCCGGAGCGCAAGGGCGGTGCCACGCGCCCGCGCCGCACGACACGGTGCTCGCCGCGGGGATCGTCGGCACACGCGATGCGGGGCGGGGGCATGACCGTGCCTCTCAGCCTGTTCCTCGCGCTGACACTCGCGAGTTCGACCCTCGTCATCCTCTACGTCGCGAGCGTGCGGCTGGTCGCGAGCCGTGTCTCGCCGTTTCCTCGGCGCGCCATCGTTCCTCTGCTGACTCCGGTGCACACCTGGCGCCTCGGCGCCCGTGCGCTGACGGTCGCGACTGCGTCCACGGCGCTCGTCTACGCGCTGCTCTGGCTCGCAGTGGCGCTGGGAGGTGCGTGGTGAACCGGCGGGCGATCGGGACAGGCTGCCTCTCCTGTGCCGGCGTGATCGTGACCGTGCTCCTCAGTGGGCTGATTCACCTCTCGACGCCTGTGGGGCACGCGGCGGCGGCCGACGCCCTCTCCACGCTCCTCAGCAGCCGCATCCGTGGCACTGCGCAGATCGACGAGATCACCCACCTCGGGCTCGACATCGAGATGCGAGGATTTCGCGTGACCGCGCCGTCCGGGACGAGGGTCATCTCCGTCGATCGCATGAGCACGACGTTCCGCCCGATCGAGAGCCTCCAGCGCGGCGCGATCGTGCTCTTTCCCTGCGATCTCGAGGGCGGCGGGATGCGCATCTCGCGCGGGCCCGGGGATCAGATCGACCTCGTGCACGCGATGGAGGTTCCGGCGGACCGCTGGATGCCGGACGTGCAGATTCGCGACATCCGCCTCCTGCACCAGACGATGACGTTCGCGCTCCCCGGCGTGCCGGGCGAGGTCGAGCTCGCGAACGTCTACGGTCTGGCCGACATGACGCTCGGCCACCGCTTCGCGTGCCGCATGGATCGCGTGAATGGGTACGTGAACGTCCCGATCGTCCATCTCGGCTTCCGGCAGCTCAACGGACGCATCCGGAGCGACGACGCGACACCACTCGTGGTGCGGATGATCCTCGATCTCGAGGTCGTGGAGCCGAGCATGGAGATCCGCTATCGCGCACCGCAGGTGGTCGGGCGGCGTGGCGCCGGCTCGATGTCGATCGAGCTCGGCGTCGACGTGCCCGACGAGCGCCACGTCGCGACGCGCCGTGGCGCCGCGACGCCCTGATCTGAGGCCGACGGACGCCCGCCGCTCGCGCCCCGCGGCACGTCGCTTGCGGAGCCATGCACACGACTCGGGGCCTCGCGCAGCGCGGAATCTCGCTCTCGCGACGGCACGACCCGAGACCACTCGATAGGAGATGACGATGAGCAACAAATCAGTGTTCGGAATCCTTCGTACGACCTCCGAGGCGGAGGCGCTGGTGACCGCGCTCCAGCAGGCGGGCTTCGCGGCGAGCGACGTCTCGATGCTCTTCCCGGACAAGGGCATGTCTCGCGACTTCGCCCACGCACAAGGCACCAAGGCGCCCGAGGGCGCGCTCATCGGCTCCGGCGCGGGCGGGCTCACCGGTGGTGCGCTCGGCCTGCTCGTGGGCCTCGGGGTCATCGCATTGCCCGGTCTGGGGGCGCTCCTCGCCGCGGGCCCGCTGCTCGCCGCGCTCGGAGGGGCGGCCGTCGGCGCGGCGGCCGGCTCCGCGATCGGCGCGCTCGTCGGTCTCGGCGTGCCGGAGATCCAGGCCAAGATCTACGAGGGTCGTCTGCGCGAAGGCAATCTGCTGGTCGCCGTGCACACCACGGAGGCGAGCCAGGTCCGCGCCGCACAGAAGGTCTTCGAGGACCACCGCGTCACCGACGTCTCGGTGACGAACGAGGCCGCCGTCCCCGCGCCGCACAAGGCCGCTGCTGCGCCGACGACGCGCGCGTGAGCGCGGCGTCCGATCAGAGCCCGCGCCGCGGCCTCCTTTCACCCCAACCCGACCGAGGCATCATGAATCCGAGTCTCCACCTGTCGGTACTGGCCATCACGCTCGCGCTCTCCGCGACCGCAGTGGGGTGCTCTCACCCGGACCGAACCCGAGAGTCGAGCCCGCGCTCGAGCTCCGGCGACGAGCGTCGCGCGCCGTCGGAGCGCTCGCGCCTCACGGCCATGGACCAATCCGAGAACGCCGTCGACCTCGAGATCTCGCGTCAGATCCGCGAGTCGGTCGTGAGCGACGCGTCGCTCTCTTTCGGTGCGCGCAACTGTGCGATCATCACGCGCGACCGAGTCGTCACCCTGCGCGGGGACGTCACGGGCGCCGAGGAGACCACGCTGCTGCACCACGCGTGGGCGACGGCCAACGTCATCCGCGTGGTCGACGATCTGAACGTCACGCGTTGACGGCGGCGTCGCGACCGAGCGTGGGGCGCGGTCGTCCGCCGTCCGCACGACGACGACGATGGACTCTCTGTGAACGAGAACGCGAGCGAGCTCGCGAGGAGAAGAACATGGGAAATCCGATGAAGCGCGTGGCAGGGGCCGCCAAGGAAGTGGGCGGCAAGATCCAGAAGCACCTCGGCCGAGCGATCGGCGACGAGAGGATCGAGGCCGAGGGGGCCGTCAAGGAGGTGGCGGGGAGGGCCCAGAAGGAAACGGCCAAGGCCGCCGAGAGGGCCGTGGGCATGGGCGAGCAGATCCAGGGCGCCGTCACCCGCACGGCGGGCGCGGTGAGCGACGACGAGACCCTCGAGGCCAAGGGGCTGATGAAGGAGAAGGTCGGCCGAGCGCGCCGCGCACTCAACCGTTGAGGAGCCGAGGAGCGCGAGGGCCGATGGCAGCGCCCTCGCGCCTCGGAGAGGCACTGGCTCACCCTCGAGGTGAGCCGGTGCCTCTGCTCGGAACGCCGCGGTCTGGCGCGAGCGGGATCGTGGCGCGTCCCTCCCTCGCGCGCGTGCTGTTGCCGCCCACGACGCTCGCCCTCGTCGTGCGACTCGTCCTCTGGGTCTCACTGCCGCCGTCGCCGGCATGGGATGGAGTGCCATTCGAGCGTGCTGCCGAGGACATCGCGGCTGGACGGGGCTTCACGCGGGCGATGTTCTCTCGCGACCAACCGCCGATCGCGACTGCCTTCTACCCGGTCGGCCTGCCGGCTGCGCTGGCCGTGATTCGCACGACCGGCGCTGGTCGTCAGGGGGACCTGCTGTTCCAGTGCGTCGTGGGCGTCCTGACCGTGCCCGTCGGCTACGCGCTGGGGCGCCGCCTCGGGGGCCGACGCACCGGGGCGCTCACGGCGTGGCTCGCGGCGCTCTGGCCCGGTGGGGTGCTCCTCTCCTTGTCGTGGATGACGGAGCCGCTCTTCTCGCTGCTCGTCGCGACGAGCAGCGCCATCATCGCGTGGTCGTCGTTCCGCACGCGCACGCGCTCACTCGCGCTCGCGGTCGGCGTGCTCTCGCTCGCCACGTATGTCCGTCCGTCGGGGCTCGTCGTCGCCGCCGCGCTCGTGCTCGCGACGCTCTGGATCGATCGGCGCCAACCAGCGCCTTTTCGGCGTGCGGGGATCCACGTGGCGCTCTCGCTCGTCGTCGCGTCGTCGATCCTCGCCCCGTGGGCCCTGCGCAACGCCGCAGCGATCGGCACGCCGATTCCAGTCTCGACCAATGGGGGGTTCAACCTCCTCCTCGGCACGACCGGCGATGGGCGCTTCGGCGAGATGCCTGCCGACATCGACTGCCCCGCTGCGCTCGGTGAGGTCGCCAAGGATCGCTGTCGCGCAGACCGGGCCCTCGCGCGCATCTCGGACCGTCCTCTGCACGCGCTGGCGCGGGGCGCGCTCAAGCTCGTTCACACCTTCGGTCACGAGTCCTCCCCATCGGAGATCTGGGCGAGCTCGCTCGAGCTCGACGACGAAGACCGCGCGTCGGCGCGCCTCTTCGCGCTCGCCGTGTCCCAGCCGTTCTGGCTCTCGCTGCTCGTGGCGTCCGGTGCGGGCGGCGTGCTCGTCTGGCGAAGAAGGCCGATGGGCGCACCGGGCGCCGCCATCCTGGCGCCGCTCGCCGGCACGGCCCTCGTCCACGCCGTCTATCTCGGTGGTGACCGCTATCACGCTCCGACTGTGCTGCTCCTCTGTGCACTGGCGGCGTTCGCGATCGTCGAGCTGCGAAGGACCCGGGCGTGAGGAAACACGGGTGGACGACACGCACGCGGCGCGCACGAAGTCGTGCTCTGGCGCCTCGATCGTGGCGGTTGCGGACAACCACCCTCGCGGCGAGGAAGGGCGGCCGTTCACGTCGCGACGCAGATTCGTGCGCCTCCGTGCGCCGTCTGGCTCGCGCCGTCGCTCCGGAGCAGCTGGCACTCGCCTTGCGCAGAGGCCGAGCGAGCCCGCCCCGACCGGCGCGCTCGAAGGAGGTCTCGATGATTGGGAGAGGAACAGCCCGCTGGTACGCCCTTCTGGCATCGATCTGCATGGGTGCGAGCGCTTGTGTCACGTCCGCGTCGCCGGTGGCGGCGCGCACGGACGCGATCGCCGCGGTGCGCGCGGCACGAGAGCTCGGCGCCGCCGACACACCCGAGTCCGCGGTGCACCTGGCCCTCGCCGACGACGAGCTGGAGCGCGCCGAGGCGCTGATTCGAAGCGGTGACATGGACTCTGCCGAGCGAATTCTCGTTCGCGCGCGCGCTGACGCCGACCTCGCGATGGCGCTGCGACGCGAGGCTGCCGCCCGCACGCAGGCGGACGACTCCCACGAACGCGTGGAGGAACGACGCGAACAGTCGATCGGTCCCGACGCCAAGGAGGCCTCATGAAGATCCCCAGTCGCGCGCTCTTCGGCATCCTCGCTGCGCTTCTGGGCGGCGCGTGTGCATCACGCGGCGTCTCGCCGCAGCTCTCGGCAGCTCGCCGCGTCATGGAGTCTGCGCGCAACAGCCCTGCCCAGGAGCTCGAGGGCGACCAGTTGCTGGCGGCGCAACGCAACCTGACACTCGCCGAGGAGCAGGCGGACGACTCCATGCTGGAGGCGCACTACGCCTATGTGGCAGAGCGCCAGATCCGGATCGCGATGTCCAGCGCGCGGCGGACGCTGCTCGAGCGAGGGGCCAGGCAGGAGCGGGACCACTACCACTCGCAGCTCGAGGACGTGGCCCGCGACCGCCGCGAGGAGCTCGAGGACAGTCGAGACGACCTCGCGGCGCGCGACGCGACGGTGGCGCAGCAGGGCCGCGAGCTCTCGGCGTCCGAGACCGCGCTCGCCTCCGAGCCTCAGTCCCGGGTCGAAGCGGAGGCCGCGGAGGCCACCGCGATCGAGCGGCTCCGAGCCCTGACCGACGTGCGCGTCGGGCCCGCCGAGACGGTGATCACCCTCAGCGGAGAGGTGCTGTTCGAGTCGAGCCGCGCCGTGCTCCGACCCGAGGCGCACGAGCGTCTCGGGGCGGTCGCGGAGGCGCTCCGAGCCTCGCCGGAGCGCTTCGCCATCGTCGCCGGATACACCGACTCGCGGGGCACCGAGAGCCGCAACCGGGAGCTCTCGCGCGCGAGGGCGCAGTCGGTGGCGGACTTCCTCCTCCAGGCCGGTGTAAGCGCCGACAGGATCCAGGTCGAGGGGCGCGGCGAGAGTCTCCCGGTCGCCGACAACACCTCGGCCGAAGGCAGGGCCAACAACCGCCGTGTGGAGATCATCCTCCGTCCGGTCGCCGCGCCGAGCGGAGAGAGTGGTCACTGAGCCTGGAGCGGGCTCTCGTCGCAGCGGGAGCCTCGGTGTCCGATCGACGCCAGTCCGACCTCGGTTTTCACTTCGACTGACTTCCACTTCCTTGTCCGTGCCTCTGGGGCGGTCGGCTCGTCTCTCACGACGGAGCGCGAGCCGGCCGCCTTCCCTTCTGCGCCGGCGTCCACCGGCAGGAGCTCTCTCCATGTTGCTCATCATCCTCCTGGTTCTCCTCGTGGTCGCGATCGGTGGCGGTGGTTGGGGCCAGAGCCGCTTCGGCTATGCCGGCTGGTCGCCTGCGGCGCTGGTCTTCCTGGTCATCGTGGTCCTGTTCTTCACCGGGCAGCTGCGGATCGGGTGAGGGCGCACGTGAGCATCCGCCGCGCACGACGGCGCCGAGCCGCAGCGACCCTGATCGCTGCAGCGATGACGAGCGGGTGCGCGGGCGCGGGCTGGCAGCTCGGCGGGGGCATCCTCGCCGGCCCCCGCGCCGTGGCCGCCGCCCTGGGGGACCTCCGCCCGAACGCGCGTATCCCACTGGACGAGCTCCCCCGCATGGATCCGCCGCACCACCCGCGTATGTGCTGCGCGTTCGGGATGGACCTCGAGGTGGACTTCGCGGGCCTCGAGATCCCCTTTTTCCAGCTCGGCAACGTCGTCGGAGTCGCCGAGCTCGGCCCGCACGCCTACGAGTTGCCCACGGGCGCCCTCGACGGCGAGGGCAATGGGCTCCTCTACACCTGTCGCGGCGGCTGGATCGACACGGCCCACGTCCGCGAGCTCGCCGACAACGTCCTCTTTCTGGCGATGCACATGGCCTCTCGCCTCGGCACCGGCACGACCATCGAGATCCCGGGGCACGGCGGACTCACCACCATCCGCGTCGCTCCGATTCCCGACGCCGAGATCGCGCGCGATGGCGCCCTCGTCATCGCGGCGGCGCTCGCGGCGTGGACTGCATATCGCATCTCCATCTGGCACGAAGTCTCGTCCTGGTATGGCAACGAGATGGTCGCCGGTTTCTCGGAGAGACCCTCCGCGTTCTCGCTCGAAGACCTCTATTCGAACGCGCTCGGCGTGAGATTGGGCATCGCGATCCTCGAAGAGCGTGGCTTCGCCAGCGACACGCAATACGACCTCACGGTCGAGGCCTTCCTCCGGGCCGCGCTCGAGCGGCTCGAGGTCCAGTCCCGCGAGACGTCGCGCAGCATCATGACGAGCCTCGACGGGACCTGGTGGGACTCCTCTCGGCGCCTCCCCGACAACCTCCTCGTCCGCCGGCGGGCATTTCCTGGCGAGATGGATCGTGTCCTGCCGTGGAGAGCGGAGGCGGCGTTCGACCACGCGCACCTGCCCGACGTGCTTCGAGTGGCGTGCGGGGGAGCTGCCACGCGCTGGCTCGTGGTGCCCACGGAGGTGGGTCGGCACGCGGTGCGGGATCTCGTCCGGATCACCTGGATTCCCGAGGCCTGGGCGCAAGAGAGCCTGCCGCGCGGCGCCTCCGGAGAGCGCGAGGTGGACGAGCGCCAGCTCGAGGTGCTCGTCGACGCCGTCCACGAAGCCCTCGCGCTGGCGCTCGGTCCCGGCTTCGATCAGCCCGGGCCTCTGGCCGGGGGCAGCGACTGAGGGGGGCGGCGCGTCGGTAGCGGACGCGGGTCGGGGACGCCGAGCGCACGGCGGAGCTCGGCCTGCGCTTGCCGAGCGCGCGACACCGCCGCGTGCTCGTCGCGCACGTGCTCCGCGATGACGCTCAGGTTCGGCGCGGTGCGCACCGCCTCGTGCTCGACGTGTTCCTGCTCCGCCATCGCCTCCACGTACGCCGCCCGGATCGTGGCGCAGAGGGCGAGTGTCGATGCGCGGTCCGCGTCGCTCATGCCTCGCTCGGCCGCATCCTCTTGACGCTGCGCCGCTTCGAGGGCGGTCGCCACGGCGCGGGTGTGCTCGAGGAGCATGTCGTGGTCGGCCGCGGTGCGGAACTCCAGATGCCGCATCACGTGGTGATAGAGCGCGCGGAGGTGACTCAGCGCTGCCTCGTCGTAGATGGCCGCGAGGTGGTGGTGGCCCTCGACGCCGGCGTCTCGGAGCGGTGGCGTCTGCGCCGAGAGGGTGGCCGCGCTCGTCACCAGCCAGAGGGCGAGGCAGCCGTCCCTCACGAGCGCACGTGGCCAGCGACGTGTGTCGAGCCGGGGCGGGAGGTGACGCGGCGCAGCCTGCCTCGAGTCGTCGTGCTCCGAGTCGGGCCGTGCGCAGTCGTGCTGGGGTGAGTCGTGTCCTCGTGAATCGTGGAGTGTGGGTGAGTGGTGCATGGGCGGTGGGCCGCAATGGCCATGCCGTGATGTGACGAGCGGGAGGGACGTGCGAGCGGAA
Source organism: Sandaracinaceae bacterium (assembly GCA_044376125.1). GTDB lineage: Bacteria > Myxococcota_A > Polyangia > Polyangiales > Sandaracinaceae > JAFLCL01. The sequence continues at coordinate 19,026 of JBILLJ010000016.1, forward strand.
GAGGCGACCGCATCGAAGACGCGCTGAGAGGCAGTGGCATGGGCGCTGCTCTGGAGAGCGCGCGACCCGAGCGTCGCGAAAGGAACGTCATGGATCTCCTCGTTCGAACGATTCGCGACCGCAGTCGCACACGCGTGGGGCCGCGCGAGAGCATCCCGCACTGGGGCATGCGCGCACGCGCGGCGCTCGGGCTCCTCGCGGCCATCGCCGCCGCCTGGCCCATCTTCTTGATCGTCTTGGCCGTCGGCGCCGCCGGCATCCCGAGCCTGGCGCCCCTGCTCGGGGGTGCGACGTACGCGATGGTCGTCTTCCACGTGCTCTCGGCGTTCGTCTTCGGTGCGTTCGTGGTGCAGAACCCGCGAATCGAAGGCCTCCGGACGATCTGGCTGTTCGGCCTCGTGCTCACTCCCCCACTGACGATCCCGGCGTATTGGTGGGCCCACGTGTGGAATGCGCCGTACATCGGTGATCGAGAAGAGGACGACCTCGACACCGGGAGCCGCGAGACGCCGCGTCGACTCGTGGACACGCTGGCCATCGCGAACCGGACGCGCGCGCGGGTCGATCGTTGATCGTCGACCGCGCACGTCCCTTGCAGTTCCGGGCTCGTGACGAACTCCACCCCTCGCCCCGAGACTCCACTCCCCATCTGGCACGTGCTCGGCACCGACGAGGTCGCGAAGCGACTCGAGGTGGACCCGAGAGTGGGGCTCTCCGAGCCAGAAGCCGTGCGGCGTCGCGCGGTACACGGAAGCAACCAGATCGGTGTGCCGCGCGGACGCAGCGCGCTTCGCATCTTCGCCGGGCAGTTCCGCAGCATCATCGTGCTCCTGCTCGTGGTCGCGACTGCGCTGGCCTTCGCGATGGGGGAGCGTCCTCAGGGCTTTGCGGTGCTCGGCGTGATCGTGATCAACGCGCTCATCGGCTTCGCCACGGAGTGGAGCGCAGAGCGCTCGCTCGTGGCGCTGCGCGCACAGACGGCCGCCTCGGCGCACGTGGTGCGGGAGGGAGTGGAGCGAGAGATCGAGGCGATCGCGCTCGTGCCCGGCGACGTGGTCGTGCTCCACCCGGGCGCGAGGGTGCCCGCCGACGGTCGACTCTTCGCGAGCGAGCATCTCCAGGTCCTCGAGTCGGCGCTGACGGGCGAGCCCGCAGCGATCCTCAAGGGCGCGGAGTCCCTCGAGGACCCCCTCCTGGCGCTCGGAGATCGCAAGAACCTGGCGTATCTCGGGTCCACCGTGACCACGGGGCGTGGGCGCATGATCGTGACCACCACGGGCGCGGCGACCGAGGTGGGGGCCATCGGGCGATTGCTCGAGGAGACCCACGAGGCGCGGTCTCCGCTCGAGCTCAAGCTGGCCGAGCTCGGTCAGCGACTCGTGGTGATCGTGCTCGCGCTCACGGCGGTCATCGTGCTCGTGGGTCGACTCCGCGGCTACGCCTGGCTCGCGATGGTGGAGGTGGGCATCGCGCTCGCGATCGCGGCCGTGCCGGAAGGCCTGCCCGCCGTCGCGACCGTCACGCTCGCGCTCGGGATGCGCCGCATGGCCAAGGCGCGCGCGCTCGTGCGTCGCCTTCCGGCGGTCGAGACGCTCGGGGCCACGACCGTGATCTGCACCGACAAGACAGGCACGCTGACGACGAACGAGATGACGGCGCGCGTGCTCGTGCTCGCGGCGCGGCGCGTGGAGATCTCGGGCAGTGGCTACGCGCTCGAGGGCGCGCTCACCGAGGATGGGCGCGCGCTGACCGCCCCGCTCGACGAGGAGCTCGCCTTGGCCCTTCACGTGGGGGCGCTCTGCAACGACGCCGAGATCGATCGCAGCGGCGGCGGCGCCTCCGCCGTCGGAGACCCGACCGAGGCTGCGCTGATCGTGCTGGCCGAGAAGGCGGGGCTGCCGCATCGCGCGCTCGAGGAGCTGCTCCCGCGGACCTCGGAGGTGCCGTTCGATCCCGAGCTCCTGCGGATGCTCACGGTGCACGCACTCGCGAACGGGCGCGGGAGGGTGTTCGTGAAGGGAGCGCCGCGGGTCGTCCTCGACGCGAGCACGAGCGAGCGCAGCGACGGCTCGTCGCGGCCGCTCGACGAGGCGCGCCGCACGTGGTGGCGCGGCGAGAACAGCCGCCTCGCCGAGGCGTCCATGCGTGTGCTCGGGCTCGCCTACCGCGATCTCCCGAGCACCGAGGCCGGCGCGGACGCCGGCTCCGCGCTCACGTTCGTGGGCCTCGTGGGGATGGAGGATGCGATCCGGCCCGAGGCGCGCGCGGCGATCCAGACGTGTGCCGAGGCTGGCATCCGCACGATCATGATCACGGGCGATCAGGAGGGGACGGCCCTCGAGATCGCGCGTCAGGTGGGGCTCTCCCCGGCGGTCGCGGGCGAGCCGCTCCACGCGATGCACGCGCGCACGCTGGCCACGCTGGACGAGGCGGGCTGGGACCGCGCCGCTCGCCAGACGACCGTGTTCGCGCGTGTCTCGCCCGCGCAGAAGCTACGCATCGTGGAGGTGCTCCAGCGGCAGGGGCATGTCGTGGCGATGACGGGGGATGGCGTGAACGACGCGCCAGCGCTCAAGCGGGCCGACATCGGCATCGCGATGGGCATCGCGGGCACCGACGTCACCAAGGAGGCCGCCGACATGGTCGTGCTCGACGACGACATCGCCACCATCGTGCGCGCGGTGGAGCAGGGGCGGATCCTCTACGCGAACATCGTGCGCTTCGTGCACTACCTGTTCTCGTGCAACCTCGCGGAGATCCTCACGGTGTTCCTCGCGATCCTCTTCGCGTGGCCGGTGCCGCTGCTCGCGCTGCAGATCCTCTGGCTCAACATGGTGACCGACGTGTTCCCTGCGCTCGCGCTCGCGCTCGAGCCCTCGTCCCCGGGGGCGATGAAGGTCCCGCCACGCGATCCGAAGGAGCCGATCGTGCCGGCCGCGCTGGCGCTGCTCATCGGCTGGCAGGGGCTCCTGATCGCGGGCGTGACCCTCGCGGCCTTCGCGATCGGTCGTGCGCGCCACGGCGACGAGGACGGCTCGCGCCACGCCACGACGATGGTCTTCATGACGCTGGCGCTCGCGCAGCTCTTCCACGCGTTCAGCGCGCGCTCGCGCGACCGGTCCATCGTGGGCCCTGGGATGTTCGCGAACCCGTGGCTGTGGATCGCGGTGGGCGTCTCGAGCGCCCTCCAGCTCGCGACGGTGCTCGTGCCGCCGCTGCGCGAGCTGCTGCACACGTCCGCGCTCGATGCGGGCGACTGGGCGGTGGTCGCAGGCGCGTCGTTGGCCCCGGTCGCCGTGGTGGAGCTCGTGAAGCTCGTCACGCGCCAGCTCGCCCTCGCCCGCGCGAGGGTGGCTCACGTCGCGGGCGGCCCGTCTCTCATCGTCGCGCCGCGGCCGAGCGCGACGGCGCCGGCCAGGAGCGGGAACAGGAACGCGCAGCCGCCGAAGTAGAGGTTGTTGTCGGCCTCTGCTCGCCCCGTCTCGCGCAGCATCGCCTGCGTCGCGGGGTCGGCGAACTGGACGGCGTCTTCGACGTTGCGCATCGCCATGAAGTAGCCGCCGACGCCCACGCAGAGCGTGGAGACCGCGAAGAGCAGCGTCGCGGCGCCGAAGCCGAGCGGCATCGCGCGGCGCTTCGCCAGCATCGAGCCGAGCGCGGCCAGCGCGAGCACGTGCGAGAGCCCGCCCGCGCAGAGCACGAGGTACATCGCCCAGCCGCCCTCCTGGAAGAAGCGCAGCGGATCCCAGCCGACGTCGCTCATCACGCCACCTCGCCGAACGCGAACGACGCCGCGATGAGGCCCGTGTCGTCGCGCGAGCCGGCGATGCGCACGTCGTGGAGGCAGCCTGGGTTCGCGTGCACGACGCGGCGGCCGAGGTCCAGGAGCAGGCCAGCGCAGGTGAGCATCGCGTGCGGGCTCGACGGGCTCGCGAGGTGCGTGCAGACGCTGCGCGGGTAGCCCTCGTGCGAGCCGAGGCGCGTCCAGAGATCGGCGCCGCTCTCGATGGGACGCTCGCGGAGCGAACGATCGAGGAAGGCGAAGCGCTCGAGCGTCGTCGAGACCGGCGAGATGCTCGAGACCTTCTTCACCTCGGTGCCGAGGCAGTGGTTCTCGTGGTGGAAGCCGCGGCCGGGCACACCGAGATCGGCCTCGGCCCAGACCTCGGCGAGCGTGCCCGAGGTCTCGATGCCATAGGCGTGGCGCGCGTCGGCCACGAGGTAGTGGTGGCCCGAGCCGAGCGGCGCGGACGTGACGACGTCGCGGCCCGCCTCGGCGGTGCGCTCGACGAGCACGCGACGCACCAGCGCCGGCCACACGAGACCGAGGCGCGCGTCGTTGCTCTTGAGGTTGTTGATCGTGATGCCCACGCCGTGCGCGTTCATGCCGGCCATGCCGAGACAGCCGGTGATCGAGAGAAGCCACGCCTCGGGGATCTCGCGGCTCGCGCCGGTCGCGTCGCGTGCCGTGCGCGCGGGCACGTGGAGCATCGTCACGTACGGCGCCGCGGAGCCGTGCATGTCCCAGGTCTGCCCGAGGTACGCGCCGCTCGCGGTGCTGGCGACGATCGCGCTGCAGTCCTCTTCCTTGTCGAGCGGGCGCGCCCGCGCTTCGCCCGCGTCGCCGAGCACCTTGGTCGGATCGAGGTCCTTGAGATCCGTGTAGTGGTTCAGCACCACGAGGCGCTCGGGCGCGATGCGCGCGCCCTCGGCGATGCCGCGGAGCTCGTCGTACAGATCGACGTCGAAGTCGCGAAGCACCGGCAGGTGCAGGGCCGCGACGGCAAGCAGCTCGTCGTCGCTGCGGAACATGGCCTGGGACTGACAGAGCTCGCTGCGGATGGCGGCGATCTCGGCGATCTCTTCGCGGCAGTGCTCGCCGTGGAAGAGGCCGCGCTCGAACGGGCTCGCGTGCGGGGGCAGGTGCAGCGTTCGCATGGTTCGGAGCTACCACGGCGGGCGCGCTCGCACGAGGGCGTGCGTTTCCCGTGTTGGGCCTTGCACGTGTCCGAGCTATCGTCTCGTCTCGTGTCCGACGATCCCCAACGTGGCCCAGCGAGCGGTCCGCTCCCTCCCGCCGGTCCCGAGGTGGGCAAGCCCTCCACCGCCGAGCTCGCAGGGGTGCCGCGCATGACCGCGCCGACGATGGACGAGAAGGCGCGGGCGCGCCTCTCGGATCCGGAGAACTCGTACGCGCGCGCGCCGGGCGAGCCGTCGATGGGCAACGTCGAGCTCGCGGTCGGCGAGGCCGACCTCGAGGTGCACGGCCTGCGCTACGAGGACGGCCCGCTGCTCGGCTCCGGTGGCATGGGCGAGGTGCGCCTGCAGCGCGATCGACACATCGGTCGCGCAGTCGCCGTCAAGACGATGCACACGCACGTCGAGACGCCGGACACCAAGCAGCGCTTCCTCCGCGAGGCGCGCGTGCAGGGCCAGCTCGAGCACCCCGCGATCGTTCCGGTCTACGACCTCGGCCGACAAGAGGGCCGCCTCTTCTTCACGATGAAGCGCGTCCGCGGCCTGACGCTCTCGCGCATCCTGCACGGGCTGCAGCAGAACGAAGACGCCTTCGTGAAGAAGTTCCCGCGCCGTCGCCTCATCGCGGCGATGCTGCAGGTCGCGCGGGCGATCCACTACGCGCACACGCGTGGCGTCGTGCACCGCGACCTCAAGCCGTCCAACGTGATGATCGGCGACTTCGGCGAGGTCTACGTGCTCGACTGGGGTCTCGCGCGCGAGATGGCCGACGCGGTGCCGAGCGTCGAGCGCCGCTCGATGGTCGCGGCCGACCCGTCGATGCTCAAGGTCATCAAGCCGAACTACAACCTGACCAAGCCCGGCAACCTGGTCGGAACGCTCTCGTACATGGCGCCCGAGCAGGCGCGCGGCGAGACCATCGACGGCCGCGCCGACATCTACGCGCTCGGCGTCATCCTCTTCGAGATCCTCACGCTGCGGCGCTTCCGCGACGACGCGAACTACGTGCGGGTGGTCGCGATGATCGTCGACGGCGTCGTCGCGCGACCGAGCGCGTACGTGAGCGACGTCGATCCGGGCCTCGACGAGATCTGCGTGAAGTGCACCCAGGTCGAGAAGGAAGAGCGCTACCAGACCGCCGAGGACGTGAGCGGTGCGCTCGAGCGCTGGCTCGACGGCGAGCGGGACGCCTCGACGAAGAAGGCGCTCGCGGCGCGTCACGTCGCCAAGTCGCGAGAGCTGCTCTCCTCCAGCAAGCCGCGTCACGACGTCCTGCCGGAGGCCATGCACGAGGCCCTGCGCGCGATCGCCCTCGAGCCCAATCACTCGGACGCGCAGCGCGTGCTCGTCGAGGTGCTGAGCGACACGAGCGGCGAGACGCTGCCGCGAGAGGCGGAGCAGGATCTGGAAGAGGCGCGTGCGAGGGAAGGGCGCGAGGGCAACCTCACGGTCGCCGTCTCCGTCGCGCTCATGATGGGCATGCCGCTCATCGCGCTGGCGATCGCGTACATGCGACAGCCGATCCTCGCGGCCGGCGTCGCCGTGCTGACGATCGCCGTCGTGGTGCTGTTCCTCAACACCGTGTACCGGCTGCGTGCGCGCCTCTACGACGCGGAGCGACGTGCGGCGCTCCAGAGCTGGCACATGAAGCAGCTCTTCCCGGCCACTCTCCGCAAGGCCGACGCGAGTCGCACGGGCGAGCTGCCCGCAGCCGAGCCGCCGGCACGCTCGTAGCGGGGCCGCGACCTCCTCAGAACCGCAGAAGCGCCGCGATCGTCTTGATGGCGCTCTGGCGGCGCTCGCCGGTGACGGCGCGATCCGTCTCGATGCGCCGCTCGGGCGCGCTCTTGCGGCGGTCCTTCGCCTGGAAGCTCGCGGCGCGCCAGGTCTCCTTCGCGGACGGCATGCGAGCGTGGAGGTCGGTGTTTCGAGACGGATCGGCCGACCCGCGAGAAGCTTCGTGCGACATCCCTCGCTTATCGGGTCTGGTCGCGTCGCTCGCCAAGAAACGTGCGCGGCGCGTTCGCCGTGTCGCGTCGTCGTGATCTTTTTTTGACGCGCGATCCGCCTTTCGGCACCAACGGGGCATGCGCGTGACACGCGCGCTCGAGGAGTCGCCCATGAACAAGTCCCAGTTGCTCGCCCAGGTCCGCGCCCTCGTCGCCGACGTGACGCGTGCCCGTTTCGAGGGTGGTGCGTACGCGAAGATGATGCGCGCCCACGGCTACGCGGACGGCTACATGCGCGCGCTGCTCGATGCGGGCCTGGTCGATCGCGCCGAGATGCTGAAGGTCGTCGGCTCCGCCCGCACCGACGTCGTGAGCGCCGAGCTCGAGGCCGCCCCCGCCGAATGAGCCCCCGCCCCTGAGCCGAGCGGAGTGATCCTCAGCGAGCTCGCACGTAGACGGCCGTGTGCTCCGGCACGATCGTCTGCGTGCCGCGCGCGAAGGACGAGCGCGCGAGCTTGCCCTCGATGCGCTCGCCGAAGAAGAAGCCCAGCACGCGCAGCGCTTCTGCCGGTGAGTCGAAGGCGTAGTCCGTGCGCACGACGTGGCGCTCGAAGCCGAGCGTGCCCGTCACGAAGGCATCGAAGGGCTCGAGCGAGTGCCCGCCTTCGAAGGGGCTCTGCACCGCGGTGCCCATCGTCTCGATCAGCACGAGGCGCCCGCGTGCGCGCGTCACGCGATCGAGCTCGGTGACCCAGGCCCTCACCTCGTCGCGCCAGCCCTCGACGTTGCGGCTCACCGCGTGCCCGAAGGCCCAACCTTCGATCGCGAGGTCCGCGACGTCGGCCTCCACGGGCAGGGCCTCGTGCGTCGCGACGCCCAGCGTCACGTGCGTCGAGTCCGCGAGGTGCCGCCGCGCGACGGCGATCATGGCGGGCGAGCCGTCGAACGCGTGGATGCTGCGCGCCCGGGGCGCGAGCATGCGCGTCAGGCGGCCGGTCCCCGCCCCGGTCTCGACCACGTCGATCGCGCCGGGCGCGAGCTCCTCCAGCAGTGCCGGCAGCCGGGCCTCGTGATCCTCGTGCGCGACGAGCTCGTCGTAGGGCTCCGCACGGGTCTCGTACACGTCGTCGTAGTGGTCGCGCGCCATCGCCCCTTCATCGCACGTGCAAAGCGAGAGGGCCCGCTCCATCACTGGAGCAGGCCCTCGCCAACGAGTCCGTTTCTCGCCGAGCGCCGCGCGGGGCGCCACGTGGGGCTGGGGCCCCTCGAGAAATCAGTCGCCGCTGATGACGCGGACGCCGTCGATCGTGCTGCGGCCCATCTGGCGTCGCCACCACGTCGCGACGCTCGAGCCCGACGCGGTGAGCGCCTGCTCGACCCAGAAGCCCGTGTGGTCCTCGCTGTCGATCACACGCTGCGACCAGCTCGTGCCGGAGCGACGCGCGATCATGAGCGTGTGCGAGGTGGCGTCCTGGTACGCGACGCGGACCTCGCCGCCCGCCGTGACCACGACCGACGAGTCGTCGCCCACGAGGTGGCGACCGTCGGTGTGGGGCGTGGTGCCGTCGGTCGTCCCGTCGTCCACGAGCTCGCGCACGGTGACCGCACCGCCAGTGATCTGCGCGTAGCGCAGGCCCTCGTCGGTGCCGTCGACGTACGTGACGTGCCAGGTGCCGGTGCCGTCGACGAAGAGCGAGCTGCCCATGCCGGAGTCACCCGCGCCCGTGCGGCCGTAGCCGTCGATGAGGAACGGCGCGGCCCACGTGGTTCCGTCGAACGACGCGCCGTAGAGGTTGCCCTCGGAGCGATCGTAGAACGTGAGCGCGAGGCCCGAGCTCGTCGTGGCGATCTGGTTGTAGAGACCGCGCCCGGGGGGCAGGTCCTCCACGTACGGATCGACGAGCGCCGGCTGGCAGGCACCGGTCACGCACGCCTGGCCGTCGCCGCACGCCATCGCGCAGTCGGTCGAGGGCGTGACGCACGCGCCGCTCTCGAGGCACGCCTGGCCGTCCATGCACATGTCGGGGCGGCAGGCGGCGTCCACGCCAGAGACCTCGGTGCTCGTCCAGTCGCTCGTCGCAGCCGGCATCGCGCTCGAGGCCGTGGCCACGCGCGCGGCGCTGCGCACGCGACCATCGGCCGCGAGCTCGCGGCGCTGGTACGCGATGATCGGCGCGCCGCTCGAGGAGAGCGTGATCGCCGTGTAGCGGCCGGAGTCCGCCGTCGCATCGACGGTGTGCGTGGCCCAGCTGCCGGCGCGGCCGATCGCGATCTTGAGCGCCGTGTTCGTGACGTCGTAGTACGCGATGTAGAAGGTGCCGTCGCTCGCGCGGGCCATCGAGGTCCAGCGGCCCACGTCGTCGCCCGGCTCGGCGATGCCGCCGCGCCAACCGTCGATCGCGCCGACCGGCCGACCTGCGTCGCTCGGCACGCCGTCCACGACCTCCCACTCGATGCTCGAGGCGTCGCCGCCCGCGAGCGTCCCGAAGACGAGGTCGCCGTACTCCGCGCCGCCCGGCACGCCCGGGCTGTAGCCCGAGAGGTACGAGGTGGTGCCGTCGATCACGAGATCGAGATCCGTCGCGAGGATGCCCGTCGCGAGCGGCGGAAGCGCCTCGCACATCGAGCACGTCACCTCGCACGAGGCATCGACGACCACGTTCTCGATGTCCGCGCAGGTGAAGCCCGGATCACAGAGCGCCTCGAGGTCGTAGGCGACGCACATCATCTCGGCCTCGCAGCAGACCTCACCCGTCGTGTCGCCGGGCGGACGCGCGGGGGAGCAGGTCTCTCCGCCGCACGCGACCGGCGCCGCGTCCGTGCCGCCGCCACCGCCGTCCGGCCCACCGGGGCCACCACCGCAGTCGCAGCCGCCGCTCACGAGGAGCGCGCCGACGGCCGCGAGGCCGAGGAGCGCACGAACCACGTCAAAAGGGCCGCGCGCTCCACGCGCCGCCTCCGTGCCGCGACGTGCACGTCGCACGAACACCGCACCGAGGAGCAGGAGCGAGGTGAAGAGGCCGATCGGCGCGTGGCCGGAGCTGCTCGCGCCCGGCGCCGCGCGACAATCGCACGCGCCTGCGCCCGCCGGGTTCGGGATGCCGCGGATGAGCGGCGCCTGCGAGCGACCGACGTTGCCGGCCTCGTCGCGGACCTCGACCTCGACGAGCTCGGGGTCGGTGTCCACGTCCGCGATCGGGCCCCATGCGGACCACTCGCCACCGTCGATGCGCACGCGCATCTCGAGGTCCTCGTCGGCGGTGACGATGTCCTCCGCGATCACGTGCACACCGATCGCGTCGTCGCGCTCCTCGAGCGTGATCTCGGGCGCGAGCACGTCAATGAGCAGCTCGGCCGTCGCCGGCGAGCGGTCCACGGTGTTCGCCTCACCCACGACGCGCGCGCGCGCCTCGATGGTGTGGTGCGCCTGGAGAAGCAGCGCCGCGTCGTCGATCTGGATGCGGCGATCGCGCGTCCACGGCGACCAGAGGGCACCGTCGATGCGGTAGCTGTACTCGTACTCGACGCCGAGCGGGCCCTCGGCACCGAAGTGGAGCCACACCGTGTTGCGGCCGTTCTGGCCGAAGGTGTCCTGGCCCATGCTCTCGGGCAGCACCTCGAGATCCGAGAGCTCGAGGCTCGTCTCGATCGGCGCCGTGAGCGGCGTGGGCGCGAGCGCGAGGTTCGCGAAGATGCCGAGGAAGTCGTCCTCGCCGTCGCGCACGCCGCGGATGCCGCCCTCGGGGATGTCGATGTTGAAGCCCATGATGGCCGGCAGATCGAAGCCCGAGATGCCGCTCGTGAGCATGCCCGCGAACATCGTGAGCACGGTCTCGATCGTCATCGCGAGCGACTCCGGGTTCTCCGTGAGGATCTCGCTGTTGAGGACGCTCGAGTTCGTGGGCGTCACGCCGACGATCTCGGGGACGATCTGTCCGTCCATCACCGCGAGGTTGACCCCGATGACCAGATCGGTCTGGTAGGTCATGAAGCGGATGTAGCGCTCCTGCGACCAGACGTAGAAGTCGATCTGCGCCTGCGGCAGCGTGATGGTGAGCAGCGTGTCGCCGGGGTTCGTGCCGATGGCGAACGTCGGCGGCTGCTGCGGACGCACCGCGAGGCTGATCGGCGAGGCGCCGTTCGGGAAGGTGAGCGCGCGGAGCGTCGGGACGAGCACCGAGAAGAGGCCCGTCGAGAGCTGCTGCGAGAGGCGCGTGCCGACGCCGAGGCAGAGCATGCCCGAGTCGTACATGCCGTAGCCCGCGTAGTTCAGGTAGTCCTCGCCGACGCCGATGCCGAGGTGCGTCGCGGTCGAGGTGCCCGGGATCACGTTGCCCTGGAACGAGGGCACGCGCGCGATCGGAGGCACTGGCACCTGCTCCATCATCGGCACGCACGGGTTGTGGCCCGGCGTCGTCGTGAAGGTGCGGTCGTAGGAGAGGAAGCCACCAGTCATGTAGAGCGACATGCCCTCGTTGACCGCGACGCCGTCTTCACCCGAGGCGAGCACCATCTGGATGGGCGCGTGCGTGCCTGGCGAGAGGCCGCCGAGGAACGCGTTGCCGAGATCACCCTGGCCGTCGATGCCGAGGAGCATCGGGACGCAGTCGCCGCCCGCCGAGAAGCGGCACACCGCGTCGGGGCCGCTGCCATCCGCCACGCTGCCCGTGGGACAGCCGAACTCGCCCTGCGTGGTGCAGAGGTTGTCGCCCACGAGCCCATCCGTGAGTCCGGAGATCTGGTCGGCGAGCAGATTGATGACCGTGCCCTTGAGGAGGTTGAGGAGGAACGAGACCACGGCACCGGCGACGCCCGAGCCGCTCACGTCGATGTCGTCGTCCTCGATGCCCTGGCCCTCGATCAGGGTGATGTCACCCACGTCGATGCGCGTGAAGCCGGTGCGGGGGGAGCGTGGCTCGTTGGAGAACGTGACGTCGGTCTCGAGGGCGACGAACACACGGGAGCCGCGGCGCGTGTCGAGGTCCATGTTGAGGTCCGCGTCGAACAGACCGAGGTCCACGGTGATCGGGATGGGCGCGCGGCCGCCGCTCAGGTCGCGCGAGTCCAGGATGATCTGGACCACCGCATGGAGCGTGTTGGGCGCCGTGGGCTGGAGGTCGAGGTCGTTGATCTCGGCCGAGATCTGGCAGTTCCTGTCCGGGCAGATCGTCGCATCACGCACGACCGGCACGTCGACGGTCGTCGTGGGCACCGGGAACGTCAGCGGGCCGCCGGTCGCGATCATCGCGATCTCGCCGATGTTGTCCTCGATGAACTGGATGCCGTTCGACGTGAGGCGGACCTGACCGGCGTTCGCGATGCGCGGTCGGCTCGGCGGGAATCCACCCGGGATGGGCTCGAGGCCGCACTGCGCGCAGCCGGAGCAGCCACCGCCGCCGCACGCGAACACGGCCATGACGATGAAGCACGCGATCAGCGGCTTCGCGAAGCGGAGCGCTCTGTCGAGCGTCGTTACTGAATTCCGTTCAAGCCGAGCCATGCACCCTCCAACCGCGCAGGATCGCGCATCGAGCATGGTAGGGCGGGCTCGTTTGCAGAATCAACGAGGGTCGCGCGCAGAAACGAAAGAGCCCGGGTCTCTCGACCCAGGCTCTCTGCTGACGCGATGCGTCAACGCAGCGTGCTGCGCGCCGCGCTCCCGAGCATCACGGGGTGATGTCGATGCCGACCGCGGCGAAGTTCGCGAGCAGGCGCCACGCGTTGCAGGTCGTGTCGGGGTCGCAGACCGAGGTCGAGCCCTCGGGGTTCGCCATGCACCCCGTGTCGTCGCAGAGCGCGTCGGGCTTGGCCGTCCACGTGTTCTGCGGGCGATCGCACATGGGCATCATGCCCGCGGGCGTCGCGAGCTCCCCCGCGATGACCGAGCAGAGCGTCGACATGATGGGCGGCACGTTGATCATGCCCTCGCGCGCGTCGGCCACCGTGACGAAGCCCTCGAGCGTCGCGTCGGTGGTGAACGAGTTGCCGCGGCGCGCGCCGATGCAGTTGCGCATGTCGGAGAGGTTCGCCTCGACCACACGCACGCTGCGCAGCGTGAGGACGATCTGGAGCACCGTGCCCGTCTCGTCGAAGATCGGGATGTCGAGCGGACCGGGCACGGTCTCGGTGACGACGCTCTCGCCGGTCAGCGTGCCGGGGAGGACGATCGGCGGGTACTCCGCGCTGCCGATCGTGTACGTCCCGTCGGTGTTGCGGACGCCGTAGCCCGTCGAGATCTCGATCGGACCGTCTGCGTCGGCGCCGGTGGTGCGGAAGAGCCAGTTGAAGGTCTCTTCCTGGAGGCCGTTGTTGAGCACGCTCTCGACGGCGGTCGAGGCCAGCGGCGACATCGCCGGCTGCTCGATGTCGATGAAGCGCAGGCGCATCTCCGGCGTGGCCTGCTGGTCGGCCTGCGAGTGTCGGTAGCAGCACGGCAGCATCTGCTCTTCGGGGCTCGGCACGTTCCGCGTGGGACAGGTCGCCGTCGCGGGCGCGTCCTCCGTCGAGCCACCCGTGTCGTTGCCGCCCGTGCCTGCGTCGGCCGCCGGCGTGGAGGGACAACCCGCGAGCGCGAGCGCGATCGAAGAGACGGAGAACGACGCGAAGATCGAGCGATGCATGGAAGCTCCTTGGAGAGACGAAAGCGTGACGATCACCCGAACGCGCGCGGGGAATCAAGAGACTCGGACCGAGTGGAGCGGCGCCGCGGCGGCCCTCAACGGAGCTGAGCCAGCTCGGTCTCGGTGGCGAAGTGCGCGAGGCGCGCGAACGCCGTGTAGCGCGACTTCACCTCACTCATGGTGACCGACGTCAGCCGGCTCACCGAGATGCCCTCGACGCAGTACGACGCCACGACCGAGCCGAAGATCACCGCGCGGCGGAGCGTGCTCGCGTCCACACGATCCTCGGCGGCGAGGAGGCCGAGCATGCCGCCGGCGAACGTGTCGCCCGCGCCGGTGGGGTCGACCACGTCCTCGACGGGATAGGCCGGCGCGCTGAACACGCTGTCGTTCTCGAAGAGGAGCGCGCCGTACTCGCCGCGCTTGATGACGACGATCTTCGGGCCCATCGCCGTGAGCGCCTTGGCGGCCTTGGCGATGTTGTGCACGCCGGCGAGCAGGCGCGCCTCCTCCTCGTTGATCACGAGGAGGTCGATGCGCGCGAGCATGCGCGCGAGGCGATCGGGCGTGCCCGTGATCCAGAAGTTCATCGTGTCGGCGATGACGAGCTTCGGCTTCTCGATCTGGTCGAGCACCTCGACCTGCAGATCGGGGTGGATGTTGCCGAGCATCACGTAGGGCGTCCCGCGATGCGTGGCCGGGATCTTCGGGTGGAAGTCGGCGAACACGTTGAGCTCGGTCTTGATGGACTCGCGGCTCGTCAGGTCGTTCGAGTAACGACCCTCCCAGTGGAACGTCTTGCCCTTGGCGATCTCGAGACCGCTCGTGTCGATGCCCTTGTCCTTGAGGAGCTGCACCGAGCTCTCGGGGAAGTCCTCGCCGACGACGCCCACGAGCTTCGTCGGCGTGAAGAGGCGACCTGCCAGCGAGGCGAACGTGGCCGAGCCACCGAGCACGTACGGGTGCGTGCCGAGGTGATTGTGAATCGTGTCCTGCGCAACCGAGCCAACCACGAGCATCGACGACATCGAACGCTTCCTTCCGTGGGGCTCACTCGCCCCGAACATCCTTCGTGGAGCCATCGCGGCTCCGAGACCGCTGCGCTCAGCCCTTGCCGGAGACCCGTGAGAGGAGGAGCGCGAGGCGGCTGCGTGCTTCGCTGGTGATCGCGTCGCCGTGCGTGAGCAGGGCGTCGTCGAGCGCGCGCGTCGCGGGGCTCTGGCTCGGATCGGGCAGCTGCGCGGCGACCGTGCGGAGGATCGACTGCGCGAGCGCGACGTTCTTGCGGAGCACCGCGATCACGGCGTCCACCGTGACGGCGGCCTCGTCGGTCTTCCAGCAGTCGTAGTCCGTCACGAGCGCGATCGTCGCGTAGGGCAGCTCGCACTCGCGCGCGAGGCGCGCCTCGGGGAGGTTCGTCATGCCGACGACGCGCCCGCCCCAGCTGCGGTAGAGGTTCGACTCCGCGCGCGTCGAGAACTGCGGGCCTTCGATGCACACGTACGTGCCACCGCGGTGCACCCGCGCGCCCGAGGCCACGGCCGCGTCGAACAGCGCGCTCGAGAGCGCGTGATCGATCGGGTCCGCGAAGCCCACGTGCGCCACGACGCCCACGTCCTCGAAGTACGTGCTCGGGCGCGTGCGCGTGCGATCGATGAACTGATCGACCATCACGACGTCACCGGGGTGCACGTCCTCGGCGAGCGAGCCGACGGCCGAGACGCTCACGATCTGCTCGACGCCGACCGCCTTGAGCGCGAGGAGGTTCGCGCGGTAGTTGATCCGGTGCGGCGGGATGAGGTGCTTGCGGCCATGGCGCGGCAGGAACACCAGGCGCGTCTCACCGAGGAAGCCCTCGACGAGCACGTCCGACGGCTCGCCCCACGCGAGGGCGCTCGGCGGCAGCGACGAGGCCGGGATCTCGCGCTTGCGCTCGAGCCCGGGCATCTCGTAGAGGCCGCTTCCACCGATGACGCCGACCGTCCGCTGCATGCGCTCCTCGAACCAGGGGCTTGGGACCCGAGAGACAGTGTTGTCGGTACGCGCCTCTCGGGCGCGAAAAGGCGGCCGACGCTAGCAGGCAGCCGCCGAAAGACCAACCGGTGCCGGTCGGCGCGATCCGCTCAGCCCGCGGACGCGAGGAGCTCGGCGGCGAGGGCCCACCGGAGGCCGCCGTCCGAGATCGTCACGCGCGGGCTCGTGCTGCGCGCGGCCACGCGGGCGAAGAGGATCGCGCCGGCCACGAGCACGTCGGCACGCGCCGGCTCGATGCGCGGATCTCGTCGCCGCGACTCGCTCGTGCGGCGCGCCAGCTCGCGCGAGACGGCGACGATGTCGCCGCGCTCGAGCACCACGCCGTGCACCCGCTCGATCTCCTCGAACGGGAGATCGCGAGCGACGCACGCGACCGTGGTCGCCGTGCCCGCCAGCGCGAGCAGCGGCGGCAGATCGGCGATCGCGTGTGCGTCGAGCGTGCGATCCACGTCGTCCTCGAGTGCGGCGATCTCCGCTCCGCTCGGTGGATCGCTCGCGAGGTGTCGCTCGAAGAGGCGCACCGAGCCGAGCTGCAGGCTCGTGCGCGCCCGTGCGGTGTCGCGGCCGATCGCGATCTCGGTCGAGCCTCCGCCGATGTCGAGCACGGTGCGCTCGGCATCCTCGAGCGGAAGACCGGCGGCCGCGCCCTCGAACGTGAGGCGCGCTTCGTCGTCGCCGCTGATCACGTCGAAGGAGTCGAGCGCCTCCCGCGCGAGGGCCACGAAGCGCTCGCGGTCGCGCGCATCGCGGAGCGCGCTCGTGCCGACGCCGCGCACGTGGGTGGCGCCGATCGCGCGCGCTTCTCCCGCGTGAGCGCGCACGGCCGCGATCGTCCGCGCGATCGCGGTGTCGTCGAGCGTGCCGCGACCGAAGGCCCCGCGGCCGAGGCCGGTGATCGTCGCGCGATCCACGACGCGGCGGAGCGAGCCGTCGGGGGCGCGCTCCGCCACGAGACAGAGGACGGTGTTCGAGCCGACGTCGATCGCGGCGACGCGACTCACGGGCTCACTGCGACAGCGACGAGAGATCGGGGAGCTCGTCGAGGTTCGGCATGAGCGCGATCTCGATGCGGCGATTGCGTGCGCGACCTTCGGGCGAGTCGGTGAGATCGATCGGCTGCGTCTCGGCGTAGCCCGCCGCGGAGATGCGATCGCCGGGCATGCCGTTGTCGATCATGAAGCGCGCGACCGTGACGGCGCGGGCGGTCGAGAGCTCCCAGTTCGACGGGAAGCGACGCGAGCGGATCGGCACGTTGTCCGTGTGGCCCGCGACCTGGAACTGGCGGTTCTCGATCGTGCGGAGGATCTGCACGACCTCGAGCAGCGTCGCCTGACCCTCGGGCTTGAGCTCGCTCTCGCCGGAGTCGAAGAGCACGTTGTCCGGCAGCTCGACGACCATGCGGTTGCGCACGACGCGCACGCGCAAGCGTCCGGACTCCATCATCGCGCGGAACCGCTCGAGCATCTGGCGGAAGGTCGCCAGACGCGCCTGCTGCGCCGCCTCGCGTGCGCGCAGCTCCTCGAGCGCGCGCTGCGTCTCTGTCAAGCTCGTCGTGAGCTCGGTGCGCTCCGATCGAAGGCTCTCCACGTCCTGTCCCAGCGCCTCGAGGCGCGAGATCAGCTCGTTGTTGCGGCCCTCCACGTCGCGCAGACGGCCCTCGAGCTCGGTGCCGTGCTCCTGCGATTCCCGCAGCTGTTGCTCGAGCTCGGCGACCCGCCGGACTTGGAGCTGGTACTCGTCCTCGGACCGGCCGCAGCCACCCGCCAGACCCACCAGGCACAGCGCCGCCGCCATGGCTCCGGCGACGGGAGAAAAGGAGCGCTTCATGTCGACCTCCGGGGGCGGTTCTAGTCGGCCGCCCAGCCGGCCGGCAAGGGTCGATCGCGGGGTCGAGATCTGCCCGCCCAACGCTCCACAGGTTTTCTTTGGTGTTTTTCGTAGGGTCGTGACCATACGAAAATTCACTGTGTTTTCGCTTGGTTACTTCACTGTCAGACGATTCCGATCTCTTTTTGGTGGAAGTTAGATATAAATTATGTGTTGCTTCTGCTTGACGGGTGGCGTGACGTGACAATACGGTACGTCATCCTGTGTCCCAGTGACCCCCTCTAGGAGGTTTCCCATGGCAGCGAAGAAGGCAGCGAAGAAGGCGGCGAAGAAGGTGGCGAAGAAGGCGGCGAAGAAGGCGCCGAAGAAGGCGGCAAAGAAGGCTGCCAAGAAGGGCGCCAAGAAGGCCGCCAAGAAGGCCGCCAAGAAGGCTGCCCCAAAGGCCAAGAAGGCCTCCAAGAAGGCCGCGCCGTCGGCGGAGCCGGGCTCGACGAGCCTCCTCGCCGGCAGCTGAGCCACCTGATCGCTCCCGCCAGGTCACCGATCGGGTGACCGCAGTTCAGCGGAGAGCGCGCGACGACGGGACAAAACGTCGTCCGGCGAACAAGCCCCGACCTCGGTCGGGGCTTTTCGCTTCCGTCGGCTCGCATCGCGCGGCGAGCCCTCGATGTCTCGCTGGTTTCGCCTTGGTCTCGCGGAGATGTCGGCCGTGACGGATGCCCGGCATGCTGGCTCGGTCCTCCACGGCGGCCTGGCCGAGCGAGTAGAGTAGGCCGCGATGCAAGGGCCCGAGGAGCGGTCGCTCGGCAAGTACCAGCTGGTCCGCGAGATCGGCCGCGGCCGATCCGGCGTCGTCTACGAGGCGGTGCACGCGTGGACCCAGCGCCCGGTCGCGCTGAAGGTGCTCGCGCTGGACGTGGGCGCCGACGACGAGCGCATCCTCGGCGAGATCCGTGCGGGTGGGCGGCTCGTTCATTCGCACGCCGTCACCGTCATCGATGCGGACGTGGCGACCGATGGCTCGGTCTTCCTCGTGAACGAGCTGCTCCGTGGCGAGAGCCTGCGCGACCGCCTCGCGCGTGGATCGCTCACGCTCGACGAGGCCGCGAGCGTGCTCCTGCCGATCAGCGACGCGCTGGTCGCCGCGCACTCGGCCGACATCGTCCACCGCGACGTCAAGCCGTCGAACGTGTTCCTCGCGCGTGTCTCCGACGAGCTCGTGCCCAAGCTCGTCGACTTCGCGATCGGCAGCATCTTCGCGGGCACGCGTGTGGAGCGCTCGCGCGCCTACCTCGCGCCCGAGCTCCTGCGCGACGGAGAGACGATCGATCCGCGCGTGGACGTGTGGTCGCTCGCGGTGCTGTGGCTCGAGTGCCTCACGGGGCGCACGCCGTTCGCGTCGAGCTCCGCCGACGTCGCGGAGCGCGGGGCGCGGATGCTCGAGCGCTACGGCGCGCTCGAGGCCACGCTGCCGCGAGCCTTCCGCGACGTGATGGAGCGGGCGATCGAGCCCGATCGACGCTACCGCTGGACGACGATGCTCGAGATGCATCGCGCGCTCGCGCTCGCGCTCGGCCGCTCGATCGAGCCGAGCGATCTGCCCGAGCCCATCTCGGTCGAGCTCGAGATCAGCGACGAGGTGCCGCTGCCAGCGCCCGCGCTCGTCGACGACGAGGGCGCGCTCACCGAGCGTCCGCCGCCGCTCGTGCCCGATCCGCTCGCGGTCACGCCCTCACCCATCGGTGCGGTGCAGGCCCTGGTCGCGCACGGCCTGCACGCGCTCCGCTTCGGCGTCGTGCCCGTCGCTGCGAGCTTCCACGATCCGTCGATCGGCGAGACCCTCGCGCGCGTCCTGGGCGCGCCGGTCGTGGTCGTGCGCTTCGGTGGCTACGAGGAGCTCTTCGCGGCGCTGCGGGCACGACGCGTCGAGGTCGCGTGGATGGCGCCCGCGCCGTTCGTGCGTGCTGCGGCCGCGGGGCTCGTGACGGGTCGGCTCGTGTCCGTGCGCGGCGGTGCGAGCTCGTACGTCTCGGTGCTCCTCGGTCACGTCAAGCGCGTGCACGCGCTCGAGCTCCGCTTCCTCCGCAAGCGCCGCGCGGCGTGGGTCGAGCCGTGGTCGGCGGCCGGCTACCTCGTGCCGCGACGCGTGCTCCGCGCGCGAGGCATCGAGCCCGACGTGGAGCTGCGCGAGCAGGTGATGGTCGGCAGCTACCCAGCGGTCGTCGACTCGCTGCGCGCGGGCACGGCCGACATCGGCGGCGTGCACGGCTGGCGACGCGACGACGGCTCCGTGTGGCACCTCGGCTCGGATCACGACGAGCTCCAGGCGCTCGCGGTGAGCGATCCGATCCCGAGCGACGTGATGGCGATGAACGCCCTCTTGCCCGAGGCGATCGCGCGCGCGCTCGTGGCCCGCCTCGTCTCCCTGGATCCGCGCGACGTCGCGTCACGCAGCTTGCTCGCCGCCGTCGGCGCGGAGCGGCTCGGTCGCTTCGACCCGGCGCGCTACCTCTGGATCGCGGAGGCGATCGACGAAGAGGCGCGCGCGAGAGATCGCGCTCATCATGCGCGGCCCTGATCGAGCGGCTCACTCGCTCCGGCCGACGAGACGCTCGAGGCGCCGCGGCTCGATGCGCACGGCGATCGTCTTGGGGTGATCGACCTCGACCTTGCCGGGCGGCATGCCCTTGCGCTTGCGCACCTTGCCGCGCGCGACGTGATCGACCTCGACGACGCGCTCGCCGCGGGCGTCGCTGAAGTGCGCAGCGAGCGTGGCCGCATCGAGCAAGAGCTCGGGAGGGCAGGTCTCCCCCTTCGCGAGGGGCACCACGACGTGCGCGCCCGGCACGCCCCGCGCGTGGAGCCAGAGATCGTGCGGCGCCGCGTGTTTCTGCGTGAGGGTGTCGTTGTCGCGCGCGCCGCGGCCGACCCGGATCTCTCGCTCGCCGTGCCCGATCACCCGCCGGTAGGGCAGGCGAGGCTCGGCCTTCTTGCGCGGGTCCCGCGCGCGCGTCTGCGTCTCGCTCG
Organism: Sandaracinaceae bacterium; assembly: GCA_044376125.1. Taxonomy (GTDB): domain Bacteria; phylum Myxococcota_A; class Polyangia; order Polyangiales; family Sandaracinaceae; genus JAFLCL01. The sequence goes on from JBILLJ010000016.1 coordinate 39,460, forward strand.
CGACGAGGGCGCGCGCCGCCTCGAGATCGGACGAGGCGTGTCCACCCGGGTCCGCGAGCGCGAGCACGAGGCCGTGCGCGCGTGCGAGCGACTCCCGCGTGGAGGCGAGGCGGGCGCGCGAGACGGCCTCGCCCCGCTCGAGCTTGCGGGCGCGATCGAACCAGTGGCTCGCCTGCTCGCGTGGATCGCGTGCGGGATCGAGCTCCACGACGATCTCGCGCGGCGGCTCTTCGCTCGGATCGAGCAGCGTCGCGGTGCGTGCGCCGCGGGGGATCGTGGCGAGGCTCGCGAGCACGAGCGCACCGCGGGTGCGCAGCTCCGGGATCTCCTCGCTTCGCGCGAGATCCTTCTCGACGGCGCGCACGCGTTGCTCGAGGCGACGTGTGAGCTTGCGGAGCGCCGCGAGGAGCGCGTGGACTTCATCCTCGCGATCGTGGCCCGCGCGCGCCGCCAGGAGGCGTGCGCCTGCGTCCGCGAGCGCGGCGCGATCGGGTGAGCTCGGCAGCTGCCAGCGGGGCAGGGTGAGCAGCTCGTCGCCGCCGGCGCGCTGTGTGTGCCGGCGACCGTCGAGCTCGAGGGCGAAGGTCCCCGGCGCGAGCGTGGCGGCTCGGCGCTCGGGGCCGCGGCGGAAGCGCAGCGTGAGCGTCGCCGGCTCGCCCTCGACGGCCACGAGCACGGCGCCCTCGAGGTGCTTGCGCAGCAGCATGCAGAACGAGGTCGCCGGCACGCCTCGCGGCCGATCCGCGACGAGACCGAGGCCCGGATGCGCCGCGGAGAACGAGAGCACCAGCACGGCCTCTTCGCGCGCGCCGCCCTGCGACTCGAGCGAGACCGTCAGCGCCGCGAGATCGTTCTCGGGCACGTCGATCCTCCGCACGCGCGCTCCCTCGAGCGGCGCGAAGAGCTCACTCCTCGTCGTCGTCGAGGTCATCGTCGCCGAGGTCCTCGTCCTCGTCGTCGAGCTCGTCGTCCTCGAGCTCGCCCTCGTCCAGCCCGGCCTCGGCGCCGCGGCGCCTGGGCATCGCGAAGCCGCTCGCGTCGTCCGCGAGGCCCTCCACCATCGTCGCCAGACGCGTGGCCTTGCGCAGAGCGTCCTCGGACTGCACGACGAGGCGGAGCTCGTCGGCGCCCGTCGCGAGCCCCTCGTCGAGCGCACGACGGAGGTGGCCGTCGCCGAGCCTCGCGTGCGTGCCCAGCGCCTCGATGCGGCCGTACGCGACGCCCTTCGCTTCGGGGATCTCGGCCTCGAGGCCCATCAGCTCGCGGGCGCCCGGCACCCGCGGCCCGGCGCTCGCGCCGAGCAGGTCGAGCGCGAGCTGGCACCCGATCTCACGCGCATACCGCGCGGCCTCCTCGGTCTCCCACAGGCCCCGCGGTTGCCACACGACGAGGGGGCCCTTGCCGCGGACCTCCTCGACGAAGCGCGCGAGGAGCGCGCGATCGCGGCTGCCGGTCGAGAGCTCGGGGCCGGTCGAGAGGACCACGAAGCGCGGCGCCAGCGCGGCGATCGATTCCTCGAGCCACGTGCGCGCGCCGGCCTTGTCGAAGCGGAGCGCGCCGTCCTTGCCGCCGTGTGCGCGGCGCGTGACGGCGAGCGCCACCTCGCAGTGCGCGGGGATGCCAGCGCGCCAGCGCTGGAGCGTGGCGGCACGCGGGAACGAGAGGGGCGGGTGCAGCTCGAGCAGACCGTGCTTCTCGAAGTAGCGAGGCCCGGGGACGGCATCGAGGGCCGCGCCGACGCGAATGCTGGTCATAGAGGGCCGCCACCTTAGTACGTCGGTCGAGAAGTTCGACCGGATCGGAGGTCGGCCGCCGCGGCATCGTCGTGCGCGTGCTCGTCGAGCCCCGCGCGAGCCGTGATAGCCTCGCCGCGATGGCATCGTCTTCGTCCTGGTGCTCTCCCGTCGCCGCCCTCCTCGGGGTGCTCAGTCTGCCCGCGATGGGCTGCGATCCCGGTCTCCCGACCTTTCCTCCCCTCGGCCCCGACGCAGGCGCGGAGTGCAGCGACGACGTGCCCTGCGAGGACGAAGGCGACGTGTGCCTCGACGGACGCTGCTACGCGCCATGCACCTCGACGTGCGGGCCCATGGAGGTCTGCACGCGCGGCGTCTGCATGCGCGGCATGCCGCCGGACGCGGGGCCGAGCGATGCTGGTCCGCCCGACGGTGGGCCGCCGCCGCCCGACGCGTTCGTGCCGGACCCGTGCGACTCGGTGACGTGCGAAGGGGCCACACCTTTCTGTCGCGCCGGTGTCTGTCTCGAGTGCGACGACTCGACTTCGTGCGGTGGTGCGGTGCCGATCTGCGACGTGGGTCGTGGCGCGTGCGTGCCCTACGCGCCGGGTCTCTGCGCGCCCTGCAACACGAACCTCGACTGCCGCGGTGCTGGTGGCGAGACGTTCGGCGAGTGCGTGATGCGCGGTGGCGCGGCGGAGCCGCTCGAGAAGGTGTGTCTGCCGACGTGCGCGGACACCTCGGAGTGCGCGGCGGGGTATCGCTGCGACGGCATGCACTGCATCCCCGCGGGCGGCGCGAGCTGCACGCAGCAGCGGCTCGCGCTGGCGGGCACGGCCTGCTCGATGGACGGCGACTGCGCGCCCGTCGGCGCGACCGCCGACACGGGGCTCGTGACCGGCTCGTGTCAGACCACGTGTCTCATCCCGTGCGGGACGGGCTCGGACTGCCCGGCGTCGATGACCAACTGCGACTCGTCGATCGGCGGCTTCTGCCGGCCATGAGCTCGCGCGTCGCTCCGGGCGGGCGCCGATGACGCGCTCGCGTGCGAGCCTGTGGCTCGGAGCCCTCGCCGTGGTGCTCGTGGCCACTGGCTTCGCGAGCACGGTGCGCGCGCAGGACGACTGGTCCATCTCCCGCGACCCCGAGCCGCGTCGACCGGGCGGTCGACGGCCGGGCGGGCGAAGGCCCGGCGCGACGGACCGCACGCCGAATCCCGGTGCACAGGGCGTCGAGGCGCGCATGGTCGCGCGCTACGTCGAGCTCGTGATCGCGCGGCCGGACGACGAGAGCGCGGTGCAGCGGTTGCTCGAGCGGGCCGCGAGCCAGCCAGGCGGTGTCGACGCGATGGTCCACGCGCTCGCCGCGCGGAGCGACGCGGAGGGGGCGTCGATCGACGTGGCGCTCGCCGCGCTCGCGCTCGGTCGAGGGCGTCTGCACGAGGCGCAGCTGGCGCTCGATGCGGCCATCGCGCGCGACGAGGGTCTGGCCGTCGCCTACGCGCTGAGCGCTCGCCTGGCGCTGCGGGGCGGCGCGGGGGTGTCGGGCGCGGACGCGCGGGGGGTGGCGATCGTGCGGCTGCGGCAGGCCGTCGAGCGCGCGCGCGATGCGCACCAGCGCGAGCTCTACCAGCGCGAGCTCGCCGCCTCGTTGCTCGAGGAGCCTGGTCGGCTCTCGGAGGTGCGGGCGATCTACGCGGAGCTCGTGCGAGGAGGCTCGCCGGCCGCACAGACCGAGCTCGTCCGGCTGCTCGCTGCGCGCGGCCACTGCGAGGACGCGCGCGCGGACTTCCCCGGGGCGATGCGCGCCGTCGCCTCGGATGCGTCGGCGACGGTCGGCCTCGCGCTCCTCTGGGCGCAGTGCGAGAGGAGCCTCCGTGCCTTCGGTGACGCGCACGACGCGCTCGTGGCGGCGTGGTCGGCGGCGCTCCGCGCGGGCCGGGTCGTCGAGGTGCTCGACGCGATGGTCGCCCTGGCGCGCGAGACCGACGGCCTCGAGGCGCTCGAGCAGGAGCTCGCTGGACGCGGTGCCATCGCGAGCCTGCACCGCGGCATCGTCCTCGAAGAGCTGGGGCGCGAAGACGAGGCGCTCGCGGTGCTCCGCGAGGTGCTGAGGCGCTCCCCGCGCGACGCCGAGACGCGACAGCGCGTGGCCCACCTCCTCGCCCGCAACGGCCGCCTCGACGAAGCGCTCGACGAGCAGCGCGCGCTCGCGCGGCTCTTTCCGGAGCGCATCGCCCTCACCCTCGAGCTCGCCACCGCGCTGCGTGATCAAGGGCACGCGGCCGAGGCGCTCTCGGTGCTCGACCGCGCGCGGAGCCGCGCGCGTGGCGATCGCACGGCGTTGTTCCTGCTGGTCGATGCGTACGCGCGGCTCGGTGCGCGCGACCGCGTGCTCGCCACGCTCGAGACGATCGTGCGTGCCTCGCCCGAGGATCCTCGAGGCATCGTCGCGCTCGCGAACGAGCTCCTCGAGTCGCGCGACCGCGCGGACCGCGAGCGCGCGCTGGCGCTGGTCGAGCGGATCGGGCGCTCCGAGCACGGCGTGCTCGGTCAGGTCGAGGCCGCGCGTGCACTGGCGAATCTCCGCGTGTTCGATCGCGCCTTCGAGCACCTCGAGGCCGCGGCGCAGCTCGATCCCGACGCGCCCGAGGTGCTCGATGCGCAGGCGGATCTCTTCGCGCGCGCCTCGCGCGACGACGACGCCGAGCGCGCCCTCGAGCGGCGGATCGCGCTCGCCACCGACAGCACCGATCCGGCGCTGATCGAGGCCGCGGAGCAGGCCGAGGCGCGGCTCGTCGCGAGCTGGGCCCGCCGCGGCAGCATCGCCGAGCACCGCGCGGAGCTCGAGGCCGGCCACGCGCGGGGAGAGGCCAGCGCGAGCCGCATGCTCGCCGATGTCCAGCGTCGCGCGGGGCAGCTCGATGCGGCGCTCGCCACGCTGGTGGCTCTCTCGGAGCGGCGTCCCGACGATGCGCGTCTCGTGTCGGTGCTCGCGAGGCTCCACCACGAGCGCGGCGACTACGACGCGGAGGTCCGCGCGCTCCTCCGGCTCTCGGAGCTCGAGCCCACGCGCGCCGGCTGGCACCTGAGCCGCCTCGTCGAGCTCGCGCTCGCGAGCTACCGCGACGACGACGCGATTCGCTTCGCCGACGAGGCGACGCGCCGCTCCATCGACGATCCCGAGCTCCACCTCCGCCTCGGCCGGCTCCACGCGCGGCGGCGCGACCCGACGCGTGCGGCGCAGGCGTACGAGCGCGCGCTCGAGCTCGATCCCGACGCCCACGAGGCGGCGTGGGAGCTGGCCGGCATCGAGCGCGAGCGAGGGGCAGGGCGCCACGCGCTCGAGCTGCTCCTGGGCATCCTCGAGCGCTCGCGCGACGACGATCTCCGCGAGCGCGCGGGCCGCGCGTTGCTCGAGACCGCGCGCGCCGACGGCTCCGAGGAGTCCCTCGAGCCGCGCCTGCTCGCGCTGGCGCTGGCGCACGGCGATGCGCCCGTGTTCCAGCGCCTGGCGCTCTCGCTCTACACGTCGCTCACCGTCGCGGCCCGCGCACGCGCCGACGAGGCCGCGATCCAGCGCTGGGTCTCTCGCGCGCTGCCCGTGCTCCTGGCCGCGCTGCGCGACGAGGACGTCGGCGCGCAGTCCAACGCGAGGCAGCTCGTGTTCGCGCACCCGGTGCCGGGCGCGAGCCAGGCGCTGCTCGCGCTCGCGGCCGACGAGTCGGTCGACGCGAGCTCGCGTCACGAGGCGCTCGCGGCTGCGCTCCGCGTGATCGGGGAGCGCGACGCGCCCGCCCTCGAGACCCTCCTGGCGTCGCCGAGCGACGCGCTCGCGACGCTCGCGCTGCACGGCCTCGTCCGTCTCGGCGACGCCTCGCCTCGCGCGTCACGCGCACGGCTGAGCGCGCTCCGGACCGGTCGAGCCCGCGCCGGACGGCTGGCGACGACCGCATGGGCCTGGACGCTGCTCCTCGGTGGCGAGGTCCTGCGCGACGCGGGTCGCGATCCGATCGAAGGCGCACGCCTCGCCGGCGCGCCGTGGTTGGCCGAGTGGGCGCGTGCGGTGACCTCCACGTCCCCGCCGCCGCCCGACGCGCTGAGGTCGCTCCTCCAGCGCCACGCGGCCCGACGCGAGCGCGACGATCCGACACTCCATCCACAGATCGATCTGATCGCGAGCGGCCTCCTCGACGAAGCCGCCCTCGATGCGCTGGCGCGCGCGTCGCTCGCCGACGACGAGCACGCGCAGCTCGCCATGCGCGTGCTGCTCTCTCGCCCACGTCCTTCGCTCGCGTGTGCGCCCATCCCGACGCGCACCGAGACGGTCGAGGGCTGGCTCGAGCGCGTGATCGCGGCCTGCCCCCGCGCGCCTCGAGAGCCCGAGGTCGTCTTGCCGGCGCTCCTGCGTGCGGTCGGCGCGCTCGAGGAGGCACGCGTGCCGGTGGCGCTCGAGGTGCTCGCGACCCATGGCCGCGAGGCCCGGTGGAGCCCCGTCCTGGGCCCTCTGGCCACGGCGCTCGTGCGTCGCACGCTCCCGGTGTCGTCGGCGACCTCGCCGGCCTGCGTCTCGCTCGTCGCGCTCGCGCAGATCGTCCCCGATGTCCTCTCGGCCGAGGACTGGCGAGCGCTGCTCGCGCGGCCCGAGCGCTCGGTGAGGGTGGCGGCCGCTTCCCAGGCGCCGGTGCCGAGCCTCGCCGCGCCCCTCGTGGAGACGGTCGTGACCGACCCCGCGTGGACCGTGCGTCGCGCGGCGCTCCAGCGCCTCTCGTCGGCGACGCTCGATCCCGGCGACCTCTCTCGCGCGCTCGCCGCGGGCCTCGTCGATGGCTCGGCGTTCGTGCGCAGCGAGGCGATCGTGCTGACCGACGCGCTGCCCGACGCGGACGCCTGCGCGCTGCTCGCGCCGCTCGGCAGCGATCGCGATCCGTGGGTCGCCGAGCGGGCTCGTTCGGTCACGGCGCGCCGCTGCGCGCGTTGACGCGTCGCGCACGGATGCCGTACAAGACCGACGGACGTGGAAGAGCGCATCGGCATTGCCTGCGGCGCCTGCGACACGTTCGCCCCGATCGGGGCGTCGTGGTGTCCGGGCTGTGGCCAGTCGTTGTTCCGCCCTGGCGAGATGGCGCCGGCGTACGACGCCGCGCCGGACGTGGCTCCGTCGTCACTCGACGTCACCGCGGAGACACCGGCCGCGGGCCTGATCGCGTCCGAAGGAGACTTGACGAGAGGCCCGGAGGCGACGGAGCCTCCGATGGCGGTCGCGGCGAACGTCGCGACCCAACAGGAGGAGTCCGTGGAGCAGAGCCGGTTCTACACGTGCAGGGAGTGCAGCTCGCCCGTCCCGCCGGGGCATAAGTTCTGCGGAGCCTGCGGCACGACCGTCCCCGACGACGCGCTCGAGCGAAAGGTCGAGTACTTCGGCTCGATGCAGGCGCCCGGCAAGGCGCGCCTGATCCTCATCCGCGGCACCGATGGTGCCGACGGCTTGAGCTACCTCTTGCAGGGCACCGAGCACGTCGCGGGTCGCACCGACGCGCAGATCCCGTTCCCGAACGACACGTGGATCAGCCCGCGCCACGCGAACTTCATCTACCGCGGCGACAAGCTGGTCGTGCGCGACGAGGGCAGCCTCAACGGCGTCTACGTGCGCGTGCGTGGCAGCGCGCCGGTCGCGCCCGGAGAGCACTTCCTCTGCGGTGAGCAGGTGTTCCGCGTGGATCTCACGCCGAAGGACACCTCCGGGCCCGAGCCGGACCAGACCTACTTCTACTCGTCGCCCAAGCGTCCGAGCGCGTTCCGCGTCGTGCAGATCCTCCGCGGCGGCACCGACGGCATGCTGCACTGTGCCCGCGAGAGCTCGGTGCAGGTCGGCCGCGAGGACAACGAGATGAACTTCCCCGACGACATCTACATGTCGGGGCGCCACGCGCGCATCGAGCAGAGCGGCGAGAACAGCTTCACGCTGCACGACCTGGGCTCCCGCAACGGCACCTACGTGCGCATCCACGGCGAGCGCGAGCTGGCGCACGGCGACTACCTCTTCATCGGCCAGCAGCTCCTCCGCGTGGAGCAGACGAACTAGTGTTTCTGGAGGGGCGTGCGCCCCTCCCCCCGCGTCGCGGGGCCCCCCACCGCTCCGCTCGCTTCGCTCGCGTCCCAGCTTCGCTGGGTCCCTCGTTTTTTCCTGGAAGGGCGTGCGCCCCCTCTCGAAACGGCGCCCCACACTCGAGGCCTCCATGAAGTCGATCGTCGCGCTGCTCGCCTGCGTTCTCCTCTCGCTCGCGATCCTTCCTTCGCGCGCCGATGCGCAGGCCGCGACACCCACCGCCGAGCAGCGCACGCGCGCACGCGAGGCGTACACGCGCGGGCAGACGCTCTTCGACGCAGGTCAGTTCGAGCAGGCGCAGGCCGCGTTCGAAGAGGCGTACTCGCAGGTGCCCAACCCCGTCGTGCTGCTCGGTGTGGCGTCGGCCCAGGAGCGCCGCGGCCTGCGCGCCGAGGCCCGCGCGACGCTCGAGCGCTATCTCCGCGAGAGCCCCAACGCGCGTGATCGCGCGTCGATCGAGGCCCGCATCGCCGCACTCCCCGCGGGCGGCGCGACCACGGCGAGCGCTGGCGCGACCGGGAGCACTGGTACGACGGGCAGCGCTGGCACCACCAGCACTGGCACGACCGGCAGCACTGGCACCACCGGCAGCACTGGCACCACCGGCAGCGCTGGCACGACCGGGAGCACCGGTACGACTGGCAGCGCTGGCACCACCGGCAGCGCTGCCACCACCGCCAGCGCTGGCACGACCGGCAGCGCCGGTACGAGCGCTGGCACCACTGGCAGTGCTGGCACGACCGCTTCGACGAGCGAGACCGCCACCGAGACCGAGGAGTCGGCGGAGGCCGAGACCGCCGAAGGCGAAGCGGCGGAAGGCGAAGCGGCGGAAGGCGAAGCGGCAGAAGGCGAGGGCGAGGCGTCCGGAGGCGACGGTGGCGAACAGACGCCCCCTGCGCCCGCGGGTCCCTCGACCGCCGTCTGGGTGCTCACCGCCGTCGGTGCCGTCGGCCTGGTCGCGGGCACGGTCTTCGGCTTCATGGCGCTCTCGCGCCAGAGCGACTTCGACGCGGCACCGTCGCTCTCTGCGGCCGACGAGGGTGAGGCGTTCGCGCTCGTGGCGGACATCTCGTTCGGCGTCGCGCTCGCGGGCGGCATCGCCGCGATCGTGCTCTACGCGACCGAGGGCTCGAGCTCGACGAGCAGCGACTCCACCGCCTTCCAGCTCCTGCCCACGCTCTCGCCTCAGGGCGGGGGCGTCGTGGCCAGCGGCCGCTTCTGAGGCGGCCGCCCGCGCGGCATCGATGGCCCAACCGAGCGAGCCGTCGATCTATGGCGCGGTGATCGCGCAGACGCGCGCCGTGCTGAAGGAGCAGATTGGGCGCGAAGCGTACGACGCCGCGCTCGCGCTCTTGCCGCCCGCGGACGCCGATCTCTACGCCAACTCGAACGCGCTCGACTGGGTCCCGATCCGGGTGATCGAGGCCGTCGCGCGCGCGGCCGGCGAGGTCACCGGTCGCGAGTGGCAGGCTCTCAACGACGAGGTCTCGCGCATCGGCTCACGGCGCGCGTTCGGCACCGTGTGGCGCGTCTTTCTCCGCTTCACCTCCGACGAAGCGTTGATGACGCGTGGTCCCACCATCTTCGGCAAGACCTACAGCCACGGTCGTGTCCTCCTCGAGTTCTCGGAGCACTGCACCGCCCGAATCGTGCTGGAGTGGCCGAACGCGCCCGAGCTCGTGGTTCGCACGCTGCGCGTCGCGATCGAGGAGCTGCTCGCGGCCGGAGGGCGCACGCGGGTGAAGGTCACGTCCGAGCGCCACGCGCGCGGGGCGAGCTTCCATTGCCTCTGGAGCAGCGACCCGCTCTAGATCTGGCCACCGACGCCGAGGCGCAGCATCGCTCAGGGCCGCGGCGTACGCCGCATCGTCCAGCCGGTGGGGATCCCCTGGAGCGTCTCGTCGCTCGTCACCTCGAAGCCGAGGCGGCGGTAGTAGTCGAGGTTCGCCTTCTTGTGCGTCACGAGCACCACGTCCGTGCGCTCGCGGTCTGCGCGCTCGAGCATCGAGGCCACGAGCTGCTTGCCCAGGCCCTTGCCCTGCGCCGCGGGATCCACGCCGAGGAGGTCGAGGTACCACGCTGGCGTGCGCAGCTCGCGCGCGAAGCGCCTGGCCAGATCCTCCTCGCGCCAGAGCTCGCGCGCGGTGCCGCCGAGGCCCAGCACCCAGGGCGCTTCCCAGCCACCGAGACGCAGCTGCTGCAGCGTGCTGCCTGCGGGGCTCACGCCCGGCGGCACCCAGAACGAGCCGCCCACGATGCGGCCCTCGGCGCGCGCGACGAGGCCGATGCCGTGCAGGACTGCCAAACGCACGCCCTGCCGCATGCACCACGTCGCCCCCGCCGCATCGCGCCGCCCGAGGAGGTACTGGACGGCCGGGTCGTCCGTGAACGCGGCGCCGAGCGCGCGTGCGGTCTCAGCCTCGTGACGATCGGGCTCGTAAGGGACGATCTCCACTGCCACGCGGGGACGCTCGCACACGCGCCCGTCCAGGTCCATCATCGACGCCATGGCCTCGAGCCGCTCCAGCGTCCCTGCCCCCGTCGCCTCCGCGCCCGAGGCCGCGAGCACGCCGACCGAGGCCGCGAGCACGCCGACCGAGGACGTGCTCCTCCCGCATGCGCGCACCGAGGACGGCGCGGGGTTCCACGTCCTTCGAAAGCGCGGTGACGCGATCGAGGCGGGGGTCGTCCGCGCGATGCGAGAGGGCCAGCCCCTGCACGGCGAGCTGGTGAAGCTCGCGCCACGCGCGGGCACGCCGCTCTTCGACGTCGAGGTGCTCCACGACGCGCGCGCTGGCTCGGGTGCGCTCGGTCGCCCGGCGCGGGTGAGCTCCGCCAAGTTCCGCGAGGGCTGGGATCGCATCTGGGGCCAGGACGTCGCCGACGAGGAGCCGAGCTGAGGATGCGCGCGCGCCGCAAGCGGAGGGTCTCGTAGTGGCAGCTCGCAAGCGCCCGCGTGCGGAGCGACGCCAGCTCGACCGCGACGTCCAGAAGCTCATCGACGCACGGGAGCGACTGGCGCGGCTCGAGCCGGGTGGAGAGCCGTCCCGTCCCATCGAGGTGCCGAGCGCGTCGGTCCTCGAGGTCCGCGCGCTCACGCACCGATGCCTCGCCTGTGACGCCGAGCTACGCGTGCACGAGCACCGCGCACACCGAGACCTCCGCGAGCTCGAGCTCGCCTGCAAGCAGTGCGGGCGCCGCCGCATCCTCTGGATGCGCGTCTCGCTGCCGTCCTGAGAGCACGTGGCACTCGGACGGATCGATGCGAGCCGCTCGCGCGACGGCCGCGTCGTGCGCGTCTTGCCCTCCTGACGCGGGGCGCGAGGTGGATCGCCAAAGCGACGTCGATCGCCACGCCAAGCCTTTGGCGATCGCGTCGGCCCGTTCGTCCGATGCGTGCGCGATCGCAGGGGCTCGCGACGTTCTCGTTGGGAAATCACTCGCGTCGCGTGCGGCGCGAGGGCTGGCACGACGGCTGCTCAGGCGAGTGGTCATGGCGGCTGCACACACGCACGGGACTGGTCACGACACCCACGACGAGAACCTCCTCGACGACTTGGTCTGCGCCAAGCGCTACCGCATCGAGCGCGTGCTCGCGGAGGGCACCACGGGCCACGTCTTCCGCGCTCGGCGTCTCGCCGACGGCCGCTCCGTCGTGCTCAAGTGCGGCTCGATGGAGAGCGAGATGGCGCGCACGTCGCTGCGCGCGGAGGCGCGTGCGCTCGCGGCGCTCGATCACCCGAACATCGTCCGCTTCTTCGAGCACCGCGAGGGCAAGGACATCTGCTTCCTCGCGATGGAGCACCTGGATGGGACCGACCTCTCGGCGCGCGTGCGCGCAGGCACCATCACGCGCGCGCAGGCGCTGCTCTGGCTCGAGGAGCTCGCCTCCGCGCTCGACCACGTGCACGCGGTCGGCCTCGTGCACCGCGACATCAAGCCCGCCAACGTGATGATCGTGCGCGCCTCGGACGGAGTGGAGCACGCGGTGCTCGTCGACTTCGGCCTCGCGAGCCCGCGCGCGACCCGCAAGACCCGCTCGCGCTTCCTCTGCGGCACGCCCGCGTACATGGCGCCCGAGCAGGCCATGGGGAACGACGCCGAGGTGACGGCCGCCAGCGATCGCTACGCGCTGGCCGCGCTCGCGCTCGAGCTCGTCACGGGGCAGCGCCCCTACCCGAACGCGAGCATCCCCGATCTCCTCCGCATGGTGATCGAGCGCGCGCCGCGGGCGCCGAGCGAGCTCGGTGACTTCGGGCCTGCGGTGGACGCCGTCTTCGCGCGCGGCCTCGCCCGCGATCCGCGCGTGCGCTTCACCACGTCGTGGGCGCTCGTGGATGCGCTCGGCCTCGCCCTGCGCGAGGGTCGCACGAGCCCTCAGCCCGCGAGCGTGCCCGAGGCGCCCATCCCCCTCTCCGCGCGCCGCACCAAGCCCTCGCAGCGTCCGCTCGTCGCGCGCGCCAAGGCGGCCTGAACGCAGCGCTCCCCGTCTCGCAGCGCGCTCCTCTACCATCGCGGCCATGGACCGCCGCGCCGCGCTCGCCCTCTCGTTCGTCGCCCTCGTGTGTCTCCGCGCCAGCGCCGCCTCGGCGCAGGCAGCGAGCAGCGCCGGCACCGCGACCGCGCCACACCCCACGCTCGAGAACGTCTCCATCGTCTGGCCCGTGAGCGGCGACGAGAACGCCGACGGCGTGGTGAGCGTGCGCTACCGCGCGATGGGCGAGGCGAGCTACCGCACCGGCTTGCCGCTGCGTCGTGTGCCCGCCGGCAGCGCCGAGGGCTTCTCGTGGCCGAGCCAGCACGCGGGCAGCGTCTTCGATCTGCGGCCCGGCACGACCTACGAGATCGAGCTCTCGCTCGAGGATCCCGACGGAGGCGGGACGAGCGCGTCTCTCTCGGTGACGACGCGCGCCGAGCCCACCATCCCTGCCGACGCGCGCGAGGTCGCCGTCATGCCGTCTTCCCTCGCCGCTGCGCTCTCGGCCGCGACGCCGGGCGACGTGCTCGTGCTCGGCGCCGGCAGCTACGACGGCTTCTCCGTCGAGACCGACGGCACCGCCGCGCGCCCCATCGTGCTCCGCGGCACGCCGGGCGCGATCGTGAACGGCGAGATCCGCCTGGACGATCGCAGCCACGTCTTCGTCGAGGATCTCGAGGTGCGCGATCGCATCGTGCTCCACGGCACTCACCACATCGTCGTGCGTCGCGTCACGCTCACGACGCCCGACGACGGCGTGGTCGCCCTCGGCACGCGCGGCGCGACCTTCGACAGCTACGTCTGCGACAACGTGATCACCGGCCCGACGCTCTCGTGGGTCGATGCGGCCGTGGGCGCCGACGGAGACAACCTCGGCGAGGGCGTCCAGCTCGCAGGCGCGGGCAACGTGATCTGCCGCAACCGCGTGCGCGGTTTCCGCGACTGCGTCTCGACGCTCGAGGACACCGAGGCCTTCGAGCAGAGCTCGATCGACATCGTCGCCAACGATCTCTCGCTCTGCGCCGACGACGCGATCGAGGCGGACTTCACGATGGGCAACGTCCGCATCCTGCGGAACCGCGTCACGAACTCCTTCGTCGGCATCAGCGGCCAGCCCACGCTCGGCGGGCCCACCTACTCGATCCGCAACGTGATGTTCAACGTCGTGTACTCGCCCTTCAAGCTGCACCGCGGCAGCGTGGGCGACGTCGCGCTCCACAACACGATCGTGAAGTGCGGCGACGCGTTCGCCGTGTACGCGGGCGTGGCCTGGTCGCGCGCGTTCTTCCGCAACAACCTCTTCCTCGGCGGCGCCGGCGGCGGAACCTACGGCGGCTACGAGAACGGCACCGGTCAGGTGATGGTCCTTGCCGACGCGGACGCCACGTGCGACTTCGATCACGACGGTCTGGGCTCCATCGGCACGGGCACGTTCCGCGGACGCATCGGCGACACGCGCTTCGCGAGCCTCGCGGAGCTCACGAGCACGACCACGGAGAGGCACGCCGTCGAGGTGGGCCTCGAGGTCTTCGGCACGGTGCCCGAGGCGCTCACGAGCGGTCCCTTCCCCGAGCGCGCTGCCCCCGATCTGCGCCTGTCCGCGGGCGGCGCCGCGGTCGATCGCGGCACCGCGCTGCCCAACGTGAACGACGGCTTCGCCGGAAGCGCGCCCGATCTCGGCGCCTACGAGCTCGGCAGCGCGCTGCCGACGTACGGTCCACGCACCGCGGGCGGTGAGGTCTGCGGCGATGGCGCGCGCGAAGGCGCCGAGGCCTGCGACGACGGCAACACGCGCGACGGTGACGGCTGCTCCGCAGGCTGCACGATCGAGGCGATGCCCGGCGTCGATGCCGGCGCGCTCGATGCCGGCGCCGGCGTCGACGGCGGCCCGCTCGCCGATGCGGCGCTCCCCCCTGGCGTCGATGGCGGTCCGCGTCCGGACGCGGGCGGCACGTCCGCACCGAGCGCGGGCTGCGCCTGCAGCGTCCCGTCGGCCCGCGCCACGGCCCCATCGATCCTCGCGCTCGGTCTCGTGCTCGCGCTCGCCGCATCGCGCCGCCGCACTCGCTGACACGAACAGGGCTGAGCCGTCGGGCGCGTCTGGCGGTACCTACCCGCACATGGCTCGTCTCTGGCGCTCGTTCCTGATCATGTCGCTCGCCCTGGGCTCGCTCGTGTCCGGCTGCTCGCTCTCGCACTCGAGCGGTGAGGACACGTCTGCGGCGCCTGACGCCGCGCCCGCGCGACGCGACGCGTGGACCGCGCTCGATGCGTGCATCGAGCCCGCGGGCGAGACCGGCTGGGTGAGCGCCGAGACCGGCGCGTGCCTCGGCCTCGCCGAGGCCGGCTGTGCGTCGTGTCATGCGCGCGAAGGCGGCTTCGATCTGAGGCCGCGCGGCGTCGCCCCACCGCCCGCGAGCACGCCACCGCTCATGCCCGGCAGCTGCGGCTTGTGCCGGCCCTGACGGGATCGGCGCCCGCTATGCTCGCGCCCTGACGGCTGCCGCGCGTCTCGGTGCCACGATCCAGGGCAAGTACCGGCTCGAGCGCGTGCTCGGGGAGGGCGGCATGGGCGTGGTCTACGCGGCACGCCACCTCAAGCTCGAACGCCCCGTGGCCATCAAGGTGATGCACGCGACGTTCGCCGCGAACGAGGCGGCCGTTCGGCGCTTCTTCGACGAGGCCCGGGCCGCGGTGCCCGTCCAGCCCGGCACGCGTTCACGGGTCGAGCTCGCGGACACCGTCGAGGGCACGGCGCTGGCGATCGATCGCGGAGGTCTCGGCGTGCGCGTCCTGGAGGCTCCGAGCCCCGACGTGCGTGTCGTGGTGACCCTCGCTCCCGACACAGAGGGCCCGCTCCACGTCTCGCTCCAGCCCCTCGGACAGATGGGCACATTCCCGATGGGTGAGCCCTCGCCGCTCTGCGATGCGCCGTGCGATGTCCGCCACGTGCGCGGCCTCTTCGGCGTCTCGATCACGCGTGACGACGCGCAGATCGTGAACGGCGCGGGCGCGCTCGGGCTCGCGACCGACACGCACGTGATGCTCCGCTACCACGACGAGACGACGACGCGGATCGCGGGCCGGATCAGCACGGGTCTCATGGTCGCGTACGGGCTCGTGGCGACTGCGGTCGGCGCGGTCGCGCTCGGCATCGATCGCGACGACGCGTTCCGCGAGGTCATCGCGCAAGACGGCGCCGTGGCGCTGATCGCGACGGGTATCCCGTTCGCGGTCGTCGGCCTGATCGGCCTCGTCTTCGCGCTGCAGTCCGACTGGGTGGAGGTCGGGCAGATGCAGCTCTGAGCGGGCGCGTCTCGCACGACCAGCGCCCGAGCGGTGCCGACGCCAGGCAGGGAGCGGAGGATCGTCAGGTCGTCCGAGTGACTCGCGAACGCATCCGGCAGGTCCGAGGGGAGTGGCGAGGATCGCGACCACGCAGTCGTGCGCTGAGGCTCGGCGCCTGCTCCGTCGCGCACCGGCAGACGCGACACGCGCCACGCCCTCTGTTGCCTCGCACGCGCGAACCACGAGGCTCAGGCGTCGTGCCTCTCCCCTCGGTCCTGCCGGGCCCTTCGCGTGACCCTCGCTCGACCGCAGCGATGTAGGGCGGGGGCTCGTCCCCCGCCGCGGTGTACGCCGCGCCGCACGGCCACTGCGGCGGAGGATCCGGCCGCACAAGGGCCTCATCGCGGACCGCACGCAAGCAAGGCGGGGGACGAGGCCCCTCCCTACCGCGAGAACCGCGTGTCCATGAGCACGCGCTCTGATCAGAGCGGGATGCGGCCTTCGTCGAGCGGCACGCGGAACGTGACGCGCTCTCTCGCGCCCGGCGTCATGTGCACGCGCATGTCGGCGTCGAGGATGATCGCCTCGGGGTGGCCCGGCAGGGTCGGCAGCTGCTCGAGGCAGCGCGCGGGGCCCATCACGAAGCACGCAGTGGAGTACGCGTCGGCGTCCACGCCGCGATCGGCGAGCACGGTGACCTGCACGGTTCCCTCGGCGGGGCGGCCGGTGCGGAGATCGATGATGTGGTGCCAGCGGCGGCCGGTGTCGTCGATGAAGTAGTGCTCGTAGTCGCCCGAGGTCGAGATCGAGCCGTCGGTCGCGTCGAAGTACGCGACATAGTCCTGTCGCCGCGGGTGCTGGATGCCCACGCGCCAGAGGCGCTCACCGCGGCGTCCGCCGAGCTGCACCTGCCCGCCGCCGAAGATCATGAAGTTCGGGAAGCCGCGCTCGACGAGCAGCGCGCCGGCGCGATCGAGCGCGTAGCCCTTGGCGATGCCGCCCGTGCCGATCGCCATCCCCTCGCGTCGCAGGAACACCGTGTGGGCTTCGGCATCGAGCACGAGATCCGCGTGGCCCACGAGCGGCAAGCGCGCCGCGATCTCCGCGTCGCTCGGCACCCGCTCCTCGCCGCGCTGGAAGAGGTACAGGCCGCGCAGGGCGGCCCACGTGAGATCGAAGCTGCCGCCCGTGTCGCGCGAGACGCGCAGGCCCGCGTCGATCACCGCGAAGGTCTCGGGGCCCACGGCCACGGGCTCGCGCCCCGCGGCTCGGTTGACGCGCGAGACCTCGCTGTCGTCCTGCCACTCCGAGAGCACGGTCTCGAGGCGCGCGATCTCGTCGAGCGCCTCGTTCATCGCGGCGCGTGCGGCGACCTCGTCGTCGGACACGACGCTCACCTGGTACACGGTGCTCATCAGCGCCCGCTCCACGCGCACGAGCGGCACGGCCTCTCGCCGCTCGTCCGTCGCAGGCGGCTCGTCGTCCTCGCGCGTCGTCGCCCCCTCACCCGGTGCGGCCTCGTCCGTGCGCGTCTCCTGGGTGCCCGGCTCGCTCGTGGGCCGCGGCCGATCGTGCGGCTCCTCCGCGCCCCCGCTGCAGCCATCGAGCACACCGCTCCCGCACGCGAGGGCGGCGGCGAGGCACATCGAGCGAGACACCGAGCGAGACATCGCCGCGCAGCGTAACGAACGCGCGCGCCGCGGACGAGCCGCACGATCGGACCGGGCCCGCCTCGATCGGAACGCGCTATGGTCGCGGCGTGTCCCTCGAACGCTCGTGGCTCGCTCGCACCGCGCTGACGCTGGCGTGCGCGCTCCTGGTCACGGCGCTCGCGCCAGGGTGGGCGCAGGCCATCGGGGAAGACGGCGAGATCGATGTCCGCATCGTCCGCTACGACGGCGGTCACCACCGGCCGCGGGAGACCGCCCCGAGGCGGCTCGCGTGGGAGCTGCGCAAGCGCACCTCCATCGACGCGCGGCTCGAGCCGAGCGAGGTGCGCCTCGACGATCCCTCGATCTTCGCGACGCCGTTCCTCTACTGGACGGGCGACGTCGCGTTCCCGCCGCTCTCGGAGGCCGAGATCGTGGGCCTGCGGCGCTTCGTCACGCTCGGCGGCATGGTGCTGGTCGACGACGCGTCCGCGAGCCGTGACACGAGCGGCTTCTGGGGCTCAATGCGCCGCGAGCTCGGGCGCGCGCTGCCCGACGACCCCATCGCCACGCTGCCGAACACGCACACCATCTTCCGGTCGTTCTACCTCATCGATCGCCCCGAGGGCCGCGTCGCGGGGCCCGATCACCTCGAGGCGATCGTGATCGACGATCGCGCGGCCGTGGTGCTGAGCGCGCACGATCTCGGCGGCGCGTGGTCGCGCGACGTCTACGGCAACTGGACGTATCCCGTCGAGCCCGGCGGGGATCTGCAGCGCGAGCGCGCCATCCGCCTCGGCGTGAACGTCGTGCTCTACGCGCTCTGCCTCGACTACAAGGACGATCAGGTCCACGCGCCCTTCATCATGCGGAGGCGCAGCGGCGGGCGCGTGCCGGACGTGGACGAGTGAGGGTCCACTGATGCAGGCCCTCTCGCTCGACGTCCCGGGTGGCTGGCTCACCGCGGCGCTGCTCGCGCTCGCGCTCGGCGCAGGCGTCGTGCTCTCGCTCCGCTCGCTCACCAAGCTCGCGGCGCCTCGGCGGATCGCGCTCGTCGCGCTCCGTGTGCTCACCGCGCTCGGCGCGCTCCTCGTGGCCACACAGCCCACGTGGTCCGAGGAGCGCACCGACGACGAGCCGGGCCGCCTCGCGGTGCTCCTCGACGTCTCGCGCTCCATGCGCGTCGGCGGCGATCGCAGCCCGGACGCCTCCCGCATGGCGCGGGCGCGCGCGCTCGTGCCTCGCTGGCGCGCCGAGGCCGGACAGCGCGGTGTGCCGCTCGTCGCCTTCGGGCGCGAGGTGCGTCCGCGGAGCTTCGACGAGGCGGAGGCGAGCTTCGTCGCGATCGACGACGACACCCGCCTCGGCGACGCGCTCGACGAAGCGGCGGCCGACGCGACCGCGGTCGTCGTCGTGTCCGACGGCGCCGATCTCGCCGGTGGCGCGATCGAGCGCGCCGAAGAGAGCGGCCTGCGTGTGCACGGCGTGTTCGTCGGGGATCGCGCGCCGCTCGTCGACGACGCGATCGCGCACGTGGACTACGACCGCGTCGGCTTCGTGCGGCGGCCCGTGCGGATCCGCGCCGAGCTCCGCTCGTACGGTCAGCCCGCGCACGTGGTGGCGCTCGCGCTCTACGAAGGTGACACGCTGGCGCGCGAGCTCCGCGTCGAGCTCCCGGAGGACGGCAGCACGCAGGTCGAGCTCGAGGTGACGCCTCCGGCGATCGGTCGCGCGCTCTACCGCCTCGTCCTTCCGCACATGCCCGACGACGCGGTGGCGGAGAACGACGAGCGCGCCCTGCTCGTGCGCGTGCAGAGAGACGACCTGCGCGCGCTCCTCGTCGCGGGGCGACCGAGCTGGGATCAGCGCTTCCTCCGCTCGTTCCTCAAGCGCGATCCCACGACCGATCTCATCTCGTTCTTCATCCTGCGGAACACGGCCGACATGACGATGGCCGACTCCGACGAGCTCGCGCTCATCCCGTTCCCCACGGACGAGCTCTTCAACGAGCACCTCGGCAGCTTCGACGTCGTGATCTTCCAGGACTTCGACTACGCGCCCTACCAGATGGAGATCTACCTCCCGCGCATCCGCGAGTACGTCGAGCGCGGCGGCTCGTTCGCGATGATCGGCGGGCCGCTCTCCTTCTCGCAGGCGGGCTACGCGGAGACGCCCGTCGGCGAGGTGTTGCCCGTGGAGGTCCTGCCCGCGCGCACGCCCGCGAGCCGCGCGCTCACGACCGACGAATTCCACCCGCGCATCTCCGACGCGGCGCGCTTCCACCCGCTCGCGCAGCTCGCCTCCGACCCGCGCGCCAACGAGCTCGCGTGGCAGGAGCTCGCGCCGCTCCAGGGCCTCAACGTGGTGGCGCGCCTCCAGAACGGGAGCCAGCGCGTGCTCGAGCACCCGAGCCTCCGCGACGACGACGGACAGCCCCTGCCCGTGCTCTCGGCCGGCACCTTCGGGCGCGGGCGCGTGCTCGCGCTCATGACCGACACGAGCTGGCGCTGGGGCATGACCACGGGTGGCGCGACCGGCGACGCGTCGGCCTACGAGCGCTTCTGGGACACCACGCTGCGCTGGCTCGCGCGCGATCCGCTCCTCGATCCTGCGCGCCTCTCCACCGATCGCGAGCGCTACGGGCCCGAGGCCTCGATCCGCGTCGAGGGCACGCTGCGCGACCTCGGCTACCAGCCCTTCGCAGACGAGCGCATTCGCGTGCGCGTGCTCGACGCGCGTGGCGCCGAGCTACGCGCCACCGAGGTCCGCACCGACGCGACGGGTCACCTCACGGCGGAGCTCGTCTCCCCGCTCGATCCCGGTGGCTATCGCGTCGTGGCCGAGCGGCTCGACACGAGCGACGGTCGCGTCTCCGTGCGACGCGCGCCCGAGGCGAGCGCGGCAGCGCCGGACGAGGCGCTCGCACGTCGCCTCGCGGAGGACGTGTTCGTCGTGGAGCTCGGCGGTGACGAGCTCGCCGATCCCCGCGCCCGCGAGGAGCTGCTCCGAACGCTCGTCGAGCGCACGGGCGGTCGCTTCACCACGATCGACGACGCGGGTCCGCTCGAGGGCTTCGACGCCTCGCGCTCGCGCGTGCGCGAGGTCGTGCAGCGCCGACCCTTCGGGAGCGCGCTCGCGGTGATCGCGCTGCTCGTCGCGTTCGGCCTCGAGTGGATCCTGCGGCGCCGCTGGGTGGGCTGATCAGAACGCGGGGGTCGATCGATCAGAACGTGCCAGTCGCCCCCACGAAGAGGCCGCCGGTCGTTCCTGCGAGCACCGGGTGGAGCTCGGTGCCCGCGGGCGCGGTCTCGAAGGCGGCGAGCTCTTCGGCGGCGCGCTCGAGCTCGGCGTCGTCCGCCGCGCCCTGCTCGGTGGCGAGGAGGCGCTCGCGCAGCTCGCGGTACGCGGTCCAGCGTCGCTCGGCCTCGTTCGCGCTGAAGAGCGTGATGACGCCCGTCGTGGCCGACACCGCCGCGCCGATGAGCACGAAGTAGTCGAACGCGCTCGAGAAGCTGAAGTTCGTCGGACCGAGGTACACGGGCACCACGGCCAGGCCCGTACCGATGCTGAGCGCGCCGTCGATGATGCGGGCGATCTCGGCCGTCTGGGCGAGTGACTCGAGCTCGTGCTCGCCGTAGCGCAGGCGCGCGCGCACCTCGCCGAGGTTGCCCATCGGCATGTGCGCGTAGGTGATCGCGACGCCCGACGGATTGCGCATGAACACGAAGTCGAGCACGCCGCGCACGATGCCTGCGCCGCCGTAGAGATAGAGATACGGCGTCATGCTCGGACCCGGCGCGCTGCCGGAGACGTCCATGAAGATGCCGATGCCGACCGAGGTCGCGCCCATCACGATCGCGAGCACGCCATCGACGACGCTGCCGCCGCCACGCGCGGCGAGCACCTGCAGATCGGCATCGAGCGAGCGCAGGCGCGTCGAGATGCTCGAGCGGATCTGGAGCGTGCTGCCCGGCTCGGCCGCGATCCAACCCCCGCGCGCCGACAGATCTCGTCCCGCGGCGGGAAGGTCACCCGGCTCCACGAGCCGCAGCTGCCCCGTGCCGTCCGCGCCGTAGCTGCCGGGCGGCGGCGGCACCGCTTCGTCGCCCGTGACTCCGTCGCCCGTGACTCCGTCGCCCGTCGACTCGTCGGTGGTCGCGGCGGCCGGCCGCTCGTCTGCGGGCACCTCGAATTCGTCGGCCGCGACGTCGGCGCGCCCCGCGCCCCACGGCGAGGCCAGCTCCCGCGCCTGGGCCGCCGCGCGCGGGCTCACGACGAGCGTGCTCCCCACGACGAGCCCGCTCGCGAGGAGGGGCATGACGAACGCAACCACGATGAGCTTCGCGTCACGCACGATCGTCAGTATAGGGTGCGAGCGCCCGACCGACGAGTCGGCGACACGAGACGCAACGACGGCGCGCTCGCGCCGAGGACACGGACGCGCGGCGAGCCAGCACACGGCTTCTTCCTGATCTGCCGCGAGGACCACGTCGGTCCCCGCCTCCAGGGCTCGCCCGCCAGGACCCACGCCATGAGCAAGACCCTCGGAAACACCAAGCGATCTCGGACGGCCTTCGTGTGCAACGCGTGCGGCGCCAACGCGCCGCGCTGGCTCGGACGCTGCCCCACGTGCGGCGCGTGGGAGTCCCTCGTGGAGGAGCGCCTCGACGCGCGCGGGGCTCCTCGATCGGGCGGGGTCAACGTCGCTGGCGATCGCACCAAGCCCACACGCCTCGCCGACGTCGCGCCCGACGCCGCGCGGCGCATCCACACCGGCCTCGCGGAGCTCGATCGTGTGCTCGGTGGCGGTGTGGTGCTCGGCGGCGTGGTGCTGCTCGGTGGCGATCCCGGCATCGGCAAGTCCACGCTGCTCATGCAGGCCCTGGCGGGCATGGCCGCGGGCGGACGCACCGTGCTCTATGCGTCGGGGGAGGAGTCCGCCGCGCAGATCGCGCTCCGCGCGCGGCGCCTCGGCGATGCGGGCGTCGATCGCGTGCTCGTGCAGGCGACCACCGAGCTCGAGGAGGTCGAGGCAGCGATCGACGAAGAGAAGCCCGAGGTCGTCGTGGTCGACTCCATCCAGACGCTGCGCTCGACCGAGCTCGAGTCCGCCGCAGGCAGCGTCGGTCAGCTGCGCGAGGTCGCGGCGCGCCTCGTCGAGCTCGCGAAGCGGCGCGGCATCGCGCTCTTCGTCATCGGCCACGTGACCAAGGACGGCGCGCTCGCGGGTCCGAAGATCCTCGAGCACCTCGTCGACACGGTGCTCTCGTTCGAGGGCGACGCGACCAGCTCGCACCGCATCGTGCGCGCGTCCAAGAACCGCTTCGGGCCCGCGCAGGAGATGGCCGTGTTCGAGATGGTGCGCGATGGGCTGCGCGAGGTGCCCGATCCGAGCGCGCACTTCCTCGCCGAGCGCCCGGCGCGTGTGTCGGGCTCCGTCGTGGTGCCGATCTCCGAGGGCGCGAGGCCCGTCCTGCTCGAGGTGCAGGCACTGGTCGCGCCGGCGATCTACGGCCAGGCGCGGCGCGTGGCCGCGGGCATCGAGGGCAGCCGCCTCGCGATCCTCCTGGCCGTGATCGAGCGCAAGGCCGACGTGCACGTGCTCGATCGCGACGTCTTCGCGAGCGTGGCGGGTGGGGCGCGCATCGAAGAGCGCGCGGCCGATCTGGCGCTCGCCGTGGCGATCGTGAGCTCGCTCCGCGATCGCCCCGTACCGTCGGACCTCGTCGTCTTCGGCGAGGTGGGCCTGGCGGGCGAGCTGCGTGCAGTGCCGCGTGCGCCGCAGCGCGTGATCGAGGCCAAGAAGCTCGGCTTCCGCCGCGTCGTGATGCCCAAGGGCAATGCCACGCAGCTCACGCCCGAGGAGCGCCGTGACATGGAGATCGAGGCCGCCAGCTCGCTCGCCGACGCGCTCTCACGCAGCTTCGAGTGACGACGGCCGGCACGCTTGGACGCGAGCCCTCTGCCTACTCGGTGCCGCTGAACACGAGCGGGAACGAGGTCTGGGTCACGCCGCTCGTCGGCGGAAAGCGCCAGCGGCGCACGTTGCGCTCGATGCAGTCGGCGAGCGTTCCGACGCTCTGTCCGCGCGTCGTCACGCTCGTCACCGTGCCCGAGCCGCCGATCGTGAGATCGACGTCGAGGCGGACCGTGGCGGCCTGACCGATCCGCCGCAGCTCGGACTCCCAGCAGCGATTCACTGCCGGACGCTCGCGCGTGATCACCGAGCGGATCTGATCGGCGGTGAGCTCCTGCTGCCCGCGTGTGGTGCCCGCGCCGTCTTCGGGATCGTCGGCGATCGACCGGCGGCCCGAGGTGGCGATCTGGGCGGGCCCACCGCTCGAGTCGTCGGCGAACTCGGCGAAGCGACCGGTCGGGGCCTTCGTCGCAGCGCCCGCGCCCGCGCCCGTGCCACCCGTCCCGCTGGCCGCGCCGGAGCTCGTCGGGGTCGTGGGCGTCGTCGGCGTGTGCGGGCGCGCGTGTCCTCCACCACCGGCCGTGGTGGTCGAAGGAGGCGGGGTCGTGGTCGGCACCTCGGCGACGGCCTCGGTGGTCGCGGGCGGGGTCGTGGTCGGCGGCGTGATCTCCGCCGTCGGCGGGGGCGCCGTCGTTGCGGGCACCGTCGTCGCGGGCACCGTCGTCGCTGCCGGCTGGATCGTCGCCACGGCGGGTGTCGTCGGCGCTGCGGGGCCGAGGAAGCGCGTGCCGATCATGAACGCCATCACACCGCCGAACGCGGTGGCACCTGCGATCGCGATGAGCGCGGGGATCGGGAGCCCACGTCGCTCCTCGCGCGGTGCGACCGAGGCGGGCGCCGGCACGGGCGCGGGTGTGGGCGCCGCGACGAATGCCGGGGCTGGCGCCGGCGCGGGGGTCGGCGCGGGCAGCGGTGCAGGCGCGGCGACGGGCGACTCGGGCACGTCGGCGAAGCTCGGCTCCGCGAACGGCAGATCGTGATCGTCCGCGACGGGCTCGAGCTTGGGCTCGTGCTTCGGCTCGTGCTTCGGCTCCTGCTTGGGCGCGGCCTTCGCCGACACCGAGGGCAGCGCGGTCTTGCCCGTCTCGGGCCGTCCCATCGGCTTGGGCGGCGGTGCCAGTCCGCCAGGTCCCTTGAGGCTCGTCTTGCCCGTCGGCGGTCGACCGACCTCGGGGAAGAGCTCCTTGTCGGCGTCGCGCTTCGCCTCGGCGTGCTTGCTCTCCGCCGCGAGCGCCTTGGCCTCGAGGTCGGCGAGATCGACCGTGCCGACCCGCGTCGGCTCGTCGTTCTCGAGCCCGTCGTCCTCGAGCGCCGGTGCGGCCGCGCCTCCGAGGCGCCCACCGATCGGCACGACGTTCGATCGCGCCGCCGGGCGATGGGCACCCGTGGCGGGGCGTCCCGCCGCCGCATGTGCAGGGGCCGCTGCTCGCGGCGGGCCCGCGACGGGCGCACGACCGGTCGCGCCCGGACGCGCGGGCGCCTCGGGCGCGAGCGAACGGCGCAGGAGCGCAGCCAGCTCGGGCACGTCGCGCAGGGGACGCCAGTCGTCGAGGCCTTCGCGCCAGCAGAGCGAGTCGGCCGTGACGGCGCCCGCGCCGATCTTCTTGACGATCTCCTCGCGGCGGAGCGGCCCGACCGGCACGTCGTTGATGGCCACGTGCCACTGGTCCAGCGGGGTCGCGCGCTGCTCGGGCGCGCTGCCGATCGTGTGCGACTTGCTCACCGAGCGATGGAAGTCGGCGCCCAGCGCACCGGTGTGGCCGGCACCCGTGTGACCCGCGCCCGTGTGACCCGCGCCCGTGTGACCGGTGCCTGTTGCGTGGCTGCCTGCGGGCTGCGCCGTGTGCGCGCCCGTGAGCCCGGCCCGGCGGCTCGCGGAGGTGCTCGCCGGGGAGGGCTTGGCGGCAAGAGGGGCGGGCGCGGGCTGCTTCGGCGCGACGTCCTCGACATCGTCGATCGCCATGTCCGCGCGGATCGTGATGTTGTGCCCGCACCGCCTGCAGTCCATGCGCAGCGTGCGACCAGACACCTTCTCGTCGGCGATCTGGTACTTCGCTTTGCAGTTCGGGCAGAGGAACTTCATCGGCGCCGTGCCTCCGGAGCGAGCGAGGATTGAACCGCGAGCCCGCCCCGAAGAGCAAGGCAATCCGACGTCACGGCCCATCTGATGCGCGAGGCGATCGATTCGTTGGATCGACGTCCGCACGTGCGCGACGCCGCGCGCGGCCTGCGAGCTCGAGCGACCGGCGACGCCGGTGAAGCCATCAACACGGTCGCCGCGGCGCCGTCACAGCAAGCTCATCAAGTGCTCTTTGATGCCGCGACGCGTCTCTTCGTCGGGCGCGCTGCGCAGCGCTCGCTCCCAGCTCTCGACGGCTTTGTGCTTGAAGCCGGCGCGCTGGTAGAGCACGGCGAGGTTCTTGAGGGCGGCGAAGTTGCGGCTCGAGATGCCGAGCGCCGTCTCCATCTCCTGGATGGCCTCGAAGACGTTGTCGCGCCGGCCGTAGAGGAGGCCGAGGTGATAGTGGAGCCGGAACGAGTTCGGCTCGAGCGCGAGGCCTTGCTTGAGATCGCCGATCGCCGTGTCGAGGTCGCCGCGGTGGTAGGCGTCCATTCCCCGCGTGAGCGAGGCCTGGGCCTCGGCCCCGAGCGCCTCGTCTTCCTGATCGGCCGTCTCGAACGGCTTGCCCTCGATCGCGCGCTCCACGGCCACGATCACGTCCGAGATCTTGAACGGCTTCTCGAGGAAGGCCGTCACGCCGTACGACTCGCGCAGGTCCTCGGCGAAGCGCCAGCCTCGGTAGATCGCGCTCACCATGATGATCGGGATGTGCCCGTACTTCTGGCTCGACTTGATGCGTCGGCAGATGTCGAAGCCGTGGATCTCGGGCAGCATCGCGTCGAGCAGGATGCAGTCGAGCACGTGGTCGCGAACGGCCTGCAGGGCCTCGGTCCCCCGCGCGGCCTCGACGACGCGGTAACCGCGCTCCTGGAGCACGCGGCGGAGCATCCGGCGGATGTCCTCCTCGTCGTCGACGACGAGCACCGTGCGGGTCGCGCGTGCGGCGTTCGGATCCCGCGAGTCGTTGCGCGGCAGCGGGCCGACGCGCGAGTCGAACGCAGGATCGAGGGCGCTGATGTCGGGTCGCAGCGAGGGATGCGGCGGGCCCGGATCGCGCAGGCCCGTGGGCACTCGCGCGGCGACGGCCTCGCGCAGGCCCGTCGGCGTGCGGGGCGGCGCAGGCGGCTCGCGCAGGCCCGTGGGCTCACGCGGCGGTGGTGCCGGCTCGCGCATCGGCGCACGCGCGGCCGCGGGGATCGGGCGCGCGGGCTCGCTGAGGAGCCCCGAGAAGTCGGCTTCGTCGGTGAGCTGGTGGACGGTGGGCCCTCGAGGCCCGAAGCGATCTTCGCGCGCCGCCGGTGCCGGCTCGCGCGGCGGCGGCCGCGCAGGCGCAGGAGGCGCCGCGGGAGGCGCGGCCTTGCTCGCGATGCCGAGCGTCGCCAGGTACTCCTGCGGTGCGTTGGGGCCGACGTAGTAGGCCTCGCCACGCTCGAGCTCGCGGTACGCGTCCTCGACGACGCGCGCGAGGTGCTCGTGCAGCGCGACGTAGGGCGAGACGTTCTTGCCCGTGACGAACTCGATCTCGTCGATGACGCGCCGATCGTGCGGGTCGGCCATCGCGAGCCACATCTCGTTGTCCTTCACCGAGAACGGGAGGATCAGGTACTGCTTGGCGACGTCCAGCGGGACGAGCTTCAGGTTCCCGAGCGGCACGACGACCTGCGACAGATCGATCGCAGGCACCCCGAGCTGCTCGCTCAGGGCGCGCAGCAGATCGAGATCGTCGAGCTTCCCCGAGGCGGCCGCGGCCGAGGCCAGGCGTGTGCCGGGGGAACGACGCTGCTTCTCGAGGAGCTGGTCGAGCTCTCCGGGCGTCACGAGCTTCTGCTGGAGGAGGATTCGCCCCAGCGGCTTCTTGTCGCTCGGATCCGACATCTCTCGCGTCCCGTCAGGCTAACGGAACGACGCGAGCGAGTAAACGACGAACAGGCGCGGCGCGCGGAAGGGCGCGACCGCTGGCGATCAGAGCCCCGACACGATGCGGAGCCGGCCGCTCTCACGGATGAGCTCGAGGCGGTTGTCGGCGAGGCGGCGCTCCCAGCGCTCTCCCTCTGCCGTCCGCACCTTGAACGAGCCCGTGTACGTCACGTCCACGAAGACGCGCTCGGG
This sequence comes from Sandaracinaceae bacterium, assembly GCA_044376125.1. Lineage (GTDB taxonomy): Bacteria > Myxococcota_A > Polyangia > Polyangiales > Sandaracinaceae > JAFLCL01. Next base: position 66,923 of record JBILLJ010000016.1, read on the forward strand.
GTACACGGTCACGCGGCGGTACCGCATCTCGTAACGGACATCGAGCACGTCCGCGCTCCAGCGTCCCAGGCGCTCCTGGAGGATGCCGTAGTCGACGTCGTCCGCGCTCGCCGGGGTCCCGTTGTCGTCGAAGTAGTCCTGCGACACCAGGCGGAGGATCGAGGCCGGGTTGTGGCTCTCGACCGCGTGCCGGTACTCCTCGACGAACTCCACGGCCTCGCGGTTCTCCGCGGTGTCGGGCACGTCGGTGTTCGGGATCAGCTGTGCGCCGCAGCCGACGAGCGGCGCGAGCGTGAGCAAGAGGAGGAGGCTGCGTTGCATCGTCGGACCCGGACCCTGACGTGAGAGGGGGCCGAGCCTATTCCCGCACCCCCGACCGCGCCAGTTCGAGGAGGCGCCTCAGCCCTCGAGCGCGGCGAGCCAGCCCGGGAGCCAGGCGACGGCGTCTTCATCGGGCGTGGGGTTGTCCGTCGCGTCGAGCTCGAGGCGCGCGCCGACGCGCGTGGCGCCGAGCTCGGCGAAGATCGCGTCCCACTTCTTCGGGCCGCCGAGGAAGCTGTCCTTGTAGTTGCGATCGCCCAGGCCGATCACGCCGTACCGGAGGTGGCCGAGGCTCGGTCGGCTCGCGACGAGCGCGTCGTAGAGCGGCTCGACGTTCTGCGGGATGTCGCCGATGCCCGTCGTCGAGGAGCAGATCAAGACGATGGTCTTGTCGCCGAGCGCCGCGTCCTCGAGGCTTCCCTCGGTGAACCGCGCGACGCCGTGCCCGCGCTCCTCGAGCGCGCTCGTCACGCAGTCGGCCACCATCTCGGTGTTGCCCGACTCGCTGCCGACGATCAGGTAGATGTCCATGGCCGCTCGGCGTTAGCCGACGGTGCGTACGCGCACCATGACGATGCTCACGGCGCCTGACGGGCACCGTCGCCGGGCGGGGAGGTCGGCGAGCTTCAGGCGTGCGCGGCGGGGACGTGCGTGCAGAGCGGGTCTTCGCCGAGCACGTCGCCGCTCGCCATGAACGCGCGGGCGCGCGAGCCGCCGCAGGCAGCGCGGACCTCGCAGCTGCCGCAGCGGCCGTGGAAGGAGTCCACGTCGCGGAGCGAGAGGAACAGCGGCGCCTCGCGGTAGAGCGAGAGCGCATCGTCTCTGCGCACGTTGCCGGCGGGCACGGGCAGAAAGCCCGACGGGAACACGTCGCCGTCGTGCGAGACGAACATGATGCCGTTGCCGTCGCGGATGCCCGCGACGTGGCCGCGGCCGGGCACGCTCGTTCGGCGCTCGGACACGATCCGCCGGAAGTGCGGCGCCTCGGTCGTGGTGACGATCATGCCGGGCATCGCGGCGCGATCGGCGAGCCACGCGAGCAGGGTGTCGGACTCGTCGGTCGTGATCGACGAGAGCACCGTGCCTCGTCCCACGCTCACGAGGAAGAAGAGGCTCCAGCGCGCCGCGCCGAGCTCGCGTGCGAGCGCCTCGATCGCCGGGATGTCGGCGAGCGTCTCCTTCGCGACGAGAGTGTTCACCTGGAAGGGAAGCCCGAGCTCGCGGGCCTGTGCGCCCGCCACCAGCGTGCGCGCGAAGGTGCCGGGCACGCCGCGGATGCCGTCGTGGTGCGCCTCGGTGGCGCCGTCGATCGAGAGCGAGATCGCCTCCACGCCCGCGTCCTTGAGCGCGCAGATCGCCTCGCTTGTGAGGCGTGGCGTCGCGCTCGGCGAGACCGAGACGCCGAGGCCGAGCGCGCGGCCCTCGGCGATCAGCGCGAAGAGGTCCGGTCGCTCGAGCGGGTCTCCGCCCGTGAGCACGACGTGCGGCTTCGGCTCCGCCGCCGCGAGCTGTTCGAGGAGCCGGAAGCCCTCCTCCGTGCCGAGCTCTTCTTTTGCGCGGGTCGGCGCAGCTTCTGCGCGGCAGTGGCGGCACGCGAGCTGGCAAGCGCGCGTGATCTCCCAGTAAACGCGCATCGGCGCGCGGGCGAACGAGTAGCGACCCATGGCGGCGTGAGACATGCGGGGCCGCTCTGCAATCACGCGGCCATCGACGCGCCCGTTTCGTACGATCTCTCACGAAGGTGCGAGTCGCGTCGGGGCCATGCGAGGCTCGCGGCGTGGACGCTGCGCTGCGACAGCTCGCTCGCTGGGTCGGCCTCGGGGCCCTCGTCGGCGTCGTGTGCGGTGGGGCCTCCGCGCTCTTCCTCTGGCTGCTCGAGCTCGTGACGGACGTCCGCGGCGAGCACCAGGAGCTCGTGTTCCTCCTGCCCGTCGCGGGCCTCGCGATCGGCCTCGTGTACGAGCGCTGGGGGCAGTCGATCAAGGCAGGCAACAGCCTCGTCATCGACACGATCCACGACGGTGGCCCCGAGATCCCCGTGCGCATGGCGCCGATGGTGCTCGTCGGCACGGTGCTCACGCACCTCTTCGGCGGCAGCGCCGGCCGCGAAGGCACGGCCGTGCAGATGGGCGCGAGCCTCGCGGACTGGCTCGCGCATCGCCTCGGCCTCTCGGGCCCGATCCGACGCGAGCTCCTCGCGGCCGGTGTCGCGGGCGGCTTCGGCTCGGTGTTCGGCACGCCGGTCGCGGGCACCGTCTTCGGCATGGAGATGGTCGCGCTCGGCCGGCTCGAGCACCGCGCGCTCGTGCCCGCGCTCGTCGCCTCGCTCGTCGGCGATCTCACGACCCGCGCGCTCGGCATCGTGCACACGCCGTATCCGCTCGTCGCGCCGCTCGCGCTCAGCCCGCTCGTGATCGGGAAGTGGGTGATCTTCGCCGCGGCCATCGCGGCGGCGACGGTCGCGTTCATCGAGCTCACGCACTGGCTCAAGCGCGAGGGCGAGCGCCGTGTCCCGCGTCTGCCCGTCCGCATGATGATCGGTGGCCTCGCGGTCGTCGCGATCTGGCAGCTCCTCGGCACGAGCGACTACCTCGGCCTCGGCGTGCCCACCATCGTGCGTGCCTACGAGGACCCCGAGCTCGCGTCGTACGCCTTCGCCGCCAAGCTCCTGCTCACGGCGATCACGCTCGGCGCGGGCTTCCTCGGCGGCGAGGTCACGCCCCTCTTCTTCGTCGGCGCCACGCTCGGCAACGTGCTCGCGCGTCTGCTCGATCTCCCGATCGGCCTGGGCGCAGCCGTCGGCATGGCGGCCGTCTTCGCCGCCGCCTCGAACACGCCGCTCGCGCTGTCGATCATGGCGGTGGAGCTCGTCGGCGGAGGCGCCTTCCCGCACGTCGTGATCGTGTGCGTCGTCGCCTACGTGCTCACGGGGCACCGCAGCATCTACCCCTCGCAGCGCGTCTTCGCGCGCAAGCTCGGCGAGCCGCTGCCGGTCGCGAGGCGCATGTCCGAGATCTCTCACGATCCGCCGACGACGAAGGGGCCGAGCGTGTAGAGTGCGGGCCGATTCTCGACGAGGTGTTCCGTGGGAGATCGTGCACGTCAGTACTTCGATGACGCCGAGCGGCGCGGCGGTCTCGTCGCGAAGATGCGCCTGGCGTCCATCGCGCAGCTGACCTCCACGGAGGCAGCGGCGCTCGAGGACACCCCCGAGCTCGTGCAGCGACTGGCCGACGCTTCGGCCAAGGCGCTCGAAGGTGCCCCGGCGCGCGCCGAGCGTCGCGACCCCACGCTCGAGACGCGGCCCACGCAGAGTGACGCGCGTGTCCTGCGCCGCTACCTCGCCACGTGTGTCGAGCTCATCTCGCAGCGCGCGCTCTTCCTGGGTGACGTGCAGGCCACGGTGCGCCGCATCGACGAGGCGGCCTCGGAGGCCCTGGACGTCGCGCGCGTGAGCGTCTGGTTCCTCGACGAGCACCGGACGAAGATCACCTGCGCCGATCTCTTCGAGCGCGCGGAGCGGCGGCACTCCTCGGGCACCGAGCTCTTCGCGAGGGACTTCGCGCCCTACTTCCACGCGCTCGCCACGGAGCGCACGATCGCGGCGCACGACGCGCAGACCGACGCACGCACCTCGTGCTTCACCGCGAGCTACCTGCGAGCGCTCGGCATCGGGGCGATGCTCGACGTGCCCATCTGGCACGGCGGCAAGATGGTCGGCGTCGTGTGCCACGAGCACCTCGGCGGGCCGCGCACGTGGACCTCCGACGAAGAGAGCTTCGCCTACGTCGTGGCCAACCTCGTCGCGCTCTCGCTCGATCAGCGCGCGACCCTCCGTTGAGGGGTCTCGCGCGAGGGAGAGCGCGCCTCTCGCGTCCGTAGAGTGGTCGCCGTGTCCGTCCCCTTCGTCCATCGCGTCCGCGGAACCGTTCGCGGCGTCCTCTTCGTCAGCGACGGCTCCGCCCTCGTTCCGGCCGATCGCGTGATCGCGCTGCCGGATCCGGCGGGCGTGAGGGAGATCCCCGCCGAGGGCCTCGCCTCGTTGCTCGAGCTGGCCGCAGGAGCGCGCGCCACGCCCCTCGCGTCGTTGACGAAGAGCCTCACGTGCGCGGGTGCGTTCTGCACCACGGACGACGTCGCGATCCAGGAGAAGTACGTCTGGCTCTTCGGATCGCTCGGACGGGATCTCACCCTCTACACGACAGGGCCCTCGTCGCCGATCGTCGTCGCGCAGGGCCGCCAAGTCCTCGGCACCGTGATGCCCGTGGTCCCGCCCGCGGGTACGAGCCCCACTGCGGCTGCGAGCGCTGCGATGGCGAGCACTGCGATGGCAGGCACTGCGAGCACGGACGGAACGCGCACGTTCACCCTCGTCGAGGTCGCGGATGCGGCGCAGCACCTCGGTCTGCTCGGCGAGCTCGATCACGGCAGCTGGGCGAGGCTCGCCTCCAAGGCGATCGGTCGCCACGTGGAGCGCCTGACCGAAGCGGAGCTCCGCGACGTGCTGCTCGTCGCGCGGGCCGCGCATCCGGGCGCTCGCCACACCGGGGGTCGGCTCGCGGAGCGAGAGAGCCTCTTCGTGCTCGATGCGAGCGGGGCCGAGCGGGAGCGCGAGGCGGTGATCGAGTCCGTGCGTGCGCTCGCGAGGAGCCACGGCGTCGAGGACGTCGCGTGGGACGGCTCGCTCGAGATCCGCGCGATTCATGCCGCCCTCGGCCGCGCGTTCGCGCGGAGCGGCTCTCGACAGCGCGTGCATCTCGTCGGGGACCGCGCGCCCTTCGTGCTGATCCGCGAGCGGCTCGCGCCCACGGGCCCCTTCTCGCCGGTCCACGCGTTCGAGGGCGAGACCGCGCCACCACCGGCGCTCGACGTCGATGCCTTCCTCGGGGCGTTCGGCGCTGCCATCGCAGGCCCGAACGCGCGCGTCGAGCGGCTCGAGTCCCTGGAGGTCGCGGGCGGACCGGAGGCTCCCCCACACACGGTGCACGTCCTTCGTCGCAGCGCGCTCTCGGGTGGGGCCGAGTCGTTCTTCCTCGTCACGAGCGGTCTCTGTCGAAGGCCGCTCGCCAACGCCACGCCGCGCACGCTCGGCCTCGTCGAGCTCACGACGTGGACGAGCCGCTACGACGAGCGCCTCGCGTCCACGCTGTCGCGCATCGGCGTGACGATGCACGCGCTCGCGAGCGCAGGTGCGCGCCTCGAGCTCGGCCAGGCCATCGGGGGCGACGAGCAAGGCTTCCTCGGCTGGCCGTGTGTGCTCCTCTCGCAGTTCGGGCCTGCGATCCCGACCACGCTCGGTCGCGTGGACGTCGCGCGCGTGACCCCGATCACGAACGAGGAGTGGGCGAGCAAGCAGCGCCTGGGGCTCGACGTGCTCGGCGGGGAGGCGTTCGTGCGTGGCCTCGAGTCGCGAGGGATCCCCGCGCTGCTCGGGCGCTGGTACGCGCCGCCCACGCGTTGAATCGATCGCGCCGCGCTGTAGAACGCAGCGGTGCGGCCATCGCTCGCCTTCGTCCTCAACCTCGATGCCGAGCACGAGCTCGAGGCCGGCGCGCGCTGGACGATCCCGACGGCGCTCGCGGCGCGCCTCGACGCGATTGCACACCAGACGCGCCTGCCCGAGGGTGCCGTGCTCGTGCATCCCGGCGCGGCGATTCCGGAAGGCACCGAGGCGCGGCTCTGGTGCCCCACGCCGCGTGCGATCGCGTCGGCGCGGCGTGCGGGCCTCGTCGTAGAGGAGACGCCGAGCGTCGAGGTGATTCGCCGCGTCAACGAGCGAGGCTTCGCCGCCGAGCTGTCGCGCGGTGAGCTCGAGCCGACGGGCATCGCGACGCGGCTCGAGGACGTGATCGACTTCGTCGTGCGGCCGAGCCCGACGGGCCGCTGGCGGCTCAAGAAGGGACTCGGGGCTTCGGGCCGCGGACAGCGCACCATCGCGAGCGGCGCGCTCTCGAGCGAGGATCGCAGCTGGGTGATGCGCGCGCTCCGCCTCGCGCCGCTCTACCTCGAGCCCGAGATCGCGATCGAGAAAGAGCTCTGCGTCTATGGCTGGGCGCGGCGCGATCGAGGCGTCGAGCTCACGGGCCTGCGCGCGCAGACGACCGACGGACACGGGCGATTCCTTCGCTCGGGGCGCATCGATGCGGAGGACTGTCTCGGCTTCGCCGAGCCGCTCCAGGCTGCGGCCGAGCGCGTCGGTCACGCGCTGCTCGCGGCCGGCTACCACGGCCCCTTCGGCATCGACGCCTACGTGCACCGCACCGATCGCGGCGCGCGCGTGCTCCGCGCCATCTCCGAGATCAACGCGCGCTACTGCATGGGCTGGGACGAGCGCGACGGCTTCTGATCGGCGGCCTCGAGCGTCCGAGACGAAGGCATCACGCCGCACGCGGGCTAGGCTTGGTGCGTGTCGGAGCGTGCGACGTGTGGAGAGTGCGGTCGCCCCAAGAGCCCCAAGGCGGTCGTGTGCCCGCACTGCGGCGCCCGCGATGCGACGCTCGATCCGCGCGATCCGGATCTCGTCGCGCGCAAGTCTGCGGCAAGCCCGCCGGGTGAGGCGCCCCCTCGCGACAAGCCTCGACTGCAGCTATCGCCCGAGGAGGCGGGCGCGCTCCTCGGTGGCGAGGCGCCGCGCGAGTCTCCGTTCGCGACGCTGTTCCTCCCGAGCCCGCGGCTGCGCGGCTACTGGCCGCTCGTCGATCTCGTCCTCATCGTGCTCACACTGCCGCTCGCGCTCGGGCTCTTCGCCTCGCTCTTCCGCCCGCGACACGCGCATCGGCGCACGTTCACGTACTCGGGCCTCCTCATCGAGAACTTCCTCATCGCGGTCCTCGGTGGCGGCGTGATCCTCGCGATCGGCTACCAGGCCGAGCTCACCGCCTACACGAACCCGATCGTGGCGGTCGGCATCGTCGCGCTCGCGCTCCGCGCGTTCCTCCGCAGCTGGAAGTGAGGCAGACCTCGAGCAGCGCGCCTCGAGTGCGGGTATGCTCGTCTCCTTCTTTCTTGGGAGGGCCGAATGCGCTCACTGGGGAACGTTCGTGTGGTCGTCGGGGTCGCCGCGCTCGCGGTCTCACTCGTGCTGGCCGTGCCGGAGCGCGCACGTGCCTGTGGCGGAACGTTCTGCCAGACGCCGACGCAGCCAGTGGTGCAATCGAGCGAAGACATCGTGTACGTCAAGAACGCCGACGGCACGCTGACGATGAGCGTGCGCATCGTGTACCAGGGCTCGGCCGATGGCTTCGCGTGGATCATCCCTCTGCCCGCGGCGCCGGCGGAGATCGAGGTCGGGACCGACTCGCTCTTCCAGGGGCTCGGGCAGACCACACCTACGCAGTTCCTCATGGCCGCGACGGAGCGCGACGGCACCTGTCGCGCGTACCCTCAGTGCGTGTCGCCCATGCCCGGTGGTGGCGGAGGGATGTGCACCGGCTACGGCCCCGGCGCGCGCGAGGAGCCTCCGAGCGGGGGTGGCGGTGCCGACGCCGCGACCATCCAGTCCTTGGACGCCGCGACGCCGCCGGTCGAGGTGATCGAGCGCGCCCCCGTCGGCCCGTACGAGTCCGTGATCCTGCGCGGGGGCTCGGCCACCGAGCTCCAGGCCTGGCTCACCGACAACGGCTACTTCATCCCTCCGACCGCCGTGGCGCTCATGGAGGACTACGTCGCCGCCGGGCAGGTCTTCGTCGCGCTGCGCCTCCTCACCACGAGTACCGTGGCGAGCGTGCGACCGATCGTGCTCCGCCTCGGTGAGGTCGATCCGTGTCTGCCGATACGTCTCACGTCGATCGCGACGGTCCAGGGCCTCCCGATCACGACGTACTTCCTCGCCGACCGTCCAGCTGTCCCGACCAACTACTCTCTCCTCGACGTCCCCGAAGACGCGAGGCTCTGGATGGGAGGCGCGTCCTGGGGGAGCTCCTACGCGGAAGCGATCGACGCCGCAGGTGGGCAGGCGTTCGTCTTCGACTCGGCAGCCGCACCCCCCACGCTCGGCCTGGCGTTGCCGCCGGTGGACGATCTCCGCGACCTGCCCTTCACCGAGATCGTGCGCGAGCTCCTGCGTCGAAACTACTGGCTCGAGCCCGCGTTGCCGGATCTGCTCGCGCGCTTCGTCGTGGTGGCGGACGAAGACGAGGCCACGTATGTGCGGCGCTGCCTCGCGTCCTTCGGCTGTTCGGCGGAGCCGATGCGCGTCGAGGTCGACGGCCTCCTCGCCGCGCTCGAGCGCGAGATCCGTGCGCCGCGTGTCGAGGCAGACGCATGGCTCGCCGAGCACACGGTGCTGACGCGGCTCTACACGTCGATGAGCGCCGAGGACATGACGGTCGACCCCGAGTTCCGCTTCGACGAGGGCGTCCCGCTCGTCAGTCCGAACCGGGTCGCCACGCTTCACGAGCTCTGTTCGGAGCAATGGTATCGAGACTTCGCACCGACGGAGCTCGAGCTCCCGAGCGGTCGGCGTGTCCCGGTCACGCCGGGCGTCGCGTTCGCGGACGACGCCGCGTTCTGCGAGTCGTATGGCTGGCGCCCTCCCGGCTCGGACGACGGATGCAGCGCGAGCTTCGGCGCCTCGCGCAGCGCCACGCGAGGTCTGGTGGCGGCGTCACTCGTGCTCTTCGCGATCGCGTCCCGTCGGCGTCGACGGCGACTCGTTCCGATCGGTGGCCGCGCGCGTGTGAGCGCGGACCCGCGTTCGCATTGACGCCTCAAGGCGCCGATCTCGGGGCCTCGTTCGGGCTCGCAGCGTCCGTTGGCGACGGCTCGAGCACCGTCTCGGGGCGTGCGACGAGCCAGCGCGTCGGCGCGTGCTCGCGGCGCCAGATGACGGCGTCCATCGCGAAGTGGTGGAGGTTCACCACCACGTAGAACGCTGCGAAGAAGGGCGTCGCACCCAGGCTCTCCCAACCGTCGCGGGGCACGAGCTCCTGATCGAGCAGCGCGGGGATGCCGCGGAAGAGCGCCCAGCCGAGCACCAGCGCGCCGAGCGCGAGCGCCGCGAGGCGGCTCGTCGCCGGGCGACCGAAGCGCGGCGGGCCTTCTTCGCTCCGCGCCTCGTTCCAGCGCAGGAGCGCCACGAAGAAGACGTACTGCACCGCGTGAAGCGCGGGGATCACGTAGCGAACGAGCGGATCGATCGCCGAGCCGATGCCCCAGAGCCAGAGGGTCGCGAGGTACGCAGAGAGGGGCCACCACGGGAGCGAGCCCTCGCGGCGTGCCTTCTGCACGAGCGCGACGATCAGCGCGATCGTGCTCAGCGCGAGCACGGCGCCGCTCGCCGTCATGAGCAGCTCGGGGCGGCCTGGTGCCCAGTACACGACGCCGCGCTCTTGGTACTCGCCGGGTGGCAGCGGTGGGCTCGCCCACGCGAACGCCCACGCGGCGTAGACGTGCGCGAGGAGCGCGCGCCTCTCCCACGCCGTGAACGAGACGCCGCGCCGCGCGCAGAGCACGGTGAGCACGCCGAAGCCCTGCTTGCCGTAGTGCCAGCCCACCGCGAGGTACATGAGCTGCACCATCCAGCCGAGCGTGTTCGCGGCGTGGCTCGCGAGCGCCCAGCCCGCCCACGCGACGAGCACGAGGGGCGTGACGACACCCGCGACGATCCACCGCATGCGTTGCGCGAGCGCGATCTCGGGTGCGCGCGCGCGATGCGCCGCGTCCTCGTAGAAGAGCAGGTACGTCACTGCGAAGTGAGGGTCGTTGAGCACGTGCGCGCCGTGGAACGCGAGGAAGCCGATCGCGAGCTCCGCGTCGTCGAGCGGCACCGCGCGCCGCACGAGCCACGAGAGCGGCAGGAGCAGCGGGGTCAGCGCGCCCGTGGCCAGCACTTCCAGCCAGGTGATCTCGGCGCCGGGGCGCTCGCGGCTTCGCACGTCGCGCATGGTAGCTTCGCCGGCATGAAGACCTACCCCCACGTCGCCGACGACAACAGCCAGAGCATCGGCAAGACGCCCCTCGTCCGCATCCGTCGTGTCCTCGACGGAGCGCCTGCGAACGTCCTCGCCAAGATCGAGGGCCGCAACCCGGCCTACTCGGTGAAGTGTCGCATCGGCGCCGCGATGATCTGGGACGCGGAGAAGAGCGGTCTGCTCGGCCCTGGAAAGGCGATCGTCGAGGCCACGAGCGGCAACACGGGCATCGCGCTCGCGTTCGCGGCGGCCTCGCGCGGGATCGAGTGCGTGCTCACGATGCCCGAGACGATGAGCATGGAGCGCCGCAAGGTGCTCACGGCGCTCGGCGCCAAGCTCGTGCTGACCGAGGGCGCCAAGGGCATGAAGGGCGCGATCGCGAAGGCCGAGCAGCTCGCGGCCGAGAGCCCCGATCGCTACGTCGCCGTGCGTCAGTTCGAGAACCCCGCGAACCCCGCGATCCACGAGACCACCACGGGCCCCGAGATCTGGGAGGACACGGGCGGCGACGTCGACGTGTTCGTCGCGGGCGTCGGCACCGGCGGCACGATCACGGGCGTCTCGCGGTACTTCGAGAAGACCCGTGGAAAGGCCCTGCACTCGGTCGCGGTCGAGCCGATCCACTCGCCCGTGATCACGCAGACGCGCGCGGGACAGGACGTCGCGCCAGGGCCCCACAAGATCCAGGGCATCGGCGCGGGCTTCGTGCCGAAGAACCTCGATCTCTCGATCGTCGACCAGGTCGAGACGGTCTCGAACGACGAGGCCATCGCGATGGCGCGTCGGCTCGCGAAGGAAGAGGGCATCCTCTGCGGCATCTCGTGCGGCGCCGCGATGACCGCGGCCGTTCGCCTCGCGAACGATCCGAAGTGGAAGGGCAGGACGATCGTGGTGGTCCTGCCGGACTCGGGCGAGCGCTACCTCTCCGGCGCCCTCTTCGAGGGCATGTTCGGCGAGGTCGAGACGATGCGCCCCGTCACCTGATCGCGCCGATCGACGGACCAAGAGCGATGGACGAGAACGCCAAGGGTGGGCTGCGAGAGACCGTCGACGCGCTGCTCCTCAGCTACCGCACCGACGGTCGCGCGCAGCACGTCAACAAGCGCTTCCTCCCGTCGCGCGAGGAGATCGTGGAGGTCCTCCACCTCTTCTTCGAGGCGCTGTTCCCGGGCTATTTCGGGCGCCTCGATCTGACCGACGAGAACCTCGCGTACCACACGGGCAACCTCGTCGCGCAGCTGCGCGACAAGCTCGAGCGTCAGATCGAGCGCTGCCTCTGCTTCCAGGACGAGGCCAGCGCGCAGCTCGATCAGCCGCGCTGTCGCAAGCACGGTCGAGAGCTCACGCGTCAGCTCCTGGCGCGCCTGCCCGAGATCCGCCGCATGCTCGTGCTCGATGCGCAGGCCGCGCTCGATGGCGATCCGGCCGCGGGCTCGCTCGACGAGATCATCCTCAGCTACCCGGGCTACCGCGCCGTGACGGTGCACCGCATCGCGCACGAGCTGCACGTGCTCGGCGTGCCGCTCATGCCGCGCATCATGAGCGAGTGGGCGCACACCGAGACGGGCGCCGACATCCACCCGGCGGCCACGATCGGCGAGCGCTTCTTCATCGATCACGCGACGGGCGTGGTCATCGGCGCCACGACGCACATCGGCGCGCGCGTGCGCGTCTACCAAGGCGTGACGCTCGGCGCGCTCTCGCTCAAGCGCGACGCGAGCGGCCGCGTGGTGGGCGCCGCGAAGCGACACCCGACCGTCGAGGACGACGTGACCATCTACGCCGGCGCGACCGTGCTCGGCGGCGACACCGTGCTCGGCAAGGGCAGCGTCATCGGCGGCGCCACGTTCCTCACGGCGTCGGTTCCGCCCGGCAGCCGCGTGGCGCTCGATCCGCCGAAGCTCCGCATCGGCGGCCCCCAAGGCTCGAAGTCCGGCGAGCCCCAGAGGCCCCCCGAGGACTTCGACATCTGATGGCGAGCAAGCGCCGCAGCGTGGCCTCGCCGGCCAAGCGCGGAGCGCACACGGTCGACGCGTCGCACGCGTTCGAGCGGGCGCTCTCGGAGGCAGTGCTCGAAGCGGCCGCGTCCGTCCGGGCGAAGGTGGGAGGTGAGCGCCTCTATGCGTTCGCCCTCTACACGAGCGGCCAGAGCGCGTTCTCCTACGTCTGCGCCTCGGCCAACACGGAGGAGGCGCTCTCTCGAGCGCTCGCGGCCTACGCCTCGCGTCCCACCGGGCGGCTCGTCACCGAGCGCGACCTCCGCTGGAACGCATGCGACTGGGAGTGGCACGACTTCGCACCGTCCGTCGCTGCGATCGAGCTCCCCTCGGGTGCGGGATCGTCGCGGGACCGGCTCGTGAAGCGTGCCTTTCACGCGGCACTTCGCGCTGTCGACGAGACCGGCGTGATCGGATCACCTCGCCCTGCGTTCGCCCTCGTGTGCGGCGACATGAGTGACGCGTTCCTCCTCGAGTCGATCGAGCAGCTCAACCCAGAGCACGTGGCCGCGGACCTCCGCGCGCGGTTCACGCCCGCCCCGTATCTCGAAGCGCTGGAGGCCCTCGCGCCGGGCCCGCGGCTGGAGGCCTGCCTCGAGCTCTACCGAGATCTCATGCTCCGGCGCGCCACTCCCGCCGCGCTCGACGCGCAGCGGAGCCAGGTGACCGAGCACGCGCTCGAGCCCTCCATCCTGCGTCTCGGGCCGCCTGCCGCGTCGCGCCTCGTGGCGCTTGCCGAGAACGTCATCGAGGGACCGACGTTCCACGTGAAGGGCTCCGCGGATTGGAAGGAGCACGGAGCCTTCACACGACCGCACGTGCTCGCGACGAGCGCGATCCGGCTCGCATCGCGCATCGGGCTCGGGGATGGTGACGTGGAGTCGCTCCAGCGACTCGTCCGGCGGCGGATCGAGATCGATCGCGACGCGGCGGGTCCGGTCTCGCTGATCCCCGTCGTGGCCGCTCGCGCGCTCCACGCACACGACGCGGCGAGGTTCCCCGCGCCGAAGCAGGGCGCTTCGGCGAACCGTCTCGAGAACGCCGAGGCGTTCGTCAGCCCAGCTCCACCCACCACGGGGTCGCGCGCGCGTGCGTCGCGATCGGGCGAACGAGCTCGATCCACTCGGAGGCGTGATCGATGACGACGCCGTCGGCGCTCGCGACGATGGCGTCGGTGTGATCGCGGAGCGCGTGGTCGGCGTTCGGAGCGAGCGTGACCGAGCACGGCAGCGCGGGCGCCTCGCGGGCCATCGTCTCCTCGAGGCGCGCGCGGAGGCGCCCGCTGTTCGAGACGGGCGCGTCGAGGAGCACGCGCACCTCGCGGCAGCCGTGCGTGACGAGCAGCGCGGCGAGCGCGGCGAGCACGCGATCGGTCTCGGCCACGCGGTGCCAGCTCCCGTGCACGCCGCCGAGATCGCGCACGGCCGCGTCGCGCCCCACGAAGAGCGGCGCGCCCGAGAGCGCCGACTCACCGACGATCAGCACGTTGAAGCCATCGATCGCCACGGCGCGATCGCGCACGGCCTCGAGGTCCACGCGCTTGTCGCGGCGTGATCGCGCGATCGGCTCGGGCACCGCGGCGCGCTCGACCGCTGCGCGCTGTCGCGCGGTGAGCGCGTGTCGATCGCCCACGAGCTTCAGCGCGGACGGGCTCGCGTAGCCGCGCTCGAGCAGCCACGCGAGCTCGCTCGTCGCGGTGCGGAGCCCCTCGAGCCTCTCGGGCGCGAAGAGCTGCGCGTCCTTGGGCGCCGGGCCGCGGTGCCGCTCGTGCGCGTCGTCGTCGCTCATCGCTCCATCGTCTCCGCGCGCACGTGGCGGCTCACGCAACCGTGGCTGTCGCGCTCGTACCGGCTCACGTCACTGGCCACGGCCCGAACACCTCGACGTCCACGCCTGGGCTGTAGTGCGCCGTCACCGGCGGGCCCGACAGCTTCGGCATGCCCGCCGCGTCGATCATCGACTGCGAGACCACGAGGCTCTCCACGCGGTGCGCGGGGTAGGGCACGTGGTGCACGTGACCCTCGAGGATGCGTCCGCCGCGCTCGCTGAAGAGGAGATAGCGCTCGAGGAGGAAGTGCTCGAGCGTGCCTGGCGCCGAGGGCCCGAGCGGCGCGCCGACGTCGTACTCGGCGGTGAACGTCGCCGGTCCCGCGCGGCGCTCGGAGCGATACGACACGTGCTCACCGCTGCGCGTCACGCTCATGCGCGCGTGGTGATAGGGGAGCGACCACCCCGTGCGCGCGGCCTGCACCGCGAGCCACGACGTCGCGTCGAGGGAGAAGAACCACACGCCCGGTCGCCCCTGGAAGCTCACGTACGTGCGCAGGTTCAGCTCGAGGAAGTCCATCGCCATCGGGCGCGGCAGCCACGAGGGCCGGATGCCCTCCATGCGGAACGGCACGAGGCCCACGAACATCTCGCCATCCCACGGGTCGAGCTCGACCTCCTTCGGGATCAGCGGTCGCACCGCGTCGATCGGCAGACGCCAGTGCACGAAGAGCAGCTCTCTCCAGCGCTGCCAGCCGCTCGGGCTCTTGTCGGGGCGCCGCGTCGGCGTGATGCGATCGAGATCGGCCGCGTGCATGCCGCGCGATCATACCCGCGGGCGCAGCCCTCGTGCCTCGCTTCGAGGCCCGACACCTTCCGAAGCCAAGGCGAATGCGCGTATACGTCAGTCGTGCGCCAACACGTGTATCTCGTGCCGGGCTTCTTCGGCTTCGCGAACTTCGGCGACTTCCGCTACTTCGCGCACGTGCGCGAGCACCTCGTCGCGTACGCCGATCAACGCGGCATCGACGCGTCGATCCACTACGCGCCCACCTTCCCCACGGCGTCGCTCCGAAAGCGCGCCGGCAAGCTCGTCGACCTCGTCGCGAGCACGGCCGGCGCGGAAGGACCGATCCACCTCATCGGTCACTCGACCGGCGGCCTCGACGCACGCCTGGCCGTCGCGCCGGGCGCCTCGCTCGTGACCTCCGTCGACGTCGAGCCGTGGATGAGGCGCGTGGAGAGCGTCGTCGCCGTCTCCACGCCGCACTACGGCGCGCCCACCGCGGCCTTCTTCTCGAGCCTCCTCGGTCAGCGCCTCCTCGGCCTGCTCTCGCTCATCACGATCCAGGCGATCCGCCTCGGCACGATCCCCATGCCCGCGATCGTGCTCCTCGCGAGCGCCGTCGGCTCGACCGGCGCGGGGCGCCTCGTCTCCGGCGGCATCGTCGAGCAGGTCTACGACCTCGTGCTCAAGGACTTCAGCCCCGAGCGCCGAGCGCAGATCGAGAAGGTCTTCGCGGAGGTGCAGCGCGATCAGACGCTGCTCGTGCAGCTCACCCCCGAGGGCCTCGATCTGTTCAACGCGCTCGCCACCGAGCGCAGCGGCATCCGCCGCGGCTGCGTGGTCACGCAGGCGCAGCCGCCCTCGGTCGGTCGGCAGCTCCGCGTCGGCGCCAACCCCACGCACCAGGCGATGTACAACCTCTACCGCGCCCTCCACACGCTCGCCTCGACGCTGCCGGAGGAGCTGCTGCCGAGCCCCACACCCGAGCAGGCGCGAGCGCTCACCGAGGCCTACGGGCGCGTGCCGAGCGCGCGCGGCAACGACGCGATCGTGCCGACGCGCGCGCAGGTCTGGGGCGAGATCGTGCACGCCGCGTGGGCCGATCACCTCGACGTGATCGGTCACTTCGGCGAGACCGTCGACGAGCGCGACGCGCGCGTGGCGACGCGTGCGCGTCAGAGCCTGAGCGGCAGCCTCGCGAGCGCGCTCGAGGGGGAGAGCGTCATGCACGTCGACTGGATCCGCACGATGAGCGGCTTCGGCCGTGCGGAGTTCGAGCGCATGTGGGACGCGGTCGCGAAGTTCGTCTTCGCGTGAGCCATCACGCCGCGCGGCGATCGAGCTCGCGCGCCGCGAGCGCCTTCGAGGCGGCCCACACGACGCCCATGATCGAGTGCTGCGGGTTCACGCCGAGGTTCGTGGGGAAGACGCTGGCGTCCATCACGAAGAGGCCCTCGGTGCCGTGAACGCAGAGGCTCGGGTCGACGACGCCCCTGCGCGCATCGCTCGAGGCGCACGTCGTGCCGAAGAGGTGCGAGGCCACGAGGTGGACGTCGGCGCGACGCAGGCGCTCCGGCATCGCCCGGACGTATGCGTCCTCGCTCGACACGATCTCCGGCATGCACGCCAGGCCCGGATAGATCTCGCGGGCTCCGGCCGCGAACATCATGCGGCCCACGAGGAGCAGCGCGTCGCGCACCTTGGCGAGATCCGCCTCCGTCGGCTCGTAGCGCACCGACACCCCGTCGAAGAAGCCCGCGCGCACGCGCCCGAGCGCGTCCATGCGCACGACACCACCCCACTGCGCATAGCGGCCGAGCTCGCCCACACGGGCCTGCCAGTCGCGACCCGCGCCGGGCAAGCGCGCCGCGAGCATGTCGGGCGGCAGGCTGAGCGCCTCGAGCTTGAAGCCTCGATCGCGCATCGGGACCTCGTAGCCCTGCGAAGCGCCGAAGCCCATGCACACGTCCTCGTCGAAGCGGCCGACGATCGCCGCGCCCGGGTGCGCCTGGAAGCGCTCGCCGAGCAGGCGATGACGCACGCCGCTCCGCGCGAGCAGGAGCGGTGAGAAGATCGCGCTCGCCGCGACGATGACGCCGCGCCGCGCGCGGACCTCGATGCGGCGCGATCCCTCCGCGTCCGTCACGGTGCCGCGGATGCCGATCGCGCGTCCACGCTCCATCAGCACGCGCTCCACGTGACAGCCCGTGACGAGGCGCGCGCCGCGCTCGATCGCGCGCGGGACATAGCTCACCTCCATGCTCTGCCTCGCGCCCACCGGGCAGCCCTGGAGGCAGCGGCTGTTGCCCTCGCAACCGCGCGCGTTCCGCTGGATCACCTTGCCCGGCAGACCCAGCGCCTCGCTCGCGCGGGCCATGAGGAGGTTGTTGCCACCCGCGATGGGCGCCTCGGTCGGGCCGACGCCGAGCTCGTCCTCGATCTTCACGAACGCGTCGTCCATCGCGTCGCCCACGAGCGCCTCGAGGCCGAAGTCGCGCGCCCACGTCCGTCGAACGTCCTCGGGCATGCGCCACACGATGCCGGAGTTGATCGCGGTCGAGCCGCCGACGCACCGACCCTGGAGCAGCGGCATGGGCACGAGGCTGTCGGTCGCGAGCGTCGCCATGCCGCGCACGGCGAGCGCCATCGCGTCGACGAGCTCGCGCGGACGGTCCTCGGGCCGGAGGTACTGGCCCTCCTCGATCATCGCGAGCGAGAAGCCCGCCTCCGACAGCACACGCGCGGCGGTGGCCCCGCCCGCGCCCGTGCCCACGATCACGAAGTCGACCTCGTCGTGCCAGCGCGTCATGCCACCTTCTCCTCGGACACCGCTCGGTCCGTGACCATCGTCGTCGTGCGCTCACCGCTCTCGAGGGTGCTGGCCTGCCGCAGGACCGGCAGCGCGCGGCGCGGTCGCACGGCGCGGCTCGCGAGCTCGTCACCGTCGTAGCCCGTGCGCGCGCGCGTGCTCGGCGCGCGGAAGATCGCCATGCACGCGATCAGCTTGAGGAGGAGGCAGAGCTCGCGGACGAGGAAGATGCGGTGCCTCGACATCGCGTCGAGGTGCTCGCTGCGCTCGGTCGGGCTCAGGCTCGCGAAGCCGCGGAGGCGACCACCGACCCACACGGGCGTGGTCACCGCGAGGAAGAACGCGAAGCGGATCCCGAGCTTGGCCTTCTCGCTCGCCGAGCCCATGAAGCGCGCGAGCCCCGCGAGGTAGTCGACCTCGCCCTCGCGCACGGTGAAGCCCGCGTCGCTACCTGCGAAGCTCGGCAGAACGAGCCCCGCCCAGAACACCTCGAGCCGCGTGAGCTCCATCTCCTGCGTCGAGGGACCTCTGGCCCCTCGAGCTCCCCGTCGCTCACCTCGTCGCTCCGCTCCTCGCCATCGCTCCCGCTCGAGGGGTGAGCTGCGCTCACCGCGCCGCGCGGCGCCCCCTGCGGGTTCCTGAGATCCCATCACCGTCATCGTGCACCCCGCTTGTCTCTGTTGTTCTTCGGAGCCGCGTCGGCCGATCGGCTCCGCGCCTTGGAGGTCTTGGTCTTCGCCTTCGTCCTGCGCGCGCGTGCCGGGCCCGTGTCGCTCGCGTCCTGCTCGCGCGCGGGAGGCATCGCGGCCAGGAAGCCGGAGAGCGCGTCCACCGTCGTCCGGTCCAGGCGATGGA
Organism: Sandaracinaceae bacterium; assembly: GCA_044376125.1. Classification (GTDB taxonomy): domain Bacteria; phylum Myxococcota_A; class Polyangia; order Polyangiales; family Sandaracinaceae; genus JAFLCL01. The sequence goes on from JBILLJ010000016.1 coordinate 85,370, forward strand.
GCAGCCGCGCCGCCGTCGCGCGTGCGCGCTCCTGGTCGCGCGCCTCGAGCCGATCGAGGAGCCGCCCGTAGACCGCGAGCGTGGCCCGCGCGTTCGCGAAGAACGCCAGCTCGATGCCGCGGTTGCCTTCGACCGTCCGCACCACGGAGTTGAACAGCAGCTCGAACGCGAGGTTCTGCGTCGCGCGCACGATGCGCCGCGCGAAGGCGAGGTCGGCCATCATGAACGCGTGCGGGTCGGTGAGGAGCGCGCCCATCGCGCTCACGTGGGCCCGCATCTCGCGGAGCTCCTCGACGCTCGCGCGCTCGGCCGCCAGACCGACCGCTTCGATCGCCACGGCGCGGCGCAGCTCCATCAAGCTCGAGAAGAGCGAGAGGCCTCCGGGCACGGGCGCGCCCGAGAGGACCAGCGAGGCGATGTGACCGAAGAGGTCGAGGCCCCCGGACTGCCGGAAGTCGAGGACGCGCGTGCCCGAGCCGTGCACGGCTCGGACGAGGCCTTCGGCCTCGAGGTGCGAGATCGCCGCGCGCAGGGTCAGCCGGGAGACGCCGAGCTCCTCGGACAGCTCTCGCTCGCCCGGCAGGCTCTGCCCGCTCGCGTAGCGTCCGGTGAGGATGCGGAGGCGGACCGCGTCGGCGGCCGTGGCCGCCACGCTGCGTCGTGCTCCTTCTCTCGTCGCCTTCTCCAGCATGGGCTCCCGCAAGTGGTTCAACCAGTTGCCGCAAGTGGTATGACCAGTTGGCCGCGGCGGCAAGCCGGGCGCTCCGGCGTGACCGAACCGTGACGAGCGCCCCTGTTCGGGGGCGTCTGCACTGCGATGCCGGACGGGATGCGTCCTCGCTTCGATGGCAGCCTCCCGAGCGTGGGCTCGGTACCCGTCGCCTCGAGCGCCGAGCCCGAGCGCATCGTCGTCCTCGGCCACGACGCGACGCTGCGCCACCTGCTCGACGAGCTCGTCGAGGTGCTCCCGGATCGCTCGCAGGTGGACGTGCTCACCGATCGCGAGGAGCCGGAGGTGGCGCGCGTGATCGAGGCCACCTCGTCGCGCAGCAGGACGATCACGGTCTCGCAGCGACAGCGCTCGGCCGTGTCGCTCGCACGAGAAGGGAGCCCCGAGCTCTGTGCCGCGGACGCCGTGGTGATCCTCGGCGAAGAAGGCGCCGACGACGTCAACGGAGACGCGAGCGCGCTCGCGATGGCTGAACCCGCCGCGCGAGACCGAGATCCCTCACGCAGCCGACGTGAAGATCGTGGTCGTCGCGCCGGTGCGTCGGGCGTGAGCGAGCCGGTCCGCGGCTGTCGTAGGGCGGTCCCCTTCGCTATGATGCCCGCGCCGGGCAGAGGGCCCGGCACTCGGAGGACGTGGATGCGACGCGAAGATCGCGGTGATGCGGGCAGTCGGAACGTGGCGCTCGATCGGCTCGGGCTCCTCGGTGGCGGGATTCGAGCGGTCGCGCTCGCGCTCGTGCTCTGCGCGCCGATCGGCGCGGCGCCCTCGATGGCCGCTGCGCAGCAGTCGTCCGACGAGCAGGCGCGACTCCACTTCCAGGTCGCCGCGTCGTACTACGAGCAGGCCGACTACGAGAGCGCGCTCCGCGAGTTCCAGTCCGCCTACCGGCTCAGCCAGCGCGCCCAGCTCTTCTTCAACATCTCCCTCTGCTACCAGCAGCTCGGCAACCTCGACGAGGCGATCACCTACCTCGAGCGCTACCTGAACGAGGTCACGGAGATCGAGAATCGCCCGAGCCTCGAGCAGCGCCTCGGGAACCTGCGGTCGCGTCGCGATCAGCGGGTGAGCACGGGCACCGACCCGGGTGACGGCGCGACCGACGCGGGCACCGGCACGACCGGCGGTGAGACCGGGGCGGGCGAGATTGGGGCGGGCGAGACCGGAACCGGCGCGACCAGCACGGCTCCGAGCGGAGGTGGCGACTCGACGAACGTGCCGGCGATCGTGGGCTTCTCGATCGCGGGCGTCGGCCTCGTCGCGGGCGCGATCTTCTCGGGTCTCACGCTCGCGGAGGACGGACGTGTGAGTGGCCTGGCGTGCGCACCCACGCAGAGCTGCACCGACGCGGACGTGGGCACGCTGAACACGATGGCGCTCGTGTCCGACATCTCGTGGGGCGTCTCGCTCGCGGGCGCGATCGTCGGCGTCGTGTTCCTCTTCGTGCCGACGGGCGGCTCGTCCAGCACCGACTCGGCGTCGCTGCGGCTGTCGCCGTGGCTGGGTCAGGTCAACGGGCTCTCGCTCACGGGGTCGTTCTGATGCGCGCGGCTCGCATCTTCGCAGGCGCCGCGCTCACCCTCTGTGCCGCTGGCTGCTCCGCGCTCTTCGGTGGCGGCCGCTACATGGGCGGTGCAGGCAGCGACGTGGACGCGGGGCCCACGGAAGCGGATGCCTTCTCGCCCGATCGGGACGCGTTCTCCGAAGGAGACGACGCCGCGCCTCCGATCGACGCGAACATGGTCGTGAGCTGCCGTGACGACGGTGACTGCGCGAGCGACGAGTTCTGCGATCGCGGTCGGACCGTGTGCGCGTCGTGTGATGCGGACGGTGACGGCGTGCTCCACCAGGCGTGCGTGGAGCGAGCCGGTGGGCTCGCGTGGGACTGCGAGCCGGAGGTGCGTGCGGAGGTGCGGAGCGTTCGCGCGAGCGGGTTCGCTCACACGCTGCGCGCGTTCCTCGGGACCGAAGAGCTCCACGTCTTCTACACGTCTGACGAGACCAGCCCGAGCATCGTTCGCCACGCGCGCTTCGGGGCCGGTTTGCCGAGTGACGCCGCGTTCAGCGACGGCTCGACCGGCCTGAACGACTACGACGCAGCGCGCGCGGCTGGTCGCGTGGTCATCGCCGGCTACGACGCGCTGAGCGCGAACCGTTTCGAGCTGGAGGGGGACGCGGTCAGCCTCAAGGCCGCACGAGCCTTCGGTGGGCTCGGTACCTCGGGGTACGAAGGCCTCGTTCCCTCCGGACCGCCGATGCTCGTGCGCGCGGACACCGAGAGCACGTTCCTCGGCTTCAGCGCCTCCTGGGGCAGTGGCATGGGAGGCCGCGTCGTCATGGACATTGGCGGCGACTCCTCGTTCGGGAGCCACATCGCGACCTTCCACGAACGGGGCGCCTCGCCGAGCGCGGTTCGCTTCGCGACGGGCCCGAACGTCGCGTTGATGCCGAACGACTCGACCGAGTCGAACCCGTTCCTGCTCTGGGCCGGCGACGTGCGCGACTTCGGCTCGAGCCACGACCGGCAGCCCTTCGACGTCGGCTCGCTCCAGGTCGGGCAGCTCGCCGTCGCGCGCCTCGAGGGTGGTGAGAACATCGTGGCGCTCGGCGCCGTCGGCGTGGGAGGCGGCATGGTCCGCCTCGCGGTCGGCCTCGCGCGCTGCAACGCGAGCGACCAGACCGAGTGTGGGTTCACGACGAGCTCACCGTCGCCGCAGATCGAGGTCGAGGGCATGGAGCAGGCGAGCATCGCGGCGATCGGTGTCTCGGCTCGCTCGGCGTTCATCGCCACCACCGCGCCGCGCGCGTTCCGCATCGGAAACCTCGATCTGTGCGCGGCAGGCAGCACGGCGTGCACGCCGAGCGTGCCCACGGAGCCGGTCGGGACGCTGGCGATCCCGGCGCCGATGATGACCGACACGCGCGCCGTCGCCGTCGATCTCCGCGGCAACCCGATCACGGGCACGCTCACGCTCGGTCTCGCACGCGCATCGGTGACGGAGATCCAGGCGATTCGCCTGGACCTCTGCTTCGCCCCGGACCCCTGAGCCAGCTCGCGTGGAGCTCTGGCAAGCCATCGTCCTCGGCCTCGTCGAGGGCCTCACCGAGTTCCTTCCCGTGAGCTCCACGGGTCACCTCCTCGTGACGCAGCGCCTCATGGGCCTGCCCGAGGACGAGGCCGCCAACGCATTCGCGATCGCCATCCAGCTCGGCGCGATCGTGGCGGTGCTCGGCCTCTATCGCGCGCGCGTCACCTCGATGGCGAGCGGTCTCGTCGGCCGCGACGCCGCCGGCGGCAAGCTCGCGCGGCTCGTGCTCGTCGCGTTCGTCCCCGCCGCCGTGCTGGGCCTGCTCTTCGACGATCTCATCGAGTCGTATCTCTTCGGCCCGTGGCCGATCGTCGTGGCGTGGACCGTCGGTGGCCTCGTGATGATCGGCCTCACGCTGCGTCCTCCCACCCGCGGCGGCGACGGCCTCGAGACGCTCGACGCGCGACGCGCGCTCCTCGTGGGCCTCGCGCAGTGCCTCGCGCTCTGGCCCGGCATGAGCCGCAGCTTCTCCTGCATCCTCGGCGGCCTGCTCGTCGGTCTCTCGATGAGCGCGGCCGTCGAGCTCTCGTTCTTGCTCGGCCTCGTCACGCTGGGCGCGGCGACCGCCTACAAGATCGTCGGCCACGGCGACGAGATGCTCGCGGCCTACGGCCCGTGGCCGCTCTTGGCCGGCTTCGTCGCCGCGCTCGTGTCCGCCGCGCTCTCCGTGGAGTTCATGGTGCGCTGGCTCGAGAAGCGCTCGCTCGCGATCTTCGCGGGCTGGCGCCTCTTCGCCGCCGCGGTCGTCAGCGCCCTCGTGCTCACGAACGTGATCTGATCGTCACTCGTACCAGACGACGTAGGTCGACAGGGCGATGTCGCCGCCGCGGGGCTCGATCGCCTGGAACGCGCCCTGGTAGCCGAGCGTCGTCTCGACGCCCGGCGTGACGAGCGCGGTGATGTCGGTGCGGATCGCGTCGACGGCCATGCCGGGGCACC
>JBILLJ010000017.1:0-89454 GCA_044376125.1 Sandaracinaceae bacterium
CACGACCTGTCCCTGAGGCGGACGGCCGGCTCGGTTCGTGTTGCGGATGCTGAGCACGAAGGCCGACACGTTGAGCACGCCCTGCGGCCCGAGCGTCTGTCCCCACGGCGGCATGCCCGCGGTCCCTACACCCTGCGTGATGGTCGTGTGGACGTCGGCCGCCAGTCCTCCGTGGATCCACGCGTTGTCCGTCAGGTTCGGACCGATGTTGCCCTCGCCTTGCTGGCCGTGACAGACGGCACAGTTCGTCGCGAACAGCTGCTGTCCCGCTTCGACGCGCGCGCTGTCGGTCGGCAGGCTCGCGAGCAGCTCGTCCGTGATCTCCACGGCCTGACTGGCTCGCTCTTCCATGATCGCCGCGTATTGCTCGGCCGGGCTCTGACCGATGCTGTACGCCTCGTAGTAGAACCAGTATCCGGCGGAGAAGAAGATCGTGCCGTAGAAGGTGGCGAGCCACCAGCGCGGCAGGAGATTGTCCGCCTCGAGGATCCCGTCGTACTCGTGGAGGATCTCGCCCTGGATGGAGTCGTGCTTTCGCTTGTCGTCGGCCATGGCTTGCTCCTTCAACCCGCCTCGGAGGCGGTCATTGTGCCCTGGCGCTCCGACGTGTCGGCCGGGGACGAATCGATGGGATGGGTGTCGTCGGCGAGGGGCAGGCTCGACACGTTGTCGAACCGCATCTTCTTCGAGCGGAGCACGTAGAAGAGCACTCCGAGGAAGACGACGAAGAACAGCACGAGTGTGAAGACCGGCCCGAGCAGGTAGGGACTACGCTCGAAGAACGGCGCCGCGATGGCACGCATCACTCACCTCCTGCACGCGTGGACTCCGCGCTCGAGACGGCGGTTCCGCCCCCCGCCTCGCGCGACGGGGTGAACTGACTCTCCTGGCGCCCGAGGCGCTGGAGATAGGCAATGACCGCGACGAGCTGAGAGTCGGGGTCCGCGTCGGCGATGTCGCCGGACGTCCGGAGATCCTCGACGATGGCCTGCGCCTGCTGATGAGCGTCGGCCTCGGCTGCGTCGATGTCCGCGGCCTCGTAGGGCACGCCGAGCGACTGGAGCGTGCGCAGCTTGCTCCCGGTGCGCGAGAAGTCGACCGCCGTGGTCGCCAGATGCGCATAGGGCGGCATGATGGAGCCGGGCGAGGTCTGCCGCGGGTCGATCATGTGCTGGTAGTGCCAGAGGTTCGGATAGCGACCGCCCTCACGCGCGAGATCCGGCCCCGTGCGCTTGCTTCCCCACTGGTACGGACGGTCCCAGATGGAGTCCGAGTTCTCCGACACCGCGCCGTAGCGCGCCGACTCCCACGTGAAGGGGCGAATCATCTGAGAGTGGCAGACGTAACAGCCCTCGGAGACGTACACGTCACGCCCCTCGAGCTCGAGCGCCGTATAGGGCTGCTGCTGCGTCGTCTGGCGCTCGGTCATGCCCATGGCGACCGTCGGCAGGATCTCCGCGATCCCACCGACGAGGACCGAGACGGTCACGAGGATGGTGAACAGGATGCCCGTGCCCTCGAGGTCGTGGTGGACCTCCTGGGTGATCCGCTTGGCCTGCACGTAGATGCCACCGAGCACGGCGATGACCACGGCCGCGATGACCAGCGCCGCGCCCGCGAGCTCGTTGAGCACGGCCGAGACACCGAGGATGAGCGCCACCGCGGAGGTGAGCAGGACGGGCGCCGAGCCGAGCACCTTGCCCCACGGAATCGGGGTCGCGGGGATCGACGCGGGCACGCGGACCTGGGCCTGCACGACGCTGCCCTGACGGGCGGTCATGACGAGATTCCAGGCCATCACGATGAAGCCCACGAGATACATCAGACCGCCGACGAGGCGAATCCAGTACATCGGGAGGATGGCAGTGACCGTCTCGACGAACGTCGGATAGAGCAGGCCGCCGTCCGCGTTCTCCGCACGCCACATGAGGCCCTGCGTGATGCCGCTGACGTACATCGCCGCCATGTAGACGATGATGCCGATGGTCCCGACGTAGAAGTGCCAGTTGGCCGCGCGCTGCGAGTAGAGCTTCGTTCCGTAGAGCTGCGGGACGAGCCAGTAGAACATGCCGGCCGCCATGAAGCCGTTCCAGCCGAGGGCGCCACCGTGCACGTGACCGATGATCCAGTCCGTGTAGTGCGCGAGCTCGTTGACGGTGCGGATCGAGAGCATCGGCCCCTCGAACGTCGCCATGCCGTAGAACGTGACGCCCGCCGCCAGGAACTTCAGCACGGGATCGGTGCGCAGCTTGTCCCACGCACCACGCAGCGTGAGGAGGCCGTTGACCATGCCACCCCAGCTCGGCGCCCAGAGCATGAGACTGAACAGCATGCCGAGCGACTGAGCCCAGTCCGGCAGTGCCGTGTTGAGGAGGTGGTGCGGACCGGCCCAGATGTAGAGGAAGATCAGCGACCAGAAGTGAACGATGGAGAGCCGGTAGCTGTAGACCGGCCGGTCGGCCGCCTTCGGCACGTAGTAGTACATGATGCCGAGGATGGGAGTCGTCAGGAAGAAGGCGACGGCGTTGTGGCCGTACCACCACTGCACGAGACCGTCCTGGACGCCCGCGAACACGCCGTAGCTGCCCGTCGCCGCGTAGGGCAGCGCCAGGTTGTTCACAACGTAGAGCACCGTGATCGTGACGATGGTCGCGATGTAGAACCAGATCGCGACGTAGAGGTGCTTCTCACGGCGATTCGCGAGCAGCGTGAAGAAGCTCGCCCCGAAGGTGAGCCAGACGACCGCCACCAGGAGATCGATCGGCCAGATCAGCTCCGCGTACTCCTTGCCCTGCGTGAGACCGAGCGGGAGTGTGACGGCGGCACAGACGATGATCAGCTGCCAGCCCCAGAAGTGGATGGCCGTCAGCGTGTCGTTGAGCTTGGCCTTGAGGAGGCGCGAGGCCGAGTGATAGACGCCCGCGAACATCATGTTGCCCACGAACGCGAAGATGACCGCGTTGGTGTGCAGCGGACGCAGGCGCCCGAACGTGAGGAGAGGACCGATGTTCGCGGGCCACCAGGCGAGCTGCAGGGCGACGATGACGCCCACGAGCATGCCCACGATGCCCCACCCGATCGAAGCCCAGATGAAGTACCGAATCCACTTGTCGTCGTAGGTCAGGAGCTCACCGCCCCGATCCTTCGGGAGGCCACCCTCTTGCTTCGACGGCGCGGATTCCTTCTCCGCCTCCGCCACTCCGCCATCCATCGTTTCTGCTGTCGACATCTTCATGCCTCCACTGGATTCGAGCCCGACGCGGGAGGCGTGACCACGGCCACGGCCACCTCGCCTTCAGGCACCCTGATCTCTTCTTCGAGCGGCAGAATCGCGAGGCGATCTGCGTGCTCGAAGGTTCTCGCCTTCGCCGACCAGACGAAGAGTCCGACGCCGAGTCCGGCCAGGACGAGACTCACGAAGACCGTGAGGAGAAGCACATCCATCCGCGCCTCCTTTCTAGGAGTGAATCCGACCCACGAACGCGGCAGTCGCAGGCGCGAGAGTGAGTGACGTCCGCGCGCCGCGCGGAGCCGTGCTCGAAGCGGCGCTGTCGACGCCGCGTCGGAAGGCCAAGAGCGTGCGCCCCACCACCACGAGCGAGCTCACGGGCATGAGCACGGCGGCGACCCAGGGATGGAAGACACCCAGTGCCGCGAGCGAGCCTCCCAGCACGTTGTAGGCGACGGCGTAGATCACGTTGCGGCGGGACGCTCTACGCACGCGCTCGGCGGCGACGAGAGCCCAGCGCACGGGCGCAACGCCCGAGTCGGTGAACACGAAGTCCGTCTTGGCCGGGAGGAACGGTCGCTCGAGCGCGGGAGTGGCCGACACGAAGGCCGCGTCCGCGGCGAGGGAATCGTTGATTCCGTCGCCGACGAAGAGGGCGCGACGACCGTGGCGAACCAGCCAGGCGGCCTTGTCCTCTGGCGTGAGATCCCCGAGCACGTCCTCCGGGCGAACTCCGAGGGACTCGAGCGCCAGCTCACGCGCCACGCGGCGAACACGCTCGAGCCGATCGCCCGAGAGGATCGCGAGCTTGTATCCGCGCCGCGCGAGCCCCTCGAGCTCGGCGCGCGCGTCGTGCCGAATCTGCTCCTCGGTGGAGAAGGCGCCGCGCAGCCGTCCACCGATCGCGAGCACGAGGTCACTGTCGACGGGCACCTCCGAGAGCGCGTCCGGGGAGCCCTCGAGCGCCCAGCCGGGGCGACCGAGCCGCGCGTCGAGACCCTCCCAGCTCGCACGGAGCCCCGACCCGATCTTCTCTTCCACCTCGAGCGCGACGGTGTGGGTCGCGCCGAGCGCGTCGCGCATCGCGACGCTCTTGGGGTGACCACTGTGCGCGACGAGGCTCGCGAGGAGCGCTCGCTCACTCGACGCCAACGCAGCGAGCGCCGCCTTGCTGCTCGGGGAGAGCTGGAGCTTTCCCGTCGTGAGGGTGCCGGTCTTGTCGAAGACGACCGTGTCCACCTCGGGGAGGCGATCGAGGGTCCGCGTGCGGCGCACGATCACGCCCGCGCGACGCAGGTCGCCGACCGCCAGCTGGTAGGCCAGCGGCGTCGCGATGCCGATCGCGCAGGGACAGGTGACGACGAGGAGCGCCGTCGCGTTGGCCAGCGCGGCCTCGGAGTCCCCTGCCCACGCGTACGCGAGGAACGTGGCTCCGGCAGCGAGGATCACGGCCACGACCCAGATCGCAGAGACCTTGTGGAAGAGGCCTCGCGCACGCACGTCGGCGACGTCGGGCGCCTCGCGGCGGAGGAGATCTCCGAGCCCGCTCGCCGCCAGCGTGGACGACGCCGTGTACTCGAGCGGGCGCTTGGCGGCGTTGATCGCGCCTGCGCGGACACGCTCTCCGCGCGCGACCTCGACGGGCTTGCTCTCGCCGTCGAGCCAATCGAGCGAGACGGTCGCGTCCGCCAGCGCCACACCGTCGACGGGCGCCACCTCGCCGGAGGCCACGACCAGGACGTCCCCTGCCTCGATCGTCGAGGCCCGCACGACGCGCGTGTCGTGCGTCTCGTCGTGAGCGCGCACACGCGCGAAGAGCCCGTCGGTCCCCTCCGAGGCGAGCAGACGATGGCGGTTCCGCTCGAGCGCGCCACGCTCGATCATGCGGCCCACGAGCATCAAGGCGACGAAGACGGCGAGTGTGTCGGCGAAGCTCGCGTCGCCCGAGCGGAAGAACGCGACGAGCGTTCCCGCGAGCGAGAGGAGCAAGCCCACCGCGATCGGGAGATCGAGGTGGAGCACGCCGCGACGCAAGCCTTCCCACGCGGCGCGGAAGAAGGTCGGCCCGCCGACCGCGACCGCCGCGACGGCGAGCACCACCTCCAGCGTCGCGATGGTCGTGCGCAGCGGCTCCTCGTCGAGCCCGAAGTACTGCGCGATCCCGAACATCATCGCGTTCATCGCCAGCGCGACGGTCACGCCCGCGCGCACGACGAGCGCGTCGTGCGCGCCCTCGGTGTGCTTTCCCGGCGGCCCCATGAGGTAGCCGAGACGCTCGACGCCCTCGACGAAGTGAGCGACGTCGAAGCCCTTGCGCGCGACGATCTCGCAGCGGCCCAGCGCGGGGTTCACGAGGATGCTGTCGCCGCCCTCTTCTCGCCGGAACAGCTCCTCGAGCACCCACACGCAGCCCGCGCAGTGCATCCCCTGCACGTCGAGCTCGAAGCGACAGACACCGTCGGCCCTCGAGATCGACTCGGCGACGGGCCCGAGCCAGAGCCGATCGCGGCGCGTCTCGTCGACGAGCGTCGGCCGCATGCCCGCGCCGTTGCGGAGCATGTAGTAGCGATCGAGCGACGCCGACCGCAGGAGGCTCGCCACCGCGCGACAGCCGTTGCAGCAGTACGCGTCGGCCGACGCGCCCAACGGCTGTCCACAGTGCGCACAGCTCGTCGACGTCGCGCCGTGCGGTGGCTGGAGGTCGGTCACGGTCGCGGCCCTGTGCACGACGCGGACCAGACCTGACGCGCGTCATTCTCGCGGCAATCCCTCACATGGCGCGCAATCCGTGCGTTGCTCTCGGGGCTCCACGCACGGATTGCGTCGCACGAGTGAGGGGCGCCGATTTTCCGAGCGAGTTCGCGAGCGAGCGCGCGGCACCACGCTTGCTGTGCGTCCCCGCACCTCATCGTGCTCACGTTCCTGACCGCACTCGCCACAGGCGCGCTCGCCGGGCTCGTGTCGCTCCCGCATTGCGTGGCGATGTGCGGCCCCTACGCGGCCTTCGCGTGTGCGGCGGGCGGTCCAGGCTCGGGCACGACCGCGCGCTTCCTCGTCGGTCGCGCCGTGGGCTATTCGATCCTGGGTGCGATCGTCGGGGGCAGCGGGAGCGTGGTGGTCGGGTGGCTCCCGCCGCGATGGGCCTCGGTCGCTCTGGCGGCCACGCTCGCGCTCGGCATGCTGTCGCTCGCATGGCGGCTCGTGCGTTCGCCGACCCCCGAGGCCGCGCTCGTGCCCCTGCGCCGCTCGCGCACCTCGGCAACACCCAGCGCCCCGGCCGCGCCCTCGGGGACCGACGCGGCTCCGACCCGCGCGAGCGGGCTCTCGCGCATCCGTGGCAGCTCCGGCGTGCTCGGGGCGCTCATGGCCCTGTTTCCGTGCGGTGCGCTCTACGCCGCCCTGCTCGTCGCCGCAGGGACCGCGAGCGCATGGACGGGGGCCGGCGCGATGCTCGGCTTCGCGCTGAGCAGCAGCGTCGCGCTCGGCGCCTCCGGCTGGGTGGCGCGCCTGTCGAGCACCATGGATCTCCACACGCGTCGCGTGCTCGGCGCGGCGTTGATCGTGGGCGCGATCGTCCTCGTCGTTCGCCCCCTCACGAGCGAGCCCCACCAACCGGCCGTGTGCCACACCGCGGGGAACGCGCCGTGAACGCGGCCAAGGACGGACCGCCCACGGCGCCCCCGAGGTCCGTGTACATTCACGGGCGCCCGATGACCGAGCGCCACCGCGAGCTCCAGCGCTACGTCCGTTTCACGCCGGAGGACTCCGCTCGGGTGGTCGCCTGCTCGTCGTTGGTCGTCCCCCACCTGCCGAGGATCTCGGAGGTCTTCTACGAACGCATCCGGGAGCACGAGGACGCCCACGCCGTCCTGCAGGACGAGGCACAGATCAACCGTCTGCGCGGCTCGCTCGTGAGGTGGATGGCCGACATCTTCCTCGGCCCGCACGACGACGCGCACTTCGCGCGCGCCGAACGCATCGGACACGTGCACGTCTACGTCGGCCTGCCCGCGCGCTACATGGTGAGCGCGATGTCGGTGATCCGACGCGAGCTCATCGACGTGCTCCTTCGCTTCGACCGCATCGAGCACGCCGCGAGCCTCACGTTTCTGCTCGAGATCGAGCTCGCGGTGATGCTCGACGCGTACTGGGAGCACTACGCGGTGCGAACGCGCGAGCTCTCTCGCGTCGCACGCCTCTCGGCGGGACAGCCCGAGCCGCAGGCGCTGCGGGACGAGATGACGCAGGCGATCGAGGAGCTCGGCGTGATCGTCGTCGGGCTCGACGGCGAGGGGCGCATCGGCCTGTTCAACGCCGAAGCCGAGCGCACCACCGGTTTCGAGGCCGACGAGATCCTCGGGCGCCCGATCGCGGTGCTCTTCCCGCGCGACGAGGCCGAGTCGCTGAACGCGCGCCTCGCGGCCGCCGGACGTGCAGAGACCACGCAGCCCTTCGACTCGGCGCTCCTCACCCGCGTCGGTCGTGTGCGGGACGTCCGCGCGCGGTTCAAGCGCGTCAAGCCCGGCGCGCGCGGGCTCGCCATGGTCTTCACCGCGACGGACGTGACCGAGGAGGTCGCGCTCCAGAAGCGCACGCGACAGGCCGAGCGGCTCGCTGCCATCGGGCGGCTCGCCGCGGGCCTCGCACACGAGATCCGCAACCCGCTCAACGGCGCACACCTGCACCTCACGCTGCTCGATCGCATCCTCCGCAAGCGCGGCGCAGGCGGGGGCGACGAGGCCCTCGAGTCCGTCGCGACGGTGTCGCACGAGGTGCAGCGTCTGTCGGCGCTGGTCACCGAGTTCCTGCAGTTCGCGCGCCCGCAGCCATTGACCCTTCGTCCCACGCCCCTGGCCGAGGTGTGCACGCACGCCGTGCGCCTCCTCGCTCCCGACGCGGAGCGCAGCGGCGTGGAGCTCGTGCTCGACCTGCCCTTCACGCCGGTCGAGGTCCGCGCGGACCGCGACAAGCTCTCGCAGGTCCTGATGAACCTCGTTCGCAACGCGATCGAGGCGATCGCCGCAGAGCCGCAGGACTCGAAGCCAGAGGCGGGCCCGCTCGGTCGCGTGACCGTGCGCGTGCGGCGCCAGCCCCGCGAGGTCTTCGTCGAGGTCGAGGACGACGGCCCCGGCATCGCCAAGAGCGACGCCCCGATCTTCGATGCGTTCTACTCCACCAAGCCCGCGGGCACGGGCCTCGGTCTTCCGATCGCCCATCGCATCGTCCAGGACCACGGCGGCGTCCTCACGTTCGAGAGCGGCCCCGCCGATGCGCGAGCCACCGAAGCTCGCCCTCGATCCGCGACTGGCTGCACGACCATCTTCCGCATCAAGCTCCCCGTGCTCGACACGCCGGATCGAGAAGAGCCCGGAACCTCGTCCGACGAGCGGACCTGACCGATGAAGCGCGACTCCACCCCCTCTCCGCAACCCGCCACCGTCAAGGCCCGCCTCCTCGTCGTGGACGACGAGCCGAGCGCACGGACCGGCCTCGAGAAGCTCCTGACCTCGGAGGGCTACCGCGTCTGGGGCGCGAGCGACGGCCATGCGGCCCTCGAGCGCATCGACGAGGTCGCGCCCGACGTCGTCATCACCGATCTCAAGATGCCCGGCATGGACGGCCTCGAGCTGCTCGACCGCATCCGTGCGCGGGATCTGCGGGTCCCCGTGCTCGTGGTCACGGCCTTCGGCGAGGTCGCGACCGCCGTCGCCGCCATGCGACGCGGTGCCGAGGACTACCTCACCAAGCCGATCGACATCGACGCGCTCCTCGTGAGCGTGGAGCGCGCGCTCGAGCGGCGCGATCTGCGCGTCGAGGCCGAGAACCTCCGACGTCAGATCCGGGAGCGACACGACGAGGGCCTGCAGGGCCTCATCGGCGCGAGCCCCGCGATGCAGGGCGTCTACCGCACGGTGCGGCAGGTCGCGGCGTCGCGCGCGACGGTGCTCGTCACGGGTGAGAGCGGCACGGGCAAGGGAGAGGTTGCGCGTGCAATCCACGCGCTGAGCCCGCGCGCCTCCCAACCGTTCATCACTCTCCAGTGCGCGTCACTGGCGGAGTCGCTGCTCGAGAGCGAGCTCTTCGGGCACGAGAAGGGGTCGTTCACGGGCGCCGAGAAACGTCGCGTCGGTCGCTTCGAGCAGGCGAACGGCGGGACGCTCTTCCTCGACGAGGTCGGCGAGATCCCGCTCGGGATCCAGGTGAAGCTGCTCCGCGTCCTGCAGGAGCGCACGTTCGAGCGCGTCGGAGGGAACGAGACGGTGAAGGTCGACGTGCGCCTCGTCGCGGCCACCAACCGCGACCTCGCGGACGACGTGAAGAAGGGGCGCTTCCGCGAGGACCTCTACTACCGCCTGCACGTCATCCACGTGGAGATGCCGCCGCTCCGCACGCGTCGCGGCGACGTGCTCGTGCTCGCCCAGTACTTCGTGCAGCGCTTCGCGGAGGAGAACCACAAGCGCGTGCTCGGCTTCACGGACGAAGCGCGGGCACGCATCCTGGCGCACGCATGGCCGGGCAACGTGCGTGAGCTCGAGAACGCGATCGAGCGCGCGGTGGTCATGTGCCGCGGCGAGCGCATCGAGCCCGACGATCTGCCCAACGATCTCGCGGGCGGAGAGCCCTCGCTGGGCATCCGCATCCCCGGCTCCTCGATGGCCGACATCGAGAAACACGCGATCCTCCAGACGCTCGAGGCCTGTGGCGGCTCCACCAAGCGCACCGCCGAGGTCCTCGGCATCAGCGTCCGCACGATCCAGTACCGCCTCGCGCAGTACGGCTCGCAGGATCACGCTGCCGAGCCGGGCGACGAAGAGGCGTGAGCACGCCCTCGGATCAGGGCGTCTGCGGCGGGCGCAGGTAGCCCATCACGCGAACGCCGGGCACGAGCCCTTCGAAGCCCTCGAGCTCGACGACGACCTCGAGGATCTTGGTGTCGATGCGCTCGGTCGGCTCGTCGGTGCGGAGGACCTTGCGACCCATGCGCCGGCCGATCTCGATCACGCGGCCGTGGAAGTCGCGGCCAGGAAACGCATCGACACGCACGAGCGCCTCGTTGCCGACGCCCACCCGCGCGATGTCGCGCTCGTCGACGTCGATGCGAGCACGGAGCTGGGACGTGTCGCCGAGCACGACCACGGCATCGGCCGACGAGGGCTGCACGTACTCGCCGACCCGACTCCGGATCTCGAGCACCTCGCCCGCGATCGGCGCCACGACGCGCAAACGCTCGAGCGTGGCCCGCGCCTGATCGCGACGCGCCTCGGCCACACGCACCTGGGCCATGGCGACGAGCACGTCTTCGCGTCGGCCGGTGCGCCCGCCCGCCTGCCTTGCACGCGCCGCTTCGAGCGCGGCCCGATCGGCCGCAGCCTGTCGCCGTGCGCGCTCGACCTCGTCGCCGGTGGCCGCCCCCGACTGACCTGCGCGCTCGAGGCGATCGAGCACGCCGGCAGAGAGCGTGGCGCGCGCCTCGGCGGCGTCCGCGTCGAGCGTGATCGCCTGCAGGTCCTCGGTGCGGAGGCCACGACGCGCGCGCGCGAGCGTCGCCTGTGCGACGGCGACGTCCGCTTCTGCAGCCGCGAGCTGGGCCTCTTCGGTGGCGCTCTCGAGCTCGAGCAGGAGCGTGCCGGCCTCGACGCGCTGACCCTCCACCACGTGCACGCGAGACACCCGTCCCGGCACCGCCGCCGACAGTCGCGACTCCGGCTCGCGCGGCTCGATCACGCCGAGGCCACCCACGAAGTCTCCCTCGGGGCGCTCGAGGATCGTGTCGACGTGCTGACCGGGCGGCACCTCCGTCCGTGCAGCCGCCACCCGATCCACCTCGCGAGGCGTCGTCTGCGGCCCCGCGATCGCGGTGCGTGTCACCACGACACCGAGCACGAGGACGACCAGCACCAGCACGATCGATCCGACGTTCTTCTTGAGACTCGACATGGCTTCTCTCCGGGACCGTCTCGGTTCAGACGGCGTGATCGACGATGTGGCCGTCTTCGATGTGCACGATGCGATCGGCCAGGTGGAAGATACGGTTGTCGTGCGTCACGACGACGACGGTGTGCCCACCCTCGCGCGCCATGTCCTTGAGGAGGTTCGTCACCGACGCGCCGGTCTCGGCGTCGAGGCTCGCGGTCGGCTCGTCGGCGAGGATGATCGGGGGGCTCCCCGCGAGCGCACGCGCGATGGCGACCCGCTGCCGCTGACCGCCCGAGAGCTCGCGCGGCTGTCGGTCGAGCTTGTCGCCGAGGCCCACTCGCACGAGCAGCCGCTCGGCCTCTCGGTTGGCCTCGCGCACGGAGTGTCCGCGCATCCGCATCGGCAAGGAGACGTTGTCGCGCGCGTCGAGGGACGCCACGAGGTTGTGCCCCTGGAAGATGAAGCCGATGTAGGCGAGCCGCAGACGCGGCAGCTCTCCTTCGCGCTTGCCCGAGATGAGCTCGTCGAAGAGCCGCACCTCGCCGCTCGTCGGCGTGAGCACGCAGCCGAGGATGGAGAGGAGCGTCGTCTTTCCGCTGCCCGACGGACCGTTGAGCATCACGAACTCGCCGGCGCGTGCCTCGAAGTCCACCCCGCGAAGCGCCTGGTACGCGACGGCGCCACTGCCGTAGGTCTTGGTGACGTTGCGCGCGAGGATGGTGGTCTCGGCGACGAGGGCGGGCGCGGCGCTCATCGGAACACCATCCCCGGCTCGACCGAACGCACGCGCACGAGCGCGAGCGACGACGCCACGACGCAGAGGAGGATCATGAACCCGAGCGTCCCTGCGAACATCCACCAGGGCAGAACGAGCACGAGGTTCGCGCTGCGGATGCCCTCGGCCATGCGCGTGACGAGGAAGAGGCCGAACGTGCAGCCGATCGTCGCGTAGGCCACCGCCTGCACGAAGAGCAGCTTCGCGAGGTCGAACGTGGTCGCACCCATCGCCTTGAGCGTCCCGAACTCGCGGATGTTGTCGACGACCGCCGAGAACATCGAGAGCGCGACGATGACGAAGCCGACGATCACACCGAAGAACGTCGACGTGGCGAAGGAGATGCCGAGCTGATCACGAAGCAGCGCGGCCACGATCGTCCCCGAGAACTCCTCGCGCGTCATGACACGCGTCTCGGGCAGGAGATCCGACAGTCGCTGCGCGACGATGCGAGGGTCGGCACCACGCTCCACCCCGACGAGGATGAAGTTCGCTTCATCCGGACCCACGCGGAGGATCTCGCGCGCCGTGTCGTACTCGGCGAACGCGTACGGGGGCCCGAAGGGACCGAGGCCCCAGGTGAAGCCGCCCGCGACGACACGGTGCCCGCCGAGCTCGCGCACCGCCCCGAGGTTGAGCCCGCCGAGATCGTCGCGCTGCGAATCCTCGAACACGAGCGTGTCGGCCTCGGCGATGGAGCGCGCGTCGCCAGCGACCATGTTCCACGGGCCGCCCGCGAAGCGCGGGGCCCTCGTGCCGATGAGCGTGACCGACTCGCCACCGCCGGTGGGCAACTGCATGGTCGTGCCACCGATGAGCAGCGGTTCGGCCCACGCGACGCCGTCGGCGACGCGTGCCTGTTGCAGGCCGTAGATCGAGATGCGCCGCCCCGGCTGGAACTGCTCGGTGGAGGCCGGACAGATCCAGATGTCGGCCGCGGCGTTGTCGACGAACATGGTGTTCTTCTGGAGGAGCCCCATCAGGATCCCCAGCTGCTGGTTGATCAACACCGCCGCGAAGACGACGCCGAGGAGCGTGCCCACGAGCTTCGCGCGGTCGTGGAACATCATCCGCCACGCGAGGAGCGCCATCAGGCGCAGGCGCCCGCCCCTTCCCTTGATCGCCGTCCGCGCGGCGCGTGCCATCGTCATCGTGCACCTCCCACCGGCCCCGAGCCGTCGATCGTGCCGGTCGTTCGTACGCGGTACGCGAGGCGCGCGACCGCGAGATCACCTTCGGCCTGGATGCGTGTGCCCTCCGCGGAGACGAGCTCTCGCTCCGCGGTCAGCACGTCGAGCTGAGCCGCCAGCTGGCTCTCGAAGCGAGAGACGGCGACGTCACGGGCGCGGCGCGCCGAGGCCTCCTGAGCACGCGCAGCGCGCACGCGCGCGATGCTCCCGACGAGACGCGCACGCGCCTCGGTCACTCGCGTCCGCGCGGTCTCGAGCGCCCGCTCGCGACGCAGCGCGGCGAGGTCTTCTTGTCGCTCACGCGTCCCGATGCGCGCAGGTCGCAGGAAATCGAGGGTGAACGTCGCCTGGACGCCGAGCGCCCAGACGGCGCTCGGGCCGAAGCCCGCGGCGTTGGTGATCCTCTCTCGCGCGAACGCCGACACCGTCGGAGCGAGCGCGGCCCACGACGCGTCACGCGAAAGACGCGCCGCGCGAACGTCGGCGTCGGCCGCGCGCACCTCGGCGAGGGCGTCGACGTCCCCAGTCGTCTCGGGCGGTGCCACGAGATCATCCTCGAGCGTTGGAGTGCGCTCGTCTCCCACGGCGAGGCCCGTGAGGACCTCGAGGTTCCGCTCCGCGAGCGTGACCTGGAGCTCGGCGTCCGCGATCTGCTGATCGACGCGCGCCACCTCGGCCTCTGCGCGGGCGACCTCGAGGTCGGAGGCCAGCTCGGCCGACACGCGCGCACGCGCGCGCTCGAGGCTCGCCTGGGCGGCGCCACGGCCGCGCACCGCGGCGTCGAGCAGCGCACGCGTCGCGAGCACCTGGTGATACGCGGTCGCGATCGCGAGATCGGTCTCGGCGCGCGTCGCCTCGGCGCGCCGGTCTCCGGCCTCCGCGCTCGCCTCCGCCGCCGCGAAGTCGAGCCACGCCCCGACGTCGATCACCGGCACGTTCAGCTGCAGCGTGAGATCGGCCTGATCGAGCGGGGTGATCGTCGCCTGCGTGCTGGTCGTCGCGCCGGTCGGGATCGTGACGACGACGTCCACCTCGTTGCGCGTGTAGCCGCCGCTCGCGGTGAACGAGGGCAGCCATCGCGCACGCGCCTCGTCCACCTGGCTCCGCGCGATCTCCCGGTTGAGCTCCGCCTCGCGCAGATCGAGCGCGTGCGCGCGTCCTGCCGCCAGAAAGGCCTCGAGCGGCTGCTGTGCCGAGACGCGAGGGACCGCTGTGAACAGGGTCCCGACGACGGCGGCGATTGTAATGAGTGAGCGCATACTCATCCATTCTTCGGACCGGCGCGACGGCGCCGCATCCAGCGTGGGTCAGCGCGTGCGTTTCGCGCGCGGGGCGCGCGCAGCGCGCGAAGGTGCGACGGGACCGGTCGCAGGCGGGGTCTTGAACGCGGCGGCAGGCGCCTCGACACCTCGGAGCAGGATGTCGACCAGGCCTCGGACGAAGGTCTCGGCCGGCATGGGGAGCGGGTCTCCCTGGCCGACGATGACCTCCATCGCGACGAAGTTGTAGACCGCGCCCATGAAGGTCCGTGCGAGGACCGAGACGTCCACGTTGCGGAGGCGGCCGATGCGCCGCTCGCCCTCGAAGTAGCCCTCGAAGAGGCGTCGTCCCTGGATCGCCCGATGCTCGCCCTTCTCGTTGTAAGGGCCGTTTCCGTCGTTCTTCGACTGGCTCGACCAGCTCATCATGTGGAGCGGGACGATCTTGCGGAAGAAGGCGATGCCGAGGAGCGCGACCTCCTCGAACTGCTCACGGAGGCTCCCTTGACCCACCCTGCTCGCGAGCGAGCCGACGAACTGTGCGGAGTCGTCCTCGAGCGGAACCGACATGGCCGCGTGGAAGAGCTGCTCCTTGGTCCGGAAGCGCTTGAAGAGCGTGCCCTCGGACACGCCGGCGCGCTTGGCGACCTCCGCCGACGTGGCCCGGATGCCGTGCTCGAGGAACACCGCGCGCGCGGCGTCCAGGAGGGTCTCGTCCGAGATGGTGACGGGGCGGGCCATGGCAGTTCGTGAGTGACTGCTCACTTACTGTTCCCGGCCCTCGCCGGCGTCAAGCCCCCCTCCGACGGGTACCATCGCGGCCCCATGAGCCAGTCCCGCCTGCTCACCGAGCGCCGCTTCGGGCCCTTCTTCCTCGCCCAGTTCACTGGCGCCTTCAACGACAACGCCCTCAAGCAGGCGATCATCATCCTCTTCACGCTCACGATGAGCCACGAGGAGGCCGAGCAGGTCAGCCAGCTCGCGACCGCGCTCTTCATCGCGCCCTACTTCTTCTTCTCGGCCACCGCGGGTCAGCTCGCCGAGAAGCTCGAGAAGGGGCGCCTCATCCAGCTCACGAAGCTCTTCGAGATCGCGATCATCGGCGTCGCAACGCTCGGCTTCTATCTCCACTCGCTGCCGTTCCTCCTCACGGCGCTCACGATGCTCGGCCTGCAGGCGACGCTCTTCGGCCCGGTGAAGTACGCGATCCTCCCGCAGGTCCTCAAGCCCGAGGAGCTCGTCGGCGGCAACGGCCTCGTGGAGATGGGCACCTACGTGGCCATCCTCGTCGGCGAGATCGCGGGCGCGCAGCTCGTCGCGATCGAGGACCGCGGCCCCTTCCTCGTCTCGGCGCTCATGCTGACCATCGCCGTCGCCGGGTACCTCTCGGCGCGCGCGATCCCGCCCGTGCCCTCGAAGGTGCCCGACCTCCAGATCGGCTGGAACCTGTTCGCCGAGACGTGGCGCGTCATGCGCTTCGCGCTCGAGGTGCGCTCGGTCTGGCTCTCGATCCTGGGCATCTCGTGGTTCTGGCTCTTCGGCGCGCTGCTCATGATCCAGCTGCCGGTCTTCGTCAGCTCGGTGATCGGCGGCACGACGAGCGTCTTCACGCTGTGCCTCGTCATCTTCTCGCTCGGCGTGGGCATGGGCTCGCTCCTCTGCGAGCGCCTCTCGCGCGGTCAGATCGAGCTCGGCCTCGTGCCGTTCGGTGCGATCGGGCTGACCCTCTTCGGCATCGACCTCTTCTTCGCGACCGAGCACCACGTCGCGCGCGGGACGGACCTCGGCTGGCAGGCTGTCATCGCGGACTCGGCGCACTGGCGGATGCTGCTCGACTTCGGCCTCGTGGGCGTCTTCGGTGGCTTCTACTCCGTGCCCCTCTTCGCGATCATGCAGTCGCGGAGCGACCCGGCGAAGCGCTCGCGGATCATCGCCGCGAACAACGTGCTGAACTCTCTCTTCATCGTGGGCGCGGCGGCGCTGTCGTTCGTGGGGCGCAGCGTGCTCGAGCTCTCGATCCCGCAGGTCTTCCTGGCGGCCGCGCTGCTCAACGCGCTCGTCGCCGCCTACATCTTCACGCTCCTGCCCGAGTTCCTGCTCCGCTTCCTCACGTGGCTCGCGATGAGCGTGATGTACCGGCTGAGCATCCGCGGCGTGGAGAAGGTGCCCGACGAAGGCCCCGCGCTGGTCGTCGCGAACCACGTGAGCTTCGTCGACGGCTTCCTCGTCGGCGCCGCAGTGCGGCGGCCGATCCGCTTCGTCATGTACTACAAGATCTACCAGCTCCCCTTGCTGAACTGGCTCTTCCGCTGGGGCCGCGCGATCCCGATCGCGGGACGCAAGGAAGACGAAGCGCTCATGGAGCGCGCGTTCGCGGAGGTGAAGAAGGCGCTCGCGGAGGGCGAGCTCGTCGGCATCTTCCCTGAAGGAATGATCACGTACTCGGGCGAGATGAACGAGTTCCGCCCCGGCGTGGAGCGCATCCTCGAGGAGACGCCCGTGCCCGTGATCCCGATGGCCCTTCGTGGCCTCTGGGGCAGCTGGTTCAGTCGCTCCGACGGCATCGCGATGGTGAAGCTCCCCAAGCGCTTCTGGTCGAAGGTCGAGATCGCCGTCGGCACGCCCGTGCCCGCCACCGACGCGACGAGCGAGCGCCTCTTCGCCGACGTGAAGGCCCTCCGCGGCGATCGTCGCTGAGCGCTCGTCCGCACGTCACCGGCGCGCGCGTCCGTTGCCGCGACCGCGACCGCCCAGTCCTTCCGCCCCACCGCCGGCTCGCGCAGTGCGCGCGCGGATGCGGTCGGCGGAGACCCACTCGTCCCACGCGTCTTCGAAGTCCGCGTAGTGGATGCGGTGCACGCCGAGGCGCGCCTCGAGCACGGTCGCGGGGTACCAGCGGCGGTGCCAGCGCACCTCGACCTCGGTGCCGACGGGGTGCTCCTCGACACTGTAGGCGCGCAGCGTGTCGAGCGGCTGCACCACGCGCGCGCTCACGTCCTCTCCGACGTACTGGATCTCGAGCCCCGCTGCGGCCGGCGCGGTGACGTGCGCGGGATAGAAGCGCCCATCGCTCCAGCGCGCCATCACGCGCTCGCCGTAGCGCGCAAAGGGCAGCGGCCTCGCCGTGCCGAGCGTCCACGCGGGCGAGACGGCTCCGGCGCCGAAGGGCGCGAGCTGTCCCTCGGCGAACGCCATCTCCTCCTCGGTGAAGCGCGCGAGCTCCGCGAGCGTGATCGTTCCGTCGTGCCCGACGTCGACGCGTGGCTCACCGGAGAACGCCGCGATCAGCGACTCCGTGAAGGTCCAGTGGCCCGTCG
The DNA here is from genome assembly GCA_044376125.1 of Sandaracinaceae bacterium. Taxonomy (GTDB): domain Bacteria; phylum Myxococcota_A; class Polyangia; order Polyangiales; family Sandaracinaceae; genus JAFLCL01. The sequence goes on from JBILLJ010000017.1 coordinate 17,688, forward strand.
AGATCTCGCTCGCGAGCGACGACGCCAGCGCGGCGTAGGGCCGCTGCGCAGCGCGACGCGCGAGCAGGCCAGGCAGCGCGCCCGAGTAGCAGCAGTCGGCGAAGAGCAGAACGCGTCGGCCGCGAAAGCGCGCCTCGAGCGCGTCGAGCAAGGCGTCGTGCGACACGTAGCCCGACCGGAGATCGTCACCCGAGTCCGTGGCCGTGAAGTACGTCGTCCCGTCGTCGTCCTGCACGCCGTGGCCCGCGTAGTAGACGAAGAGATCGTGGCCTGCGGGCACGCGCGCGAGGATCGCGTCGAGCTGCGCAAGGATCTCGGCGCGTGTCGCACGCGCATCGCGCAGCCGCACCACCTGGCCCGCAGGGACGCCGCGCGCGATCCACATGTCGCAGAGCACGTCGTCCTGACGTGCGTCGGTGGGGAAGGACTCGAAGAGGTCCGCGCGTGCGAACGCGAGCACGCCGATCGAGAGCACCCACGTGTGCGCGGGCTCGAAGCTGCCGGGCCCGCTCGGCACGGGCGGGGTGGGCGGCACGACTGGAGGCGTCGGCGCCGCCGCAGCGCGACGCGCCTCGGCACGGCCACAGGCACCGAGCGTGGCGACGGCGAACGTGCCTCCGATCCAGAGACGCAGGAGCTCACGACGACCGATCGATGTCATGGACCATTCCTGACAGAGGCCCTCGGCCATCGTCCCTGAAACGCCCTGAACCGATACGCTCCGCGCATGTCCGACCTCGCCCTCCACATCGATGCGTTCTGGATCAGCCCCTACGCGATGTCCGCGTTCGTCGCGCTCGAAGAGCTCGGCGTCCCCTACGACCTCGTCGAGATCTCGATGGCCGACGGCGAGCATCGCCTCCCATCGTACGCCGCCCTCACCGGCCGGATCCCCGCGCTCGTGCACCGCGGCGCCGGCCCGGGCGGGCGTGATCTCTGGCTCGCCGAGTCGCAGGCGATCGACGAATACCTCGCCGAGCTCTGCCCACCGCCCGCGCATCCGCGCCTTTATCCCGAGGACCGCGTCGAGCGCGCCATCGCCCGACAGATCCAGGCGTGGATCCGCAGCGACCTCATGCCGATCCGCGAGGAGCGCTCGACCCACACGATCTGGTACGGCACCGCGCGCGCCCCGCTCTCACCCGCAGGCGTGGCTGCGCGCGACAAGCTCGTGCGCGCCGCGACCGCGTGGCTCGGCGATCGCACGCAGCTCTTCTCGAGCTGGTCCATCGCCGACGCCGATCTATGCGTGATGCTGCGCCGCGTGATCGCCGACGAGCTGCCCGCCCCCCTCGTTCGCTACGTCGAGACGCAGCTCGCGCGCCCCTCGATCGCGAAGTGGCACACGCACGCGCGGCCACCCTACCGACCCTACTGACCTCGCCTCCGAGGCCTCCACGGAGGCCGAAACACAGCGAGACGAAGCGGTGCGAGCCCTCCGAAGACGCCTCACGTCAACGGGCGCCCGGCAGCCCTGTGTTTTCGGGGATTTGCAAGGCCGGGAGTGACCCCGCTCTCAGCCGCGGGGGGCGAGGACGGCGAGGCGGCACTCGATCGGCCCATTCCACAAGGGGATCAGCGCGTCGGGCGGGGGCAGCGCGCCGTCGGGCGGGGCGCCTCCGAGCAGGAGCGCCCAGCGCATGCGCGCGCCGCGTCGCATCACGTGACCGAGCTCGTCCCAGAGCGACGGATCGATCGCGATGCGCTCGCCGTACGGAAGGTTCGCGACGACGGTGCCTGCGGGGCGCGTGGGCTCGAGGTTGCCCAGGCGCGCGACGGAGAAGCGCACCGCCGCGCCGATCCGCTTCGCATTCGCCTTCGCGCTCTCGACGATCGTCGTGCTCGCGTCGGAGGCGAACACATCGGGGCCCTCGCGCCGCGCGAACGCGCGCGCCTTGTCGCGCTGCTCGGCGAAGCGCGCGCGGAGCGTGTCGTCCATCGAGCGCCAGCGCTCGATCGCGAAGCGCCCGCGTGAGAGCCCCGGTGCAACGTCGCGCGCCCAGAGATCGGCCTCGATCGCGAGCGTGCCCGAGCCACAGGTCGGATCGACGAGCGGGCTCTCGCGATCCCACCCCGAGAGGCGCAGCACCGCGGCCGCCAGCGTCTCCTTGAGCGGCGCCTCGCCGTGCGCGAGCCGGTAGCCGCGCTTGTGCAGCGCATCGCCCGAGGCATCGAGGAACACGCGCGCCCGATCGCGCTTGAGGTGCACGAAGACGGGCGCGGCCGGGTCGTCGCGATCGACGCTCGGGCGCGCACCGATCACGTCGCGCAGGCGATCGACGATCGCGTCCTTGGTCTTGAGCGACACGAAGCGCTCGTTGGCCTGCACGCTCTCGCGCGACACGGACGAGACCGCGAGCGTGGTCGTCTCGTCGAGCCAGCGCTCCCAGGGGATGGCGCGGACGCCTTCGTAGAGAGCCTCGGGCGTCGCTGCGTCGAGCTCGTCGGCGACGGGCACGAGCACACGCACGCCGATGCGTGTCCAGAGACAGATCTGGAGGGCGACCTCGTGCTCACGTCCGTCGTTCACCGGGACGCGGGCACCACCCCGATCGGCCTTGGCGCCGCGGAAGCCCATCTCGCGGAGCTCGTCGCGGAGCGCGACCTCGGTGCCGCGCAGCGCCGTGATCCAGAGGTCGCTCACATGCGCTCGACCGGCTCGATCCCGAGGAGGACGAGGCCGCGCCGCAGCTGACGGCCGGTGAGCGCGCAGAGCGCGAGGCGGCTCTCTCGCGTCGCCCCTTCGCTCTTGAGCACCTGACACGCCTCGATGAACGTCGAGAAGTCGCGCGAGAGCGCGAAGAGGTGATCCGTGAGCAGGTGCGGCTGGCACGTCTCGGCGGCGGCATGCACCACGTCCGCGAACTTGAGCAGCGTGCGCGCGAGCGCCTTCTCCTCGGGCGCCTCGAGGTGCACCTCGGGCACGCGGAAGCCGGCCTCGTCGATCTCGCCCTTGCGGAAGATCGCGCCGATGCGCGCGGCCGCGAACTGGAGGTACGGGCCCGAGTTGCCCTTGAACTCGATGAGCTTGGCGAAGTCGAACTGGTAGTCCGAGAGGCGGTTCTGCCGGAGATCCGCGTACTTCACGGCGCCGATGCCCACCGCCCGCGCGACGCGCAGGAGCTCCTCCTCGGGCAGGTCCACGACCTTCTCCGTCTTCATCACCTCGAGCGCGCGCGCCTCGGCCTCGTCGAGCAGCGAGGCGAGCGTGATGGCCTTGCCCTCGCGCGTCTTGAGGGGCTTGCCGCTCTCGTCGAGCACCGTGCCGAAGCCCACGTGCTCGAGGCGCATCGCGAACCCGAGGCGCGCCGCGACCGCGAAGAGCTGCTCGAAGTGCAGCGCCTGCCGCACGTCGACCACGTAGATCGCGCGGCTCGCGTGGAGCACCTCGTGGCGGTGCATGACGGTCGCGATGTCCGTCGTCGAGTAGAGGAACGCGCCGTCCTTCTTGCGGACGATGAACGGCTCCTTCTGCTTCGCGAGGCGGCCCGGCGCGGGCGCGCCCGTCTCGGCCCACTCGTGGAAGAAGATGCAGAGCGCGCCCTGATCCTCGCGCGCGATGTTCGCGGCGGTGACCGCGTCGATCACGCGCGGCAGCATCGGATCGTAGAAGCTCTCGCCGAGCCACTCCTCGAACGTCACGCCCATGCGCGCGTAGATCTTGTCGAGCTCGGCACGCGTGATGTCGACGAACCGCTGCCAGAGCGCGCGGCTCTCGGCGTCGCCCGACTGGAGCTTCGCGAGCTCGGCGCGCGCGGCGTCCGCGAACGACGTGTCCTCTTCGGCGAGCTTGCTCGCCTGCTTGTACACGGCCTCGAGGCCGGCGATGTCGAGGCCCGCCGGATCGCCGCCGCGGAACTTCCGCAGGCCGGCGATGAGCAGACCGAACTGCGTGCCCCAGTCGCCGATGTGGTTGTCACCGATCACGTGGTGACCGACGAAGCGCAGCATCGAGACGAGCGCGTGACCGAGGATCGTCGAGCGCAGGTGCCCGACGTGCATCTGCTTGGCGATGTTGGGGCTCGAGAAGTCGACGACGACGCGCTCGACCTTCTCCACGCTCGGCACACCGTCGCGCGGGTCGTCGAGGTTCTTCGCGAGCTCGGCGCCGATCCACGCGTCGTTCAAGCGCAGGTTCACGAAGCCAGGGCCCGCGACCTCCGCGCCCGCGACGGCCGGGTGCTTGGCGAGCTCGGCGGCGATCTTCGTGGCGAGATCGCGCGGGTTCTCCTTGCGCTGCTTGCCCAGGGCCATGGCGCCGTTGACCTGGTAGTCACCGTGCTTGGCGTCCTGCGTGGGCTTGAGGATCGCGGGCGCGGTCACACCCAGCGCCTCGGTGATCGCCTTCTGCGCGAGCTCGTCGAAGTACCGCTCGATTCTCATGCGCGACGCCTACCACGCAGCCCACACGCGCGCGACACGCACGGTGGCGGCGATCAGTCGTCCGCGTCGTCCGCGCTGCGCTCGAGCAGCGCCTCGACCGTCAGCGCGCGGGCCTTGCGTGCGCGCTTGCCACCGAGCTCCACGCCGATCGCATCGAGGCCGAGCTCGTTGGCGACCGCGAGCACGGTGCCGTGCCCACAGAACGGATCGAGCACGACACGCGTCGTCGTGAACGAGATCACCGCCTCGCACGCGGCGCGGCACGCGTGGAGGCCCATCCCGCGCGCCCAGGTCGTGGGGCCCGCCTCGGGGATCACGTCTGCGCCAGGCCGCGCGAGATCGAGGCGCGCTTGCCGCGAGAAGCCGACGAGGTGCGAGTACGCGGCGCGGCCGTGCGTGACCGTTCCTGCGGGCACGCGCAGCACGATGCGATGAAAGACCATCGCGAGGCCCACCTCTCGGGCGGCGCGCGTGACGAGCGCGCCCTTGTCGATCCAGAGGCCGTGCACCTTCACATCGCTCTGGAAGAAGATCACAAGCGCGTCGTCGTCGACCGCCTCACAGCACGCGCGCGCGGCCTCGACGAACCAGCGCTCCCAGCCCTCGGCCCCGAGTGTGGGCAGCTCCGAGACGTCGGGCAGCGACGTGATGATCGACGTGCCGCGGAGCGTGCCGTCGGCCTTGGCGCTCGCGAGCCACGCGAGGCCGTCTCCGTGGTGGACCGTGCGCGTGGGCGTGCGTGGCTCGGTCATCGAACGGATCCAAAGCACGGGCAGCGTGGCCTCGCCACGCTATCTTCTCGCCCATGCCCGGCTCGAGCTTCGGTCAGGCGTTCCGCATCACGACGGCCGGCGAGTCGCACGGTCCGGCCAACGTCGTGATCGTCGACGGCTGCCCCGCGGGCCTGCCGCTCTCGATCGACGATCTCCTTCCCGACCTCGCGCGCCGCGCGACGGGCACCTCGAGCATCGTCTCGCAGCGCAGAGAGAGCGACCTCCCGGAGATCCTCTCGGGCGTGCACGAAGGCGTCACGACCGGCACCTCGATCGCGGTGCTGGTCCGCAACGACGACGCGCGCAGCAAGGACTACGACGCGATCGCGCAGCTCTATCGCCCCGGTCACGCGGACTACACGTACGACGCGAAGCACGGCCTGCGCGATCCCCGCGGCGGCGGCCGCGCGAGCGCACGCGAGACGGTGGCTCGCGTCTGCGCGGGCGCGATCGCCAAGAAGCTCCTCCGGGCGCTCCACGGCACCGAGGTGCTCGCCTACGTCGTCCAGATCGGGCACGTCCGCGCGAACGTCCCTGCCGCCGACGCGATCACGCGCGCCGCGATCGACACGCTCGAGGACGGCTCGCCCAACGACGTGCGCTGTCCCGATCACGTGGCCGCACGCGAGATGCGCGCGCTCGTCGAGGCCATCCGCAAGGATCGAGACTCCATCGGTGGCGTGGCCGAGGTCGTCGCGACGCGCGTGCCCCGAGGGCTCGGCGAGCCCGTGTTCGACAAGCTCAAGGCGGACCTCGCCAAGGCGCTCTTCTCGCTGCCTGCGGTGATGGGTGTCGAGGTCGGCAGCGGCTTCTCGTGCGCGACGATGCGCGGCAGCGAGCACAACGATGGCTTCGTGCGCGACGAGACGGCCGCGATCGACGTGCCGCCCGTGCTGACCACGCGCACGAACCGACACGGCGGCATGCTGGGGGGGATCTCGAGCGGCCTGCCCATCGTGCTGCGCGCCGCGGTGAAGCCGACCTCGAGCATCCCGCGCGCGCAGGCGAGCATCGATCGAGACGGCCACGAGGCGAGCGTCACGGTCACCGGCCGACACGACCCGTGTCTTCTCCCGCGCTTCGTGCCGATGGCCGAGGCCATGGTCGCGATCACGCTCGCGGATCACGTGCTGCGGCAGCGGAGCGCGAGGCTCTGATCGTGAAGCGGTCGGTCGTCGCGGGCCTCGTCGGCACCGCAGTCGTCGCGGCGGGTCTCTCCGGCCTCGTCGCTGCGTCGTGCGAGCCTCCTCCGCCCGACCCGGAGCACGCGCTCGAGGACGCGATCGATCGCGCCCGTGACGCGCTCGATCCTTGGCGCGGCGACGAGCCCGTGCTCCGCGCGACGGGCATCGAGGATCCCTCGGGCGATGCGCTCGATCATGCGCGAGCGGCGCTCGAGCGCGCGGCGCGCCGCGAAGGAGTCGCGCACGTCGTCGTCTACGGCGGCTCGCACACGGCGGCCGATCTCTACACGGGCGTCGTCCGACACGGCCTCCAGGAGGGGTTCGGGGATCTCGGCCACGGCTTCGTCATGCCGGTGCCACCGTTCGAGAGCTACTGGCAGTCGGGCGTCCGCATCCTGCCGAGCGATGGCTTCGCGTCGCTCGAGCCGTCGCTCAAGCACATGGAGCCGGACACCTATGGCCTCGCAGGCATGGCCTTCGACGCCGAGGGCCCCGCGATCGCCGAGCTCACCACGGACGGAACACGCGCGTCGCGCATCGAGGTCTTCTTCCTCGCACGGCCGGGCGGCGGGACGCTGCGCGTGTCGATCGACGGACGCGCGATGGAGGTCTCGACGGCTGCGGATCACGAGCGCGCCGCCAGCGCGACCTTCGGCACGTTCGACGGTGAGCACCACGTCTCGATCGAAGCGCTCGGAGACGGGCCTGTGCGGCTCTACGGCGTCGCCCTCGATCGCGAGGGCCCGGGTGTCGTGCTCGATCAGCTGGGGCTCGCGGGCGCCAAGGCGCGACACCAGCTCCTCTGGGACGAGGCGGTGTGGGCCGCGCTGCTCGAGGCGCGGCACCCCGACCTCCTCGTGATCTCGTACGGGAACAACGAGACCGACGACCACCACCTCGCGGACGCGGAGCACGTAGCGCACTTCGAGCAGATGCTGCGTCGCCTGCGCACGCACTTCCCCCAGGCCTCGTGCCTCGTCGTCGGCCCCGCGGATCGGCTGCTGCCCGACGCGAGCGGCGCCCTCGTCACGCCGCATCTGCTCGAGGTGCTGCGCGACGCGCAGCGAGAGATCTCGGCGCGCGAAGGCTGCGCGTTCTTCGACGTGATGGGCTGGCAGGGCGGCGCCGGCTCGATGCGGCGCCTGCGCGCGACGGACCCACCGCTCGCCCGCGAGGACGCGATTCACTTCACCGAGCTCGGCTACCGTCGCCTCGGCGTCGCCCTCGCCGATGCGTTCCTCGACGCGCTCTCGACCGAGACCGCGCCCCGCAGCCCTTGAGAAAGCAGGGCGCTGCGCGGATGGGCGCGTGTCCACTTGACGCGTCGCGTTGAGCCACACACCCTCGGAACTGAAGCGCGATTCATTTCGCGCCCGGGCGCGAGCTGGCCGATGCAGTCGCGCTCCGGAGGCACGCGCAGCCCTTCTGCGCGCGACCACCTCGCGAGCCCACCCTTCGATTCCCATGGGCGCGATCGACGGCGCAGCGCGCCTCGACGTGCACCGAGACAGAGAGGTAGCCCCGATGTCCCAGCCCCAGAACCGCTACAAGGCCGATCTCCGCGAGCTCGAGTTCCTGCTCTTCGAGCAGTTCAAGATGGGCGAGCTGCTCTCGAAGGAGCCGTTCCAGAACTGGGGCCCGGACGAGGTGAAGATGGTCCTCGAGGGCAGCTACGAGTTCGCCACGACGGTGCTCGGGCCGCTCAACGCCGTGGGCGATCGCGTGGGCTGCAAGATCGAGAACGGCCGGGTCATCACGCCGCCGGGCTTCAAGGACGCGTGGAAGAAGCTGCACGAGGCCGGCTGGCGACGCCTCTCGGAGAGCGAAGAGCTCGGCGGCCAGGGCGCGCCGCACACGCTCCAGGCCATCGTCGAGGAGCTCTTCAGCGGCGCGAACTGCGCGTTCATGATGTACCCGGGCCTCGCGATCGGCGCCGCGCACCTCATCGATGCGTTCGGGACACCGGAGCTGAAGAAGCTCTACGCGTCGCGCATGCACGCGGGCAAGTGGGGCGGGACGATGTGTCTCACGGAGCCTCACGCGGGCTCCGACGTCGGCGCGGCGACGACGAGCGCCAAGCGCAACGGCGACGGCACCTACTCGATCAAGGGCACCAAGATCTTCATCTCGGGCGGCGATCACGACTGCGCGGAGAACATCGTGCACCTCGTGCTCGCGCGCATCGAGGGCGCCGAGCCGGGCACGAAGGGCCTCTCGCTCTTCGTCGTGCCGCGCGTGCGCGCCAACGCCGACGGCACCCTCGGCGAGCTCAACGACGTCAAGGTCGCGAGCATCGAGCACAAGATGGGCATCAACGGCTCCGCGACCTGCGTCATGCAGTTCGGCGAGGACGACAAGTGCATCGGCTGGCTGTGCGGCAACGCCGAGCACCAGGGCATGCGCCAGATGTTCCAGATGATGAACTACGCGCGCATCGGCGTGGGCCTGCAGGGCATCGCGCTCGCGAGCGCGGCGTACCTCTCGGCGCTCGACTACGCGAAGGACCGCAAGCAGGGCAGCTCGATCAGCGCGTGGAAGGATCCGAGCGCGCCGCGCGTGCCGATCATCGAGCACCCGGACGTGCGCCGCATGCTCCTCGAGATGAAGGCGAAGGTGGAGGGCATCCGCGCGCTCATCGTGAAGCTCTCGATGCACCAGGACCGCGCGACGGCGCTCGCCGGCAAGAACGACGACCTCGCGGCGTACCACCACGGCCAGGTCGAGCTGCTCACGCCGCTCGTGAAGGCGTACTCGTCCGACCAGGCCTTCCGCATCTGCGAGCTCGCGGTGCAGGTGCACGGCGGCGCGGGCTACTGCCAGGACTACCCCGTCGAGCAGTACCTCCGCGACTCGAAGATCTTCTCGATCTACGAGGGCACCAACCACATCCAGGCGCTCGACCTCGTGGGTCGCAAGCTCGGCCAGGGCGGCGGCAAGAACACGCAGGACTTCTTCGGCGACCTCGGCAAGTTCCTCGCCGCGCACAGCGAGCACCCGGTGCTCGGCAACGCGGTGAAGAGCCTCGGCAAGGCGCAGGAGGCCGTGGGTGGCGCGGCGTTCCAGTTCCTCGGCTGGTTCAAGGGCGGCGAGATGGAGAAGGTGCCGCTCAACGCGAACCGCTTCCTCGAGATGATGAGCGAGACGGCCATTGGCTGGCTCCTCCTCGAGGCCGCCGTGATCGCGCACGAGGCGCAGGCCCAGCACGCCAAGGGCAGCAAGGACTGGGCGTTCTACGAGGGCAAGAAGCAGGCGGCGATCTACTTCGCGAGCACGGTGCTCCCCGAGGTGATCGCGAAGTCCAAGATCCTCGCGAGCGGCGACAAGAGCCCGATGGAGATCCCGACCGAAGCGTTCGCGACGGTCTGATCGCCCCCTTCACGCCCACACACGACGCCCGTGTCTGCGCTGCAGACGCGGGCGTTCGTGCCTCCGCCGCCTGGCGCCTGCCGGCTGCGCTTCCACAGCCCATGTGTGGCCACCGCGGGCGTTCGCAGGTACGAACGACGCATGAGCGACGTCCTCACGATCGGTGGCCACACGTTCCGCTCGCGCCTCTTCGTGGGCACGGGCAAGTACGCGAGCTTCGAGCAGAGCTGTCAGGCGCTCGAGGCCTCGGGCGCGGAGGTCGTGACGGTGGCCGTGCGCCGCGTCGACTTCAAGGGGGACGAGGGCAAGCGCCTCGGGCGCTACCTGACCGAGAAGAAGTACACGATCCTCCCCAACACCGCGGGCTGCTACACGACCGACGAGACCGTGCGCACCGCGCGCCTCGCGCGAGAGATGCTCGGGACCTCGCTGCTCAAGCTCGAGGTGATCGGCGATCCGAAGACGCTCTTCCCCGACGTCGTCCAGACGCTCGAGGCGACGAAGATCCTCGTGGCCGAGGGCTTCACGGTGCTCGCGTACACGACCGACGATCCGATCACGGCCAAGAAGCTCGAGGAGCTCGGCTGCGCCGCGGTGATGCCGCTCGCCGCGCCGATCGGCAGCGGCCTCGGCGTGCGCAATCCCTACAACCTCGAGATCATCCGCGAGCACGCGAAGGTCCCCATCGTGGTGGATGCCGGCGTCGGCACGGCGTCGGACGCCGCGATCGCGATGGAGCTCGGCTGCGACGCGGTGCTGATGAACACGGCCATCGCGGGCGCCAAGGATCCGGTGCTCATGGCGAGCGCGATGAAGAAGGCCGTCGAGGCCGGTCGTGAGGCGTACCTCGCGGGGCGCATCCCGAAGAAGCTCTACGCGACGGCCTCGAGCCCGCTCGAGGGCGTGCTCGGATCCAAGCACTGACCCGTGCCCGCCGCGACGATCGAGATCCTCGTCGTCACCGATCCGGCGGCGCCACGCGGGCTGGCACCGTACGTCGAGGCGCTGCGCGCGGGGGGACGTGACTGGGCGCTGCTCGTGAGGGACCACGAGGCGAGCGACGATGCGCTCGCGCGGTGCCTCGAGGTGCTCGCAGCGGAACGAAGCGAGGTGCCGATGCTGCTGGCTGCGGCGAGCCAGGCCCGCGTCGAGCTCGCGGCGCGGAGCGGCCTCTCGGGCGTTCACCTGGCCGAACGAGGGCCGAGCGCGGCGCACGCGCGACGCGCGCTCGGCAGAGGGATCGTCAGCGCTTCGATCCACGATCGGGCGGGCCTCGTGCGGCGAGCGGCCGAAGGCGTCGAGCTCGTCACGCTCGCGCCGTTCGGCGAGGTGCAGGGCAAGGGGCGCCCGCTCCGAGACCTCGAGGTGCGCGCGATCACGGCGCTCGGTACACCGGTCTTGGCCCTCGGCGCGATCCGCGGCGCCGAGGACGTGGCGCGCGCGATCTCGCTCGGGTGTCGCGGGGTCGCCCTGCGGTCCTGGCTCGCCGCCGCGAGCGATGGTGCGGCTGCGCTCGACGACGTGCGCCGGTGGCTCGCTCGAGCGCGGGAAACGAGACCGCCCCCATCGTTCTCGATAAGCTGAGGACCCATATGGGCGACAGTCTCGGCACCCAGCTCCTCAAGTTCGTGGCGATCGTCGCGGTGATCCTCCTGATCGTGGCAGGCATCCTGAGGTGGCTCTACGTGGACGTCGTCACGGTCGGCAACGACGCGATGGCCCCCACGTTCTTCGCTGGCGACACGATCCTCGTCTGGCGCACGAGCGAGTTCGACCACGGCGACGTGATGCTCTGCCGACACCCGCGCACGCCCGGCGCGTGGGTCATGGGCCGCATGGTCGGTCGCCCCGGGATGAGCGTCGCGTTCGAGCGCGAGCAGCTGTCCATCAACCACCAGCGCGTGAACCGCGACTTCCAGGGCGAGTTCCAGTTCGAGGACCAGAACACGCACGCGCAGGTCCGCTTCGTGTGGGGCCGCGAGGAGCTGGGCGAGGTCGACCACCTCTTCATGGAGCGGCCGGAGCGCAACATCGTCATGCGGCCGATCGACGACGCCTCGGGCTACTTCCTGCTCAACGACAACCGCACCTGGGTCGGCGACGACAGCCGCACGTTCGGTCCGGTGCAACAGGCAGACTGCACGGGCGTGGTGTTCATGCGCTGGGAGCCCGGCGGCCGTGCGCCCGCGGCGCTCGACCAGGGTCACCTCGACATCCTCGACTGACGACCGACGAGGACGCCGACGCACGACGCCCCCGCGTGAGCTCACGCGAGGGCGTCTTCGTCTCGGAACGTCGGCTCGGGCGCACGCGTCGACCGGGCTCGGTCGACCGCGAGGCTCACCAGTCGGCCATCGGCAGCTCGCGCTCGTTGTCGTGCGCGAACGGGTGCCAGGTGTAGTCGCCGCTCTTGAGCGACGAGATGACGAAGATGACCGTGAGCGCCACCGCCAGCGTGGCGAAGAGCAGCCCGATCAACCGGGGGCCGTTCCACGTCGCGTCGTCCTGCTTCAGGCGCTCTTCGATCTGCTTGTCGTCCACGTCCTGCCTCCAGAGAGCGCGACCGAGGTACCGCGAACGCGTACCCGTGTCCAGCGCTTCGTGCGCTCGCCGTTCAGATCGGCAGCATCGCGACCGGAAGCCGCTGCCCCGGCGCGAGGGTCACGTTGTAGACGCCGACGACACGCCCACCGACGGCGATCGAGACCTGAGCCGGCGTGACACCCGCGACGCCGCAGTCGCCCCAGTAGTGCAGCTCGATCATGTACTGGCCGCGCGGCGGGGCCGGGGTGTTCCAGTAGACGTTCTCGATCGTGTCCGAGCCGCGGACGCAGGCGCCGCGCGCGTCGTGATCCAGCACGCCACCGGTGGGCGACTGGCGATCCTGGTAGCTGATCGTGAAGCCCGCCGGGTCGGTGACGTAGAGGTCGATGTCGGCCCCGGTCTGCCACGCGAGCGTGATCTGGATCGCGCCGCTCTCGTAGCCACAGCCCTCGTCGATGCGGCCATCGCAGTTGTCGTCCAGGCCATTGCACTGCTCGGCCGCGCCCGGCGTGCACTGCACGCCCGAGACGCTCACGCCCGCCTGCACCTGGACCTGCACCTGAGCGGTGCTCGTGTCCTGCCGGGGCGGCACGTCCTGACGGACCTGCTCGGTCTCCACGATGGTGCGCGCGCGCCGCACGCAGCCCGCTCCGGAGACGAGGGTGGTGGCGGCGACGGCCGCGACACCGAGCGAGACGAGAGACGACGAGCGCATGGGTCCTCCGGGTGAGCTGCTGCGGCAGCATACGCGAGACGGCCTCCATCGCTCCCCGATTCACGCGAGGGCACGCACGGGAACGAACCTGCACGGACGCTGTCCGAGCCACGGGTGCAGTCTGGTAGCCTAGAGGACGTGATCGACGAGCGCAGCGCCGAGCTCGACGCGCAGGCCGCGCGCGCGTTCCGCCTCCTTCCATCGGAGCGATTGCTCTGGGTGGGCCGCCCCGTGCTCGGCGTGCCGCGACACCTCGGCTACACGTTCGCGGTCGTGGCCGGCGGCGCGGTGACCACCGCCGCCCTGCTCTTCGCGGCGCTGCTCCGCGTCTCGGAGGTGCCGGGCATCCAGGCCTGCGCGGCGGTGGCGCTCTACGCGATGGTCTTCGTGATCGGCGCGATCCTGGTGCCCCGCTACACGCTCGATCCGTGCGAGTTCGCGCTCTCGAGCCGACGCGTGCTCTGGAAGCGCGGCGCGAGCGTGCGATCGATCGACCGCCACGCGATCAGCTTCGCGCGGATCCGCTGGCACCGGACGGTGCGCGGCATCGGGACGCTCGAGCTCGTGCGGGCCGTGCCGTTCGGGCCGCTGATGCGACAGGAGCGGCTCGTGCTCCACGATCTCCGCGGGCCGGACGTGGTGCTCGGCATCCTCCGCGGCGTCGAGCGTGCGCCTCAGGACGACGACGATCCGCACCTCGTCGAGATGCTCGATCCGGACGAGAAGGTGCTCTGGGGCGCAGGCCCCGGAGGGCTCCTCCTCGGCTGGCGCGACCTCGCGACGGCCGCGCTCGGCGTGGCGGTGATCGTCATCGCGCTGCGCTACGGCCTCGTCACCTTCGGCGCGCTGCGCTCGCTCGAAGAGGTGGGCCTGCCGGTGGGCTCCGAGATCTGGTGGCTCTTCTTCGGAGCGTGCCTCGTGACGTTCGCCCTCGTGCTCGGCGTCGGGGGCGGGCTCGTGTGGTGGGGCACGGTGCGCGCACGCGCCGAGGGCCGCGACACCGAGTACGTGGTGACCGATCGTCGCGTGCTGATCCGACGCGGCCTGACGGAGCTGTCGCTCGATCGCTCGCGGATCTTCGACGTCGCCGAGCTGCGCACGGTGTTCGGACGCAAGCACGTCTTCTTCATCCTCGATGGTCCGGAAGGGCGCGCGCTCGGGGACAGCGGCGCGCTCTCGGGCCTCTTGCCGGCGCGCGATCTCGTGCCGCCCGTGCTCTACGATCTCGACGACGTCGGAGCGCTGCGGACGCTCTTCGGCCGCGAAGAGCGCGACAGCCTCGCCTGAGGCGCGCCGTCAGCGGCAGTAGCGGCGGCCGGGGTGAGGCTGGACGATCCAGCTCTCGCGGCGATCGAGGAAGGCACGCACGGACTCGTGCATCGGCGGGGCGCTCGCGCGTGCTTCCTCCTCGGTGACGACGCGGCTGCGGCGGCGGCGCGCGCGCTGCTCCGCCACCGGCTCGAGCTCGGCCGCCTCGATCTGCGCCAGGCGCCACGGATACATGGGCACCGAGTCCGCGCAGCCCGCGGCGAGATCCTCGTTCGTGCAGAAGAGGCGGATGTGGAGGTGATCGTCGTGCGCGTACGCGGGCTGACAGGTCACCTCGGAGAAGCGCTGGACCGCCGCCGCGGGCGCGTGCTGGCGGCGCGCCTCCGCGAGCAGCATCGTGCGCACGTGCTCGACGACGAAGATGCGCTGCACGAGCGCCTGCTCGTCCTCGACGAGCGCCTGCACGAAGCGCCACGTGCGCGGGAGATCGAGGTGGAGCGGCACGTCGTCGCTCGGGTCCATGAGATCGCGGTAGTCGGTGCCGCGGCCTTCGGGATCGATCGGCACGCCGATCGACGGATGCGGCTGTTCACGCGCATCGAGCAGGTAGAAGAGCACGTCCGCGTCGCGGCCCGCTCGATGTGAGCCGTGGTGATCGATCGGCCCGCCCTCGCGGAAGCCGATGTCGTTGACGGCGAGCGTGCCGCCCGGCATCGCGCGATCGACCGTGGCCGCCGCACGCGTGAGCGCGTTGATCATCTCGGCGGTGCCGTAGAAGGCGGTCGCGTTGGGGCGGCGCGGGTTCGACACGAGGCCGGGCGCGCGCTCGGGGAGCGCGACCCCGCCACGGAGCGAGCCGCTGCTCGGGCCACCGATCGAGGTGGAGCGCGCGCCACGCACGCGGCGGAACGGTCGCACCACGTCGCTCGGGGCGCTGGTCGTGGTGGGCGTGGCGGTCGGCGGCGGCTCTTGCGCGGCGCCTCGCGCCACGCAGCCCGAGGCGAGGATCGGCAGGAGCGGAGCGGCGATCGCGGCGAGCCGAGCACCGAGCCACGCGCGAGCAGACGAGAGCATGCGCGGAGAACACGCCGCACGGGCCTCGAAGTCCAGAATCCGCGGGCGGGCCCCGAACCCTCTCGTTCGCAAGCATTTTCGCGTCGCCTGCAGAGTGTCTAGCTTCACTTGACACACGACACTCGCGGATGTCATGGTCCAACCCATGGCCGCCACTGCTCGTGCACGCGTCAAGCGCCCCCGTCCCCGAGCCCTCGACGTGGCTGCGTCGGCGCTCGTTCGCGTCCTGCCGAGCCGGCTCGGGCCCGCCGTGGACCAGGCTCGGCTCGACGCACGCAGCGTGATCGACGGCCTGCGTGGCGAGCGGGCCCCTGCCTACTCGAGCTCGCGCGAGCCGCTGCCGGCGCCGGTGCCGCTCTCCGAGATCGATCCGCTCGCGGAGGTGCTGCCGCGTCGGCTGGCCGAGCGATACGTGTCGCTTCGCCGCGACCTCGCGATGGTGGGAGGAGAGCTGCGCGGCCATCGCGCGCCGAGCCTCGTGCCGCGCCCCGCACCCGGCTGGAGCCGCTACGACAGCGCCGAGGGCGCGGCCCCCGCGGCGCCGACGACGCGAACGTTCGAGGTCGTGCGCACGGTCCGCGAGACCGCCGACGCGCGGACCCTCGAGCTGCGCGTGCTCGGCGGCGGCCCGCTCGCGGTGCGCGCTGGACAGTTCCTCACGCTGCACGTCGAGCTCGACGGCGTCGAGCACCGCCGCGCGTACTCCGTCTCGTCGTCGGGCAGCGATCGCGTCTGCATCACCGTGAAGCGGATCGAGGGGGGTCGCGTGTCGAGCCACCTCGTCGAGCGCCTCGTCGAGGGCGCGCGCCTCGAGGCCCACGGCCCTTCCGGCTCGTTCGTCCTGCCCGACGCGGCGTCGCGCCGACACGTCGTGCTCGTCGCCGGGGGCAGCGGCATCACGCCGATCGCGTCGATCCTCCGCGACACGCTCGCGCGCGACGGGCGCACGCGATTCACGCTCGTGTACGGCAACCGGAGCGAGGCCGACGTGATCTTCGCGCGCGAGCTCGCCGCGCTGGCGAGCGCCAGCGGCGGGCGGCTCTCGATCGTGGACGTGCTGAGCGATCCCACGACGGACGCGCCGTGTGTGCGCGGCATCCCCGATGCTCCGACGCTCTCGCGCCTCGTCGAGGAGCACGAGCTGCTCGCGCAGCGCAGCGACGAAGAGCCCGTGCTCGTGATGACCTGCGGACCGGCGCCCATGATGGCGGCGGTGCGCGCGGTGTTCGAAGCGCGCGGCGTGCCCGAGGGCCGCATCCTCGAAGAGCGCTTCCTCAGCCCCTCCGAGCGCACGCGCGTCGCGCGGGCCGCGGGCCCGCAGCTCGTCACGATCCGGAGCGGGGCGCGCGCACGCGAGGTGCAGGTCTCGCCGGAGCAGACCGTGCTCGAGGCCGCGCTGGCGCAGGGCGTGGCGCTGCCCTTCTCGTGTCAGATGGGCGGCTGCGGCGCGTGTCGCGTGAAGGGCTCGGGTGAGCTCGCGATGGACGAGCCCAACTGCCTCAGCGCGGGGGAGCTGCGCGACGGCTACGTGCTCACGTGCGTGACGCGTGCGCTCGGTCCTTCCTCGATCGAGCTGCCGAGCAACGGGCGAGGCGGTCGATGAGCGAGCGCATCACCGAGACGCGCGCGGCCTCGATGGTCCCCCCGTCGATCCTGCCGCCCGCGGCGGGGAACGAAGGCCCCCGCCTGCGCATGAAGGATCTGTGCGACGCGACGGGGCTGCCGCGCCAGGCGATCCACTTCTACATCCAGCAGGGCCTCCTGCCCGCCGGTTCGAAGACGGGCCGCAACATGGCCTACTACGGCGAGGAGCACATCCAGCGCCTCAAGCTGATCAAGAAGCTCCAGCACGAGCGCTTCCTCCCTCTCAAGGCCATCCGCGCGCTCCTCGACGATCAGGAAGCGCAGTTCTCGCAGGTGCAGCGCTCGCTCTTGCTCGAGGTGAAGCAGCGCTTCACGACGTCGCTCCTCGCGCGGCCCGACGCGCCCGAGGTCGCCGTCGACGCCGACGACGCCTGCGAGCGCCACGGCGTCGAGCGCGCGGACCTCGATCGCATGATCGAGATCGGCGTGCTCGGCGCGCGCACGGACGAGACCGGGCACACGCTCATCGCGCACGACGACGTGTGGATCCTCTCGGCGTGGGGCGAGATCCAGAAGCTCGGCTACGCGAAGGATCTCGGCTTCCGCGTCGACGACATCCTCGTCCTCATGGAGGTCGTGCAGGACCTCTTCAACCGCGAAGCGCTCTTGCTCGCGAGCCGCATGGAGCGCCTGCCGCCCGAGCGCGCCGCCGAGATGATCGAGCGCGCCCTGCCGATCGTGCACTCGTTCCTCACCGGCTTCCACGCCGCGAAGATCAGGAACTTCTTCGCTTCGCTCGAGTGACCAGCGTCGCTCGCCCGGCTCCGATGTCGTCTCGCCCCGCGCCCCTCGCCAAGGAGATCCCGATGCTGCCCCTCCGCCTCGAACAGCGTGCTCTCTCGCTCCTCCCCTCGAAGGTGAAGAACCAGCTCGAGGCGTACGCCGATGCAGCCTCGACGCTGCTCGAGGTGCGCGACCCGCGGGTGCTCGGCGCGATCGGCCCGAGCGCGGTGCGCGGCGCGATCCTCAAGCGCGGCAAGCAGGGCGTTCCGACGATCATCCCCGCGACCCACCGCGCGTACTTCGACTGGACGTATCCGTCGGACTTCCCCGACATGGCCGAGCTCTACACGCGCGCCAAGCGCGGCCAGTGGAACGGCGACGACCTCGCGTGGAAGACGTCGGTGGACCCGCTGAACCCCGAGGTGCCGCTCCTGCCCGACGACTTCTTCGGCTGGGAGCGCACCGAGCAGCTCGGCATCAAGCTCAGCCCGAAGGAGAAGGCCGAGCTCCGCCACTCCGTGGCGGCGTGGATGCTCTCGCAGTTCCTCCACGGCGAGCAGGGCGCGCTCTTCGCCGCCGCGCAGGTCACCGAGGCCGTGCAGTTCTTCGACGGCAAGCTGTACGGCGCGACGCAGGTGATGGACGAGGGCCGTCACGTCGAGGTCTTCCACCGCTACCTCGATACGAAGCTCCAGAAGCTCTACCAGATCAACGACAACCTCTTCGTCATCATCGACGCGCTCATGAGCGACGGCCGCTGGGACATGAAGTTCCTCGGCATGCAGATCATGGTCGAGGGCGTCGCGCTGGGCGCGTTCTCCACGCTCTACCGCGAGACCAAGGAGCCGCTGCTCAAGGAGCTGCTCAAGAACGTCATCCAGGACGAGGCGCGCCACGTCCACTACGGCGTGCTCGCCCTCCGCGAGCACGTGCTCGAGGAGCTCAGCGAGAGCGAGCGCCGCGAGCGCGAGGACTGGGCCTTCGAGGTCGCGCTCCTCATGCGCAACCGCTTCCTCGCTTACGAGGTCTACGAGGAGTGGTTCGAGCACAAGATGAGCCGCGAGGAATGGCGCGCGTTCATCACGCAGAGCCCCGGCATGGAGCGCTTCCGCCACCTCATGTTCGCGCGCATGGTCCCGAACCTGCGGGAGATCGGCCTGCTCTCGGATCGCATCAAGCCGCACTACGAGCGCGTGGGGCTCGCGAAGTACTTCGGCGGCGTCGCGGCCGACCAGCTCACGGGCGATCAGATGCTCGCGGATCTCGACGCGGGCACGCAGGGTCAGCTGCGCGAGGCCCCGCCGAGCGACGAGTACGCGATCGCGGCCGAGGAGTGACCGCCGGCGCTCACGGCGCACGTGCGCGTTCCTTGTGAGGGTCCGCGCCGTGCGACGTGACGCGAGGGCCGCGCCATGACATCCGCGGGCTCGTGACCGAACCGACGAAGTCCCCGTTCGAGCTCCTCGGCGGCGCCGAGCGTGTGCGCGCGATCGCCGCGACGTTCTACGACCTCATGGACCGCGAAGAGCCCGCGCTCGCAAAGCTGCACGAGCTCGACGACCAGGGCCGCGTGCACCCCGAGGCGCGCGAGAAGTTCGCGATGTTCTTCGTGGGCTGGCTCGGCGGCCCACAGGAGTACGTGCAGAAGCACGGCCACCCTCGCCTGCGCATGCGTCACATGAACGTGAAGGTCGACGTGGCGATGCGCGACGCGTGGCTGCGCGCGATGTTCAAGGCCCTCGATCAGCACGGCGTCGAGGGGCCGATCCGCGCCTTCCTCGAGACGCGCCTGAGCGACCTCGCCGACCACATGCGCAACGTCGAGAGCTGAGGCTTCGGGTCGAGCGCGAGCAGCGGCGCGTGCCGCAGGGGCGCCGACGGATCCATGATCGCGGCATGGCGAAGCGACCGAGCCTCTCGGCGATGTACGAGACCGCGGAGGCCGTGCGCGCGATGCGCGACGCCATCGACGCGCACCTCCGCGGCGCGATGAGCGCGACCGAGCTCGCGGACAGGGCTCTCGACGCCAAGCGCTCAGTCGCCGCGAATCCGATCGCGGCGCACCACGCGACGAACCTCGCCGAGCTCGATCGCAGAGGCGGCGAGCTGCGACGCGAGGACGTCGTCGAGTACGCACGAGAGTTCGCACAGGGCATGTCGCTCGTCGTCTCGCGGGCCGGCAGCGTTCGCGCCACGGCCACGGCGCTGGCCGCGCGTGCCGGCGTCTCCATCGTGCGCCGCATGTCGAACGGGCTGGGCGTGGTCGACTCCGTCCGCATGGCCTCCGCGGCCACCGGCCAGAGCTTCACGGCATGGAGCACGAGGCCGTCGTCTCTGATGCCGCAATCCGCCTGTGACTGGTCCGAGGTCTCCGTTCCAACCGGCGACGTCGCCTTCGGCGTCGTGGACCTCGTCGAGTCGTTCCTCTGGGATGTGATCGAGGAGCCCGGGGCGACGTTCGAGGTCGACCTCGAGCTCTTGCCGGAGGTGGCGCTTCTTCGCGAGGACGACAACGGCAACCGCGTCGAGATCCGGACGTTTCGCTCGTACACGGGCGCGATGCGCGAGGCGCGCCGCTTCGAGGCCCTCGGCCACAAGCAGCGCTACTGGGTCGAGGTGAAGCGAGAGCCGCGCTGGTGAGAGGGAACACGCGGCCCGCGCGCGGAGTTCGTCGTCGGTGCAGGCCGAGCAGCACCCGCTTCCGCTCGCGACCTACGTGGCTGGAGCGTCGCTCTTCGCCGCGATCGTCGCGACCGCGTCGCTCGCGACGACTCTGGCGCCGATGCCGCTCACGCTCGCGATGGCCTCGGTCCTCGGGTGCTCTGCTGCCTTCGTGGGCGCGCTGCGCCGGTCGTCGCTTCATCGCAGGGCAGGCGAGGTGCTGCCCGAGGGCGTCGCGATCGAGGATCTCGCACCGCGGGACCACACGTACCGCACCCACGCCGAGCCCCAGCCCGACGAGGTGCGCATGCTCGTGCGGCGAACGCCGCGCATCTTCGCCATCACGATCGTCATGCACCTCGGGCTCGGGTGGTTGCCGCTGGTGTGTCTGTCCGCGTGCTCCACCAACCCCTGGCCTGCAGCGCCCTACGTCGCGCTCGCTTGGCTCTTTCTCGCCGCCCTGTGTCTCGACGGAGAGCACACGCTGCGGATCGAGCGACGCACACGCAAGCTCCACTTCGACGACTCGTCCGTGGGGCTGCCCTACGGCGCCACGCTGTCTCTGCGAGCGAGGCGAAAGCACGGCACAGTGCTCGAGCGCCTCGACGCAGACGGTGAGCCCGTTCGCCTGCGCGGGCACCACGCCACGCTGGAGCACCCGAAGACGCTCGAGTGCCTTCTCCGTGAGGTGTTCCCGGATCTCGTCTTCGTCCCACCGACGACACGTTCCCGCGTGGCGGACTCGGCGCGCGACCTCACGCGGCGCGCAGCGAAGGAGGTGCGGCAGCGTTGGGAGGTCGTCTCGATCGAGCTGCGCAAGCGAGACGACGGAGAGCCTCCCATCGGGCTCTGAGAGCACGCGGCACTCGGATTGATCGATGCGAGTGCCACGGGCTCTGAGCGGCGACGCGGCGCGCTCAGCGATGGCGGAGGCGGCCCATCTGGAAGGCGTCGACGTAGGTGCCGCGGCGGAATGCGACCATGCGCTGGGTGCCTTCGACCACGAAGCCGAAGCGCTCGTAGAGGGCGCGGGCGCGCGCGTTGTCGACGTAGACCTCGAGCACGATGCGCTCGAGGCCGACGTAGTCGTCCGCCAGCGATGTGATCGCCTTCAAGAGCGCGTGACCCACGCCCTGCCCTTGCACGTCGGGGTGGACCGAGATGCCGAAGCCCGCCTGGTGTCGAAGCCGAGGGCTCTGACCGAGCGGGAAGAGGCCCGCGGAGCCGACGACGCGACCCTCGATCTCGGCGAGGAGCACGTGCGAGTTGGGGATCGGTGCGGACAGGCGCTTCTCCCAGCTCGCGCGCGTCTGGTGCGGGAGCTGGAAGGTGCCCTCCATCACGCTCGGTTCTTCGTGGAGGCGCGCGAAGGCCTCCGCGTCCGACACACGCACCGGTCGCACCGTGACCTCGCGACGCGGGCCGCGCGGAGGAATCGGAGGCTCGCTGCCGGTCTCGGGAGGCGCGACGAAGCCGGGACGGATGCGCGCCATGCCGAGGCCGTCGACGAGCACGCCGTCGCGCAGCATGTCCTTGGGGCGCTGCGTCTCCACGACGAAGCCATGCTTCTCGTAGAGCCGGATGGCTGCGTGGTTGTCCGCGTGCACACCGAGCTCGAGGCGGAAGAAGGCCCACCAGTCGTCGGCTGCGGCGACGGCCGCGCGGAGCAGCGCGTCACCGACGCCTCGTCGCTGCTTCGAGGGCAGGACACCGATCGAGATCATCGCGACGTGCTTGCGGCGAACGTGCGGCATCCCGTCGAGCGTGAGCACGCCGGCGAGGCCGTCGTCGTCGAAGGCGCCGAGGTGCAGGCCGCGATCCGGCGCGAGGTCCGCGATGCGCTGCGCCGTGGCCTCTTCGCGATCGGAAGGCAGGCCACCCAGCGTGCGCGCGACCTCGAGGCCCAAGCGATGAACGGCCGGCGCGTCGGCCGGCACGAGCGAGCGGAGCGAGAGGGGCATCGAGGGACGATGCGTGGCTCGGCTGGAGCTGACAACTGGTGCCCTCGCGCCTGCGGCGCGGCCGGGGGGAGTCGGCAACTCCCCCCCACTCCCCCCTGCTCGACGCTCCCCAAGCCTCGCTTTCTCGCGCGCTCCTGGGGTCTGCGTTGCAGACCCCGCCGCGCGGCGCCCCATCCGGCCCCTGCCATCGCTCGCTGCGCCCCTTCGGGCGCGCGGGTCAGTCGATGCGCACGGCGCGCACCACGGGCTCGACGACGTCCTCGCCGCGCTCGATCTCGACGACGTCACCGACCTTGCGGCCGACGAGCGCCTCGCCGAGCGGCGCTCGCTCGCTGATGAGGCCGCGCGCGGGATCCACCTCGTCGGGTCCGACGAGCGTGTAGCGCCGCCGCGTTCCGCGCTCGTCCTCGATCTCGATGCTGCAGCCGAAGCCCGCACCGCCCTCGTGGAGCGAAGCGTCCCGAACGAACGTGGTCGCGAGGATGCGATCGAGCGCGAGGCGTCGGGTCTGCTTGGCCTCGTCCTTGGCATCGATCGACGCGCGCTCCGCGACGAGGCGCGCTCGTCCGGCCGCCGTGATCGGCACCGGCTCGCTCGGACGCGGCGCGAGCGTGGGCCCCTCGTCCGGGACCGTGTCTTCCTTGAAGAACGCCTTGGCCATGACGCGCTCGCGGGCCTCGATCGTTCAGGCGCCGAGGCCCATCGCGTCGAGGAGCGTGCGCGCGTCGCGATGGATGGCGGGGATGGCGAGGTGTGCGTCGCGCACGACGCCGCGCGCATGCATCGTGCGGAGCGCGTCGAAGAACGGCGCCCAGTAGCCATCGACGTCGTGGAAGCCCAGGGGCTTGTCGTGGATGCCGAGGTGCCGCGTCGTCCACTCCTCGAGGATCTCGTCGAGCGTACCGATCGCGCCCGGCAGCGCGACGAACGCGCTCGCCTCGCGCGCCATGAGGGCCTTGCGCTCGGCCATCGTGTCGACGATCTCGGTGCGCGTGAGGCCGGGCATGAGGAGCTCGCGGTCGAGGAGGCGCCGAGGGATCACGCCGAGCACCGGCACGCCGCGGGCGAGCGCGCGACGCGCCACCACGCCCATGAGGCCCACGCGCGCGCCGCCGTAGACGACGCCGAGGCCTCGCTCCGCGAGGGCGTCGACGAGATCTTCGGTGCCCTCCACGAAGGCGGGGACATCGTCGGCGTTCGAAGCGCAGTAGATCGCGACGTAGCGGGTCATGGGCGTGCAGCCTATCGCGTCGGCCGCGCCGCGCTCGCGTCACAACATGGGCGAGACGAGGCGACCGACACCCTCGCGGATCCGCGCGCCCCAGCCGCGCTTTTCCCAGGTCTCGTGCACGAGCTCGCGGCTCGAGCGCTGGTCGGAGGAGTGGAGCTCGGTGAGCTCGAAGACGATGTCCTCGTCGTAGACCACCACCACGAGCTCGAAGTTGAGCCGGAAGCTGCGCACGTCGAGGTTCGCGCTGCCGACGGTCGCGAAACGCCCGTCGACGACGAGGGCCTTGGTGTGGAGCATCTCGGGGCCGTACTCGAAGATCCGAACGCCCGAGCCGAGGAGCTCGTCGTAGAAGCTGTCGCCGGCCCACTTCGCGATCGGGTAGTTCGAGTGCGCGGGCACCACGACGCGCACGTCGACGCCGCGCAGCGCGGCCGTCTGGAGCGCGAGCAGGATGGCGCGATCGGGCACGAAGTAGGGCGTCGAGATCCACACGCGCTCGCGCGCCGCGGCGATGGCCGCGAAGTAGAGGCGGTGGATCGACTCGACCGTCTGATCCGGCCCCGACTGCACGCACTGCAGGATGGACTCGCCCTTGTCCTCGAGCGGAGGAAAGCACGCGTCCTGGTCGAGGCTCTCGCGTGTGGCGAAGAACCAGTCCTCGACGAAGACGGCCTGGAGCTGCGCGACGGCGGGCCCCTCGAGGCGCAGCATCACGTCGCGCCAGGGCACGAACTCGTCACCGACGTTGATGCCGCCGCAGTAGCCGAGCGAGCCGTCGATCACGACGACCTTGCGGTGGTTGCGGAGGTTGATCGTGGCGGCGCGTCGAATGGGATCGAGCGGGAAGAAGGGGAACGCCTTGCCGCCGCGGTGACGCAGGCCACGGAGCGCCCGTCCGACGCCGAGCGAGCCGAAGGCGTCGTAGAGCAGGCGCACCTTCACGCCGCGATCGGCCGCGCGCTCGAGTGCCTTGATGACGCGGTCGGCCGCCTCGCCGCGGCGGAACGCATAGAACTCGAGGTGCACGTGCTGCGTCGCGGCGTCGATGGCGCGAACGAGCGCCTCGTACGTCGGGAGCGCGCCGACGAGGAGCTCGACGCGGTTGCCCTTCACGAGATCCGCGCGGCCCATCTTCGTCGCGAGGCGCATGACGCCGCGCAGCTCTTCGGGCTGTGCCTCGAGGAGTGAATCGCGTGCGGCGGCGGGCATCGTGACCGAGCCGGTGATGCGGTCCTCGAGGCGCTGGCGCATCACGGAGCCGACCTCGAGGCGCGTGCGCACGGGGCGGCGCACGCGGTCGCGGCCGAGGTACCAGAAGAGGACGATGCCGAGCGCGGGGAACGCGAGGAGCACGAAGATCCACGCGAAGGTGGAGCTCGGCTCCTTCCGGCGCAGGAGCACGAGCGGGATGAACGCGATCGACACGATCTCGGCCAGCGTGAAGAACGCCGAGATCAGTGTGGACGCGTCGGGCTCCGGCATCGCTCGGATCCTCTATCACGGCGCCCCCTGCGGACCGAAAACGCCCTACCCTCGGGCACGTGAGCGGAACGGTGGAGCTTCACGTGGCCGTGGTGGTCGAGGCGATGGGCGACGGGCGCGTGCGCGCGGCGCCTCTCTTCGAGCGCAGCTGGATGACGCACGACGAGGAGGAGGACGCCCTCGAGTCACTGCGCGCCTTCTGCGAGAAGCGCCTGGGCGAGGCGCCTCCGTCCGAGGTCGCGCGGATCATCGCGTGCGCCAGAGAGACCGATCACGCGGTGCGCGTGGTGTCCGTGACGTGCGCCGTCTCCGAGCACGACGTCGAGCCCCTCCAGTTCGAGATCGCGACCGTGGTGCTCGGACCGCACGCCGGCGACCTGGCGCGGGCGGTCGGCCCTTCCCGCGCGGTGCGCGCGACGCTGCCCGCTGCGGCCGCCGCGCCGCTGCCTTCGTGGTGGGGCACGCGCGACGTGTGGATCGCGGTGCCCGTGATCGATCACGTGTTGCGCGTGCCCGACGAGGTCTCGGACGAGGCCCAGCTCGATGCGGCGATCGCGGCCGAGGTCGAGCGCGTGCTCGTGGCGAGCGCGCGCGATCCGCTCGACGTGATCGCCGCGCTGCCGTGCACGGGGACACGCATCGAGCGCTTGCTCCTGCAGGTCGAGCGGCCCGAGCGCCTCGACGCCGAGACCCGCGCCGCCGGGCAACGGGCCTCGAGCGAGAAGCTCCGCGTCGAGGAGAAGCGACGCTTCCTCGAGCGCATGGGCCGGCGCATCGAACGGCGACGCAAGCCGGCGCGGCGGGACGCGCTCGTCGAGAAGCTCGAGACCTTCGTCTCGTCCGAGGAGCGGCTCGCGGTCCTCGTGAGGGGCCCGGAGCTCGCGGGCAAGAGCTCGCTCATCGAGCACGTGCTCGGCAAGGCCCAGCGGCCTGCGTACGCGGTGCCCGTCGCGCGCTTCCTCGCGGGCGATGGCGCGTTCGGCGAGTGGCAGACCCAGGTGGAAGAGACCTTCCGCGCGGCCGAGTTGCTCGACGCGATCGTCTACGTCGAGGATCTCGGGAGCCTCGCGCTCGAGCGTCCCGGCAGCCCCATCGATCTCGCGGGCGCGATCGCGCCCTTCCTCGAGGCGCGGCGCGTGCGCTTCGTCGGGGAGATCCGCGACACCGAGCTCGACCGGTTCGAGTCACGGCACCGCGGGCTCTCGAGCACGCTCGTGCCGCTCCGCGTGGGGCCCCTCGACGCGAGCGAGACCGCCCTCGTGCTCGAGGAGACCCTCGGCGTGAGCGCCGCGCTGCCGCCCGAGGCGCCGACGGCCACGCCGAAGCGTCGCCTCGAGCCCGACGCGATCCGCGCGCTCGTCGCGCTCGTCGAGCGCTATCAGCCGTACCGTGCGCTGCCTGGCGAAGCGCTTCGAACGGCGACCGCGCTGCGTGACGCGCTCGAGCTGCCGCGCCGCGAGGACGGCACCGTGCCTCCGATCTCGCGCGGCGAGATCGTGCGTGCGATCGCGGAGCGGCTGGGCCTGCCGACCGCGCTCCTGCGCGAGGACGTGGCGCTGCCGCCAGGCGAGATCGCCAGCGCGCTCCGCAAGCGCGTGATCGGACAGGACGAGGCGGTCGACGCGGTGGCCGCGACCCTGGGCGTGGTGAAGGCCGGCCTCGCGGCGCCGGGCAAGCCGATCGCCACCTTCCTCTTCGCGGGACCGACGGGCACGGGCAAGACGGAGCTCGCGCGCGCGCTCGCGACGTTCCTCTTCGGCGCGGCGGACGCGCTCGCTCGCTTCGACATGAGCGAGTACATGGATCCGTGGTCGGGCGATCGGCTGATCCGCGGGACCGATCGCGACGACGGCCTGCTCACGCGCCGCGCGCGCGAGCGTCCGTTCTCCGTGCTCCTGCTCGACGAGATCGAGAAGGCCCACCCTGCCGTGTTCGATCTGCTCCTCCAGCTCCTGGGCGAGGGGCGCCTCACCGACGCGCGGGGCAAGACCGCGTTCTTCCACAACACGATCGTCGTGATGACGTCGAACCTCGGCGCGCGGGACGACCGCCCAGGCCTGGGCTTCGACCCCGAGACGCGCGCGCGCGGCGAGATCTATCTGCGCGCCGTTCGAGAGCACTTCCGCCCCGAGCTGCTCAACCGCATCGACCGCATCGTGCCGTTCCGCCCGCTCGCGGACGCCGAGGTGCGCGCCGTGACGCGCCTCTTCGCGAACGCCTTGCCGCGCCGACCGGGCCTCGCCGACCCGAGGCACACGCTCGAGATCGACGACGACGCGCTCGCCTCGGTGGCGCACGGCGCGATGACCCGAGACGGTGGAGCGCGCGCGCTGCGCCGCGAGATGGAAGACACGATCGTGGTCGGTGCCGCGCGGCTCCTCGCTCGCCTGGGACCCGAAGCGGAGCGTGCCGTCCTCGCAGCGCGCGTCGCAGCGCCCGACGAAAGGACCACGGGCACGCGGGTCGTGCAGCGAGGCCTCGCGCTGGAGCTGGTGGGCAAGCGTGCGCGGCCACGCGCTCACGTGCGGTCTCCGCTCGACCGCGTGACCGCCCTCCGGCGGCGCCTCACGCGCTGGTGCTTTCTCTCGAGCGTGGAGGCGACGCGCACCGAGCGCGCGCGACTCGTGTCGGAGCTCGCGCGCGCGTCGCTGCGCAAGGCCACGCCACAGGAGGTGGCCGGCCTCGAGCAGCGCCTCGGCTGGATCGCCCCGCGCATCGAGAAGGTCGAGAGGCTCCGTCGCGAGCTCGAGGAGGCCGAGGATCTCGCGCTCGCCGCGTACGTGGCCGAGGAGGAGCTCGAGCCCCTGCGCGAGGAGGCCGAGCGCATCGCCCGCGCGCTCGAGCTGGCGCTCTACGACGTGGTCGCGTCGTGGATCTCGTCGGACGAGCACGAGCTCGTGCTGACGGCGGTCGCCGAGAAGCGCAGCGGGCTCGACCTCTTCGTCGGACCGCTGATGGACGCGATCGAGCGAGGCGGCGAAGGCTTGCTCCTCGGCGCCCGCCCCCACTTCCCCGCGGGCGTCGGGCCTGCCGCCGCCGACTGGCCCGCCGAGCGCGCCTGGGGGCCACCGCGCGACGCCGCCGCGACGCGCACGATCCTCCGCGGCACCTCGCGCTTCCACCACGTGTACCTCGAGCTCTCGGGACGCGACGCGTACCTCTCGCTCTGCCACTTCGAGGGGCTCGTGCGGATCACCCACGATCACCAGCGCTTCGGCGTGCTGCTCGCAGAGGTCGAGCAGGGCCCCTACTCCCCCGCGGCGAAGCTGCCCGAGATCAGCGCCGTGCCGACCACGGCGAGCCTCGAGATCGATCTCGACGCGGGGCGCGCGTGGATCCCGGGCGACGACGAGGTCTACGCGTTCTCCGGACGACACTGGCCGAGCTGTCTGCCGCGGCTCGCGCTCGCCGCACAGGCACGCTCGGAGGGGCTCTGATGGAGATCCGCGTCCCGGTCTTCGAGCGACACCACGACGGCGTGGTGCACTGGACGAGCGTGAGCTCGCTCTTTCGCGAGCCCATCAGCGCGCGCGCCTCGAGCCACGCCAAGGCCGAGAAGCTCTTCCTCGAGAGCGCCCGCAGCGCGGTGCGGCAGCTGCCACCCGCGGAGCGCGCCCGGCTGCCGCGGCCCCACAACGTGTTCCTGCAGGAGATCCGCGTGGAGCTCTCGCTGCGCGGCGAGCTCGGGCGGCGGCAGATCGCGCGCGTCTTTCCGCTCGTGCTCGAGGCGCGCCGCGCGCACCACGACCAGACGATCCACGTCTACGCGCACCCGCTCCGGCCGAACGAGCGCTTCGTCCAGCCCTCCACCCCCGGCCTCGTGCTCGCAGACTGGCTCCGAACCGTGCTCTCTCGGGCGTGGGCCGACGTGCCGACCGAGGAGATCGAGGCGCTGGCCAAGCTCGGCAAGGAGAAGCTTCGCCAGGTCGCGTTCGACGAGCAGGCGATGACGTTGGGCCAGTGGTGGGCCGCGCAGAACGATCGTGGCGCGAGCCCCACGACCGAGGGCCGCGTGCCGCTCGTCGAGCTGTCCAAGCTGGCCACGGATCTGACGCGCGCGATCGCACGCGCTCCGGACCTGGCGAGCAGCATCGCGCGGCCGGCGCTCGATCGCGCGGCGCACGCACTGGCGCTGGGCCCGACGGTCGATCCGCGGACGGTCCGCCGTGCGCTCGCGCCGCCGCCCTCGGCGCGCTCCTTCGTGGTCGTGGGCCCGCCGGGCTCGGGGCGCTCGACCGTGCTCCGCCGCACGGCGCAGGCCCTGCTCGCGCACGATGGCTTCGAGGTGCACGGCAACCTCGATCTCGTCTCTCACGTCTGGGAGATCTCGGCGCGCCGCGTGATCGCGGGGATGTCGCGCCTGGGCGAGTGGGAGAAGCGCGTGCTGCGGATCATCGACGAGGCGCGCGCACACCGCGCCGTGCTCTGTGTGACCGACCTGGCGCTCCTCGGCGTCGTCGGGCGATCTCGCGAGAGCGATCGTGCGATCGCCGACGTGCTCGAGGGCCCCGTGTCGCGCGGCGAGCTCGTGCTCTGGGGCGAGACCACGCACGAAGGCCTCGAGCGTCTCGCCGACGAGGCGCCGCGCCTCGCGGAGCTCTTGCCGCGTCTGCCGATCGAGGCCGCGGACACGACCGAGACGCACGCGATGCTCCTGCACCGCGCCAGGGAGATCGAGCGGCAGTCGGGCGGCCATGCGACGCCCGACGGGCGCCGCGTCTACGTCGAGATCGATCCGCTCTCGATCCCCGCGATCGCGCTCCAGACGCGCTCGCTCTTCGCCGGCGTCGCCAACCCCGGCAAGTCGATGACGATCCTCGATCGCCTCGCGACGCGCGCGATCGCACAGCGCGAAGCGCGCAGCGCGAGAGGGGGGCCACGCGAGAGCACCGGCGACGACCTGCCGGAGGCGGCCACGCTGGTGCTCGAGGTGCTCGAGGAGCGCACCGGCATGCCCGTCTCGCTGCTCGACGGCACGGCGCTCTCGGACACGGCGCTGGCGGCGCGCTTCGAGCGCGAGGTCGTCGGCCAGCCGGACGCGAGCCGTGCGGTCGTCGATCTCGTCGTGCGTCTCAAGACGCGCCTCACCGATCCGAAGCGGCCTCGCGCCGTCTACCTCTTCACGGGTCCCACCGGCACGGGCAAGACGGAGACCGCGAAGTGGGTCACGGAGAACGTCTTCGGCAGCGCCGCGCGCCTCTGCCGCTTCGACATGGCGGAGCTGAACGGCCCCGACGGAGCGTCGAGGCTCCTCGGCACGGGCGCGCCCGGCGAAGCGAGTCTGGTCGCGCGGGTGCGCGAGCAGCCGTTCTCGGTGGTCTTGCTCGACGAGATCGAGAAGGCCCACCGCGGCGTGCTGTACCTGCTCCTCCAGCTCTTCGACGAAGGCCGCCTCACCGATCCCATGGGCGCGACGGCCGACTTCTCGAGCACCGTGATCGTGATGACCTCGAACCTCGGCGCGCGACCGCGTCCTCGTGCGGGCTTCGCGACCGGCGGCGAGACCGAGAGCGCGCTCCTCGAGATCTCTCGCGCGGTGCGCGACTTCTTCCCGCCCGAGCTCTTCCACCGGATCGATCGCATCGTGCCGTTCCGGCCGCTCGACGACGCGATGGCCCGCGCGATCGTGAGGCGAGAGCTCGCTCGGCTCCTCACGCGACGAGGCCTGACGGAGCGCCGCATCGCCGTCGACGTGACCGAGAGCGTCGTCGAGCTCGCGCTCGCGCGTGCGTTCGATCCCGCGGGCGGCGCGCGCTCCGTGAAGCGCTGGCTCGAGGCCGAGATCGCGGGCCTCCTCGCAGACGAGATCGCGCGCGGCGGACGCGCCGAGCAGCGGCGACTCACGCTCTACGTGACACGCAGCGAGCCCCGCACCCTCGCGGTGCACACGGAGGCCCTGCGCGAGGCACAGCTCCGCGAGGTCCGCACCCTCGAGATGCCCGCGGAGCTGGGCATGAGCGCGCTCACGCGCCTGGCCGAGGTGCTCGCGGGCCCGCTCGTCGACGAGGACGGGGACGTGGCCGAGCGCCTGCGCGAGGCCCAGGCGCGCACGAGCCGCCGGGACGCGCGTGCGGGCTTCGCGCTCGAGACTGCGCTGACCGATCTCGAGCGCTTTCGCGAGCGACACGCCGCGCTGACGGTGGACGAGACCGAGCGAGAGCGCGACCGCTACGAAGACGAGCTCGACCGTTCGCACACCGTGCAACGCGGGCGCACCTGGTCCCGACGCGAGACGCGCCCGCAGCTGCACGTCGGCCCTCGCACGCGGGACAGGGGGCCCGAGCGCTCGCCGCGCTCGCTCCGCGCGCACGTCGCCGAGGCCCTCGCCTTCCGCCGCGCGCTGCCGCACCTCGAGGACCCCGAGGCGCACGTGGTCGACGTGCGCGTCTCGCGGCTCGGCGTGCGGACGAGCGACCGGATGGAGGCGCTCGCGCACGCGCTCGCTCCGCCGCGCGCGACGCTCGTGACCGCGGCAGTGCGGCAGGGCACGAGCGTGCGGGAGCTCGACGCGGAGGGCCTCGCGCTGCGACTGCCCGCCGACGAGATCCTCCTGCGCTTCGCGGGGCTCGGCGTGCGGAGCGCGCTCGAGGCCGACCACGGCACGCACCTGCTCGCGACGGACGAGGGACCGCCCGAGCTGGTCTCGGTGCACGTGCTCGACACGCTGACGGAGAGGCTCGTGCACGGCTTCGACGAGCGCGCCCGCGCCCGCGAGGCGTTCCGCGCAGCGCTCGAGCGAGGCGAGCGGCCCACCAACCCCGACCCGCTCCTTCCACTCGTGCGCACGGTGCGCCTGGTGCGCGCCGGCAGCGAGCGCTTCGAGGCCACGCTCGA
The DNA here is from genome assembly GCA_044376125.1 of Sandaracinaceae bacterium. Taxonomy (GTDB): domain Bacteria; phylum Myxococcota_A; class Polyangia; order Polyangiales; family Sandaracinaceae; genus JAFLCL01. The sequence continues at coordinate 49,532 of JBILLJ010000017.1, forward strand.
GGATCACGTCCTCGGGGAGGTCTTCGTGGGGCGCGTGCGCGATCTCGGCGCGGCCCTCGAGCTCGCTCGTGAGCGATGGAGCCTCCGGTTGCCCGAGGAGATCGATCCCGCGAGCCTGCACGCGCCACCGAGCGGCGAGGAGGGCGCATGAGCAAGCCCTCGCTGCGTGTGTACGCCGTGCGGCACGACGAGGGTCACGTGACCGCGCACCTCATGAGGCTCCGCGATCGGCTCTTCGCGCCCAAGCCACCGAGCGCGTTCGCGCCCGATCTCGAGGAGGCGTGCCGCTTCCTCGAGGACACGCTCCGCGCTCGCGTCCTCGAGGGGCACGAGCAGCTCGAGGACTACCTCTTCGAAGGCGACGTGACGCTCCACGACGTCGAGATCGACGTGCACCCGCTGCGCACCGTCGACAAGACGCCGGTGATCGGAGACCGCACGCTCCCGATGCGCCTCGGCTACGCGCTCTTCGAGATGCCGCGCGGCGGCTACCGCGTGATGATGCCGCGCTTCGGGTGGTGGTTCGTCTGCGAGACACCGCGCGCGGCGGGGCCGCTCGTGCGGCAGCTCATCGGCAGCGAGCTCCTCGGGCAGCACAGCCACGGCCTGCACGCGTACCGACGCGGCAAGAGCGAGTCGATCCTCGTGCGCAGCCCGTCGTGGACCTCGCGTCCGCAGGTCGCTGCGACGATCGAGGAGCTCGACGCCCAGGCCTACCGCGAGCTCGGCAAGGTGGCCGAGGAGTGGGTGACGCGCGCCAAGCGCCGCAAGCTCCCTGCGACGATCGGCGAGCTCGATCGCGAGCACGTCGCGCTCGTCGGCGCGCGGCCCGCGCGCAGCCTCGTGCTCGTGGGCCCCTCGGGCACCGGAAAGACCGCGTGGGTGCGCAAGCTCGCGCGGCACCTCGCGCAGACCTCGGCCGACAAGAGCTCGGCGGCCCGCCCGCGGCTGTGGGCGACCTCCGCCGAGCGCATCGTGAGCGGCATGGCCTACCTGGGGCAGTGGGAGGCGCGCGTGCTCGCGATCCTGAACGAGCTCGTCGGAGAGCTCGACTGGCTCTACGTCGATCGGCTCACGGGGATCACGCGCGCGCAGCCCGGCGGCAGCGCCATCGCGGATTTCCTCACGCCCGGGGTGCGGCAGGGCGCGCTGCGCCTGCTGGCCGAGTGCGACGAGCGCGAGTGGGAGCGCGCGCAACGCTCGCATCCCGATCTCTGCGCCCAGCTCCACGTGATTCGCACGAGCGAGCCCTCGCTCGGCGAGGTGCCCGCGCTCTTGCGCGCCTTCCAGGAGCGACGCGCCCCCGAGGTCGTCATCCACCCCGACGGCTACCGACGCCTCGCCACCCACCTCGCGATGCTCGTCCGAACGGGAGCCTTTCCAGGCAAGGGCTTCCGCTTCCTCGAGGCCCTCGTGCCCGACCCCGATCAGGCCCGCCCGCGCACGCTCCTTCCGACCGACGTGAGCGCCGAGGTCGCGCTCCACACGGGCCTGCCCATCGATCTGGTGTCGGACGACCTGGTGCGGAGCCGCGAGGACTTCGCTCGAGCGCTCGCCGCGCGCGTCATCGGCCAGCGCCACGCGTGCGACGTCGCCGCGACGGTGCTCACGCGCTTCAAGTCCGGCCTCGCGGATCCGGGACGCCCGCTCGGCGTGCTGCTCTTCGTCGGTCCGACCGGCGTCGGCAAGACCGAGCTCGCCAAGCAGATCTCGCGCGTCATGCTCGGCAGCGAGGCGCGCATGGTGCGGCTCGACATGAGCGAGTACCAGCTGCCTGGATCGAGCGCGCGCCTCCTGGACGCGGGGGTCGGCACGGGGAGCCTCGCCACGCGCGTGCGCGAGCAGCCCTTCACGCTCGTGCTCTTCGACGAGATCGAGAAGGCGCACCCGGAGGTCTTCGATCTCTTGCTCGGCATCCTCGGCGAGGGCCGCCTCACGGATGCGAGCGGCCGCGACGTGGACTTCCGCGGCGCGGTCGTCGTGATGACGTCCAACCTCGGCGCGGGGGACGGCGCGAGGGTCGGCTTCGAGGCCGACCAGACGCCGGGCTACGCGCGACGTGTGCGCGAGCACTTCCGGCCCGAGCTCGTCGCGCGCATCGATCACGTGGTGCCGTTCGGCGAGCTCACACGCGACGACGTGCGACGCATCGTCGTGCTCGGGCTCGACGGCGTCCGCGCGCGCACGGGTCTCGCGCTCCGAGGCATCTCGCTCGAGCTCGATCCAGCGGTGCACGAACACCTCGCTTCGCGCGGATACCAGCCCGGCAAGGGCGCGCGCGCCCTTCATCGCGTGATCGAAGAGGAGGTCGTCGCGCCGATCGGTGCGTTCCTGGCTGCGCAGCCGACCTCGCGCGACGGCTCGCTGCGGCTGAGGCTCGAGGACGGTCGCGTGACGTTGCTCCGCCTCGAACGCGGGGGAGGCACGGTAGGATGAGCGGATGCCGAGTCGCTGGAGTCTCGTCGTCGCTCTGATCGCCGCGCTGTGGGCCAGCGCGCCCACGCTCGCCTCCGCGCAAGAGGAGCCGCTGCAGGCCTCGAACGGCGCGGCGCTCTACCTCGGGTCGCTCGAGGGCGTGCTGCTGGCCGGCGCGCCGGTCGCGCTCGCGATCGCGGCGAGCAACGGCGCCGACTTCGGCGAAGCCCTCGCGTGCACCGTGCTCCTGCCGTTCTGCGTGCTCTTCGTGCCCGAGCTCGCGCGCGACGTCGGCACGATGTTCTTGGTCGTCCTCCTCGGGAGCGCCATCGTGCTCGCGGTGCCGCCGTCCATCGCGGGCGCGGGCGGCGCCGCAGGCTGGGACGCCGATGGCTCGCTCGTGCTGACGACGGGCGTGCACGGCCTGCTCGAGGGCGCGATGATCGGCGGGGCGCTCGATCTCGCCACGAGCGGCGAAGGCGGCCTCGGCGCCGTGATCGGCGGGCTCACCCTGGCTGCGGGCGCCTCGACCTACGCGGCGCTCCGACACGCCGAGCTCACGCACGATCCACGCGTCGGCGTCGAGGCCAACTTCCTCATGTGGGCCCCGCCGGTGTTGATGCTGCTCGCGGGCATCGTGGGCCTCGCGGCCGAGCTTCCGCCCGAGGTCGGCGTCCTGCTCGCCGGCCTCCTCGGGCTCGCGGCGCAGGCGACGTGCATCGGCCTCGCCGAGGCGGCGCTCGCCGAGCCTCCGCCCGTGATGATGGCGCCGATGATGCTCGACGGGCTCGGGCCCTGACGGCGCGGGATCCCCTTGGGCCGATGTGCTCGTCCGTGCGAGGATTCGCGCCCTCATGTCGCACGAGCGCAACCCTGGAACTGCCCTGAACCTCGGCTGGGTCGAGGACATCCACATCAACAAGAGCGCCGTCGAGCGCCGCGCCGCGACCATCGGCACGCGCCGCACCGTGAAGAAGGAGTGGCAGCTCGCCTGGCTCCTCAAGGCGATGACGCTCATCGACCTCACGACGCTCGCGGGCGACGACACGCCCGGCAACGTGAAGCGGCTCTGCGCCAAGGCCCGCCGGCCGATCCGCGAGGACCTCCTCGAGGCGCTCGGCGTGCAGCACCGGAACATCACGACCGGCGCCGTGTGCGTCTATCACGACCTCGTGAAGACCGCGGTGCACGAGCTCGAGGGCACGAACATCCCCGTCGCCGCGGTCTCCACGGGCTTCCCCGCGGGCCTCGTGCCGCTCGACACGCGCCTCGAGGAGATCCGTCGCTCGGTGGCCGACGGCGCCAAGGAGATCGACATCGTCATCCACCGCGCGCACGTGCTGACGAACGACTGGCAGTCGCTCTACGACGAGGTGCGCGCGATGCGCGAGGCCTGCGGCAACGCGCACATGAAGGCGATCCTCGCGACGGGCGAGCTCGGCACGCTCCGCAACGTCGCCAAGGCCAGCTGGGTCTGCATGATGGCCGGCTCGGACTTCATCAAGACCTCCACCGGCAAGGAGAGCGTGAACGCCACGCTGCCCTTCACGCTCGTGATGGTGCGCGCGATCCGCGAGTACGCGGCGCGCACCGGCTACAAGGTCGGCTACAAGCCCGCGGGCGGCATCCGCACGGCCAAGCAGGCCCTCGAGTACATGTACTTGATGAAGGACGAGCTCGGCCGCGAGTGGCTCGAGCCCGACCTCTTCCGCTTCGGCGCGAGCGCCCTCGTCGCCGACATCGAGCGTCAGCTCGAGTTCCACGTGACGGGCCGATACGCGGCCTTCCACCGTCACCCCATGGCGTGAAGTCGAGAGAGACGAACATGGACGGTTCATCCAAGAGCACGGTCAAGCACGACCTCATCAACCGGATCTTCGACACCATGGAGTACGGCCCCGCCCCCGAGAGCGACGCTGCCGCCAACGAGTGGCTCGACAAGCACCAGCGCCGCTTCGGCCAGCTGATCGACGGCAAGTGGGTGCCGGGCACCGAGCACTTCCCGACGATCAACCCCGGTCGCAAGCAGAAGCTCGCCGACATCACGCAGGGCACCGAGGCCGACGTGGACGCCGCCGTGAAGGCCGCGACGCGCGCGCTGCCGGGTTGGCAGTCGCTCGGTGCGCACGGCCGCGCGCGCTTCCTCTACGCGATCGCGCGCGCGATCCAGAAGCACTCACGCCTCTTCGCGGTGCTCGAGTCGCTCGACAACGGCAAGCCCATCCGCGAGTCGCGCGACATCGACATGCCGCTGGCGGCGCGCCACTTCTACCACCACGCGGGCTGGGCCCAGCTGATGGAGAAGGAGATGCCCGACCACGTGCCGCTCGGCGTCGTGGGGCAGATCATCCCGTGGAACTTCCCGATGCTGATGCTCGCGTGGAAGATCGCGCCGGCGCTCGCGATGGGAAACACGCTGGTGCTCAAGCCCGCCGAGCTCACGCCGCTCACGGCGCTCTTCTTCGGTGAGATCTGCCAGGAGGTGGGCCTGCCTCCGGGCGTCGTGAACCTCGTCACCGGCGACGGCCGCACGGGCGCGGCGATCACCAAGCACGCGGGCATCGCGAAGGTCGCGTTCACGGGCTCCACCGAGGTCGGACGGATCATCCGCGAGGCCACGGCCGGCAGCGGCAAGAAGCTCTCGCTCGAGCTCGGCGGCAAGTCGCCGTTCATCGTGTTCGAGGACGCGGATCTCGACAGCGTGGTCGAGGGCGTGGTCGACGCGATCTGGTTCAACCAGGGCCAGGTCTGCTGCGCGGGCTCGCGCATCCTCGCGCAGGAGAGCATCGCCGAGCGCCTGCTCGGCAAGCTCCGCGCGCGCATGGAGACGCTCCGCATCGGCGACCCGCTCGACAAGGCGATCGACGTCGGCTCGATCGTCGACGACGTGCAGATGAACCGCATCGCGGGCCTCGTGACGCAGGGCGAGAAGGAAGGCGCCAAGCGCTGGCAGCCCTCGTGGTCGTGCCCGACCTCCGGCTGGTTCTACCCGCCGACGATCCTCAGCGAGGTGCAGCCTGCGAGCACCGTCGCGCAGGTGGAGATCTTCGGTCCCGTCGTCGTCTTCATGACGTTCCGCACGCCCGAGGAGTCGGTCGCGCTCGCGAACAACACGGCCTTCGGCCTCGCCTCGAGCGTGTGGACCGAGAGCCTGAACCTCGCGCTCGACATCGCGCCGAAGATCAAGGCCGGCACCGTGTGGGTGAACTGCACGAACGTGTTCGACGCAGCGGCGGGCTTCGGCGGCTACCGCGAGAGCGGCTACGGGCGCGAGGGCGGCAAGGAAGGGCTCTTCGAGTACGTGCGCCCGCGCTGGATGGCCGAGGCACACGGCACGATCGAGGAGCCCATCGTCGCGAGCTCCCCCGGCATCGCAGCCGAAGAGCATGCCTCCGGGTTCGGAGGAACGGGCCTGGGACTTCCGGCGATCGATCGCACGGCCAAGCTCTACATCGGTGGCAAGCAGGCGCGTCCCGACGGCGGCTACTCGCAGCCCGTGCACGGCGCCGACGGCACGCTGCTCGGTCAGGTCGGCCTCGGCAACCGCAAGGACATCCGCAACGCGGTCGAGGCCGCACACGCGGCGAGCGGCTGGGCGCGGCAGACCGCGCATCTGCGCGCGCAGGTCCTCTACTACCTCGCGGAGAACCTCTCCGCGCGGCAGGCCGAGCTCGCCGCGCGCCTCGCGAAGATGACGGGCCACCGCTCGCGCAGCCAGCTCGAGGTGGAGCTCGCGATCGAGCGCCTGTTCACGTACGCGGCGTGGGCAGACAAGTACGACGGCCTCGTGCACGCGACGCCGCACCGCAACGTGACCGTCGCGATGAACGAGCCGATCGGCACGATCGGCATCGTCACCGGCGACGCCGCGCCGCTCCTCCAGCTCGTGTCGCTCGTCGCGCCCGCGATCGCGATGGGCAACACGGTCGTCGTGGTGCCGAGCGAGAAGTGGCCGCTCGCCGCGACCGACCTCTACCAGGTGCTCGACACGAGCGATCTGCCCGGTGGTGTCGTGAACATCGTCACCGGCACGCGCGCGGAGCTCACGCCGGTGCTCGCGGGCCACGATGGCATCGACAGCATCTGGTACCACGGCCCCGAGGCGCTCACGGCGCAGGTCGAGAAGCTCTCGGCGGGCAACATGAAGCGCACGTTCGCGACGCACGGTCGCGAGCGGAACTGGTTCGACGGCCGCGAGGGCGAGGGGCGCGAGTTCCTCCGCGAGGCCACCCAGGTGAAGAACATCTGGGTCCCCTACGGCGAGTGAGGCGCCCGCATGACGGCCATCATGCACGAGTGGGTGACGGTGCCGAGCTCGAGATCTTCGTTGCTCGTCCCGCGGACGCAGGCGATCACCACGCCGGCGTGATCGTGCTCCAGGAGATCTGGGGCGTGAACGCGCACATCCGCGAGGTCTGCGATCGCTTCGCGCGCCTCGGCTACACGGCCGCCGCACCGGACATCTTCCACCGCAGCACCACCGCCGCGGGAGCGCCGCGCTTCGAAGCGCCCTACACCGACTTCCGCGGTCGGGAGCACGCCGCGAAGCTCACACCCGAGGGCGTTGCGGCGGACCTCCTCGCGGTCGACCAGTACCTCGTGAAGCTCCTCGAGGAGAGCACGAACGATCCGCGGGTGGCCGCGTGTGGCTTCTGCATGGGCGGGCGGCTCGCGTTCGTCGCGAACGCGCTCCTGCCGCTGCGCTGCGCCGTCTCGTTCTACGGCGGCGGGATCGCGAGCCACCTCGAGCTCGCGGCGAAGCAGAGCGGCCCGCTGCTCCTCTTCTGGGCGGGACGCGACGCGCACATCTCGAAGGAGCACCGCCGACAGACCGCCGACGCGCTCGAGGCGGCGGGCAAGCGCTTCACCGAGATCAACGTCGGGCACGCCGAGCACGGCTTCTTCTGCAACGAACGAGCGAGCTACGACGCGGAGGCCGCGCGCGAGGCGTGGGGCATGATCACCGCGTTCTTCAAGACGAACCTCGACGCCTGAGAGAGGCTCTCGGATCGGCCTCGGGGACGCGAAACGTTCGGACACGGACCGGCACGGTCGGCTCGGCTATCCTCGACGCATGGCTCGCCGCTGGCTGTGCTCGTTCGCCGCGATCGCGATGGTCGCGTGCGAGTCGGCGCCGCCGCCGCCCGAGTCGATGCGTCGACGCGACGCGGGGCCTTGCGAGCTCATCCCCGAGGTCTGCAACGGCGAGGACGACGACTGCAACGGGATCGTCGACGACGTCCGCGACGTGGAGGTCTGCGACGGGCTCGATCAGGACTGCGACGGCACGTTCGACGAGGGCACCGAGTGCCTCGGCTTCGACGCGCCGGGCGCCGACGGGTGGCAGGTCGGCCCGACCTCGAGCGGCGTGATCGTCACGGGCGACGGCGCGCTCACGCTCGAGCCGCCGCGCATGGACATCGTCCAGCCCGCATTGTGGATCGCCAACTCCGGCGAAGGGACCGTCTCGCGCCTCGATCCCGAGACGGGGCGCGAGGTCGGACGCTACCCCTCCGCGACGGCCTCGAGCGGCCTCTTCGTGCTCGGCGGCACCAACGCGCCTTCGCGCACGGCGCTCGATCAGCGCCTCGACGCGTACGTCGCCAACCGCGCGTTCGATGGCCAGGCGTCGGTCTCGAAGATCGCGGGCGAGCCGGATCGCTGCGTCGATCGCGACATGGACGGCACGATCGAGACGAGCGCCGACCTCGACGGCGACGGCGTCATCGCGCTCGACCCGATGCTCGGCGAGTTCTTCGAGGACGACGAGTGCGTGCTCTGGACCGCTCCGATCGGCGGCACGAACGCCGTGGCGCGCGCGCTCGCCATCGGCCTCGCCGGTCCCGATGGCGAAGCGGGCGACGTGTGGGTCGGCATGTTCAACGAGCAGCGCGCCGTGGTCCTCTCGCAGGTCGATGGGCACGAGGTCGCGTCGATCCCGATCGGCATCTCGCCGTACGGCGCCGTGTCGGGCGCGGACGGCCGCGTGTGGCTCACGTCGGGCCCCGCCGGCTACTCGGCGATCATCGGGATCGATCCCGAGACGTACGAGACCGAGCAGGTCACGCTGCCCGGCACGCGCCTTCGCACCTACGGCATCGCCGTCGATGGTCTGGGACGCATCGTGCTCGCAGCGAACGATGGCGCGTGGCGCGGCGCGGTCGCGTACGACCCCCGCGAGTCGATGTGGGCACAGAGCGCGAGCCTGCCGGCGAACGGCGGCGGCACGACGAACCTCCTGCGCGGCATCGCCGCGAGCGCGGACGCGCTCTGGATCGCGGGGCCGACCCCCTCGGGCGGGACGCTGTTCGAGCTCGCCATCGGCGACCTGTCGCTCACGACCCAGCACACGCTCACGGGCGTGAGGGACGTCGTCGGTGTCGGCGTGGCGTTCGACGGTCGCGTGTGGGGCATCGCGCGGGACACGAGCCAGGCGTACCGCCTCGACCGCACCTCCGGCGCGATCGAAGCGTTCCCGACGGGCAATCAGCCCTACACCTACTCCGACTTCACGGGCTTCGGGCTCAACGGGATCCTCGGCGCGATCGGCCTCCATCGCGTGACGATCGAGGGCTGCGACTCGGCGATCTGGACGTCGGTCACCCTCGACGCGGACATCCCGCCAGAGACCGAGGTGCAGCTCCGCGTTCGCTCGGCGGCGACGGCGGCCGAGCTCACCACCGCCCCGTGGATCGGCCCGTTCACCGCGGATCCGACGACGTCGCTCGCCGAGCCTCCCGGTCCCGTCTCGGCCGGGCGCTTCCTCGAGCTCTCGCTGCGGCTCTGGTCGAGCACGCCTGGCATCATGCCGCGCGTGCGCGCCGTCTCCGTTGCGGCACGCTGCGACGACGTCGGATGACCACGCCCCCTCGACCCAAGAAGAAGGCCTCGAAGAAGCCCCCGCGTGCGCAGCAGCTCTCGATGTTCGCGCGGCCGCGCCCCGAGAGCGCCGAGCCACCGCTCTGGGTGGGCGTGGACGAGAACGGCCTCGGGCCGCGCCTCGGACCGCTCGTGGCGACGGCGTGCGCGCTCGAGACCAGCCGTCGCGACGCGAGCGCGACGAAGCTCGGCGCCTCGCTCGGCATCGCCGACAGCAAGGTGAGCTCGGGCTTCGGCTCGATGGCGCACGCCGAGGGCCTCGCGCTCGCGCTCGCCGAGAGCGAGCTCGGCCGCGTGCCCGAGCATGCAGACGAGGTGCTCGGCGCGCTCTCGCTCGATCACCTCGACACGCTGCGCGCGCCGTGCCCCGCGAGCGCCCGGCCACAGTGCTGGTCGAGCCACGCGGTGCCCGCGTTCGGCGGTGACGTGACCGAGGGCCGCGCGATCCTCGCCTCGCTCGGAGACGCGCGCGGACGCACCCGTGTGGTGCGCGTGCGCTCGGCCATCCTCTGCGCGAGCACCTACAACGCGGCCGTGGCGCGTCGCGGCAGCAAGCTCGACGTCGACCTCGAGCTCTTCGAGCGCCTCTTGCTCGACGTGAAGGGCGCGACGGGCCGCGAGCTCCGCGCCGTGTGCGGCATGGTCGGTGGCATCCGCCGCTATCCACCGCGCTTCGCGCTGCTCGACGCCGCGCGCACGACGACGATCGAAGAGGACCGCACGCGCGCTGCCTACTACGTCGAAGATCTCGGCGACGTCTCCTTCGAGGTCGACGCGGACGCGAGCTCCTTGCCGGTCGCCCTCGCCTCGATGGTGGGCAAGTACGTGCGCGAGCTCGCGATGGCGCGGCAGAACGCGTTCTACCGTGCGCACGACCCCGAGCTGCCCGAGGTGAGCGGCTACCACGACGCGGTCACGGGCCGCTTCGTCGAGGCGAGCCGCCTCCTGCGCACCCGGCTCGCGATCGTCGACGACTGCTTCGAGCGCACGAGCTGATCGCGTCAGCGGCGGCGACGCACGAGCACACCGGCCATGACCGCGAGCAACACGAGCGCGCCCGCTCCGCCTCGCCGCGCGCCCGCGCTGCAGCCTCCGCCACCGCCGAGGCTGGGCGGGCGCACGCCGCCATCGACGCCCGGAGGCACCCACGCGTCGAGCCCTGGAGACGCGTCGAGCTCCGCGGGCCATCCGCCGCGCCACCGACAGTAGTCCTCGGCCGTGCCGCCGCGGATGCCGCGCCGCTCTTCGATCGAGCCGCCCTCCGGGAAGTCGACCCGAATGCGCGCGCGCTCGAAGAACGTGTCCTCGTTGCACTCGGTGATGCGGCGCGCTTCGTGGACGTTCGAGACGTCTCCGAGCCCGTCGTCGAGCACGAACTCGGGATCGACCGTCATCTCCTCGGCGCTCATCGTCGTGAAGAGGCGCGTCGTGTAAGGGTGCCCCGCGACCATGGCGTCCGCGTCGCTGCGCGGCCCGGTGATCGCCAGCGCGATGGCCACCGCGAGCCCTGCGGGATCGAAGCGCTCCGGATCGCCGCACGTCCCGCCGAACGCGAGACAGTTCACATACGACGGCAGATCGAGACCAGGCGGTGGTGTCAGAAAGCGCGAGAGGATCGCGGCGAGCTGCGCATCGCCCATGTAGCCGCGCACGAGAAGCGCCTGGACGAAGGCAGCGGCGCTCGTCTCCATCGCGAGGTCGTCGACCGGAGGCAGCGCGAACGTGCCGACCGCCGGCGTCGCACCTGCGTACTCGGGGATGAACGCGTGCCCGCCCGCGTCGTCCACCGCGTTCGACGCCCACGTCCCGTACGCGACCCTGTTCAGGTAGAGCTCGGGCGCATAGCGCGGCTCGAGCAGCGAGTAGTTGCGCGTCGTGGCGCGCGTGCGCGCGAGGAAGTACGCGGTGATGGGGAGGTCTGGCTGGGTGGCGATCGCCGTGAGCCGGATCGGCAGGCAGGGATCCTGCGGGGTGAACCGCAGCGTGATCGGCTGGATCTCCTGCACGCTCGCGTCGTTGCGGAGCCGCAGCGCCACGAAGCGCTGACCGCCGGCGACGTAGTCGTCGAGGATGGGGATGGCGCTCGCCGGCAGGTCGTAGCCGTGCGTCGCGAGCCACTCGTGGATCACCGTCGCGCTCGCACCACCGATCACCACGGTCTCGAACGGGCCGAGCGAGCTCTCCGCGAACACGATCGGTCCCGCACTGCCCGCGTCGCCGCTGAACGAGACGCTGGCGTCCGAGAACACGAACGGCCCTCCGTCCGGCACGGGCGGAGGCGGCGGGTACGCGCACGCAGGAGGCGTGCGACACACGCCCTCGATGCCGCCGTCGACGACACCGAACCACGGTCGCGTCGTGCGCTCGAGCGCATCGAAGAGCACGTCGGCGCCGAGCGAGATCTCGGGGGTCTCCGGCACCGGGAGGATCCACGCGAACTCGGGCGCCTCGCCCTGGTAGTTGATGCGCACGCTCATCGTCAGCGTGCCGTCGTCGTCGATCGCGTAGACGATCTGCTCGCCCGTCTGCGCGACGGGCACGCTCTGACAGAAGAAGCCTCCGCATGCGTGTGCGGTGCGAGGCGCGAGGAGCGCGGTGACGAACACCGCGAGCGCAATCGCCCAACGAGCCGAGCTACCGGCCCGCCTCGTGCGCCCCCGCGCGCGGGGCTCGTCGAGCGCACGCGCGGCGCGTCCCCGCCGGCGCGCGAGCCCGAGCGCGAACAGCGCCACGAGCCCGGCGCCCACGCCGCTCGCGGGCGTCCGCGCGCGCGCGCTGCAGCTGCAGCCTCCTCCACCGCCGACGACGGTCGTGCTCGTGCCCGCGTCCGCTTCCACGCTCTCGGGCACCGCGGCGTCGAGCCCGGGCACGGACGCGTCGGTGCCCGCGACCCAGCCGCCGCGGCGCGCGCAGTACTCGCGATCGCTCCAGCTCGTGCGCGCGGCGCGCAGCGCGAACGACTCGCCGCTCGGCAGCTCGAGACGCTGTGCGGCGTCCTCGAGGAGGTGCTCGGCATCGCACTCCGTGACGAGGCGCGCGACGTGAACGTTGCTGGCGTCGCCGAGGCCGTCGTCGAGCACGAACTCCGGATCGACCGTCATCTCTTCCGCGCTCATCGTGGTGTAGAGGCGGCTGAGGTACGGCCGCTCCTCGAGCCAGGCCTGTGCGCGTGCGCGTGGCTCTCGGATCGACGTCTCGACCGCGGCCACGAGCCCCGCCGGATCGAACGACGCGGGCTCACCACAGCTCCCGAACCGCGCGAGGCAGTTGAGGTAGCTCGCGGGGATCTGCCCTTCCGGCGGCTCGATGAAGCGCAGGATGAGCCCGGCGAGGAGGCTGTCGTTCGCATAGCCGCGCGAGATCAGCCCGAACACGATCTCCTCGGGGCGGCTCGCCATCGCGAGATCGTCGATCGGAGGCAGCGCGACGCCCAGGCGCGGCGTCGGCCCGGCGAAGTCCGTGATGAAGGCCTGGCCGCCGAGATCGTCGGCGGTGTTCGAGACCCACTGGTCGTACGTGACGGCGCCGCTCCACAGCGTGCCGGGGAACGGCGTCTCGATGCTCGAGTAGTTGCGAGCAGTCGCGCGTGTGCGCGCGAGGAAGAACGCAGTGATCGGAAGATCGGGCTCGGTCGCGATCGCGGTGAGCCGGATCGGAAGACAAGGCGGCAGCGCGCCGAAGCCCAGCGAGATGGGCTGGATCTCCTGCACCGTCGCGTCGTTGCGGAGGCGCAGCGCGACGAATCGCTGGCCGGCCATCACGTAGACGTCGAGCAGCGGAACCGACGAGGCCGGTAGGTCGTAGCCATGCGCGACGAGCCACTCGTGGATCTCCGTCGCGCTCGCGCCGCCGATCACGACGGTCTCGAACGGCCCGAGCGAGCTCTCGGCGTAGATCGTCGCACCGGCCGGCGCTGCGTCTGCGAGCGAGGCGCTCCCATCCACGATGGTCCACGCACCCGCGTCGCCGGCATCGGGCGGTGGCGGGAAATCACACTCCGGCGGAGGGCGACACGTGCCCTCGACTCCGCCATCGACGCTCTGAAAGCTCGGCCGCGTCGCGCCCTCGAGCGCATCGAAGAGCGCCGTCGCGCCGAGAGAGAGGGTCGGTGTCTCCGGGACCGGGAGGATCCACGCGAACTCGGGCGCCTCGCCTTGGTAGGCGATGCGCACGCTCATCGTCAGCGCGCCGTCGTCCTCCACGGCGTAGACGATCTGCTCGCCGCTCTGCACGACGGGCACGGTCTGACAAAAGAAACCACCGCACGCGTGCGCGGTGGGGGGTGAAGAGAGCGCCGCGACGAGGAACATCCCCCCACCTGCGAGCGCGCGAGCGAGCGCGTGTCCCATCGCGTGATCGTGAGGGCACGACGCAGTGAGCGTCAACGCTGCCCCGCGCATGCACGCGAGCCACGGCGTGCGAGCCCACGGGCACGGGCGTGCGAGGCCCCACACGTCGCGCAGGAAACGCGTTGCCAGGACGCGTGAGAACCATTATCAACTCGCCATGCACACCGCGCCGGCCCCGAGCCGAACGGTCGCCGACCTCGCGGTGGGCGAGACCGCGACGGTCGATCGCATCGTCGGCGGAGGCACGCTGCGGCGGCGTCTGCTCGAGCTCGGCATGCTGCGGGGCACGCGCGTTCGCGTCGTGCGCATCGCACCGCTGGGCGATCCGATCGAGCTCGAGGTGCGCGGCGCGAGCCTGTCGATCCGCCACTACGACGCGCACTCGATCCGCCTCGCGCCATCGGCCTCGCGCGGAGAGCGAGCGTGAGCGCGCCCTTCCGCGTCGTCGTCGCCGGCAATCCGAACGCTGGCAAGACCACCCTCTTCAACGCGCTGACCGGCGCGCGCGCACGCACCGGCAACTACCCGGGGATCACGGTCGATCGCCGCACCGCGAGCCTCGCGCTCGGGCCGATCTCGGTCGAGCTCGCGGACGTGCCCGGCACCTACTCGCTCACCGCACGCTCGGCCGAGGAGCAGGTCGCGATCGACGAGATCCTCCCGCGCGACGCGATCGGACCCGACGCCGCGCTCTTCGTGGCCGACGCCGGCGCGCTCGAGCGGCACCTCTACCTCGCTGTGCAGATCCTCGAGACGGGCCTGCCGATGCTGCTGTGCCTCAACATGATCGACGAGGCGCGCGCGGCCGGCTCGGCGATCGACACCGATGCGATGAGCCGCGCGCTCGGCGTGCCCGTGGTCGCGGTGTCGGCGCGCACGGGCGAGGGACTCGACGCGCTGCGAGACGCGCTGCGCACGCTTCTCGAGCGTGGGCGGGCGGAGGGCTACCGCGCGCCCGCGACGCCGGCCTCCGCGGCCCTCGAGCTCCCTCCGCAGGTCTCGAGCGCGCTCGCCGCGATCGAGTCGAGCATCGAGGCCGTGTGGCCCGCGCCCAAGGGCTTCGAGCCGGCCCGCCTCGCCGCACGGCGCGCCTCGCTCGCGCGCTGGGCCTTGCTCTCGATCGGCGACGACGAGCTCACGAACGTGCCCGGCGCGCTGCGGACGGCGGTGCTCCACGCGGAGCGCGACGCGGCCGACCGCGAGGCGCAGGGCGAGAGCCCGCTCGACGAGCAGCTGATCACCGCGCGCTACGCGATCGTCGATCGTGTGGTCGCGGCGTCCGTGAAGCGCGCGGCGGAGGCCAAGCGCACGAGCGAGAAGATCGACGCGGTGCTCACGCATCCGGCGTGGGGCCTGCTCGTGTTCGCCGGCGTGATGGCCTTGCTCTTCCAGGCTCTCTTCGCCTGGTCCGAGCCGCTCGTCGGCTGGATCGAGACGGCCGTCGCCGCGGCGCAGGATCTCGTTCGCTCGGTCACCCCGGAGGGCCCGCTCTCGGAGCTCCTCACCGACGGCGTCGTCGCCGGCGTGGGCAACGTGATCGTGTTCGTGCCGCAGATCGCGCTGCTCTCGCTGTTCATCGTCGTGCTCGAGGACTCGGGCTACCTCGCGCGCGTCGCCTTCGTGATCGACCGCGTGATGCGCGGCGTGGGCCTGCACGGTCGCGCGTTCGTGCCGCTCCTGTCGGGCTTCGCGTGCGCCGTGCCGGCGATCATGGCCACGCGCACGATCGAGAGCCGCCGCGACCGCCTGGTCACGATGCTCGCGCTGCCGCTCATGTCCTGCAGCGCGCGCCTGCCGGTGTACGCGCTCGTCGTCGCCCTCGCCTTCCCGCCCGGCACACGCACCGCGCTCGGCCTCGAGGCCGGGGCCGTCGCGCTCTTCTCGATGTACGTGCTGAGCGTCGTGGCCACGCTCGGCGCGGCGGCGGTGATCAAGCGCACCGTCCTCCAGGGGCCGCAGCCGCCGCTCCTGCTCGAGCTCCCGCCCTACCGCTGGCCGCAGCCGAAGAACGTGCTCCGCACCGTCGGCGAGCGGACGTGGTCGTTCCTCTCGAACGCGGGGACGATCATCGCCGCGATCACCATCGTGCTCTGGGCGCTGCTCTCGTTCCCGCGCGACGGCGCGCGCGAGGCCGAGATCGACGCGCGCGTCGCCGAGGCCGAGGCGATCACCGACGAGGCGGCGCGCGACGAAGCGCTCGCGAGCCTCGATCACGAGCGCGCCGAGGCGCGTCTCGAGCACAGCCTCGGCGGCCGCTTCGGCCACCTCATCGAGCCCGCGATCGAGCCGCTCGGCTTCGACTGGAAGATCGGCGTCGGGCTCGTGGCGAGCTTCGCCGCGCGCGAGGTGCTCGTCGGCACGCTGGGCATCGTCTACGGCGTCGGCGGCGATGCGGACGAGACGTCGGACACGCTGCGCGAGCGCCTGCGCGCCGCGCGGCGCAGAGACGGGAGCGTGCTCTTCACGCCGCTCACGGGCATCTCGCTCATGGTCTTCTTCGTCCTGGCCGCGCAGTGCATGAGCACGCTGGCCGCGATCAAGCGCGAGTCGGGCTCGTGGAAGTGGGCGCTCTTCATGCTCGTGTATATGAACGCGCTCGCGTACGTCGCCTCGCTTCTGGTCTACCAGGGAGGCCGCCTGCTCGGCTTCGTCTGAGAGCACGTGGCGCTCGGATGGATCGAACCCAGGCGAATCGAACCCAGGCGACTCGTGCTCTGAGGGGCTTGCGCGACGGCGCTCGGCTCCGCATGCAGGGCGCGTGATCCCGCCGCTCTCGATCCTCGATCTCTGCCCCATCGTCGAAGGCGGCGACGCGCGCGGCGCGTTCGCGCGCAGCGTGGCGCTCGCGCAGCGCGCCGAGGCGCTCGGCTTCCGACGCTTCTGGCTCGCGGAGCACCACAACATGCCGGGCATCGCGAGCGCTGCGACCTCGCTCGTCATCGCGCACGTGGCGGCCGCGACACGCACGATCCGCGTGGGCGCCGGCGGCATCATGCTGCCGAACCACGCGCCGCTGATCATCGCCGAGCAGTTCGGCACGCTCGCGACGCTGCACCCGGGCCGCATCGATCTCGGCGTGGGCCGCGCCCCGGGCACCGATCAGCCGACGGCCTACGCGCTGCGTCGCAACCTCTCGGGCGGCGTCGATCAGTTCCCGCGCGACGTGATCGAGCTCATGCAGTACTTCCGCCCCGAGCCTGGTCAGCGCGTGAACGCCGTGCCCGCGGCGGGCCTCGACGTGCCCGTGTGGATCCTGGGCTCGAGCCTCTTCGGCGCCCAGCTCGCGGCGGCGCTCGGCCTGCCCTTCGCGTTCGCGTCGCACTTCGCGCCCGCGCAGCTCGACGAAGCGCTCGCGATCTACCGACACCGCTTCGAGCCATCCGAGAAGCTCGAGAAGCCGTACGTGATGGCTGCGCTCGGCGTCATCGCGGCCGACACGAACGACGAGGCCGAGCTGCTCGCGACGAGCCTCGCGCAGGCCTTCGTCGCGCTCCGCACGGGGACACCGCGCCCGCTGCCCAGGCCGAACCGTGACCTCGTCCTCTCCCCGCCCGAGCGCGCGATGCTCGACGACGTGTTCGCGTGCGCCGTGGTCGGTGACGAGGCCACCGTGGCGCGCGGCCTGCGGGCGTTCGTCGAGCTCACGAAGGCCGACGAGCTCATCGTCACCGCGCAGATCTGGGACGACGACGCGCGCCTGCGCTCGCTCGAGCTCACCGCGCGCGCCGCCGCCGCGTAGGGCCGCGGCGCTCGGAGGTCAGCGGATGGATCGCGAGAGATCCTTCGTCATGTTCTTCTGGTGCGCCTCGAGGGTGCCGCCGCCGATCTCGAGGAGCTTCGCGTCGCGCCAGAGGCGCTCGAGCGGGTACTCGCGGCAGTAGCCCGCGCCACCCATCACCTGGATCGCGTAGTCCGCGCACATCTTGCCGACGGGCGCCGCGAAGAGCTTGGCCGCGTCGGAGCCGATGCGGTTGCGGCTGTCGGGGCCGACGTCGCGCGCGACGTTGTAGGTGAGCGCCTTGGCCGCCTCCATCGCCGCGTAGCCGTCGGCGATGTAGCGCTGGATCTGACCGTACTCCGCGATGGGCTTGCCGAAGGTGCGACGCTCGTTCGCGTAGCGGATCATGATCTCCACGCAGCGCTCCGCGATGCCCACGCTCATCGCCGCGAGCGTGAGGCGCTCGATCTCGAGGTTGCGCATCATGTGCGTGACGCCGCCGCCGATCTCGCCGAGGAGGTTGGCCTTGGGCACGCGGCAGCGATCGAAGATGAGCTCCGACATCGTCGAGCCGCGCATGCCGAGCTTGTCGATGTGCTGCGACGTCGAGAAGCCGGGGCAGCTCCGATCGACGACGAACGCGGTGATGCGGCCGTCGACCTTCGCGTACACGAGGAAGCAGTGACCCTCGCAGCCGTTGGTGATGTAGGTCTTGGTGCCGTCGAGGATCCAGTGATCGCCCTCGAGGCGCGCCGTGGTCTGCATCCCGAGCACGTCGGTGCCAGCGCCCGGCTCGGTCATGCCCATGCCAGCGACCCACTCGCCCGAGATGGTCTTGCCGAGGTAGCGGTCACGCTGCTCGGCGTTGGCGCAGTGGTAGAAGTTGTTCACGAACAACATCGAGTGCGCGAGGTAGGCGAGCGTGAAGCCCGGGTCGTACTTCGCGAGCTCGTGGTGGACGATCACGGCCGCGACGGTGTCCATGCCCGCGCCCCCGTGCTCCGAGGGCACCGTGATGCCGAGCACGCCGAGCGCCCCGAGCTTGCGGAAGAGCGGCACGTTCAACGTGCCCTCGTGGTCGTGCTTGGCCGCCTGCGGATCCACCTCCTTCTTGGCGAACTCCGCGATCGACTGACGCAGGAGGCTGTGCTCTTCGGTGGGATTGAACAGGGCGTCGGAGTGACTCATGACCCCGCACCATCCCTCGCTGTGAGGTCGCGCGCGGGCTCTCGCGTGCGAAAACTCTCGCTCTCCGACCGGGGACCTCGACGCGCTCGCGTGCACCCCCCTCCGCGTCGTGCCTTTACGCCCCGTGTGGATCGTGCGATGCCCGGCGCGATGTCGCGCTGGCTGCGAGCCCTCTTCCTCGTCGCGCTCGCGTGCGCGGTGAGCGCCCGCGCCTCCGCGCAGGATCTCGTCGTGGTGGCGCTGGGGGGCAACGCGAGCGAGGCGGAGCGCGGGCCGGTGCTCGACGCCGTGGCCGCTCGCTTCGTCGCGGACGGCTTCGCCGTGCTCGGCCCGACCGAGCTCGTGCACCGCGTGCCGCCCTCGCGCCTCGCGCTCCAGAGCACCGACGACGCCGCGCGCCTCGCCGCGGAGGTGCAGGTGCCTCGCGTCGCGTGTGTGAGCGTCTGGTCGAGCGGCGGGACCGTCGGCGAGCTCTCGCTCTCGCTGCACGCGCTCTCGGGCGATCGCAGCGTGCGGCACAGCAGCGCGACCGGGACGGTCACGCCGGAGCGCGATCTCGCCGGCACGATCGACACGATGGTCGCCCAGGTGCTCGCGTCCGAGCGCGCCGCCGCGATGCTCGACCCGGGCGCAGGATCGTCGACCGGATCGTCCGCGGCGGGCACCAACTCGTCGTCGTCCTCCGCGAGCGCCGGCGCCTCCTCCGCGTCGTCGTCGTCGTCGTCGGTGGCTTCGTCCGCCGCGTCCTCGGCCACGACCGGCGGATCGAGCGGCGGTCCCGAGCCGCTCTTCGGCCTCCTCGGGCCCGGCCTCCTCGCGGCGATCGGCGCCGCGGCGACCGGCCTGGGCATCTGGGCATCGCTCGACACGGTGTGCGAGCGCTACAGCGTCGATCGCAGCATCTGCCTTCGCGGCGAAGAGCAGAACCTCGCCGCGGGCATCCCGATGATCATCGGCGGTGCCGCCGCGCTCGCGGGCGCCGTGATCTGGTGGGTGACGGATGCGCAGGCGCCCGAGACGGAGCCTCGCATCGACGTCGTGATCGGGCCGGGCAGCGCCGGCGTGCGAGGGACCTTCTGATGCGCCTCGACGCCCCGCTCGCGCAGCGGCTCTTCGTTCGTGCCCTCTTCGTGGCCCTCGCCGCGACCGCGCTGCTGATCGGTCCGGGCTGCTTGCGTCGCAAGTTCGATCTCTGTCTCGAGGATCCGCCGCACCCCGACTGCCCGCGCGATGCGGGTCCCGATGCCACCACACCCGACGCCAGCGCGGACGATGACAGCGCGGACGCGGCCATCGCGCCCGACGGCGCTGCAGACGCGCCGGCGGAGGACGCTCCGTCCGTGGCCTCGGACGCGTTCGAGACCCCGGACGCCCCCTGACGAAACCTCTCGCTCGCGCAGAGACACGCGTATAGTCGCGAGATCATGGTCGATCACACGAGCCGCGCGTACGAGCAGGAGCTCAGGGCGCTCAAGGATCGCCTCCTCGCGATGGGCGGTCGCTGCGAGCAGCTCATCACGATGGCGACGCGTGCGCTCGGCGAGCTCGACGCGGATCTCGCCAAGAAGGTCGAGCAGACCGATCGTGCGATCAACGTCGAGGAGGTCGCGATCGACGAGGCGACCGTCCGCATCCTCGCGCTGCGCCAGCCCGTGGGGCGCGATCTCCGCTTCCTCATCCTCGCGCTCAAGGTCGTGACGGACCTCGAGCGCATCGGGGACGAGTCGGTGAACCTCGCCGAGCGCGCCGTGGAGCTCGCGGGCCAGCCTCCGATCCTGCCGCTCCAGCCGCAGCTCCACGAGCTCGCCGAGGCGGCCGCGAAGATGGTGCACCAGGCGCTCGACTCGTTCGTGACCGAGGACGTGGTCCTCGCGCGCTCGGTGCTCGCCGCCGACGATCACTGCGACGCGCTCTACGGCGCCCTGCTCCGCGCCTCCATGTCGATGGTCGAGCAGAACCCGACGCGCGTGCAGGACGGCTTCCGCTTCGCGTTCTGCGCGAAGTACCTCGAGCGCATCGCCGACCACGCGACGAACATCGCCGAGCAGGTGGTGTTCATGGTCTCGGGCGAGGACGTGCGTCACTCGGGCTCGCGCGACCCGCAGCCGCCCAAGCGATAGCCGGTTCAGATCATCCCGTGCGCGCGGAACCACGCGACGGCGTCGCGGATGGACTCGTCGATGGGCCGGAACGTCGCACCGAGCTCGCGCTTGGCCTTCTCGTTCGAGAAGTACGCGGGCTTGAGCGTGAACTCGAAGAAGGTCCGCGCGAGCAGCGGCGGCTCGTTCGTCACGCGGCTCTGGAGCTCGAAGCCGCGCACGATCGCGCGGGCAGCGGTCACCGGCAGCGTGCGGACCGTGCGACCGCGGCCCGTGCCGCGCTCGATGGCCTGCGCGAGCTCTGCGTTCGAGAGGTTGTGGGCGGAGGCGATGTAGCGCTCGCCGCGCTGGCCGCGGAGCGCCGCGCGCACGTGCACGTCGGCCGCATCGCGCACGTCGACGTAGCTCGCGCCACCCGCGAACGCGACGGCGGGCCCGGGCACCTTGAGCGAGGCGCGGATGAGCTCACCGCTCGGCGTGGGTCGGATGTCGTTGGGCCCGAGCACGATGCCGGGGCACACGACGCGCACGTCGAGCCCCCAGGCCGCGAAGGCCTCCGCGAGCTCGCGGCTGAAGTACTTCGAGCGCGCGTAGGGGAAGTCGATGTCCCAGCTCTCGAAGGCCGTGCGCTCGTCGCCGATCGTTCCGAGCGCCGGTCGGCCGAGCGACACGATGCTCGCGGTGTAGACGATGGTCTCGACGCCCGCGCGGCGCGCGGCCTCGAGCACGTGGAAGGTGCCTCGCAGGTTCACGTCGTACATGCGCGTCGGGTCGGGCGCCCACGAGTCGTAGATGGCCGCGGCGTGGAACACGGTGTCGCAGCCCGCGACCGCGCGCGCGCACGCGTCGGTGTCTCGCACGTCGCCCTCGACGATCTCGCAAGCGACGCCCTCGAGGTTGTCGCGCTTCTCGCCCGGCGCGGCCAGGACGCGGACCTCGACGTCGTGACCGACGAACGCCGCATCGCGCAGACGCTTCACGATCCAGCTCCCGAGGAACCCGCAGCCACCGGTGACGAGCGCTCGCTTCATCGTGCCTCTCCGCGTCGAGGCCTCGCGTTGTCCCGCGTTCCGCGCGTCGCGTCGAGGCCCGCACGGCCCACGCGCGCGTGCGACCTGCGCGTCTCGTGGCCACGACGAGCTTCCGGTGTCGCTGCGGCGCGCTCCGCGGCACCCTCGACCGCCGCGACGGATCGCGCTTCGGTCACGTGGTCTGCGACTGCGACGACTGCCGCACACACCTCCGCTGGCTCGGCCGCGACGACCTCCTCGACGCAGGCGGCGGCACCGAGATCTTCCAGGTCGCGCCTGCACAGGTGCGCCTCGACGCCGACGGAACGCTCGCGTGCATGCGCCTCACCGACAAAGGCGCGCCGTGATCAACCGCGCTCGATCCAGAGGCCCTTGAGGAGCGGGCTCTCGCCGGGCCCGGCCGCGTCTGCGCGGCGATCGACATGGTGCGCGCGGAAGTCGAGCGGCTCGGGCAGATCGACCACGCGCGCGAGCGGCACGGCGGCCTCTTCGGCACCGGCACGCGCGTACGCGCGGAACGCGCCCTGCGTCATGCGGCGATCGTTGCTCGTGGCCAGCACGGCACCGCCCTCGGCGAGCACGGCGAGCACCTTCGCGAAGAGGCCCGCCCAGTCCTTGCCGCTCGTCCAGCGCGTGCGCTTGGTCGTCGAGAACGTGGGTGGATCGACGCAGACGAGATCGAAGCGCTCGCCACGCTTGCCGAGGCGCGCGAGCACGTCGAACACGTCGTCGGCGACGAAGCGATGCGACGGCCCTTCGTGCCCCGAGAGCGCGAGGTTCTCGCGGCCTCGCTCGAGCGCACGGCTCGACGCATCGACCGACAGCGTGCGGCTCGCGCCACCCACCGCGGCGGCGACGGTGAACGCGCACGTGTACGAGAAGAGGTTCAGCACCGACCTCCCGGCCGCGCGCTCGCGGACGCGGCGCCTGTTCTCGCGCTGATCGAGGAAGAGGCCGGTCGACATCCCATCACCGAGGCGCACCGCGTACGGCACGCCGAGCTCACGCACGACGAGCGGCTCCGGCGCGGGCTCGCCTCGCAGCGGCGCGCTCGGCGCGTGCGCCTCGAGATCCTTCTTCGAGAGATCCTGCGCCTTCTTGGGGCGACGCTTGAGGTAGACGCCGCGCGGTCTCAGGCCCTCGAGCGCATCGAGGATCGCCGCCTCGGAGAGCGGCGTGTCGTGGAGGTGCACGACGAGGTGCTCGCCGTACACGTCGACCGCCACCCCCGGCACACCATCGCCCGACTCGGAGACGAGGCGGAACGCCGTCGTCGCGTCGCTCGCGGCGCGCGCGGCCGCGAAGAGGCCCGCACGACGCTCGATCGCGACCGGCAGCGCTGCGTGCCAGGCCTCGAGGTCCGTCAGCGTCCCGTCCACCCAGCGATCGAAGATCGGAGGCCGCTCGCGGGTGACGGTGAGCGAGCCGCGCTCGGGGTGCGGCAGCGTGACCGACACCGACGCGAGGAGCAGGCGCGGCGCGAGCTCTCCCCCGTACAGCCCGTCGCCTCCGATCGGTGCCCCGCGGTGCGCGAGCTGGACGCGGATCTGGTGGGTGCGCCCCGTCTCGAGCGTGACCTCCACGAGCGCCCTCGGGCCCCGCGTGTGGAGCACCTTCGCGTGCGCGACCGCGCGCTTGCCGCCGCGCCCCTTCGCGACGCTCACGAGCCCATCGCGCTCGATCAGCTCGTCCTCCATTCGGCCCGAGGGCGCGCGCCCACCCCGCGCGATCGAGACCGCCGCGACGTAGCGCTTGTCGAGCGCGTGCGCCTCGGTCGCCT
The DNA here is from genome assembly GCA_044376125.1 of Sandaracinaceae bacterium. Lineage (GTDB taxonomy): Bacteria > Myxococcota_A > Polyangia > Polyangiales > Sandaracinaceae > JAFLCL01. The sequence goes on from JBILLJ010000017.1 coordinate 72,991, forward strand.
TGGCCATGAGGCGCTGCGCCTCCTCCGAGAGCGGGAACGCGACGAGGCCCGAGGTCTCCTGATCGAGCCGCGAGAGCACGGCGAGCGGCCGCGTGCGCCCGAGGTGCTCGCTCAGCCGCGCGACGAGCGAGATCGTGCCGCCAGCGTCTCTCTCGATGGAGAGCATGCCAGCGGGCTTGTCCACCACGACGTAGTGCGCGTCGCGGTGGACGATCCAGCTCGGGTCGAACGCGGTCTCCGTTCTCACGGCGAGCCTCGAGGTGGACACCGGCCCTTCGGGCAAGCTCAGAAGGCGCGGTTGCGGAGCGACTCCGGGAGGATCAGCGAGGCCTCGCCCGTCGTGGTCACCCACAGCTGGTGGGCTGCACGCGTGACCGCGATGTGGAGGAGGTGACGGCACTCGTCGGTGACCGGGTACACGGCGCGCGAGCACTCGAGCAAGACGACGTAGTCGAACTCGAGGCCCTTCACCTGCCGCACATCGGTCACGTCGATGCCCGCGCGGAACGGGAAGTCCTGATCCGCGATGCGGCGCAGGTGCGGGACCTCCGCCGTGACGAGGCCCTTGTAGTAGAGGTCGGCCTGCTCGGGGTAGCGCGCCACGAGACACACCGACGCGCGCGGCTCGGCCTGCATGAGCTCGCGCAGCGCCTCGCCGAGGTACGCGACCGCCTCGCCGGAGTGGGCGAACTGGAAGAGCTCGACCGGTGCGCCCGGCCGGATCGCGTGACCCGACGTCGGATCCGCGAGCGGGCCGAGCACGTCCTGCGCGAGCTCGATGATCGGGTGCGTCGAGCGGTACTGCACCTTGAGCGGCGAGACCTCGATCGGCGCGCCCTCGCCTTCCGCCTTCCGGGGATCGACGGCCTTGAGGAGCTGGTCCCAGCTCTTGAAGCCGTTGTCCATGTGGAGGCGCTGCGCGACGTCGCCGGCCATCGTGACCGAGCGCTGCTTGGTCGTCGTGCCCATGACGACCGCGAGCTCGACGGGCGAGAGATCCTGCGCCTCGTCGATGAGGATGTGCTCGTAGCGGAGCGTCTCGGCCTGCTTGCCCGTGCCGCGGAGGAGCGGTCCGCGCAGGCGCTGCGTGATGCGGAGAAGGAGCGCGTCGTCCTCGCGATCGAGCTTGGCCGGCTCGACCTCTTCGGCGCCGTCGATGCCGACGGAACGATCGTCGTCGTCGTCCTCGCCGTCGTCGTCGTCGGACTTGCGACGCGCCACGAGCTTCTTGGCCGGCGCAGCCTCGCCGTCGACGAAGCGCAGCGACGGATCCTCGTCCTTGTCCTTCGCGTCGTCGTCGTCGTTCGCGCCGGGGCGCTCGGACTTCTTCACCTTGAGGCCGCCCTCGTCGCGCTTCTGATCGAGCTCCGCGACGACGAGGCCGCACTTGTCGACGCACCACCGGTGCGCGCTCGCGAGATCCTCGGCGTCGAGATCGGCGCTGTGGTTCGCGAAGGCCTTCGAGAGGCGCTCGAAGTCCGTGAGGATCTCGGCCCACGCGTGCGAGACGTCGAGCAGCTCGCGGCGTGCCGTGGAGATCGTGCGCTCGATCGCGTGACGAAGCGCGATGGACTTGGGCCTGGCGGGCGCGCTCTTGCTCTCACCGCGCGCGAGCGCGTTCAGCTCCGCGTCCGGGTCCTCCTCGGGCGAGGCCCACTTGTCGAGGCGGTGCAGGCGCAGCGCGACCGGTGCGCGCGACTGCTCGCGCCAGTACGCCAGGGCCTCGCTCGCGCCGTCGACGCCACGCGTCGCGTCGACGAGGAGTTGCTCCACCTTGCCCGCCACCTCGGCGACGTAGCCCTCGATCACCTCGAGCATCGTCTGGTGCTTCTTGAGCTTGGTGACCGCCGTCGGCGTCTCGTCGTGGTAGCCGTCGGGCAGGCCCTTGAGGTGGCTCGCGCGGAGCTTCTCGGCCCAGCGCTCGAACGTCGTCACCGGCACGCCGCCCGCGCCGAGCGAGGGCAGCACGCGCGAGATGTAGCGGACGAGCGCGTCGTTGTAGACGAGCACGAGCATCCGGTCGGGGCGGAAGCGCTTGTTGTCCTGGAACGCGAGGTACGCGAGGCGGTGCAGGCCGATCGTCGTCTTGCCCGAGCCGGCGCCGCCCTGGATGACGACGAGGCCGCCATCGGGCTTGGTGATGAGCTCGAACTGACGCGGATCGATCAGCGCCGTGATCTCCGGCAGGTACTTCTCCTCGCGGCCGTCGTCGATGCGGACGCCGAGCTTGCCGGGGCTGTGGTGATCCTCGGCGCGCATGGCCGAGCCCTGACCGCCCTTGAGCCGCGCGGAGTCGCCGGCGCGGCGCCAGCCGCCGTCCATGCCGCGCACGAAGATGCCCTGCGGACAGCCGATGCGGCGGAGCAGGCCACTCGAGATCGCGACCGCGCGACGCGTGACGACCTCGCCGAGCACGTCGCGACCGCCGAAGCGCTCCTCGTACTCGTCGCCTTCTTCGTAGCGGTAGTAGATCCGCGAGACGGGCGCGTCTCGCCAGTCGACGATGCGGACGTTGGTGCGCGCGTCGAGGTAGGTCGCCTTGCCGATGAGGACCTCGCGCTTGCGACCGTCCTCCTCGAGCACGAGGCGCCCGAAGTAGGGCGAGGCCGAGTCGATCGCGCCCTCGACCACCTTGCCGCGGCGGGCCGCGACCTCGGTGAGGCGCTCCATCTCCTCGATCAGCGGCGGCACGTCCTCGAGGCGCGCCTCCTGGATCTGGTTGCGCAGCGAGATCAGCTCCGCGTCGTAGTCGATCTGGTACTCGGAGGCCGCGTTGATCCGCATCTCCTCGGCGCGGGCGACGAGGTGCTTCTGGATGCGGGTGAGCGTGCGCTCTTCTTCTCCGACGATCTTCACCTGCTCGGGATCGGTGTCGGTCGAGCGCTGCGAGGGAGGAACGGCTTGGGTCATTCGAGATCCCCGGTCGACAAACGAAAAAAGCCTCCGTCGCGACGGAAGCGGTGGTGGGTAGCAGAGCCTCAGGGGCCTGCAACCTCGACGAACGAGGCGACCCCCAGGAGCCGGGACGCTCTCGGACGGGCCGCCAGTTGATGAGGCGGCGGGCTTCGCTCTACCTTCCGCGGCCCTATGGCGTTCTCCAGCGAGTCCTTCGTCGACATCGACCGCGTCGCGCCGCCCAAGGTGCGCGGCTTCCGCTTCGCGGGCATCGCGGCGGGCATCAAGTCCAACGGCAAGCCCGACCTCGGCGTGATCGTCGCGGACGAGGACGTCGCTGCGGCGGGCGTCTACACGAAGAACCGCGTGCGCGCGGCGCCGGTGGAGATCGCGCAGAAGCGGACCCGCAAGGGCAAGCTGCGCGCGGTGCTCGTGAACAGCGGCAACGCGAACGCGTGCACCGGCAAGCCCGGCGAGAAGGCCGCGCTCGCCGCGACCGCCGCGCTCGCGAAGAGGCTCGGTGTCTCCGCGGAGCTCGTCGCGCCTGCCTCGACGGGCGTGATCGGCGCGCTCCTTCCGTCGGACAAGATCGTCGACGCGATGCCGCGCCTGCTCGACGCCGTCGGGACCGACAAGGCGAGTGACTTCGCCCGCGCGATCATGACGACCGATCAATGGCCCAAGGTCGCGGCGCGCACGATCACGATCGGCAAGGAGACGGCGACGGTGCTCGGCGTCGCCAAGGGCGCAGGCATGATCCATCCGGACATGGCCACGACGCTCGCCTTCGTCGTAACGGACGCAGGCGCCTCGCCCGCGCTGCTCCAGAAGCTCCTGCGCGAGGCGACCGACGCCACGTTCAACGCGATCAGCGTCGACGGCGACACGAGCACGAACGACACCATCCTCCTGCTCGCGTCGGGCCGGGCAGGCACGGTGAAGGCGGGCAGCAAGGACGCCAAGAAGCTCCGCGAGGCGCTCGAGGACGTGCTCGGAGCGCTCGGTCGCAGCATCGTGCACGACGGCGAAGGCGCCGAGCACGTCGTGACCTTCGAGGTCTCCGGTGCGCGCAGCGACGCCGACGCCCGCAAGGCCGCCAGGACCATCGCGACCTCGCCGCTCGTGAAGACCGCGCTCCACGGCGTCGACGCGAACTGGGGACGCATCCTCGCGGCCGCCGGGCGCTCGGGCGCGGTGTTCGATCCGAGCGTCGCGACCATCCACGTCGGTGACGTCCAGATCGTCCGCGGCGGGATGCCCGTGGGCAAGGACGCGGAGGCCGCAGCGGCGTCCGTGATGAAGGGGCTCGAGTACACGGTGCGCGTGTCGCTCGGACGCGGTCCCGGACGCGCCCGCTACCTCACCTGCGACATGGGCAAGAGCTACATCGCGGTGAACGCGAACTACCGCAGCTGAGCGCGCTGCGCGCGCCGAAGGAAGCCGCGGGATGCCCACGAAACGTGGGCGTTTCGCCGATTGCGCAAGAATCGTACGGAGCTCCTTCGCAATTCCGTTCGTCCTGCTAGGCTCGCCCGATGCTCACGTCGCCCTCGCGCCGCACGCTGGCGCTCGGTCTGTCTGGACTGGCCTCCACGCTGGCGCTCGCAGGATGCCCCGAGCCGACCCCGACGCCCGACGCGGCGACCTCGAGCGACGACGCGTTCGTCGCACCGACGGGCGACAGTGGACCGCGCATCGACGTGGCCGTGGGTGAGCCGGACGCGTACGTGTCCCCGGACGCGTACTTCGAGGGCGTGCCCCCGTTCCGCAACCCCGTCGCGACGCCAGACCTCGAGCTCGCGCGACAGGCCCTGCGGATCCTCGGCGCCCCGGCCGCAGGCGCGACGACGCCGTACTGCAACGAGTGCCACGGCCTCACGCGACAGACGATCTACAACTGGCGCGCGCTGAGCGACACGGCGCTCTCGACCTGCCTCACCGATCTCGCGGTGACCTCCGACGCATCCGCGGCCGACATGGTCGCCTGCTTCCGCAACGGCGCGCTCTACGACCCGCAGCACGTGGGCGTGTTCTCGACGGCCGCGCAGCTCGCGTGGTTCCGCTACGTGTTCCAGCACGGCGCCGGCGCGAGCTGGGAGACCGAGCACGCGGCGTTCGTCGAGCAGGCCGGCATGCCGCCCATGGCGAGCATGCACCCCTCGCTCGATCAGGCGCAGTTCGACATCGTCGCCGAGTGGTTCATCCGCGGCGTGCCGGGCCTCGAGGACGTGCTCCCCGAAGATCCCGCGCCCACCGAGTGCACGCCCGGCATCTCCGCCGACGTGCTCGCGCACGGCACGCGCACCGCGACGATGGGCTGGGGCCAGCGCGCGCGCGATGCGGGCATGCTGATGCACGGCTGCCCGCCGGGCGCGACCTCGCCGACCGAGTGCCTCACCACCGAGACGCGCGCCGCGGACACCGCGTACGGCGCCGAGTGGGACGTGATCCCCGGCACCACGATGCGCGTGCTCTACACGACCGACTACGTGTCCGCGTACTGGACGCGCAGCTCGGCCGACGGACGCTTCGTGGGACACGGCGTGAGCGTGGCGAGCACGCAGCGCGGTCGCTTCATCGACCTCCAGCGCGACGTCGCGGTGCCTTCGAACGGGAGCTACGACCCGGCGTTCTTCCCGGACGACAGCGGCTTCATGTTCCAGGGCATGCGCGCGTACACGTGCCCCCTGAGCGTGCTGACTGCGGCGCCGAGCTCGATCACGTTCAGCGAGCCCGGCTGCTCGAACAGCCGCTCGATCGGCCTCTACCAGCACGTCGGCGCGGCGCTCTCCGGCGGTGACTACTGGGCGCTCTTCGGCCTCTTCGTCTCGGACGACGGCGGCCACGACCCGACGCTCGAGAACCCCGCGACGGACTTCGGCGCCGACGCGAACACGCGCTTCGCGCGCCTCGTGAACACGGGCTCGTCGTTCATGGTCATGGGCACGACCTCGGTGCGCACGCCCTTCGAGGGCGACGGCGTGCTCGCGCCGAGCGGCGAGCTGCTCGTGAACCGCATCTCGGGCCCTGGCGGCCGTCAGCTCGGCTACGTGATGCGCCGCATCGAGATGGACACGAGCGGTCCGACGCTCTCGGTCGCGGTGCCCGAGGTCGCTCGCTACTGCTTCGAGGGCGGCAAGCCCGCGCTCGACTTCGCTGAGCAATGGATGGCGGTCCACCACTACGTCACCGCGGCCGACGCGGTGGAGCTCGGCTTCACCGGCCCGACGGACCCTGCCTTCGCGCCGTACCTCTCGCAGGGCGCAGCGAACGTCTACCTCGTGAACCTCGCGACCGGCGCGCGCACGCGCGTGACGAACATGCAGCCGGGCCAGTACGCCCTCTACCCGCACTTCCGCGCCGACGACTGGATGTACTTCCTCGTCCGCACGGCCGGCTCGCGGCCCGAGCACGTCGTCGCGAGCGACGCCCTCTTCGCCGTGCGCGGGTGATCTCGTGAGGCCGGCGGCGTCGCGTCGTGCTCGACGTGCGCGCGCCGGCGCGGCGGTCCTCGCGCTCGCAGGCTGCGCGCGCGAAGCACTGCCTGCACCGAGCTGCGAAGAGCTCGGCGTGGCGATCGAGGCCGCGGGCCCGGCGGAGCGGCGCGTGCTCGGCGACGCGGCGCCCTACGAAGCCGATCGCATGCTCGAGGCGCACGCGGACGAGCTCCGGCGGTCCCAGCGCGCGCGGCGTGAAGCGGCCTGGGCCGCGGTGGCGCGCGTGCTCGCGCCCGTGTCGCTCGCGGAGGTCACGCCCGTCGGCGACGCGCAGGTCCCTGCGTTTCGCACCTGGTACGACCGCGAAGATCTGAACCGCATGTTCCAGCACGCGTATGCGGGCCTGGGCACCGAGCGCCGCGGCGCTCGCTCCCCGTTCGAGCCGAGCGAGCTCGACGCGACGCTCGCGTGGAACACACGGGCCGTGGACGGGATCGTCGGCTGGAGCCCCGAGCGCTTCGACGAGTACGTCGCAGGGTTGCACTCGCAGCGTCAGATCGATGGTCTCGGCGGCATCCGCCGCATCCTCCTCAGCCCCTCGGCGATGCGGCACGTGCTCGCGAGCTACTCCGACATCACGCGCTGTCTCGCGGGCGAGCGCCCTCCCGCGTTCGTCGACGAGGGTGAGAGCACGCAGTCGGTCGCCCGCGTCGAGGAGCACCTCGCGCGCTGTCACGACCGCGTCGAGGGTCCCTTCTTCGCCGCGAGCGGCAGGACGCTGTCGGCGCGCGTGAGCGCCGACTCGACCGGCGCGAGCGATGCGCGCGTCGCCATCCATCCCTCGATCGATGGCCTGGCCGGGCCGCCGCGCTGTGAGGCCGACGCCGTGACCGGATGTGCCGTGGAAGGCCCGGGTGGCTTCTTCGTGTCGCTCCACGCAGGCGCCGAGACGCTCCACGGGACGATCGAGGTGGAGACGACCGCACCGTCCGAGGTCTCGCCCGGCTGCCTCGCAGGCCCCTTCCCCGTCGACGCGGTCACCGTCGCCGCGCACTGGACGCGCGCCGATCTCGCGATGCCGATGCCGACGTTCGACACCTCGGCCCGAGGGCTGCGCAGGCGCTTCGACGCAGGTGAGGCCAGCTGGGGCGCCGGGGACGGCACGGCCGATCCGGGCGACGATCGCATCTACACGATGACGGTCCCGGCGGGCCCGAGCTTCCGCCTCGCCGGCTTCCACATCCGCACGCGCGAGCTCGACACGTGGCTCAACATCACGCTGTGGTGGTCGCCCGATCCCGACACCGACTTCGGTGCCGATCGGCCCGCGGCGATCCGCGCCCTCGGTGGCCCGTGGTCGAGCTACAAGATGTGCGTCGCCGTCGACTACGCCGAGCACGACGATCAGCCCGGAGGCGGCTTCGAGACCGACGCGCCGAGCCTCGCGGCCGCGCTCACCGAGGTCCACGACCGCGCGAGCTGGTGCTCGAACCCCTACATCGACGCCGCACCGGGCCTCTTGCGCGGCAACTGCCTCGGCTGCCACCAGCACGCGATGGCGGGGCGACTGCCCGGCGAGGTCGCGCTCGACACGTTGCGCTTCCCGGACGGTGCACGCGGGCGCACCCGCAACAACGAGCCGAGCGATGGCTTCTGGTCGTTCGAGGCTGGCGACGACTTCGGCAGCGTGCTTCGCGAGACGATCTCGTGGTGGGACGCCGCCGAGTAGGAGACGCCGCTGCGCGTGGCCGTTGTCCCCAAGCTCACGGGATCATACGCTGTCTCCCATCGCATCATGGCCGAACGAGCCGCAGACGCCCCGCGTGTGGACGCGCTCCTCGACCGGCTCGGCGACAGACTCTCCACCGATCAGGCCGCTGCGCCTGCGCGCGAGGCGGCGCGCGAGCCCGTGAAGAAGCCCGCGATTCCGCGTCCGATGCTGGGACGTGTGCCGAGCCCTCCCAAGAAGGGCGAGGCCAGCGCCAACGGAGAGGCCGCGGCGAGCGTGGCGATCCTGCCCGCGGCCGTGGTCGCTGCCACGGCTCCCATCGCTCCGGCGCCCACGGTGGCGGCGCCCATCGACTCGCCCGCGCTCGACGCGGCGGAGCCCCCGGGTCCTGCGCCCACCGAGCCCGGCCCCGCGGAGCCCGCGAGCGCCGCCGAGCGCGCGACCGATCCGTCGCCGAGCGAGTCTGCCTCTCGAGACCTGCGAGAGGCAGCGCAGGACGGCGCGTCTTCGAGCGAGTCGGACGAGGCAGCGGGGGTGCTCGAGCGCTTCCCCGCTGCGGTCGCGCTCGACGGGCCGCCTCCGCGACAGGGGCTCGATCTGAGCGCCCTCGAAGACGTCTCGACGGGCAGCATGCAGCACGCCGACAGCCTGCCCCCGCCGCCCGCCGAGGGCTCGGGCGTCGCGGAGCCGTCGCTGCCCTCGGCCGACGTGGCCAGTGCCGATGCGTTCGCGGAGTTCGAGCGCGGGGAGCTGCCGCAGGACTCGACGCGCATCGAGGATCGCGAGCTCCTCGCCGACGAGAGCACGAACATGCTCTCGGGAGATCAGGCGAACCCCGTGCTCGTCGTCGAGAGCGGCAAGGATCTCGGGCGCGAGTTCACGCTGCAGGAAGGCGAGACCGGCGTCGGCCGCGGCATCGACAACGACATCATCCTCACGGACGTGTCGGTGTCGCGAAAGCACATGCGGCTCCTCTACGACGACGATGGCATCACGCTCATCGATCTCGGGAGCGGCAACGGCACGACGGTCAACGGCCGCCGCATCCACCGCACGCTGCTCGGCGATGGCGATCGCATCGAGATCGGCGAGACGGTGCTCGTCGCGCGCCTGCCGGGCGCCAAGCCCGATCTCTATCACCAGCCGACGATGGCCGCGCCGGTGGACGCCACGAGCGACGAACGACTGCCCTCCGCCGAGGTCGTCGCGCCGCCCGCGCCATGGACTCCGCCCTACCCGTCGATGCCGAGCATGGCGCCGGCGCCCGAGCCCACGCCGAGCCGAGGCACGAGCATCCTCCTCGGTCGCGGCACGCTGTTCCTCGGCGCCGCGCTGCTCGTGATCATCGCCTCGATGATCGGGGCCATCGCCATGGCCTTGCTCCTCCACGAGGAGCCCGTGACCGGCGTGGTGGGTGGTCCCTCCGTCGTGCCGCTCCCGACGCCCGTGGCGACCACGACCGCGCCCGTGACGCCCACTGGCACCGTGGTCCCCGCGATCCCGACGCCGCCGCCCGTCGTGCCGCCCGCGACGATCGCGCCGCCGACCACGGTCGCCGTGCCGCCGGTCACGGCGCCGCCCGTGCCAGCCGTGCCGCCCGTCACCGTGCCGCCCGTCACCGCGCCGCCCGCGACGGCAGCGCCACCCGTGACGGCCATGCCGCCGGCCACCACCGCGCCGCCGGCCACCAGCGCGCCGCCGGCCACCACCGCGCCGCCAGCCACCACCGCGCCGCCGGCCACCACCGCGCCGCCGGCGACGAGCACGACGCGCGAGCCGCGCGCAGGCCGCCAGGCCTCCACGACGCCGACCGGGCGCACCGTGCGCCCCGTGCCGGCGGGCGGCGAGACCGACCCGCGCATCCTGGCCGCCTATCGGCGACAGGCGTTCGCGGAAGCCGCCCAGCTCGCCCGCACGCAGGCCGACGGCGTCACGGGACGGCAGCGCACGACGCTCGAGCAGCTCGCGCGCAACATCGACACGTTCGCGCGCCGCTTCCCCGAGGCGCGTCGGGGCAACTTCGCCGCGATCGAAGAGGCCTACCGCGTCGATCGCCGCATCACGGGCGGCGCAGGCGCGTTCGAGTCGGAGCTCGTGCCGCGCCTCGTCGGTGGCTACGTCTCCCGCGCACGCGGCGCGATGGGCAGTCAGCCGGCGGACGCATGTGGCGACGTGCGCGCAGCGCTCGCGCTCCAGTCCTCGCACCCCGAGGCACGCACGCTCTTCCGCGACTGCGAGACCCGCGCGCGCCGCATGCTCGGCGAGGCGCAGCGCCTCGAGCGCAGCGACGCACCGCGCGCGCGCGTGCTCTACGGCGACATCGTCTCGATGCTCGGCACCACGCACGACGTCGCGCGCGACGCGACCACGCGCCTGGTCGCGATGAACCGCACGACCTCGTCGCCTTCGTCCGGGACGCGCCCGCGCCCCGTCGACGAAGACGAGTGAGCGGAGGGGCCGCACGGCCCCTCAGGCAACCTCAGCGCGCACCCTTCTTCTGGAGCAGCGCCTCGACGCGCTGCTCGAGCTCGTCGAAGTCGAAGGGCTTGTCGAGGTGGTCGTCGGCGCCGTAGAGCGGCGAGGTCATCTCGTTGAGGCGCTCTCCGATGCCGGTGAGCATGAGGACACCCGTGCCCGCGATCTCCGGATCGTCCCGGAGCGCCCGGCAGACTTCCCAGCCGCTCATGCCGGGCATCATCACGTCCAGCACCACGGCGACCGGGCGCACACGGCGGATCGTCTTGATGGCTTCCTCGCCATCGCTCGCCTCGTGGACCTCGAGGTCCATGCGGCGAAGGGTTCGCGAGACGAGCGCGAGGATCTCCACGTCGTCATCCGCCACCACCACGATCGGCTTCTTCGCACCTTTGTCAGCCATCGACTTCCTCCGGGAGACCCGCTCGCGACGGCCTGCACGCGCCGCACGTCCACGAGGGAGCGGATGGTCGGCGGGTCCTTCGAGCGTGTCAACCCTCAGCGGGCTCTGGGACCGCCCCACTGTCTCGGGCTTGACGCGCCAGCATCGTGCGACGACCCTCCGTTCGATGTCTCGCGCTTCGATCGTCTCGCCGCTCCTCGTCGCGGGCGGCCTCTTCACCTCGGCGCTGCTCTCCGGCTGTCCGGCCACCGTCGGTGACACCTGCACCTCGGAGGATCTCGCCCGCGCCCGACGCGTGGCCTACAGCTCCGACGGCCTGCCTGCGTACGAGGGCCAGGCGCTCATGATCACCTCGTGCGGTGGCGCGTCGTACTGCCACACGCAGACGCCCACCAGCTCCACGGTGCCGCGCTACGGCGCGCCGGCAGACCTCGACTTCGATCCCCTGATCGTCGATGGTGCCCCGGACGAGCAGGAGGCGCAGGCGCGCCTGCTCGCCGCCGTCGGGGCGATCCACCGTCACCGCGACGCGGTGTACGCGAGCGTGGTGTCGGGCGTCATGCCGCCGCGCGGCCGCCCGCCCGTGCCGGATCTCCGGGAGGCCGCAGCGGCCTACCGCACGTACGCAGGGGCCAGCGACATGACGGGCACGCCGCTGCCCGCCATCCAGACGACCGAAGGCGAGCAGATCCTCCGCAACTGGCTCGCGTGCGGCTCGCCCGTCGTCGAGCGCACCAGCGAGCCGGCCACGATCCTTCCGTGCACGCAGAACTCCGACTGCGACGTGACGCGTGCCTGCGATCTCGATCTCGGCGAGTGCCGGCCCGTCGGTGACGTCGTCGCGCGCCGCGCGACCGAGCTCACGCCCACGTGGAGCTCGATCCACGCGAACGTGATCCGCCCCTCGTGCGCGACGGTGGGCTGCCACATCGGCGCCTCCTCCTTCAACATGCTCGATCTCTCCGACCGGGCGATGGCCTACGAGGCGCTCACGACCCGAGACGCGACGGCGGGCTGCGGCATGCGCTCGTATGTCACCGCGGGTGATCCCTCGATGTCGGTGCTCATCGACAAGATCCAGGTGATGCCGTCGTGCGGAGGGCGCATGCCGCCGAGCGGCCTCAGCGCCGAGACGGTCGCCGTCATCACGGAGTGGGTGATGAACGGCGCGATGAACGACTGACCGGAGCGCTCGGACGGAAGACGAAGAGCCCGCTCGCGCGGGCTCTCGTCGTTTCGGCGTCGTGGTCGTTTCGGCGTCGTGGCCGTTTCGGCGTCGTGGAGGAGGAGCGTCGCTCACTCCTCTTCGTCGTCGCTCGTCTCCTCGTCGTCGTCACCACCGCCAGCCTTGGCCGCCATCGCCTTCTGCTTGTCCATCTCGGCGCGCTTGGCGACCTGCTGCGCGACGCGCGCGCGGATCTCGGCCTTGGGCGAGAGCAGGATGGTCATGGTCTTGGCCTCCATGCGAGGCGTCTGCTCGACGATGGCGATGTCCTTCGTCGTCTCGATGAAGTGCACCAGCTGCACCTCGGCGGTCTCGGGGTGCGTGATCTCGCGGCCGCGGAAGCGGCACGTGACCTTCACCTTGTTGCCGTCCTCGAGGAAGCGCCGGATGTGCTTGGCCTTCGTCTCGAGGTCGTGATCGTCGGTCTTGGGGCGGAGCTTCACTTCCTTCAGCTCCACCTGCACCTGACGCTTGCGGGCTTCGCTCTCCTTCTTCTTCTCCTCGTACTTGAACTTGCCGAAGTCCATGATCTTGCAGACTGGCGGCACCCCCTTGGGGTTCACCTCGACGAGATCGAGATCGGCTTCACGCGCGAGGCGGAGAGCCTCGTGTGTCGGCAGCACACCGAGCATCTCCTGGTTGGCGCCGATGACGCGCACTTCCGGGACGCGGATGCGGTGGTTCGTACGGGGACCACTGAAGGTGCGCGGCTGACCGCGCGGATCGAAGCGGGGGCGATTGATAGAACGTTCCTCCTGTTGGAAGGGCTCTCACCCTTCGTGACGGGGCCGGAGTGTGATGAAAACGCGGCGAGGCCACAAGGGGAGGCCCGCCGGCCGGCGTCGAGGCACGGGACGCCGCACCTCGCCGACCCTGACACCCGATCTTCGTCCTTGCGTGTGGCTGCGTTCCAAGTACTCTCCGCGCCTCTTTCCGGGGCGTAGCGCAGCCTGGTTAGCGCACCAGACTGGGGGTCTGGGGGTCGTGGGTTCGAATCCCGCCGCCCCGATCACGCAGGTGATCGGATCAGCCCGAGGCATCCCTCGGGCTGTTTTTCTTTCCGAGGGCGCTAAGAGAGCAGCGTGACCGAGCGCCCCCTGATCCTCCTCTCGAACGACGATGGCGTCGGCGCGCGCGGCATCCGCACGCTGCACGCCACGCTCGTCGCGTTCGCCGATGTCGTCGTCGTCGCCCCGCAGACCGAGCAGAGCGCGAACAGCCACGCGCTCACGCTCGCGCGCCCGCTGCGCCACCGCGTGATCGACGGCTTCCACGCGATCGACGGCACGCCCGCGGACTGCATCTACGTGGGCCTGTACTGGAAGGACCTGATGCCGCGTGCGCCCGATCTCGTCGTGTCCGGGATCAACCACGGCTACAACCTCGGCTCGGACACGTTCTACTCGGGCACCGTGGCCGCCGCGCGCGAGGGCGCGCTGCGCGGCATCCCCGCCGTCGCGTTCTCGCTCGGGATGGCCGAGGGCTCGGACTTCGACGCGATCGCTCCGATCGCCGGCGCGATCGTGGAGCGTCTGCTCGCGATGCCACTGCGCGCGTCGCTGGGCACGGGGGACGGCGCGAGGCCGCCGCTGCTCAACGTGAACTTCCCTGCTGGCGTGCCGCGTCCCGCGGGCCTGCGCGCCACGCGCCTGGGACGACGCCGCTACGAGGACGAGGTCGACGTGCGCAGGGATCCTCGAGGTCGCGAGTACTTCTGGATCGGCGGCCCCAACGCCTTCCACGACCCGAGCGACGGCTCCGACACGGAGGCGGTCGATCACGGCCTCGTCTCCATCACGCCCCTCGGTCTCGACGCGACCGAGCCTGCCCACCGCACGATCGCGGAGCGCGCGATCGAGGGCGTCACGATCCACCGAGGAGAGAAGCGATGACCGAGAAGATCGAGCTCGTGAAGCAGCACATCCGCGCGGTCGCCGACTTCCCGAAGCCGGGCATCCTCTTCCGCGACATCACCCCTCTGCTCGGGCATCCCGACGCGTTCGCCGCCGGCATCGAGCTGATGACCGAGGCCGTGCGCGATCTGCAGATCGAGAGCATCGTCGCGATCGAGTCGCGCGGCTTCCTCTTCGGTGCGCCGCTCGCGCTCGCGCTCGGCGCCTCGCTCGTGCCCGTGCGCAAGCCCGGCAAGCTGCCGCACTCGAAGCGCCGCGTGGAGTACGCGCTCGAGTACGGCACCGACGCGCTCGAGATGCACGACGACGCGATCCGCACCGGCGCACGCGTGCTGATCGTCGACGACGTGATCGCGACGGGCGGCACTGCGCTCGCGGCGGCCGAGCTCGTGAAGCAGGCCGGCGGTGATCCGGTCGGCTACGGCTTCTTCATCGAGCTCGCGTTCCTCGAGGGCCGCACGAAGCTCGAGCCGCTCCCCGTGCGCGCCGTGGTGACGTATTGATCACCGTGAGCGCGCGCGCCGACACGCGCCTCGTCGAGGCCACCCCCGATCACTTCGCGTGGGCCGCTCGCGCAGCGCCTGACGAACGGCTCGAGGGCCTGCGTCTGGCGCCCGGCGGCATCGAGGCGCCCGAGGTGCTGTCGTGGATCGCGCGCACGGCTGCGACCGTCTCGTCGAGCACGGGAACCGCGTCTGCGTGGCTCGTGGTCGACGGCGACGAAGCGGTCGGCCTCATCAGCCTCAAGTCCCCTCCGCGCGAAGGCGTCGTCGAGATCGGCTACGGCATCGCCGAGAGCCGCCGCGGCCGTGGGCACGCGAGCGCGGCCGTCGGGCTCGTGCTCGCGATCGCGCGCTCACGCCGCTGGACGCTCACGGCGGAGACGTCACCGACGAACCCCGCGTCGGCGAAGGTCCTCGAGCGCAACGGCTTCGAGCGTGTCGGCGAGCGCGTCGACGACGACGAGGGCCCGCTCCACTCCTGGCGCGCCGCGCGAGCCTGACGCTGCTTTCTCACCGTGGTAGGAAAGAACCATGGCCAAGGCGAGCATCTCCATCGATGACGCTGATCTCGACTGGCTGAAGCGCCGCGCCGAGCGGCTCCACGGCGGCAACCTGTCGGCGGCCGTGAGCGAGGGCACGCGCCTCCTCCAGCACCTCGAGTCCATGCGGTCCCTCCTGGATCACCTCGGCGCGCGCCCCCTCAGCACCACCCAGCGCGCGAGCCTCGACGATGAGCTCGACGGCGCCCGGAAGGTGGCTCGGACCAAGCGCAGGACGCGCGCAGCGTGACGGCAGGCCTGACGCTCGATGCCGGCGCGCTGATCGCGCTGGAGCGCCGACGTGCTCGCGTCATGCAGCTCGTCCTGCGCGCAACCGAGCGCCGCCTCCCGACCACCGTCCCTGCGCCGGTGCTGGTCGAGTGGTGGCGGGGTCGTTCCGATCTGCGCGAGAAGATCCTGGCGGCGGTGCTCGTGGAGCCCCTCCACACCGCGCTCGCTAGATCTGCTGGGGAGGCCCTGGCCGCGGTCGCGGGTGCGACGGCCATCGACGCGATCGTCGTCGCCTCCGCCGCGCTGCGTGGGGACACCATCCTCACCAGCGATCCGGAGGATCTCGTGCGCCTCGCGGATTACTTCGGAGGCGTGCGCGTGCTCGCGGTCTGACCGCGCTTGCGCGGGCCCTTACGTCAGGGGCAGGCGAATCCGGCGGCGCGCTCGGGGTCGTCGCAGATGCAGCGGCGCTCGTCGGGCGTGAGACACGGCCCGAAGTCGGCGCTCGAGAAGTAGATGCACTGCGTGAACTCGGGCTCGGTGCAGCGCGCGCCGGCGAAGCCGCCGCAGAGCTGACGCGCCTGCGGTGCGCAGCGACCGACCATGCACTCGTAGCCCGCGGGGCACGGCGCATCCTCGCAGAACGCGCCGAGCCCTTCGGGGCACGTGTCCCTCCACGCGTCGTCCGACGAAGCGGCATCGCTCGCGGAGCCCGAGTCGGTCGCCGCGGGGGCATCGAGACCAATCGGCGCATCGGCCTCGCTCGGCGCATCGAGCGCGGCGACGAACGCATCCTCGCCGATCGACGTGTCGCGCCCCGCCGCGTCAGGCGCGGCAGGATCCGATCCGCACCCCACCAAGGCGAGCGCGAGGAGGAACGTCCCGAGGGCGGACGTGGAGCACGAGAGTCGCATGGGTGGTCCTCTGTGGATCGAGCGCGAGCGAAGCAGACGCGCACCAGCGCGCACAGCATCGTGTCCGCAGCGACCGCGATCCTTCACACAAACGCGACGGCTCGCGCCCGAGCTCAGAGCATGAGTCACTTGGATTGACTCATGCTCTGACGTTTCTTGCCGGAGGGTCTGGCCGCAGACCCTCCCTCTCGCCGAGTGAA
>JBILLJ010000231.1:0-9576 GCA_044376125.1 Sandaracinaceae bacterium
GATCCCGAAGCCGTCCTGGTCGCGATGCGCGACGGGACACGTGTGCCCGCCGACCGAACGGTCGAGCGGGGTAGACGTGTTTCCGTCAGCGCGATGCGCGCGAAGGTGAGTCGAGGGCCTCGAGACGTGGGAGCGAGGCCAGGAGAGGTGTGCGCGCCGAGGTTCGAGCGTCGCATCGCGCGCGAGCAAGCAAGCGATCCAAGTTGAGGTCCGACACCTCCCCAGGCGCAGGGGTCGGCGGGCCTCGCGTCTCCGCTCGATCTCTCCCCGCGTGCGCTCTGGTAGGCTGCCGCGCGTGCGAGCGCGTGATGTCGGTCGAGCCGTGGCGACGTATGCGTGGACGGGCGCGGCCTCGGCGCTCGCCCTGGGCGGACAAGTCGCGGGGCAGGGCGGCGAGGACCTCGAGCGGCACGCGCTGCGCTGGGCACGGGTACTCTCCGAGCTCTGGAAGATCGAGCTCACCGTCGACGGCCTCTCGCACTACCAGGAGCGCACGCCGACCGTGCTCGTCGCGAACCACCAGAGCTACGTCGACGTGGTGGCGCTCTTCCTGACGATCCCCGAGATGCCCGTGTTCCTGGCCAAGCGCGAGCTCGCGAACGTGCCGTTCTTCGGACGCGTGATGAAGACGCGCGGCGACGTGTTCATCGATCGTCAGCGGCACGACGCCGCGACGAGCACCATCGATCGCACCGCGCGCATCCTCAAGCCCGGCGCGCCGCTGCTCGTCTTCCCCGAGGGCACGCGCGCCCACCGCGCCGAGATCGGCCGCTTCAAGAAGGGCGCGTTCCACCTCGCGAAGCAGGCCCACGCGGCCATCCAGCCGATCGGCATCCACGGCTCGCTCGAGGCCTGGCCGCGAGAGTCGCCCGCCCCGCGCGGTGGCCCGGTGCGCGTCACGCTCGGCCCGCCGCTCCCCGCCGACGAGGTGCAGACCGCGCCGATCGACGAGCTCGTCGCGCGCCTGCGGAGCGAGGTCGCTCGCCTCGCGGGCCTGCCGCTCGCGGCCCCCTGACCACGGGCCCGTCAGCTCGAGCGGCCCGAGGCGTCTCGATTCCTTGACGATCCGCGTGCATTTGCTAGACGCCGCGGCCGTCGAGCCGTTAGCTCAGCCGGTAGAGCAGCGGGCTTTTAACCCGTCGGTCGAGGGTTCAACCCCCTCACGGCTCAGCGCCTCGGCCCTTCTTTCACAGTTCATCGAGTCCCCATCGTCTAGAGGCCCAGGACTCCACCCTTTCACGGTGGCTACGAGGGTTCGAATCCCTCTGGGGACGTCAGAAGCGCGCAGTGAAAGGGCGCGCGCCGCCGGCCGCGGCATCCGATCGAGCGTAGCCGCGCGATGCTGCTCGGGTCAGACCGCGATCAGCTCACGCCATCGCAGCGGCCGTGGGCGGTGAGGCTGAAGATGCGCGGCACGACGCCGGGGGTCGTCGAGCTCATGCCGATCGACACCTCGAGGAAGCGGCCCGCGGGCACGGGGCCCGGCGGCAGCGAGAGCGAGGGGCTCGGGGGCTCGAAGGGGCCGATCAGCTCGGCACGATCGAGCGCCTCGAGCGTGTCGGCGGTGCGCACGCTCAGGCGCACGCGCGCGTCCTCCGGGATGCTCGCGTCGAGGGTGAGCCCGGTCCACACGGTGTTGCGACATCCCTCGATCACCACGCGGTGCTGGCCGCTCGCCCCGAGGATGCCGTTGAGGCCGTAGCCGGTGAAGTCGCTGTACGTGTACGGCGTCTCGCCGACCGCGAAGCCGAGGATCTCACCCGTCGAGCGATCGAGGCGGAACGCGCGATCCGATCCCTTCGCGATGCCCCACACGCGGCCGTCGAACGCGACGCCGACGCCCACGAGCTCGACGGCGCGAGGCACCACGTGCACCTCCGTGAGCGAGAGATCCGCGACGGCGAGCTCGTAGAGCGCGGCCTCCTCGCGCGGCGTGCGGCCCGCGATCCAGATCGCGTCCGCGCTCGCGGCGATGCCGCGCACCGAGTACTGGTTCTGCGAGGCCGGAAGCGCACCGCTCTGCGACCACCGATCGGTCACGGGATCGTACGCCGCGACGCCGCGCCAGCGACGCCCCCACTCGCCCGCGACGATGACGCGGCCGAGCCCGTCGACCGCGATCCCGTACGTCACGACGTTCTCCGGCAACGGCACGCGCGTGACGTCGAAGGTCTCGGGATCGACCGCGACGATGAACGCGGCAGCGCCCGGCCCTGACGTGAACCACACGCGGCCATCGGGCGCGGTCACCGCGCCGTAGGGCCCGAGGCCCAGCGGGATCGACGCGATCTGCGCGCCCCGGTCCTGCGAGAGCACGAGCGCGAGCTGCTCCGTGTAGAGACCGACCCACACGTCGCCCGGCTCGCCGCTCGTGTCCGAGAGGCCGATCGCGAGCGCGCGCGCGACGGCGTTCTCGCCACCGACCGCCACGGTCCACAGCAAGCACTCGTCACTCGGCCCGACGAACTCACCGAGCGTCTCGTCGAGCGAGATCGAGCCGCTTTCGTCGAGGTCCATGCTCGTCTCGATCACGCCATCGGCGTCGCGATCCAAGCAGCGCTCCGCGGCGCCCGCGATCTTCGTGACCGACGCGATGCCACCGAACGCGCGGTTGGCGACGTACGCATCGAGGCGCTGATCGAGCGCCGTGCGCGAGGGCTGGGCCTCGCGACCGAACGGCAGGCCGCCCCGGTCGACGCTCGGGTAGCGCGCGGTCTCTCGACCCGTCGTGGGATCGAGCCGCGAGACCGTCCCTTCGTCGGGGTTGGCGATCCACAGCGCGGGCTGCGGCAGCTCGACCGGCGGCGGCTCGAGCGTGAGCGAGCCGTCGTCGAGCACGATCACGCCCGTCGAGCTCGCGCCGAGCGTCCAGCCCTCCGGCCCGGGCGCATCGAAGCGCAGGCACTCCGCGCCCTCGTCGATCAGCTCGTCGCAGTCGTTGTCGTAGCCGTCGCAGTACTCCGGTTCGTTCGCGTCGTCCGCGACGCCATCGCAGTCGTTGTCGACGCCGTCGCAGATCTCGCGCTGGAGCGCGCAGGCGAACGCGTCGGGCACGTTCGGCGAGCCCCCCGCGCTCCGATCGCATCCGGCCACGAGCGCGAGCGCGATGGCCGCACCCGTCACCGCCACGACGTGTGGCGTCGCATGCACCGAGGGCGTCCGGCGGCGAGGCATCGACGGGCATCGTGACGCCAAAGTGCCGTCGGGCCAGCCGTCACGTCGGCGAGCGCAGGGCGAGCGCGAGAGCCGACGTTTCTCCCGCCTCGCGGAGGGCCGCGAGCGGCGCGCGGAGCGGGTGATCCGCGGGGATCCCCTCGAGCGCTGCAGCGGCGAGCCCCCGCGAGAGATCCATCCCGCGAGGCGCGAGCGCGAGCACCGTGCACGCATCGACGAAGGGCGCCGGCGCGAGCGGCGCAGGTCGATCGAGCTCGGCCCATGCCGACGAAGGGCTCGACGCGAACGCCTCGATCCGCGAGAGGCCAGTGCTCACGCACGCCTCCGGCAGGAGCGCCTGCGCGGCGCGCACGATGGCGCCCGCCTTCGCGATGCGCTCCCACGCAGCGGCCCCGCCTCCGTGATCGAGCTCCGACAGGCGCGAGCCGACCTCGCGCGCCTCGTTCGTGATCAGGCGACGCACGAGGGAAGGCCGAACCAGCCACGGCGACTCCGTCGCGCGGAGCTCGCTTCGCAGGCGCGCGAGATCGAGGGACGCGAGCCAGCCGCGCACCTCGACGGCACGCGGCCTCAACGCCGATCGCCAGTCGAGCACCAGCCCCGCGACGCCCACGTCGACGCCGTGCATCTCCGTCGAGGTCTCGAAGCGCGTGATGCGCGCGACGATGATCTCGCCACTTCGAACCACGAAGTCCTCCCCCGGACCGCGCACCCCGTCTGGCTCGAGCGCGCCCTCGACGACGCGCGTCTCGGTGAGCCGCGCGAGCACCGCGAGGGCCCAGCGCACGAACGGCTCGAAGGTCTCGCGGCACGGAGGAATCGCGAGCGACCCAGGCTCGGCCACGTGAT
The DNA here is from genome assembly GCA_044376125.1 of Sandaracinaceae bacterium. Classification (GTDB taxonomy): domain Bacteria; phylum Myxococcota_A; class Polyangia; order Polyangiales; family Sandaracinaceae; genus JAFLCL01. The sequence continues at coordinate 4,024 of JBILLJ010000231.1, forward strand.
GCTCACGCGCGAGCAGTCGCTGCGTGCGCAGATCGAACACGACCCGCTCGCTGCCCCGCGCGAGCACGACGATCTCGTTCGGCTCGTCGATCGACTCGATGCGCGCGGTCCAGCTGCGTCGAAACGGATCGAGCCCCGCACGGTCGCCGCGCTCGTCCACGTGCACGAGCTCACCCTCGCGGCGCACACGGTGCACGTGGGCGCACCACCCCTGCTCGTCCTTGTCGAAGTGACCCGCGTCGTACTCCACGTCGATGCGAACGCTCATCCGACATGGATCACGCGCAGGCGGGCCCGGCGTCAACGCTCGCGAGCGAGGGAGACGCTGGCGCGCACCGCGTACCATCGCGCGCATGAGCCTCTGGCGCTGGATCACCCGCACGCTCGGCGTGGGCGACGAGCCCGCGACGGTGGCCGCGCCCGAAGCAGAGACGCCGGCCGCGGCAGCGCCCGAGCCCGCCCCGCCTCTCGAGCGCGCGCCGAGCCTCGAGACGCCGCCTGCCCACGCACGCGCGCGCACACACGCGCTGCTCGCCGACACGCACGAGCGCGACGGGCGCCTCCTCACCGCGCGCGTGGTGAAGGACTGCTCGATCCAGGGGATCCCGTGTGCGGGAGGCTCGTACGTGACGTTCCACGCGAACGGCCGCCTCGGGAGCGCCGTGCTCGCGCGCGCACACGCGATCGATGGCGAGCACCTCGAGGCAGGGACGCCGATCGCGCTCTCGACGTCGGGCTCGCTCACGGGCTGGAGCGTGACGCTCGTGGCGCCGCGCGAAGTCCGCGTGCGCGCCAAGGATCGGGCGGATGTCGACCTCGCGGTCGTGATGCCCGCCGGTTCGAGCCTCGCCTTCGATCTCGGCCAGCTCCGCACTGCGACGCTCGGATCGGCCGTCTCGTTCGACGGCACGACGTTCCCGGGCGACACCGAGCTGACGTTCGGAGACAGCGGCGGCCTCTCGCACGCGCGCTCGCGCGAGGTGCTCGAGGTGAACGGCCTCCGCTTCGCTGCGCGCGAGGAGATCGTGTTCCTCTACGGACGTCTGCGAGAAGGGCCTCTCGCCGAAGACACGGTGATCCGAGGCGTCCCGTGCGCCGCGCACGAGCTCGTGCGCTTCGACGAGGCCGACCGGCTGCGACGCGCCTGCCTCTCTCGCGACGCGCGCTTCGGAGACGCGCTCTGTGCGCAGGGCACGCGCGTCTACCTCGACGAAGAAGGGCGCCTCGTCGAGGGCACGCTCGCCGAGGACGCGACGCTCTCCGGGATCCCGTGCGGGGCGGGCAGCGTCGTCGCCTGCGAGCGAGGCGCCGTCGTGGTGGCGACGCCGCGTGAGTCCGTCTGCCTCCAGGGCTACCCGGTCGCCCCCGGTCGCACGGTCGAGCTCGACGCCGAGGGGCGAGCGCTCGCGTTCACGCTCGCGGAGCCTCGTCGCTTCGCGGCCATCGACGCGCCCGCCGGAAGCCGCGTCGTCCTGCGCCCGAGCGGCGCGCCGTGGCTGCTCGTGATCACCGACGGCCGCGAGTCCGATCGGCCGTTCGCCGGCACGTTCTCGTTCTGGCTCACGGAGGACGGCGCGGTCGTCCATCGCCTACCGACCGATCTGCACAGCCACGTCACACGCGCGCAATTGCGCGAGCCCACGAGCGTCGCAGGCCTCCCTGCGATCGAGCGCATGCCGATCGAGCTCGGGCCGGATCTCGCCCCGCGCTCGCTCGTGCTCGCGCGCGATCACCGCATCGCAGGCCTGCTCGCGAAGGGCCGAACGCGCCTGCACCTCCACGAGGGTGGCGCGCCACGCGAGCTGGCCCTGGCGGAGCCCGCCACGATCGACGGCCTCGTGTGCCGCGCCGCGACGCGGCTCGGTGCGACGATGAACGAGCTCGAGGAACGCTACGACGAGCTCGTGCGCCTCCACCCGAACGGACGCCTCGCGTTCGCCACGCTCGCAGAGCGAGGCACACACCGCGGTCTGCCGCTCGCGAAGGGAACGAACGTCGTCCTCCGCGAGGACGGCACGCTCGAGGTCGGGACGCTGGCGGCCGACCACGAGATCACCCCGGGCATCGTCGCGCTTGGCGGCACGCTGCTCGGCCTCTTCGCCGACGGCACCCCGAGCCTCCTCACCCTCGCCGCACCGTGGACGCGCGGCGAGCGAACCCACGAAGCGGGCGCCACGCTCGCGTTCCACAGCCCCGGCGAGCTCGCGCGAGACGAGACCTCCGTCGAGCTCGGGCTCATCGAGCCCCTCGACGACGCACCGTAGGCCACGCGCCCTCACCCTCGACGACGGAGCGAGGCGACATCGCCCCCCTGGCCGTGCTGCTTCCCGTAGACGCCTCCGCGAATGCGCGCAGCGAACGCGACACGCGCCACGACCTCTGCAACGCCACGGCGCGAACCACCAGCTCAGATCGCGGGCTCCTCCCCGCGAACCTGCCGGACGCTTCTGTGCAGCCTCGCTGCGAACCTGCCGAACGCTTCTCGGCAGCCTTGCTGCGAAACCGCCGAACGCTTCTCCGCGGCGCCACCGCGCGATCGCAACGGCGTCGTGCACGCCACTGCGAGCCAAGTCGTGGAAGGCCATGCGCGCGGAGGCCGTGACGAGATCGAGCACCGTCGCCGAGCACACGAGCCTGCTGGCTCTCGACGACGTCTCCGCGAATGCGCCCGGCAGGTCCGAGGGGAGTCGCGCGTGATGAGACCGCGCGATCGCGAGCGGACGCGACACGCGCCACGACCTCTGCAACGCCACGGCGCGAACCACCAGCTCACATCGCGAGCTCCTCCCCGCGAGCCTGCCGGACACTTCACGGCAGCCTCGCTGCGAACCTGCCGAACGCTTCTCTACGCGCCACCCGCGACGACCTCGCCATCGCATCGTGCGCGCCACTGCGAGCCTCGTCGTGGAAGGCCATGCGCGCGGAGGCCGTGACGAGATCGAGCACCGTCGCCGAGCACACGAGCCTGCTGGCTCTCGACGACGTCTCCGCGGATGCGCCCGGCAGGTCCGAGGGGAGTCGCGCGTGATGAGACCGCGCGATCGCGAGCGGACGCGACACGCGCCACGACCTCTGCAACGTCACGGCGCGAACCACCAGCTCACATCGCGGGCTCCTCCCCGCGAGCCTGCCGGACGCTTTTGTGCGGCCGCCGCGCAATTGCGAGCGACCACGCGCGACGCACGCGTTGCGCCGCTCGTCGATCAGGGCGCCTCGAGATCAGGGGTCAGCGCTCGTAGCGGCGGACGCGGCCTTCGCCGGCGCGGTGGACGAAGGGGGAGGGGAGCGCGAGATCGATGGTGACGAGGCGCGGCGCGGAGGCGAGGGCGGCGACGCGCGCGAGGACCTCTGCGAGCAGCGCACCGGAGAAGGGCGCATAGAGCATCAGCACGTCGGCCTCGAGGGACGCCTCGCGCACGTCACGGGCTTCCATCGTCACACCACACAGACCCAGCGCCGCGATGCGCTCGAGCGCCTGTGCGACGAGCGCAGCCTGCACCTCGACGCCGTGGACCGACGCCCCGGTGAGGAGGTGCACGAGCATCGCGAGGCGACCGACGCCCGCGCCGACATCGATCACACGATCGTTCGCGTCGATGCCCGCGAGATCGACGGCCTCGAGGATCTCCTCCACGCCCGCCGGGAGATACGGCACGCCGCCGCGCGGCAACTCGGGCCCGTCGTCGGGAATGTCGATCAGCCCCAGCACCCGATCGATCCACGCGTTCCGATCCGCGCGCGGGACCGCCGCGACCGCGCGGCGCAGCGCCTGGCCGTGGAGCTGGCCGCCGCGGACCGCCTCTCGCGCAAGCGACGCATCAAGCACCGGGCGCCCGCTCGTGCGCGCAGGCGTCGCTCCGCAGCGCTCGGACACCGAGCCACCCCGGCGCTACAACGCCGCCATGCGACTCGACGTCGGCCAGCGACACCTCGCGATCACCGAGCACGGAGCACAGCGTGATCCCGTGATCCTCGTGCACTCGAGCGGCCTCGGCGCACGCCAGTGGCGTCGGACGATCGAGGCGCTCGGCGGAGCTCATCGCGTCATCGTGCCCGATCTCGTCGGCTACGGAGAGAGCAGCCCCGCAATGCGCGGTGAGCGCCTCCACTTCGCGCTCGATCTCCTCGCGATCGAGCGCCTCGTCGATGCGTCCGAAGCGCCGGTGCACCTCGTGGGTCACTCATACGGCGGCTTCCTCGCGCTCCTCACCGCGCTCCACCGCCCCGGGCGCGTTCGCTCGGTCTGCGTGTACGAGCCCGTGGCCTTCGGCGTGCTGCGCTCCGAAGGAGACGACGAGGCGATCGCGACCTTGCCGAGCACCACCGGACCGTGGCCCAGCACCGACGCGGAGATCGAGGCCTGGCTCGAGGGCTTCGTCGCGTACTGGAACGGGCCGGGGGCCTGGCACACGCTGCCCGAGCCGATGCGCGCGACGTTCCGCGCGACGGCGCCGAAGGTGATCAGCGAGTTGCTCACGCTCGGCGAGGACCGCACGCCGCTCGAGGCCTACACGACCCTCGCGATGCCCGTGCTGCTCCTCGGGAGCGAGCGCTCCACGCTCGCCGCCGATCGTGTGCTCGACCTCCTGGAGCGCACGATCCCGAACGTGCGCCGCGTGCGCATCACGGGCGCTGGTCACATGGGGCCCATCACGCATGCCGCGCAGGTGAACGCGGAGATCGCATCGTTCCTCGCAGACGTGAGCGGATCGCGCGTCAGCTGACCTGGCCGACCGTGAGCTCCGGCGTCGAGAGCAGGAGCTCAGCTCCGCCGGCCAGGTGCACACGCACGACCGCGCGCACGACCGGCGCGGTGAGAAACGGGGCGTCCGTCGCGACGACCTCGAGCGCGACGTCGCGCGCGGGCTCGATCACCCCGGGAGCGACCGTGTGCGAGCGCGCCTCGCGGATCTCGTAGTGGGTCGGGAAGCGCTCGGTGCCCGACTCGAGCCAGCCATCCGCCGAGACGATCGAGCGGCTCGTGCAGCGCGCGCCGAGCGAGACGCGCAGGAGCAGCCGCGAGAACTCGTCCGGGCTCCCGTCGATCCCGACGACCATCTGCCACGAGCGCCAGGCCTCCGCGGCGCCGAGACGGATCTCGCAGCCCCCGATCGTTGCCGACGCAGGCAGCGCGCTGCCGGGCGGCCCTTCGATCGACACGACCGTGCTCGCGTCGCCGTTCGTGAGGCGACAGTGCCCGCCCTCGCACCGCGTGGACGCGCCGTGCGCGATCGCGGGCGGCGCGGGCGTGCAGCCGAGGCTCGCGGCGAGATGCGCCTCTTCACCGCGACGCAGCGGCACGAGCGCGGCCGCCGGGCCACACGTGCCCGGGGTCGCGATGCACTCGGCGTCGGTCGTGCACGCAGTGAGCGCGCTCGTCTCGAGGTCGACGACCTGACACGCGCCCGCGCTGCACGTGGCGAACAGCGTCGGATCGGCAGGGCAGGCGCAGGCGGGGCAGCCGACGCCCATTCGCTCCGCGGCCGCACGGCCACTCAACGCCTCGGCGTGACCTCGACGCGGCGTGCCGCAGCAGCCGCACACGTCGTCGGA
>JBILLJ010000218.1:0-11115 GCA_044376125.1 Sandaracinaceae bacterium
TTCACTCGGCGAGAGGGAGGGGCTGCGGCCAGACCCTCCGGCAAGAAACGTCAGAGCGTGAGTCAATGCAAGTGACTCACGCTCTGAGACCGAGAAACGATCGTTTCTCGGGATCGAGTGTTCGTACGGGGCTCCTCCACCGCGAAGCGGGCCGCTGAACGTAGAGACGAGGCCGAACGGGCGACCGGTCGGCCTCGCGGCGTTCCGTCCTCCACGCGACGACGATCGCGCGCCCGACGCGGCGGGTGCCGATCTCCGCGCCGACAGCGGCGAGCGCTGCGCACGCGTCGCTCCGTTCGCGAGCGCTCAGTGGCGCACGGCCTGGACGAAGCCGTCGCTGAGCGCGAAGCGCACGAGGTCGCGCAGCAGCGCGGACCGCTCGAGCGCGTCGGCGAGCGCGTCACGTCCGCGCAGCTCGAGGCCGGCGAGCAGCGGGTCCGAGGCGACCACACGCTGCACGGCGCACCGCGGGTCGGCGCAGGCGACGAGGCCCAGGCGCGCCGCGCCGGCGAAGACGGCCACGGAGACCGCGTCGTAGTCGAAGCTCGAGCCCGCCGTGCCCAGCAGCTCGCGCACGGACTTCTGCGCGAGCGGGGGCAGGGTGCTCCAGAGGTCGGCCGCGAGCATCGCGATGTCGCGGTTGCGCGCGGCGCTGCGACCATCGGCCGTGGGCTGCTCGGCCGGGCCGAACGCGGCGGTGATCGCGCCGAAGAGGTTGCGGCCTTCCGGCACCGAGAGCGACGCGACGAGCACGTGCTCGGGCGTCGCGAGCTCGAGCGCGCGCGCGAGCTCGAAGCGAAGGGTCGTCGGCGACTTCGCCAGCACCTCGGACACGCGCACGGAGGGCGGCACGGTGCGCAGCACCTCGGCGCCGCGCAGGCTCCGATCGCGGCTCTGGTACACGGTCGGCTCGCCGAGCGAGAGCAGCTTGCCCACCGACTGCACGGCCTTGCCGAGCGGTGAGGTGTCGTGCGCGCCGACGCGGTCGGTGCCGAGGATGCCGAGGTCCTTCGTGGACTTCCTGAAGAGCGGCAGGGCGTTCTCCCAGATCCGGCGGAGCACCGTGAGCGTGTCCGCGAGACCGGGGTGCCGGAAGAACTCGAGCGAGGTCGTGAGCAGCCGCGTGGAGTCGAGCGAGAGCAGCTGCTCGTGCGTCTCGGGCTCGCACGCAGAGAGGATGCGCTGGGCGACGAGGCGTGCGCGGTGCTCGCCGAGCTCGGCCGTGCGGAGCAGATCGTCGATGCGGCGCGGATCTCCGACGAAGGACACGCGCGAGGTCTCGTCGTGCGACGACTCGGCCTGGGTGAGCTCGGGGGGCAGCTCGACGATGGTGCTGGGCGTGGGCGCAGGAGCCCAGCCTCGTGCGGCGCGGGGCGCGGCGGGCGCCAGGGCCGCACGGTCGGGCTCGGGCGGCTCGGCCGCAGCGGGAGGGGCCGCGGGGCTCGGCGCATCGACGCTGGTCGTGTTCGTCGGCTCCGCCGCTGCCGCCTCGCTCGCCTCGATGCCGACGCTGGTGGCGCCCGCGCTCGTCGACGCTGCCTCGCGTTCGTCGGGGGCCAAGCGCTCGCTCACGCTCGCGGCGGGCGCCTCGTCGCGCGCCGCGGGGGCAGTGGCCTCGAGCTCGTCTGCGGCCGGTGGCGGCGCGCTCGCCTCGTGCGGCGCGCTCGTCTCGTGCGGCGGGCTCGCCTCGTGCGGCGGGCTCGTCTCGTGTTGGGGGCTCGCCTCGTGCGCAGCGCCCGGGGCTGCTGGCGTCGTCGCGTCGGTCGCAGCCGTCGCACCCGCGGTGATCGCCTCGCTGCTCGTCGGCTGGCTCGCGGTCGTCGGCTCGCTGCTCGTCGTCGTCTCGCTGCTCGTCGGCGCGCTCGCGGTCGTCGGCTCGGGGCTCGTCGTCGACTCACTCGCGGTCGTGGCGTCGACCGCGGTGGTGCTCGGCGCTGGCGTCGATGCGGGCGGCGGCTCGGCGGCGGGCGCCGGCGCGACCGCCGTGCCCGGCGTCGTCTCTGCGCCATCGGTGCGCGTCGCGCGCGCGACCCAGCCCTCGAGATCGACCGCGCGACCGCGCGCGCGGAAGAGCGCCGCGAGCTCCTCGACGGGCGCACGCAGGGCGTCCGGCTCGGCGTTCTCGTCGCGGAGCGCCGCCACCGCGCGCCACGTGTATGCCTCCGAGGTCTCGAGATCACCCAGGCCCGTCGCGTAGAGGCGCACGGCCTTGCGGAGCAGGTGCGCGCGCTCCTCGCCCATCCACGCCTCGGCGGCGCGGCGCTCGATCTCCACGACGAGCTCGCGCGTCGCGGCGGCGGCGGCCTCGCGGTCCACCCGCGTCGTGGCGTCGAGCTCGCGCGCGATGTCGGGCTCGAGCTCGCTCGCGAACGAGCGCTTCCACTCGGCGGCGAGCAGCGAGAGCGCGCCGCGCGGATCGGCGAGCTCGCTCGACATCACGCTCGCGGCGCGTCGCAGGAGCGAGAGACGAATGGTCGGGTGCGGGGCGTTCTCGGCGAGCGCACGGAGGCCTCGCGCGAGGCTCGAGAGCTCTCCCTGTGCGCGAGAGAGACGATCGAGCGCCGTGAGCAGCGCGCCCGAGCTCGCCTGGTGCCGACAGGCCTCGACGTAGGCATCGAGGGCCTGGCGCGCCGCACCGGCGCGATCGAGCCAGCGCGCGCGCCGGTACGCGAGCGCGCGGCGCCCGTGCACGCCGATCGCGCGGTGGATGAGGCGCGTGTAGGTGCGCTCGGCGGCGGCGATGTCGCCGAGATCGAGGGCGACCTGCTCGAACGCCAAGAGCAGCTTGCCGCGGGTCCCGCAGCGCTCGAGGCCCTCCTCGCACACCTCGAGGGCGCGGGGCAGGTGCTGGGCCTCGCGGAGCGCGGCGGCGATCGCCGACTCGTAGTGCCCCACCGCGGAGCTCGGCTCCGCGCGACGCGCCTCGGCCAGGAGCAGCTCCATGCCGCGCTCGACGCGGCCCATCGCGATCAGCGCGTGCCCGAGGTGGACGTGCCGTCGGGTCTGCTCCTCGCTCGAGTCGTGCGAGTCGTGATCGAGCGCGTCGAGCTCGCGCTCGGCGGCGGCCAGCTGCTCCTCGGCCTTCTCAGGCGCGGTCAGCGTGCGTGCATAGGCGGCGGCGAGCTCGAGGTGACCGATCGCGCGCTCGTGCGGCGTCGCGCCTTCCTCGATGCGGAGCGAGAGGGCGGCGATGAGCCGCTCGTGCTCGCCCGTCTCGGCGTAGATCTCGGCCAGGCGGTGGATGGCCTCGTCGTCGCGCGGCACGGTCGCCAGCAGGCGCACCCACGTGCGTGCTTCGCCCGCGCGGTCACCGCCCTCGCGGCGCAGCTGCGCGATGCGACGCAGGTGCGTCGCGCGGTCGCCCGGCGGCGAGGCGAGCTGGGACTCCGCGGCGCGGACGAGCCCGTCGTGGTCGTGATGGGCCAGGCCGATCTCGAACGCACGCGCGCGCAGCGCATGGCCCCACGGACCGAGCGCCGCGGCTCCGCGAAGCGCGCGCTCGAGGGCCCTCTTCGGATCGCGCGGCGTGATCCGATCGATCGCCCGAAGGAGCGGATCCACGACCGAGGGCTCGCAGCGGGGGGCCGTGACGAGCGCGTCGATCGCGGCGTCGTCGTACTCCGGCAGGCCGTGCTTCTCGCTCAGGGCGAGCGAGGTGAAGATCGGCTCGCTCGAGATCGGATCGAGCGCCGCCCAGCGCACTGTCGTCGCGAGCGCCTCGGCGGGCTCGGCCGTCGTGAGCGCGTTCGCGCGCAGCGTCTCGGCGGTCTCGCCCAGCAGATCGCGGAGCGCGCGCGCGACGTCGGGGCCGAAGCGCTGCCACTCCGCGCCCTTGTCGCGTCGCAGGAGAAGGAGCGCCGCACGTGCGCACGTCCGATCCTCTCGCAGGGCCTCGGCGGCGAGCTCGAGGGCGCGGCCGATCTGCCCGCGCGTCTCGTCGACACAGGCGAGCTCGGCGAGCGCGCGGGCGCGGAGCGCGCCCTTGGTGTGAGCGGCCTCGGCAGCCCATGCCGCGGCGCGCGCCAGCGCGTCGACGTCGGGATCGCCCGCGCGGGTGCGACGCAGGCGCGTGCCGATCTCCGCGTCGCTGTGGCCCTGCGCGATCGCGTCTCGGCAGGCCGCCGACGCCCGCTCGTGTCGTCCCGCGAAGCGAGCATACGCGGCCTCGAGGGCGCGCAGGCGTGCGCGCTCGATGGAGCCGCCGGCGTGGAGCGCCAGGAGCCCGAACGCGTGCGCACGGGCCTCGTCGAGCCCCTCGTTGCGCGCCGCGACGACGAGCGCACGCGCGAGGTCGGGATCGTAGCGGGCCTCGAGCTGTGCCCGCGCCGCAGCGATGGCCGAGCCCCGCACCGTCGGATCGAGGGCGGCCGCTTCGAGCTGCGCGCGAGAGAGCTCGCCGTGCGCCACGACGCGTGCGGCAGGCACGCTGCCGGTCTTCTCGATCTCCCTGGCCCAGCTGGCCAGGGCGGGATGGCGCACGTCCGCGCGCTCGGCGAGCTGCGCCGCGAGCTTCTTGCGCGTCGAGGCGTCCGCGCGCGCGCTGCGCAGGGCTCGATCGAGCGCGGAGAGGACCGCGTCGGGCTGTCCCGTGCGCTCCGCGAACGTGCGGATCGCGTCGAGCAGCGAGGCGCTCGCGGGGGACTCGACCAGCGCGCGTGTGCGCAGCTCGAGCTCGAGCGAGCCGTCGGGCTCGAGCGCGGCGCGGGCCTCGGCGGCCTTGGCCCACCACTCGCTCGCATCGTCACCGGCCGCGAGCGCGATCTCTTCGAGCACGATCGCCCGCTCGCGGCGAGCTCCGGCCTCGGCGAGGTCCGTCTCGAGCGGCGCCCACACCACGTCGATGGTGGGGTCGGTGTCGAACGCCTCGAGCAGGAGCGCGCCCGACTCGAGCGGCGTGCCGTGCAGCTCGGCGCGCTCGGCCGCGACCAGCAGCAAGCGGCGGCGCTCGTCGGGATCGGTCGCCAGACGTGCCAGCTCCGCACGGAGCTCGATCGACGCGTCGTGCAGGCTCGCGCGACCGAGCGAGGTCGCGAGCTGCTCGGCGGCGCGCGGTGAGGCCGGGTGCGCGCGGTAGGCGCGCGCGCTCATGAGGTGGGAGCGCGCCGGATCCTCGTCGTGGAGCAGCGCGGCGGCGTCGGCGAACGAGTCCGCGGCCTCCGCGCGGAGCTCGAGGCTCAGCTCGATCTCGGCGGCGAGCACGTAGCCGTCGGGATCGTCGGGCAAGGACTGCGTCGCCGCGCGGGCGGCCTGGAGCGCCTCCTCGCGCCGACCCAGGCGCCGGCAGAGGAGCGCGTAGTCGTGCATCGCACGCGCGCGCGCCTCCATGCTGCGCGCGACGCCGACGACGGCCTTGCCGTACGCCAGGGCGAGCTCGGTCTCTTCGATGGCCGTGCACGCCTCGGCGGCACGCCGCAGGTGATCGGGATCCTCCGGATCGGCCGCGGCGGCTTCGCGCGCCGCACGTGCGTGCTCGTCGAGCGCACCGAGCCGCTCGCGCGCCACTTCGGCGACGATGCGCCATGCCCGTGCGCGTGCGGCGGCGGACGCCCCGGCTTCTTCGAGCGCGACGACCTGATCCTCGGGACCGTCGAGCGGGTCGGCCAGCCGCGAGTCGCCGAGCGTCAGCGTCGGGAACGTGCGTGCGACGTCGAGCTGGAGCGCGACGCGCGCCGCGCCTGGCGCCAGCTGCACGCGCGCGGCGCGCGGCGGTGCGAGCGACATGCGCGCCTCGGGCGCCTGCGTGATCGAGACCTCGGGCAGCGAGCCGAGGGCCGGGATGTTCGGGTTCGAGGGGCGCTGCGCGGGCGGCGGCCGCGAGGACGTGCGCTTGATCGGCGGCGGCGCGGGGGGCGGCGGACCCTGGTTCGAGCCGGGCAGGATCTCGAGGAAGCCAGCGCGCCCGAGCGCGGCGAGGCGCGGCGCGGACGCGGGGCTGCCTGCGAGCACCGAAGCGACGCGCACCTCGCGCGGGGCCTCGATCTGAGCCCACCGCTTCGCCCGGCTCACCGCCGGCCCGGCCGCGAAGCGGACCCACTCCTGTGCGCGCGCGCCGACGGCCTCGGCGTCTCCTCCGGCGGCACAGCGCTCGAGCGCGTCGAGCACGAGGGCCAGCGTCGAGACGTCGTAGGCCCCCTCGGCCACGGGCGTGCCCTCGCGTGCCAGCACGTGATCGCCGTCGTCGGAGAACGCGCGTGCGAGGCGCTCCATCCACACGGACCGCAGCGACTCGCGCAGCGTGTCCATGCGGAGCTCGCTCCGCACGGCGGCGGCGTTGTCGCCCGTGGTGACCGCACGCTCGAGCCCGACGTCGTCGAGGCCCTGCATCGCGAGCCTCGCGCGCGCGGCGTCGCTGAGGCGGCCAGCGGCGACGAGGAATTCCCCCAGCGAGGGGTCGGTGCCGGGGCTCGCGGAGACGTCGGCGATGCGGCCGCGGCGCACGAGGATCGTGCGGCGCCCGAGCCGAAACGCGCCGGACGCACCGCGCCCTTCGAGCGCGAGCAGCTCGACCGCGGCGGCGAGCGGGGCGCCAGGCCACGAGGTCATCCAGGCCACGATACCAAGGGCCTCTCGCCTTCGATAGATTTGGGCAGCTCGGGGTGAGCCGCCTCTCGCGGATCAGGGCTCCGACTCGATGGCCGGCGTGTCGGCGACGGGCGGAGGCGTCGGCTCGGTGCCGCCACCACCACCACTCTCGCCACCACCGGTCGGCTCACCGCCGCCGCTCTCGCCACCGCCCGAGCTTCCACCGCCGCCCGAGCCACCGCCCGAGCCACCGCTCGAGCCGCCGCCGGTCGAGCCGCCGCCGGTCGAGCCGCCGCCGCTCGAGCCGCCGCCGCTCGAGCCGCCGCCGAGCGTGTCGATCTGGCGCCGCGCCATCGACGCGTGCGAGCCGCTCGGCAGAATCTGCACGTAGCGGCGATAGGCCTCGAGAGCCTGCTCGCGCTGCCCGAGGCGCCGGTAGGCATCGCCCAGACCGATGAGCGCGTCCCCGTTGCCGTTGTTCGCCGCCGTCTGGAACTGCCGCGCGGCGCCCTGCGCGTTGCCCTCGTTGAGCATCACGTAGCCGAGGCCCGTCTGCGCCTCGGTGCCGCCGGCGCGTGCACGGAGCGCCGCCTCGAACGACTGGCGTGCGCCTGCGATCTGGCCTCGCTCGAGGCGAGCCTCGCCTTCGCGGACGAGCGCGCTGTAGTCGCGGGCTTGCGGTGCCGTGCCGCCGCCTTCGCCGCCGGCGGGCGTCGTCGTCGTGGGCGGCGCCGTGGTCGTGCTGGGCGGCGCCGTGGTCGTGGTGGGCGGCGCCGTGGTCGTGGTGGGCGGCGTCGTCGTGGTGGGCGGCACCGTCGTCGTGGTCGGTGGTGTCCCGCCACCGGCCGCGATCATCGGCATCGCCCGGTCGCGCAGCGCGAGCGCCTCGGCGTGCGTTCCGTCGTGCGCGAGCACGGCCTCGGCCTCACGCCGCGCGGCCTCACCGTCGCCGGCCGCGAGCGAGGCGCGCGCGAGGAGGAGACGAGCGCGCAGCAGGTCTCCGTCGGCCGCGACGGCCTGGGCGGCGAGATCACGCGCGGCGGTGAGACCCGCGGGGCCTGCGCCGTGAGCGAGCAGGAGCGCCTCGACGCGAAGGGACTCGGCGCTCGGCGTCGGCGACATGGTGCGCGCGCGATCGAGGCGGCTCCGCGCGAGATCGCGCTCGCCCACGAGGCGGAGCGCATCGGCGAGCACCAGCTCGGCGTCGGCCCCGCCAGTGCCGTTTCGCACCGCCGTCTCCGCGGCCGTGCGTGCGTCTGCGGCTTCTTCCGCCGCCGTGCGCCGCAGCACGGCCGCTTCGCCGCGCAGCGCCGCGTCTTCGCCGGCCCGCGCTTCGAGATCGTCCGCCTCGAAGAGGCGCGCTTGTGCCTGCAGGGCGTGGGCGCGCGCCAGACCGATCTGCGCGCGCACGCTCGCCTCGTCCTGACCGAGCGCCTTGGTGAACTCGTCCGCGGCGTCGTCGTAGGCCTCGAGCCGATCGCGCGCGAGCGCCGCTTCACCCGCCTCGACGAAGCGGTCCGCCGGCGAGGTCGCGGCGGCGGTCTCACCACCACCCTGGAGCTGGGGCCACGCCCAGAAGAGTCCTCCTCCCACCAGCGCGACCACGACGAGCCCGAGGAACACGGGCGTCAGGTTGCGTCGCGGCACGGCGGGCGGCGGCTCGTCGTCGAGCTGCAGCGGTCGCACCGACGGCGGCCGTCGCGAGTCACCGCGCCGCTCTTCTTCCTGGCGTCGTCGGGGCGTGGGCGGCGGCGGCCGATCGCTCTCGGGCTCGCGCTCTCGCTCGCGCACGGGCGAGGGCGCTGGTGCTGGTGTCGCTGCCGCCGGCACGCGCGCCGGCGGCGGGATCGCCGGCTCGGAGATCGCGTCGCTCGACCCGATCTCCTCGTAGGACTGTCGTCCGCCCGAGCCGACGCCCTTCATCGTCTGATCGGTCCGCGGCGCGGGGCGTCGCGGCTCGGGCGCCGCAGGCGGGCTCGACGGCGGGGGCGGTGCAGCCGAGCGCGCGGTCGCCGTCGGCGCTTGCGGCACCGCAGGCTTGGGGCGCGGCGGGGCCACGTTCGGTGGCGGCGGCACGGGTGCCTGCAGCGTGGAGGCCTGCGGATACTCGGGGGATCGCGCGGCGCCACCACCCATGCCGAGCATCGTGCCCTTGCCGCCCTGCTGCCGTGCGGGCGGCGCGGCGGGCGCGGCCGGACGCGGCTTGGCTGCCTTGGCCGCCTGGAAGAAGGTCGCGAGCTCCGCGATGTCACCGAGGCGCTTCCAGCCCTCGCCGGTGCGCGCGAGCTTGTCGTCCTCGGAGACCTTTCCCTCCGCGATCAGACGCTGCAGCTCCTTGAGCGAGCCGAAGGACTGCGTCTCTCCCGAGGCCATGCGCAGCTGCCAGATGCGCGTGCTCTCGTCCGCACGCGAGGGCTCACCGCTGCGTCGGAAGACCTTGAAGAGGTGTCCGCAGTTCGTGCACTTGACCGTCGTGCCGCGGTCGGAGACCAGGGTCTCGTCGAACTCGTACTCCGTTCCGCAACGCTCGCAGGTGACGTCCATCGCCGCGCAGCTTACTCCAGTTGCCCACGGTTCGTGATGCCGACACGTGCGGCTGCCCCACGGAGCCCGACCTGTCCATCCAGCACCAGGTCGACGGGGATTCGTGACAGAACCGCCTCCATCCGTCCCTTGGCCCGGAAGGACGCGACGAGCCGCGCCTCGACCACCCCGCGCACCCTCGGCGCGAGCCCGCCGGCGAGGAAGAGGCCCCCGGTCGGCAGGCTCTTGAGCGCCAGGTTCCCGGCCTCTGCGCCGAGCAGGTCCACGAAGGCCTGGACGGTGCGGGCGCAGTGCGGGCAGCTCTCGTGTCGCGCCACGATCTCTCGGGCCGGGTCGTCCGCGCCGAGCACCGTGCCGCGGATCGAGGCGCCCGTGCCCGCCGTGATGTGCTCGAAGAGCGCGGTGAGCCCCGGGCCGGAGACCACACGCTCGTACGAGACGTGGTCGGGGAACTGCGTCCGCAGCGAGACGAGGAGACCGTCCTCGAACGCATCACGCGGCGCGAGATCGGTGTGACCGCCCTCGCTCGCGATGACGCGCAGGCCCCCGCCGGGCAGCGGCACCGCGAGGGCCTCGCCGAGCCCGGTGCCCGCGCCCAGCACCGCGATGGGCCCCATCGGATCGCGCTCGCCCTCCTGCAGGCTCGCGCGCAGCGAGCGCGGCACCTCGCGCACACCCCAGCCCACGGCCTCGAAGTCGTTGAGCAGCACGACCCCGACGCTCAGGCCTCGTCCACCGAGCGCACGCGCCACGGCCTCGGACTCGACGCTCCACGGCAGGTTCGTGGCGCGGCAGACGCCGTTCACCACCGGCCCCGCGATCGCGAGCGAGACCACGTCCGGCCTCACCCCGCACTGCGCGAGGTAGTCGAGCAAGAGCGGCTCGATCGAGGGCGCCGAGGCGCTCGCGTAGATGTGCGCGTGCGTGAGCTCGACGAGGCCACCCTCGTCGTGGCTCGCCAGCGCGAAGCGGCAGTTCGTCCCGCCGACGTCGGCGACGAGGGCGAGCGTCACGGTACACCGCCCAGTCGCGCGACGGCCTCGAGCGCCTCGTCCATGGCGGGCTCGAGCGCGAGCACCTCGCGGTAGGCCTCGAGGGCTGCCGCGCTGCGGCCCGAGTGATCGAGCACGCGGGCATGCAGGAGGTGGGTGAGGTGGAGGTCGGGCGCCAGAGCGCGCGCGCGCTCAAGATCGCGCAGCGCCGCCTCCGTGCCGCGGCCGCTGGCCGGATCGACGCAGTAGCGCGCCCAGCCGAGGTACGCGACGAACTCTCCTTCGTCGGGGCACAGCTCCACGGCGCGCTCGAAGGCCGAGAGCGCGTCGCGATGCTCGCCGCGTGCGAGGCACCGGTTGCCGCGACGGAAGCAGCGCTCGGCCTCGAACATGCGGTCCACGTGCACGTCGAGCGCGCGGTCGTCGCGCGCGGCCGGTGCAGCCGGGCCCTGGAGCGCCGGCGTCTGATCCGCGGGCACGGGGCTCGGCGCCTCGGCCGCCAGCGAACGCGCGGCCTGGAGGGCCTGCGGGCGCTGCGGGCCCGTCACGGCGGCGCCGATCTCGTCGCTCCGGCTCTGCACCTCGACGAGCGCCGAGAGCGAGACCGATGGCATCGCCGCCACCTCCGACGTCGTCGGTCGTCCGTGCACGACCGGCGCGGAAGGAACGATCGCAGGCCGCGGTGGTGCCGAGATCGCGTCGCCTCGCTCTCGCACCCGCTCGTTCGTCACGTCGTCCCACGCCGCGTCGTCGGCATCGCTCGGTGCGGCGGGCTCTCGCTCGAGGGGCTGCTCGAGCGAGAGCGGCGCGAGCATCACGCGCCGCGGCTGCGCGGCCGTCTCGTACGACACGGCGCCCAGACACTCGAGCGCATAGAGCAGCTGCGCGATCGCGCCGGGCCGCGAGCCTGCGCGGAGCACGTCGCGCAGCGGCGTCGTGCCGTCGAGGCCCTCGAGCACCGCGCGCAGATCCTTGGCGACGCGCACCCGCGCGAACCGCGCGAGGCGGACGGGATCGGGCACGACGAAGAGGTCGAGGCGAGGCGTCATGATGTCGA
>JBILLJ010000256.1:0-7092 GCA_044376125.1 Sandaracinaceae bacterium
CTCGAAGACCATGTCCGGCAGCGCCATCTCGATCGCGATGCCGTCGCGGGGCGTCTCCATGTTCGCCGCGAAGCGGAACTCGCCGCGCCGCCAGCCGAAGAGATCGAAGAGCTTCTGCCGCACCTGCTCCGCGAGCAGCTCGCCCAGCTCGAGCGGCGCGAGCGCGCCCATCTCGACGAGGATCTGTCCCTGCAGACCGCCGCGCTCGCGCATCTTGCGGATCGACTCCTCGAGCGTCGCGACACCGATCCGCTTCTTGCGGAGCAGGAGCTGCCCGAGACACTCGTCGAGGAGGTTCGAGCGCACGTGCACCGGCACCCCGCTCCGGAAGTAGACCACCTTCGTGACGGGCTCCTTGTCGACCGTGCCACGCAGCGCGCGTGGATCGGCCTGCCTCGGTGGCGGCATCGTGCAGACGAGGCCGCCGCTCGCGCGCTCGTCGGCGATGCGGCGCAAGAGCGCGGGGAAGGGCGTCGTGGCGAAGCTGCCCGACCAGTCGCCTCGTGTGGTCTCGCGTGCACGTGCGCTGACGAAGCGCGCTTCGTCGACGGTGCCGGGATCGACGCGCTGGATCGTCGCGACGTCGAGCGCGTCGGGCAGCGTGCTGCCGCGCGCGGCCGGGCTCGCCGTTGCGGTCTCGCGCGGCGCGGTGATCTGCCGCGTCGAGACGTCGGCACGCCGGACCGCCGACGGCGTCGCGAGGCGAGGGTGCTCCTCCACTGCGGCGAGCGGCGCGGGATCCTCGGGCGAGGCCGCCGGCTCCATCGGGGGCACGAGCGCCGGCGGGGCCGCCGCGAGCTCGTGCGACGGAGGTGCGAGCGCGGCCGCGGTGCTCGGTGTCTCGCGCGCCGGCGGTGGGCGCGACGAGGCGCTCCGAGACGCGAGGCTCACCTGCGCCGAGCTCGGCGCGCGGAACTGCGAGGTCGGGATGGGCGCGGCGAAGCGCGAGCTCGTCGAGGGCGGCGCGGCGCGCGCGGGGCCGACGCGCCCGACGATCTTGCCTCCGGACACCGCGAGGATCGCGCGCGCATCGCTCGCGTCGAGCGGGCGCTGCGACACGGTCGCGGCGGAGCTCACCGCCTCGCCGGGCTCGGTGCGCGTCACGTCGTCGAAGGTCGCGAGCGGACGCTCGGGCGGATCGGGCGCGACACCGATCGCGCGCGCCACGGACGCGTCTCCGTTGCGGGTGGTCGGCTCGTCCCCGAAGCTCGCCTCCACGGTCTCCACGCGCACGGCGCCCGCGATCACGGTCGCGACGTCGAGCCAGTCCTGGAGGGGCGGCCGAGCGGGTGCAGGCGGCTGGCTCGGGGGTGCCGTTCGCCGTCGCGCCTCGTGCAGGTGCGCCGCGTACGAGTCGTCGCCCAGCGCGAGGGTGCCCTCGTCGTCCCAGTCGCGCTCGAGATCCGCCAGGGCGCGCTGGACCGTCGCTTCGTCCAGCGGGCCCACGAGCGCGGCGCGCGCATCGACCCGCAGCGCGAGCATCTGGAGCGGCGCGGTCAGCGGCTCCTCGCGCGCCAGGAGCACGACGCGCACGTCCCGCCCACCGGGCGCCCAGCGGATCGCCTCGACGGTCGCCACACCGTCGCGGCCCGGGAGCACGTACTCGACCAGCACCGCATCCGCGGGCTCCTGGACGAAGCGATCGATCGCGCGCTCGCCGTTCGTGAAGCGCTCCACGTCGTAGCCGTGCGTCGTGGCGAGCCGCTCGAGCCACGCCGCGCGCTGCTCGTCGGGGTCCACCACGAAGACTCGGAGGGGGCTCATGGGCTCGCGAGGCTCGATCCCGGATCGAGCGGAGGCGCATCCTCCCGTGGAACGGTGTCCGGTGTCGACCACGACGTGGCCGGCGCCCGGCCTCCTCGTCCGGGACCCTCTGCGGGGGCCCGCGTTGACGGTCCCGAGAGCGCGCAGTAGAACCGCCGACCTTTTCGGCCCCCCGTTCTCTGCGGCGTCTCGACCGCGCATCCCCGCGTGCCCCTCCGATGCAACTCGCCGTCCTCGCCATGAATGGCTTCGATCTCGTCTTCGGCCTGCTCTCGTGGCTGCAGGCTCCCGGCGTCGCGCCCTCGAGCGCGCCCGCCGCGGCAGGCGCAGACGCAGCTGCGGGCGGCGATCCCGGTATGAGCTGCGCGATGCAGGCCGGCTTCATGGCCGTCCTCTTCGTGCTCATGTACTTCCTCATGATCCGCCCGGAGAACAAGCGGCGCGAAGAGCAGGACAACATGCTCAAGTCGCTGCGCCCGGGTCAGAAGGTGCGCACGAGCTCCGGCATCCTCGGCGAGATCGTCTCCATCGACGCGAACGAGGCCGTCCTCGCCATCGGTCAGAAGGAGAAGATCCGCATCAACGTCCTGCGCTCGCACATCGCCGGGCTCGAGGTCGCGCCTGCGGCCGCCAAGCCGGACGACAAGGCCAAGACGGACGAGAAGAAGGCCGAGGACAAGCCGAAGGCCGACGAGAAGGCCAAGGCGGACGACAAGGCCAAGGCGGACGACAAGTCCGTCAAGAACGACAAGAAGGCGGAAGAAAAGCCCGCCGACAAGAGCTGAAGGGCCCGCACGCCCGAGGAGAGCCGGCCCTGCCGGCGAAGAGGTCAGTCGCGCAGAGCGCGATCGGAGAACGCTGCATGGACAGGGGTTGGTACTTCCGCTTTGTGCTCGTGCTGGGGCTCGTGATCTACGCGGGCCTCGTCTTCTGGCCGAGCCTCCAGGGCACCTCCTACGCGCCGCCGGAGTGGGTCTCGAACACGTTCCAGCGCCGCATCGCGCTCGGCCTCGACATCCAGGGCGGTCTTCGCCTGATGTACGAGGTCGAGGTCGATCAGGCGGTCGAGGACCGTCGTGATCTGCGGGCCCAGCAGATGCTCGAGCGCCTCTGCGAGCGCATGGAGATCTGCACCGAGGACGAGCACACGACCGAGCAGATCGAGGAGACGCGCGAGCGCGTCCGCATCACCAGCCTCGAGCGCGACGGCTTCCGCGTGACCTTCGAGGACGCCGGTGATCTCCAGTCGCTCGACCGCGACGTCGTCAACCTCTTCGGCGACATCCAGGAGACGCGCCGCGACGCGACGTCGGTCTCCTTCGTCATGGACGCCGAGGCCATGGAGCGCCTGCGCGAGCAGGCCGTCGACCAGGCCCGCGAGACGGTCTCCGAGCGCATCGACGGCCTGGGCCTGCGCGAGGCCGGCGTCATGGCGCGCGAGGAGAACATCGTCGTCGAGCTCCCCGGCGCGACCGAGGAGCAGTTCGACCAGATCCGCTCGGTCATCAGCCGCACCGCGCGCCTCGAGTTCAAGGTCGTCGACGACGAGGCGACGTTCCTCACGGAGCTCTCGGACATCCCGCAGGGCATCTCGCGCACGCAGGAGACGGTCTCGGCCGGCGAAGAGCACCCGTCGGTGCAGTCCTCCTACCTCACCGCGAGCGGCGAGGACGCGCGCGTCCGCCTCCAGGACTACATCACCTCGCTCCGCGACGCGGGCTCCATCCCCGAGGGCCGCGAGCTGCTCGTGGGCGAGGCCGACCTCGGCTACGACGAGGACGAGCTCGAGGAAGGCGAGACCGTGCAGGAGGTCTGGCGGACCTACACCGTCTACTCGCGCGCCGACGTCACGGGCGACGCGATCGCGGACGCGATGGTCGCCAACGATCCGCAGGACGGAAATCCGTACGTCGCGCTGACCTTCGACAGCGCGGGCGCCGACGCCTTCGAGCGCCTCACGGGCGCGAACGTCCGCCGCCGCATGGCGATCGTCCTCGACGATCGCGTCGAGACGGCGCCGGTCATCCAGAGCCGCATCGGTGGTGGTCGCGCCTCGATCACGCTCGGTCGCAACGAGGCCTACCAGGACATGCTCAACGAGGCGTCGGACCTCGTGGTCGTGCTCCGCGCCGGTGCGCTCCCCGCGCCCATCCGCCCGGCCAACGAGCAGCTCATCGGGCCCTCGCTCGGTGCGGACGCGGTCGAGCAGGGCATCCTCGGCGGCGCCATCGGCGTGCTCCTCGTCCTGCTCTTCATGGCGGCCTACTACCAGGTGGGTGGCCTCGTCGCGGACGTGGCCGTGCTCCTCAACCTCCTCTTCCTCGTCTCGGTCCTGGCCGCCTTCGAGGCGACGCTGACGCTGCCGGGCATCGCGGGCATCGCGCTCACGATCGGCATGGCCGTCGACGCGAACGTCCTGATCAACGAGCGCATCCGCGACGAGATGCGGCTGGGCAAGGCGCCGAGCACGGCCGTCGCGCTCGGCTACGACCGCGCCTTCTCGTCGATCTTCGACAGCCAGCTCACGACCTTCATCGCTGCCGTCGTGCTCTTCCAGTACGGCACCGGCCCGATCCGCGGCTTCGCCGTGACGCTGATGATCGGCATCGTCACCTCGCTCTTCACGAGCGTCTTCTGCACCAAGGTCATCTTCGACTGGCTCGTGCGCGGTCTCCGCGTGCGCAAGCTGGCGGTGGGTTGAGAGGTTCGCCGTGGAATTCATCAAGCCCGGACGCGTCTTCGACTTCATGCGCTACCGCAACGTCGCGGTGGTGTTCTCGACGATCGTCGTCGCCCTCAGCATCGCCTCGGTCTTCGTGCCCGGCCCGAACCTCGGCATCGACTTCGCCGGCGGCACCGAGGTCCAGCTCCAGTTCCGCGGGGACGTCCCCGTCGCGGAGCTTCGCCAGACGCTCGAGGGCCTCGGCTACGCGAGCCCCGACGTCATCGAGATCTCGGGGCACGCGAACCAGTACCTCGTGCGCGTGCGCGAGGTGACCACGCTGCCCGCGGGCATCACCGAGACCATCCAGACCCAGCTCGACACCGCGCTCGAGCCCGAGGTCACGGCGGTCCGCGTCTCGCCTGGTGGCGACAAGGTCTCGGTGCGCCTCGGCGCCGACGCGGAGCCCGCGCAGATCCGCGAGGCGCTCGTCGCCGCGGGCCTCGACGTGCGCGGCGAGGTCCGCCGCTTCGGCCCCCCGAGCGACTACCGCTTCGAGGCGGATCTCGTCGGTGTGGCGGACCGCATGGTCGCGCAGCTCGACGAGAGCCTCGGCGAGCGCGGCCCCGACGCCCCGCTCCGCATCGAGTGGGTCGGCCCGCGCGCCGGTGAGCAGCTCCGCAACGGAGCCATCAAGGCGCTCATCTACGCGATGGGCTTCATCATGCTCTACGTCGCGTTCCGCTTCGATCTGCGCTTCGCGCCGGGCGGCATCATCGCGCTCATCCACGACGCGCTCGTGACGGTCGGTGTGTTCGTGCTCTTCCAGAAGGAGTTCAACCTCACGACGGTCGCCTCGCTCCTGACGATCATCGGCTACTCCATCAACGACACGATCGTCATCTACGACCGCATCCGCGAGAACATGGGCCGCCACCGCGACAAGTCGCTGAGCGAGCTCATCAACATCTCCACCTCCGAGATGCTCTCGCGCACGATCATCACGTCCGGCGTCACGCTGCTCGCGATCGTGCCCTTCTTCTTCTGGGGCACGCAGGTCATCCGCGACATCGCGTTCGCGCTCTTCGTCGGCTTCGTGGCCGGCGTCTATTCGACCATCTACATCGCCTCGCCGGTCACCGAGTGGATGGACACCAAGATCTTCGCGCCCGCGCGTGAGCGGCAGCGGGCCGAGCGCGAGGCCAAGCGCAAGGCCGCCAAGGCCAAGGGCGCCGCCGCCATCGCGCCCTGACCCGAAGGGGCCCAGGCCCTCTCGACCGACGCTCCCTCCGAACGCCTCGGCCTCACCGCCGGGGCGTTCGCGCTCCGTCTCCCTCCGAGCGCGTTTCGCGGCATCGTGATCACGGGGATCGGCGCATCGTGATTACCCGGTGTCAGCGACGCTGCTGGGTCAGCGCAGCAGTGGCTAGCGCGAGCCGGCACATGACACGGAGAGCTCCGTCTGGTTTTCGCCGTGCGACCCTAACCTCACAGCATGCCACGTTCGCTCGCCGGCGTACCTGGGACAGACCTCCGTGAGCACCACTGCGGCGCTACGGGTTCGGCACTCGACGACCACGAACAGTTCGGGGGCGACCGCTCGCTCCGTATACGTCGCACGGCATCGCCAGTCACTTTGTGGGAGCGGACTGATCTCCAAGACATGCCGGCCGGAGGCCCCCCGCTGCGTCGGCCAGATGCAATGATGGACCTCAACGCTGCCCGCCGAAGTGCGCACGTCGACACGCTCGAAAGTCCGATCGTCCGCAGCTTCGTCGATCAACAGCGCATCCAAGCGACACGCAGCAATGTGCTCGGGCGTCTCACTGACCCGCTCGGCATCGGCGATCGGCTCCCAGGTTGGGGCGTCGGGCTGTCTCGTGGACAGAGGAGACACGTCCGCGGCTCGACTGGCACCGCACCCAGCGAGGCCCAGCGCGATGAGTGCGGACAGCCATCTGGGAGACCCAGCCATGCTCGACCTTACCCCAGTCGCGCAGTTACCCGACGAGTCACCTGCGATTCCAGACGTGTACGTGACCTGCCCCGCGCCTCAGCTAGGGCGAGCGAAGCCCAACGATATCGGTGAAGTCGCTCTGAGAATGCACGGCCACGAGCTCGTTGTGGTGGTCGTCGCGCCAAGCCTCAACCTCTCGGATGAAGTCGCCCAGCGTGGGCCAGGCGCCTTCCCCGACGTGCTCGACGACTCCGCGACCCGTGCGCCAGTCGTACTTGTGACGGTGGTGGGGGTCGGGGTGGCCCGGATGGACGTGTGCGTTGTCGTACCGCAAGAAGTTGAAGTGGCCGCGCACCCAGGCGTTGTAGGCGTAGTCGATGGTCTGGACGTGTGGGTTGTCGCTCGCGTCGAGGATGATGAGCGTCTTGTCGACCGCGATCACAATGCCACCGAGGCATCCGATGAGGCCCTTTAGGGTGATCAGGGACGATCCACCCACGTGTGCAGGCAGCGACTCCCACTCCAAGCCGTCCACTCCGGCGAAGTGTACCAGCCGCGCCATGTGTTTCATGTGCGCCTGCCGGTACGCTTCGAGGGGAGCTGCTTGATGTCGTCCCATCCCCCGCCGTCCCGTCATCGTGGCCCGAACAGCAACGACCGGCGACGCGTGAGCATCAGGAGCCGAATGAGCGTAGTCGTCTCGTCGACC
>JBILLJ010000030.1:0-69928 GCA_044376125.1 Sandaracinaceae bacterium
TCGATGACCAGGCTGCGGACCGACTGCAACTCCCGACGCAGGTCGTCTGTTTCAGCCCGCGTCTCATGCTGCGAGCGCAGTAAATCCTCCCACCTTGCGTGTACCCCGCGGATGCGCCATGCTGTCGCAGCTAGGGCGAGAAGAATCCCGAGCGAGAGCCCCGCGTTAGTGATCCGCAACCACACCACATGCGGAGGTTACCTCTTGGCCAAGCCCACCACAACGCCGAAGAAGACGAAAGAAGAGTCGCCGCCCTTGACCGCGGAAACGGCGGGTGCGCAGCCAGTCACGTGGAGTTTGTTGGTGGCGCTCATCACCCCCGTCGTTTCCGCGATTTCCGCCGCTGGCATTTGGTATGTCAACGACGCGATCACCGACGTGGCCAACTCCACGGAGGAGGCGCGGGTGGCCCTGGAGCAACAGAACTCAAGCATCCAAGCTGTCCGCAGTGACCTGGCCCTCATTTCGTCGCGCGTCGAGTCGCTCAGCGACAGGAGCCGCGAGCAGGGCGAAACGCTTCGCTCGATCTCGGAGAGCATCGTCAATCTGCAGAACACATTGATTGGGAACCGTTCCGGCATACCAACCCCGTAATCACTCGGCCGCGCCTCGGCCTCCAGAGTCGAAGGCCGCAGGTTCCCGCGAACGCCGCCGAACATCATGACGCAACGGCCCTCACTCACCACGCAACGCGGCTGGCTCAGCACGCTCGTGTGGCTCGTCGAAGCGCGTCAGCGTCGACGATGCGCGCGCTCTCGCTGAGATTCGAGGCGGGCGAGGGCAGCCGACGGATCTCCGCGCCGCACGGTCTCGCGCTCATCACTGTGCCACGCTACTCGAACGGATCCGTCAACCTGCAACGGTGTGGTCGTGTCCATCGTGCAGGCGGCAGGTCGAACCGACGAGCGGCTTGACGCCGATCGCGTCGCGCGCCGACCCCCATATGGCCTGGGCCGCGGCCTGCTGCGCGGCGTTCGGCTGGCAGGCGAAGACCTTCCGGGGTGGCGCGCAGCAGGGCGTGGGCGAAGCTCGGCGAGACGGGAGAGTTCACCGGCGGGTCTGCGGCGTTCAGCGGCGGGTCCCTGGCGTTCGGCGGAACGGTGCGGCGGTTTTCCGGAAGGTCGCTCGGTCAGCCCCGACCGCTCCCGGGATTTCTCGGTGGCCCATCGCGATTTCTCGGACGGGCACCCTCGTTCTTCGGAGGGTCCCGCACACGTGCGGGTGCTCCGTCGGAGTTTCTCGGAGGGTTCCAGGATTTCGCGAAGGCCACCGCGCAGAACCCGAAGGCGGTGGAGCCGCTCGAAAAGACGAGCGATTCCGTCCGGGACCGATTCTCGTGAGTCAACGCACGTCGGTTCGCCGGGTCGTGCTTGACCGGTGCTGGGCCTGTGGGCCATCCGCTCGGCGTTCGCGCCCCGAGGTTGTCGGGGCCACCACAGGAAGGGGTGCCGGATGCCGAGGAAGCTCAAGCGTCGCGTCGCAGGAAACGAAGTCTCTCGCGAGACGCTCACCCAGACGCCGAGCCGCGCGTTCACGTTGATGTACGGGATCGGTCGCGAGCCGACGATCCGCGACGCGATGGCGACGCGCGGGTACGACGAGGAGGAAGCCACGCGCGGCTACTCGCTCCTCGCGAAGGTCATGCGCGGACGCCCTGGACGCACCGCCGACCTGGAGGTCGCCGCAGCGACCGCCGAGCTCGACCAGTGGGACGAGCAGGGCATCGGCCTGATCGACGCCGCCTTCACGCGGCACCCCGAAGCGCACGACTCGGTGCTGGAGGGCATCGCGCCCGTGGCCGGCCCGCAGGCCGTGCTGAACGTCGCGACGATCCTCGAGCGGCTCGACGAGCTGGAGAAGACGCCGGACGGTCGCAAGGCCCTCGCGACGCTCAGCAAGCGCGGCATCGACGAGAAGGAGCGCAAGCGCCTGGCCGGGCTCGTGAAGGCGGCGCGCGCGGTCGACAAGATGAAGGTCGACGAGGCCCGCGTGAAGGCGGAGGCGGAGTACGAGGAGGCCCTCCTCGATCTGCGCGACTGGTACGTGGAGTGGGCCGGCATCGCTCGGCTCGTCGTGAAGCGTCGTGACTACCTCATTCTCCTCGGCCTCGCCGAGCGCCGCGCCTCGGGCGGAAGCGAGGACCTCGACATCGTCGACCCGACGCCGTTCCTCGACCCCAACAAGCCTGTCGAGCCGACCGGGAGCTGAGGCTGAGTGAGTCTCTCGTTTCGCATGGGCGCGCGTCGCACCGTCAAGGGTGAGGCGCGCGGCAGCTTCGAGCTGAATGCCGACGACCTCGTCACGCATGGCGTGGTCGTCGGCATGACCGGCTCGGGCAAGACCGGCCTCGTCACGGTGCTGGTCGAGGAGGCGCTGCGCGCGAAGATCCCCGTCCTGCTCCTCGACGTGAAGGGCGACCTCGCGAACCTGAAGCTCGCGTTCCCGTCGTTCGACGCGAAGCACATCGCGCCCTGGGTCGAGGCCGCGCGCGGCGACGAGGACAACGTTGCCGATGCGCCGCTCGTCGCCGAGGTCGCGAAGAAGCGCGAGAAGGAGCTGCGCACCTGGGGCATCAGCGAGGCGGACCTTCGTGAGTACTGCGGGAGCACGCACGTTCGTGTGATCACGCCCGGCAGCGACGCGGGAGAGCCACTCCATCTGCTCTCGGCGCTCGAGCGGCGCAGCACCCGGTGGGACGACGACATCGATGGCGCGCGCGCCACGCTCGAAGCAGCGGTCTCGATGGTCCTGCGTCTGATGGGCCGCGATCCGGATCCGGCGCAGAGCCGCGCGCACGCGCTCCTCACCGCGATCGCCGAGCGTCGGCATCGTGCGAAGCAACCGACCGACCTCGGCTCCTTGGTGCCGGAGGTGTTCGAGCCTCCGTTCTCGGAGATCGGAGTCCTGCCGGTCGAGACGTACATGAGCGAGAAGGCGCGGGCGGAGCTGGCGGCCGACTTGAACACGCTCATCGCCTCGAGCTCGCTCGCACGCTGGCGCGAGGGGCAGGACCTCGACGTCGGCAAGTGGATGGCGCCGGTCGAGAGCAAGACGCCGGCGACGATCGTCAGCGTGGCGCACCTGCAGGACGACGAGCGCGCGCTCGCGCTCGGCTTGGTGCTCGAAGAGGCGCTGGCCTGGGTCCGCTCGCTCCCGGGCACGGGTCGCCTGCGCGCGCTGATCGTCTTCGACGAGGTGTACGGCTTCCTTCCGCCGCACCCGCACTCGCCGCCGACGAAGCGCCCGATGGTGGCGCTCATGAAGCAGGCGCGAGCCTTCGGCGTCGGCTGCGTCCTCGCGACGCAGAACCCGATGGACCTCGACTACCGCGCCCTCAGCAACGCCGGGACCTGGATGCTCGGACGGCTCCAGACCGAAGCCGATCGCACGCGCGTGATCGAGGGCCTCGGCGAGAAGAAGAAGGGCGCGATCGACAAGCTCGTCCAGCTCGTGGCCCCGCGCTTCTTCGTCGTGCGCGCCGCCGGAAGCAACGAGGTCTCGTTGCTCCAGCCCCGCTGGGCGATGTCGCTCCTACGCGGCCCGATGACGCCCCGAGAGCTGGCTGGTCTGCGCTGACCTTGGTCGTCGGAGGTGGTAGCCAGGATGATGGTGGCGCGATGGGCCTGCGTGCTCTTGCTCGCGGCGGTGCTGACGGGTGGCTGTGGACCGCGCATCTACGTCACGCCGCGACCCGACGGATCGTTCGCCAGCGGTCCCGTGTACGGTGCCGCGCCTGCGCCTCGTCAGGTGCGGCTGGAGGGCGACGACGCCGTTCGAGCGAACTTCGCTGCGGACATCGCAGCGGTGAACGCCGGGTGCGCCCGGACCAGCGTCACTCCGGTGGCCCGGGAGCGGGGCCGGATGGCGCAGGGGCGTGTTGCCTACTGGATCCGAGTGTGCGGCCGCATGCAGCTCTGGGTGCTCGTCGACGACGGCTGGGCGCTGGGCGGCCAACGCTAGTCGGATTCAGCTACGAGACATGGTGATTTCTCTCACGCTTTGGAGCGGGGCCCGGCGAGGTTGAACGGAGCTGAATTGTTCTGCGCCGGCTGGATGGCCGCTCGGCTGAGGGCACTTCGGGATCGAGCGTTGCGCCTCTTGCGGCGGCCGGGTACCGTGCGGACGCGCATGGGTGCAGGCCAGCGGAAAAAACAGCAGATAGCGAAGGGCGGCCGGGGATCGACTGCCGAACTCGGGCGAACAGTCTCGTTCAACGTGGAAACGCAGCCGAGCCCCGACCGGCAATACGTGGCCGACGCGGCTTGCTTCTACCGAGAAGAATCGGGGAACCGCTACCGCTTTGTCTTCTGGCAGTTCCACCAGCCTAGCGTGGCGGCTTCGGCTGTGGCGGTGGTGATGCCGCCCGACGCGGTGCGACAGTTTCTGTCGGGGATGGCGGATATGGTCCGTGACCAGACCGAACGACTGCGTGACGGGAGCGTTCGCAAGGAGGAGCTGCGACCCCTTGCAACCACCCCAGCTCAGTATATCGTTGTCAAGGCGAACGCCGTGCGCGCCGTCGGGACCATCTACGACGCGTCATGGGATTTTTTCGATGCCCAGGTTCTTCCGAAGGTGGGTACCCCAGGAGTTCGGATCCAGCCCGTCCTTCGGGTAGAGATGACCTCTTCGCTCTGCCTTGCCCTCGGCGAAGAAGTCGCCAAGTACGACGACGAACTGCCACCTCTCGTGGTCCCATCATGAAGAACACGCTCGACTGGTTCACGACCTTCATGCCCGCCACTTGGCTGGAGCGTGGGATGTGGAAGAGCGCGCCTTCTACGCCGCTCGCTGCTGTACCCGGACGAAAGCAAGGCTTCTGGCCCACCACAGTCGCCGCGTGCCTGGTTGGTTCTGTGCTCACCCTGACCGCTCCCCCAATCGGAGGCGAGTTCGGGACATCCGTCGCCGTGCCGAGCGCGACCCGCACCCGACTCGACGCGAGAGCAGTAAGTCAGGCCACGGCTCGCATTCTCGCGTGGCGAGATGCTCATCCCGCGCAGCGGGCGTGACCTGTCCCCACTGGAAGAGTGACGACGCTTCCGAGCGAACGAAAGACCACGAGGCGGAGGCGATCGCGGCGCGCGATGCATTGGTCAGCGCGATCGCGACCGGCAACCTCCGCGTCGACGACGTGCTCGCAGTTCACGGAAGACTATTCGCGGGCGTGGCACCTCCGATGTATGTGGGGAAGGCCCGCGGACAAGGGAAGTGCCTCAACGTCTTGGCGACTGCGCACCAAGGACTTGGTCGGCACTGGGACTTGGTGGCGGGTGACCTGCAGGCGTTCTGCGACGCCGTCAACGCCGCTACCGCCACCTTCACTTCTCGCACACTTGACGACGGTGCGGTCGAGGAACTCGCTCAGGCGATCGGCCACGCGCTGGGGAACCTGATGCGCACCCATCCGTTCATCAACGGAAACGGGCGAACACTCCGTGTTTTGTGGTCCGCCTGGTTGCTCGCCCTGCGCGTCGGAAGCTACAGCGGCGACCTTACAGCGCGACCGTCTGCGGACTTCGACAATGCGTGTCGCCAGGCCATGCAAAAGCGATACGACGCGTTCGTGTCGCTTGTACTGCGCTCGATGGGATGATGTCCTCTCTCTGAGGTCTCGACGGGGGCTTCGTCGTGCCTGGCTTGCGGCCGATCGCTCGGTTCGTCCGCGTTGCCGCAACTCGACAAGCGGGTCCACAAGCGTCGACAGGTCGCCTGTCCGCGCCGCGACGCACGAACGCGAAGTAGAGGAAGTCGACGTAGTCCGAGCACGCTCGTGCGGCGCCGGAGCGAGTGATCGCTCTGCGGGGAGTTCGGGGACATCGCTCCGAGTCCGCGCCACCCCTCACGCGGGCTGTGGGCTCGCGGGTGCCGCGGGGCCGTCGTGGAGGGCCGTGCGCGCGCGATCGATGGCGTCGCTCGTGCCCGCCAGGACGAGCACGTCCCCCGCTTCGAGGCGATCCTTGCCGGTGGGCAGCGCCTCCGAGCGCTGGCCGCGCTGGATCGCGAGGATGGTCGCCCCCGTGCGTGCGCGGAGATCGAGCTCCGCGAGCGTGCGCCCGCAGGCTCCCGCGCCTCGCTCCACGGTGACCCGCTCGGTCGCGCCGAGCTCGGCGAGCAGCGGCGAGGGCTCGGTGGCGGGCGCGCCCGGATCATCGTGGTGGCCCGCCGTGTCGTGAGGTGCGATCGACTCGCGCGCCGCCTGGCTCGTGAGCGCCGCGGCGATGCGGAGCGCGGCGGACTTCACCTCGGCGTCGACCTCGCGCGCGGAACGGAACGCGGCGACGCCGAGCACCACCAGGATCACGAGCACGACGAGCACGCTCGAAGCATCGGAGACCGACGCGCCGACGATCGTCGCCGAAGGGAAGCCCACGAGCGCCGTCAGGCCGAAGAGGAGGAAGGCGCGGAGCGCGCGCAGGCGTGCGTTGCGCGGAGGCGCGGCGCCGTCGGGGCCCGCGAGCACGGCCGAGGCCAGCGCGTTCGTCGTGCGCACGGCGACGACGAGCACGGGCAGCGCGAGGCCGAGGAAGCAGGCCGAGAACCACGCGGTGCGTGCGAGCGAGGCCTCGAGGCCGAGGTGCGTCTCGAGCAGCGGCACGACGAGCTCGGCCAGGCGCGAGGCGCCGATCGCGAGCCCGAAGAGCAGGCCCGCGTCGAGCGCCAGCGCGCGCACGCCCGAGCGGATGCGGACCGCGCGCGGGCTCCCGGCCTCGCCGCTGCGGAGCGCGAGCACCCACTGCTCGTGGAGCGCGAGCGTGCGACGCATCGCGCCGGGCATCGCGCGGTCGGCCCAGCTCACGGCGCGCGCCGCGTGACCGATCGCCAGCGGCGTGGTGAACGCCGTGAGCACCGCGACGCTCACGAGGAGCACGTGGAGCTCGCTGCGCACCGCGCCTGCCGTGATGCCGACCCCCGCGAGGATGAAGCTCAGCTCGCCGATCTGACCGAGCGCGAGCCCTGCGGTCAGCGCACGGCGCAAACCCAGACCGGAGACGAGCCCCGCGAGCGTCACGATCACGAGCTGCGCGACGATCACCACGACCGTCACGAGCAGCGCGAGCGGCAGCGTCTCGAGGGCCTGCCACGGATCCACCGTCATGCCGATCGAGACGAAGAAGATCGCGGCGAACACGTCGCGCATGGAGGCCGACAGCGTCTCGACGCGGTGACCGAGGCCCGACTCGGCGACGAGCACGCCGCTCACGAACGCGCCGAGCGCGACCGAGTACCCGAGCTCCGACGCGAGCGCGGCGAGCACGAAGCACACGCCCACCGCCACGACGACGAGCACCTCGTCGCTCCCGAGGCGCGCCACGCGCTGGACGAGCTTCGGCACGACGACGAGGCCGATCACGATCATCAGCGCGAGCACGCCTGCGAGGCGCAGCAGATCGGCGCCGAGCGCGTCCGTCTCCACGCGCCCGCTCGCCGCGACGCCCGTCATCGTGGCCAGGAGCACGATCGCGAGCACGTCCTGCACGACGAGCACGCCGAGGATGTGATCGCGGATCTCGGGCTCGATCTTCGCACCGGCGAGCGCGCGCGTGACCACCATCGTGCTCGAGATGGCGAGGCTCGTGCCGAGGAAGAGGCCCTCCATCGTCGTCCAGCCGAGCAGGCTCGCGAGGGTCGCGCCGCACCAGGTGAGGAAGCCCACCTGCACCGCGCCAGTGAGCCCCGCCGTCGGAAGGACGCGCGCGAGCTTCGCGAGGCGCAGCTCGAGGCCGACCGCGAACATGACGAGCACCACGCCGAGCTCGGCGAGGCTCTCGACGCGGTGCAGATCGGCGAAGAGCGGGATGGGGATGTAGGGGCCCACGACGAGGCCCGCGACGAGGTAGCCGAGCACCGTGGACTGCCCGAGCGCGCGCGCGATCGGGCTCGTCAGCGCCGCCACGCCGAGCACGAGCGCGAGATCGACGACGAGGGAGGCTGGATGCACCTCCCCGACCTGCGGTGATCGGTGCCGGATCGCAAGTGCTCACACGGCTCGAGGTCGAGCACGGGCACGGGCACGGGCACGGGCGGCGCGGGCGCAGGCACAGGCACGGGCACGGGCACGGGCATGGGCGCGGTCAGTCCTCGACGCAATCGAGGCCGCTCGCTGCTAAAGGGTCGCGGAAAGCCGAGGAAACCGGGCCAGTCGGAGGCAGGGCCCTCTCGCGCTTCACCGCTCGTGGAGGTCCAGTCGCTGCACGTGTCGGGGCTCGGCGCGTCGGGCTCGCCGCCCGTCCAGAGACCGATCGTGTCGGTCGGGGCGGCGCCCATCGCGTCGAGCACGACGTAGCCCTCCTGCGTGAGCTCGCTGTCGGGGATCCCGATCGGGAATCCGTCGACCCGCTGGTAGCTCCGGCGCCCCGTGCGATCGAGCGTCGTCGGCAGGAGCGCGCGCGAGGGGCCCAGGCCTGCCATCGCGGCCTCCGAGGCGCAGAGCGCGTCGGCGGAGGCGAGGCCCATCGCGTTCGGTGTCCAGAGCGCGCGCGTCACGAAGATGCGCGGCCCGGTGATCGGAGGCCGCGGCGCGGCGACGACGTGGCCTCGCTCGAAGCAGAAGAGCCGGTAGGTGCCGCTGCAGGGGAGCTCGCCGTCCGAGAGGCGTCGCCACTGCGGGATCCAGTGCTGATCGCCGAGCTCGGTCTCGCTCGTCCAGTCCGCGCACGTGAACCCGTTGTCGCCGGTCCAGACGCGGTAGCCGCTGCCACCGCCGTCGACGCGCGCGCCGCGCGCGGTGGTGTGGATGGGGCGGAAGAACGAGCCATCGGCCACCTGCTCCGGGAGATCGGCGACCCACGCGCCATCGGGGCGCACCCACCCGCGCGAGCCCTCGAGCAGCGCCGCAGGGCTCGGACGATCGGCCGCGCGGAGCATCGCGACGAAGTCGCCTCGAAGTCCCGCGGCGGTCGCCTCCGCATTGCACAGCGCGTCCGCACCGCTCGGGCCACCGAGCGCGCCGGTGTAGCGGCCCTCGGTGACGAAGGCGTGGTTGGGGCGCGGCGCGGACGCGTCTGCTGCGGCGTCCTCGCTCGAGGCGTCCGCGCCTGCGTCGAATGCTGCGGCATCCGCGGCGGCGTCGAGCTCGGTCGCGTCGATCGTGCTCGCTCGATCGTGCTCGCGTCGATCGTGCTCGCGTCGAGCCCGCCCGCGTCCAGACCGCGCGCATCGAGGTCGGCGTCCGTGGACGCGTCGAGCGCGTCGCGCTCGAGGGCCTCGAAGCCCAGGCGACCACAGCCGCTGACGTGCGCGAGGAAGAGGAGCATCGCCAGCGCGCCTCGCAGCCGGGCCACGCCGCGCGGAGAGGAGCGGTGAGCCGCACGGCGCTTCACCACGGTCACGGTGTCGGAGGCTCGCGCGGGGGTCAAGGACGACGCCATGCGCTCCGCGCGCGCGTGCGCCGCGCGCGACCGACGCCTCGATCCGAGCGGCGGAGATCGCGCCGGATCGCGCCGAGGCCCTCGAACCAGCCCAATTCGCGCCCTCTTTGCACGCAGGGCCGTCAGTTCTCGCGGTTCGTCCTCGTCTGCCCCCCATGCTCGACCTAGTCTCGCCCTCGATGGCCTCGCCTCGCTACGAGCTGCGCAAGACCGACCCGCTCGCGGCCGCCGAGCTCGGTCGAGCGCTCGGCATCTCGGCGACCATCGCGCAGGTGCTCATGCACCGCGGCATCTCGACGGCCGAGGCCGCGCGCGAGTTCGTCGACCCGAAGCTCGCGGGGCTGACGGACCCGCGGCCGATGCGGGATCGCGATCTCGCCGCCGATCGGCTCGCGCGCGCGATCCGCGCCGGTGAGCGCATCGCCGTCTTCGGCGACTACGACGTCGATGGCACCACGGCGACGACGATCCTCTCGGGCATCCTCGAGCGCCTCGGCGCCGACGTGGTCGCGATGGCCGCGCACCGCTTCGAGGGCGGCTACGGCTTCAGCGATCCCGCGCTCGCGAAGGTGAAGGAGACGGGCGCGCGCGTGCTCGTCACGTGCGACTGCGGCTCGGCCGATCACCCGCGCATCGAGTCCGCGATGCGCGCGGGCATCGACGTGATCGTCGTCGATCACCACCTCGTCCCGAAGGAGACGCTGCCCGCGCTCGCGTTCCTCAACCCGCACCGCGGTGACTGCGGCTTCGCCTACAAGGGCCTCGCGAGCGCGGGCCTCGCGTTCTCGCTCGGCGCCGCCGTGCGTGCGCTCGTGGACCCGAAGCTCGATCCGCGCGAGTTCCTCGATCTCGTCGCGCTCGGCACGGTCGCAGACGTCGCGCCGCTCGACGGCGACAACCGACGCCTCGTGCGCGCCGGCCTCGCCAAGCTCGCCGCGCTCGAGGCACGCCCGGGCGTCGTCGCGTTGCGCGAGGCCGCCAAGGCGATCCCGCGCAAC
This sequence comes from Sandaracinaceae bacterium, assembly GCA_044376125.1. Classification (GTDB taxonomy): domain Bacteria; phylum Myxococcota_A; class Polyangia; order Polyangiales; family Sandaracinaceae; genus JAFLCL01. The sequence goes on from JBILLJ010000030.1 coordinate 10,370, forward strand.
GGTGCGGGCATCGGCGGCACCGACATCTCGTTCCGCCTCGCGCCGCGCCTCAACGCCGCGGGACGTCTCGCGGATGCGGCGCTCACGCTGGCCCTCTTGCGTGCGCGCTCGATCGACGAGGCCCGCGTGCTCGCGGCGCGCGTCGAGGAGCTCAACGGTGAGCGCAAGGCCATCCAGGAGCTGAACACCGAGGAGGCCGCCGTCGAGGTGCGTCGCCTCTACGGGCCCGAGGTCGAGGGCGGCGTCGTCGTCGCGTCGCCGGCGTGGCACCGCGGCGTGGTCGGCATCGTCGCGGCGCGCCTCACGGAGCTGTTCGAGGCGCCCGCGATCGTGATCGCCATGGAAGGGACGCACGGCCACGGCTCGGGCCGCACCGTCGGGAGCTTCCCGCTGCACGACGCCGTGAAGGCCTCGTCGTCGTCGCTCCTGGGCTTCGGTGGGCACCAGGCTGCGCTCGGCGTGCGCATCGACGCCTCGCAGCTCGAGTCGTTCCGCGCGGACTTCGATCGCGCCTGCCGCGAGCTGCGCAAGCAGGGCCACGGCCCGCGCATCAAGCATGTGGACGTCATGCTCGACGGCGCGCAGTTCCCGCTGCCGAAGGCCGCGGATCTCGCGGTGCTCGAGCCCGTCGGCGCCGGCAACCCCGAGCCGCGCTTCCTCGTGTCGGACGTGAAGGTCGAGGACGCGAGCTCGGTCGGCACCGGCCACCTCAAGCTCTCGCTCCGCATCGGCCGCGAGCGCGTGTCGGCCTTCGGCTACGGCCTCGGCGCCGAGGTCGATCGCATCGGCGACACGACGAGCCTCGTCGGCACCCTCCGCCCCGACGGCTGGCGCGGCGGTGACGCCGTCGAGCTCAAGATCGACGCGCTCGTGTGACGGACGGGGGTGGCGACTCCCCGCACCGAATGCCCCGAACAGACCGAGATCAACCCGCAGAGGTGGGCAGGAAGAGGCGGCCGATCGGCAGCTCGATCTCGGTGAACGGTGGGAGTCGAACGGTGGCGGTGTCGTCGTACACGCCGACCTCGATCCACACGCCGTCGCGGAGCTCGAGCGCCTCGAGCGTGCGGGTGTCCGGGTCGAGCAGCCAGTAGTGGCGGACGCCGTGCTTCGCGTAGAGATGGCGCTTGGTCACGCGATCCCTGCGCGCGGTGGAGGGCGAGAGGATCTCGCACACCCAATCGGGCTCCCGCGTTCAGCTCGTCGGCGACTTCTGCAGGTGGCTGTGGTGGCGGCCGTAGGTGAAGTAGATGACGAAGCCGATCACGAGCCAGACGAGCAGGCGCAGCCACGTGTCGGGCGGCAGGCCGTACATGACGTAGGCGCACGAGAGCGCGCCGAGGATGCCGACCACCCAGGGCGCGGGCACCTTGAATGGGCGGGCCTGGTTCGGGTTGGTGCGGCGCAGGATCGGCACGCCGAGGCAGACGAGCACGAACGCAAGCAGCGTCCCGATCGAGACGAGCTCGCCGACGAGGTGCATCGGCATGCAGCCGCCGGCGATGGCGACGAAGACCGCCGTGACCATCGTGGCGACGTGCGGCGACTTGTAGGTCGCGTGCGTCTTGTCGAACCAGGGCAGGAGGCCGTCCTTGGCCATCGCGTAGAAGATGCGCGTCTGGCCGAGCATCATCACGAGGATGACGCTCGTGAGGCCCGAGATGGCGCCGAGCTTCACGAAGAACGTGAACGTCGAGGCGGCCGTCGGCTCCCAGCCGCGCAGCTCCACGATGCGGTTGATGCCGACCGCGATCGGCGCGGGCACGCCGAGCTGGCTGTAGTGCACGACGCCCGTGAGCGTGAGCGCCACGAGGATGTAGAGGATGGTGCAGATGACGAGCGAGCCGAGGATGCCGATCGGGAGATCGCGCTGCGGGTTCTTCGCCTCTTGTGCCGTCGTCGAGACCGCGTCGAAGCCGATGTACGCGAAGAACACGACACCCGCGCCCGTGAGCACGCCGCCCAGGCCCCAGCCGTAGCGCGACGCGCCGTCGACGACCGTGGGCTCCGGCACGAGCGCCATGAGGCCGCTCGCGTGCTCGTTCACGTAGAGGTTCTCGGGCAGGATCAGGCCGATCCCGAGCAGGATGAACACGCACACGATCAGGACCTTCACCACGACGATGAGGTTGTTGACCCACGCGCTCTCGGTGATGCCGCGGTAGAGGATCGCGCCGCACACGGCGGAGACGATGGTCGCGGGGATGTTCCAGAAGCCGTGTACCGTCTGGCCGCTCGAGAGCGTGACCTCTTCGAACGGGCCCTTGGTGAAGAGGAGGATCGAGTCCGAGAGGTGGAACGCGCTCTGGGTCGCGTCACCGCCCGGCCCCGGGAAGACGTGGCTCAGGGACTCGAAGACCTGAACGAGGTAGCCGCTCCACGCGATCGACACGACGACGGCGCCGAACGCGTACTCGAGCACGAGATCCCAGCCGATGATCCACGCCACCAGCTCGCCCATGGTCGTGTACGAGTACGCGTACGCCGAGCCGGCGACCGGGATCATCGAGGCGAGCTCCGCGTAGCAGAGCCCCGCGAACGCGCAGAGGATGCCCCCGAGAACGAACGAGTAGACGATGCCGGGGCCTGCGTAGTTCGCGGCGGCCGCGCCGGTCAGCGAGAAGATGCCCGCGCCGATGATCGCGCCGATGCCGAGCATCGTGAGGTGGAAGGCGCCGAGCGATCGCTTGAGGCCGTGGTGCCCCTCGGCGAGCTGAGGGTCCGTCGCCTCCTTGATGACGGCCTCGAGGTTCTTCTTCGCGAACAGGTTCATGAGCAGCGCCTTCGTTGGAGGGCCCGGGGACGGGCCGCGCATCATCGCGACCCGCCCCCCTGGGCGCAACCCCGGGGCATGGCGTCGCGACCCACGGCGCCCGGTGAGAGAAGACAGAGCCCGGCCCGGATTCGCTCGCGAAAACGGACAACGTTGCTATCGTCGCCGCCCCCGGAGCTCCGGGGGCCTCTATGCAGCGCTTTCTCGCGGATCTCGCCGAGCTCGTGACCCAGAGGCGCGTCGCCGTGCTGGTCGTCATGTCGATCCTCACCGCGCTCGCGCTGGCCGGGATCCCGCGCCTCCAGACCGAGAGCTCGCCCGAGAACCTCATCATCTCGTTCGGCGGCTACGAGGAGCGCGTCCGCGCGTTCCGCGAGCGCTTCGGCGACACCGACAACGTGATGATCCTGCTCGTCGAGGCCGACGACGCGACGAGCCTCGAGGCGCTGCGATACCAGCACGAGGTCGCGCGGCACTTCGTCGACGAGCCGATGGTGCTCGAGGTCGCGGGCCTCACGGTGACGCCACTGCCGCGGGGCCCCGGCGCTGCGGGCACGGAGGCCGAGGCCTCACTCGACGATCTGGACGCTCTCGAGGCCGAGGAGCCACCGGCCGATCCCGAGGTCGAGGCCGCGCTGCAGGCGCTGATCGCGTCCGAGCCCGAGCGCTTCCCGTCGGGCATGTACGACGTGGCCGAGCGCGTCACCGACGCCGACCGCGAGCCGATCGTCACGGGCGAGGCCGTCGAGGCGCGTCACGTCGACATCGTCCGCGCGGCCATCGCCGAGTCTCCGCTCGTGCTCGGTCGCCTGCTCAGCGCGGACCGCACGCTCGCCGCCGTCGTCGTGCGGCTGCGCGAGGAGATCGGCACCGGCAACGAGCGCGTCGCGTTCGTCGATCGCGTCGACGGCTGGCTCGACGAGAACCCGCCGCCGGCGGGCATGCACCTGCACCGCGCGGGCCTTCCGCACCTCCGCACCGCGATCGTCCGCTACATGGCGCGCGATCAGCGCGTGCTCGTGCCCGTCACGGTGCTCGTCTGCGTGATCCTCCTCTTCGCGTCCTTCCGCTGGATCCCCGCGACGGTGCTGCCCCTGCTCGCGGTCGGCGTCTGCGTCGTGATGATCGTCGGCACGATGGCGTGGGTCGGCGAGCCGCTGACCATCCTCTCGAACGTCCTTCCGACGCTCATCATCATCATCGAGCTCTCGAACGCGGTGCACCTCATCACGCGGTGGGAGGAAGAGCTGCGCCGCATGAAGCGGCCCGACTCGCGCGAGGCTGCGGCGCGCGCGCTCCGCACGATGGCGGCGGCGTGCTTCCTCACGTCGTTCACGAGCGCGGTCGGCCTCGGCTCTCTCCTCGTGTCCGAGACGGAGATGCTCCGCCGCTTCGGAGGCCTCGCGGCCGCGGGCACCATGCTCGCGTACACGGTCACGATCTTCCTCATCCCGGCGCTGCTCTCGTACCTGAAGCCGCCGCGCTCACTGCCCACGCCGGCGACGAGCGAAGAGGGCCACCGCCGCCGCGGCGAGCCCGCGGGCTGGATCGAGCGGGCGATGGTCCACGGCACCCGTGCGGTCCTTCGTCGGCCCTGGACCGTCCTCATCCTCACCGCCTGCGTCGCGGTGCCCACGCTCTACACCGCGGGCCTCGTGCAGGTGGACACGTCGCTCACGGACACGTTCGAGCACGACGACCCCGTCGCGGTCTCGACGCGGATGATGGACGAGCGCATGGATGGCATCCGGCCGCTCGAGATCCTCCTCGTGGCCGAGCACCCACACCGCCTCGAGGAGCTCGAGGTGGTCACCGCGATCCTCGACTTCGAGCGCTGGGCGAGCGAGCGCGAGGGAGTCCTGCGCGCGACCTCGTTCCCCGACTACCTGCTCTCCGCGTGGCAGCGCCTCGGTGGCTTCCCCAGGCCCGAAGCGGGAGGCGATCCGCACGCGGCCGAGGCGGCGCTGCGCGACGTCCCGCTGCGCACGAACGAGCAGATCCAGGCCCTTCGCACGCTGCTCTCGCGCGTCAGCCCCGACCCGACCGCGTACTACCTCACCGAGGACGGCTCCGCGGCGCACGTCGAGCTCCGCTTCGGCGACATCGGCGCGCGCCGCTCGAGCGCGCTGATCGACGAGGTGCAGGCGGAGGCGCGACGCCGCTTCGAGCCGCTCGGGCTCGAGGTCTCGGTCACGGGGGAGGCCTACATCGGCAGCCGCGGCATCGAGTCGGTCGTGCGCGATCTCGTGGGCAGCCTCGGCCTCTCGGTGCTCCTCATCTTCGCGACGCTCGTCCTGCTCTTCCGCAGCTTCCGCTTCGCCGCGATCGCGGTGCCGCCGAACGTGGTGCCGCTCATCGCGACGATCGCGTGGATGGTGATCCGCGGCATCCCGCTCAATGCAGGCACGGCGGTCGTGTTCTCGATCGCGGTCGGTGTCGGCGTGGACGGCACGATCCACGCGCTCGCGCGCTTCCGCGAAGAGGAGGCCCTGGGCCTGGGTCGCAACGCCGCGATCGTGCGCACCGCGCGCGGCACGGGCCGCGCGATCGTCATCTCCGCGCTCACGCTGATGCTGGGCTTCGGCTCGTTCCTCTTGAGCTCGTTCGTGCCCATCCAGCACTTCGGCGAGCTCATCGCCGCCGCGATGACGGCCTCGCTCGTCTCGACCCTCGCGATCCAGCCCGCGCTCGTGAAGCTCTTCGGCGGCCCGAAGAAGGCGTCCGCCGCCTGAGGCCCGGCGCCCACGCGCTCCGACGCGCCGTCGCCGTAGCGCGCCTTGCCATCCGCGAGGCGCGGCCACAGCACCACACGGTGAGGTCACCATGTGGAAGACGGGTCTCTTCGCCGGTCTCGCGCTGCTCGTGGGCGCCGGTCTCGTGCGCTGGCAGGCGGCCGGTCGGTTCTGCGAAGAGCCCGGGTACGAGGTCGAGCGAACGCTCGCCGCGAACGCCGAGATTCGCCGCTACGCGTCGCGCGTGCTCGCCGTGACGCGCGTCCGCGAGGGGGATCGGGACCGCGCGGTGAGCGAGGGGTTCCGCCGCCTCGCGGGCTACATCTTCGGCGGCAACACCGGCGCAGCGTCGATCGCGATGACGGTGCCGGTCACGCAGGGCGGCGAGCGCATCGCGATGACCGCGCCCGTCACGCAGGCGAGCGAGCGCGAGGGTGGCTTCGAGGTCACCTTCACCATGCCTTCGTCGTACACGCTCGACACGCTGCCGCGGCCGTCGGACCCGCGCGTGCAGCTCCGCACGATGCCGGCCGAGCGCGTCGCGGTGTGGAGCTACTCGGGCGTCTCGTCGGCCGAGATCGTGGCCCAGCACGCCGAGGCGCTGCGGTCGCTCCTGCGCGAGCGTGGTGAGGTGCCGCGGGGCGAGCCCATCTCGGCGCGCTACGACCCGCCCTCGACGCTGCCGTTCCTCCGCAGGAACGAGGTCTGGATCGCGCTCGAGGCGTCCTGAGCCTCACGACGCGTCGACGTGCGGCGCAGGACGCGCCATGGGCCCGCCATCACCAGCGCACGCGCACGCGATCGACGCGGACCGCGACGCCGTTCTCCCAGCTCGTGCCGAGCGTCCACTCGTGCACCGAGCCAACGAGGTCCGACGCCTCGATCCCGCGGGTCGCGTTGCGGAGCGCGGTGAGCGGGACCTCGAGGGTCGTGTAGGCGCCGGGGGCGGTCGTGGGCACGACCAGGCTGTTCGCCTGGAAGAGCGCGCCTGGTGCGCCACCGTCGAGCCAGAGCCTCACGTTCGCCCAGAACGCCGGGCGCGACGCGGGGTACGAGACGCTCACCTCGAGGTAGGCGCGCGCGAGGTCGATCGTGTTCGAGAGGGGCACGCCGATGCCCTGACGCCGGAGGTTCTCGAAGCACCGATCGGGGCAGGTCGGCGTGAAGCGCAGGCACGCGCCTCCCTTGAGCCCTCCGTCCGCCGTCTCCGCGAGCTCCGCGGGGATCGAGTACCCGCCGTCGCCTGGTCCTTCGTAGAGCGCGAGCTCCATCGTGGGCGCGGCGCTCGTCGTCGTCGTCACGACGGCGCTCACCGAGGGCGCGCCGAAGCGGTTCACGGCGCGCAGTCGCATCGCGCGCGTCGCCCCCGGCGTGAGGCCGCCCAGCGTGAAGCCCTCGACGCGCTCGCTCGCGTCGGGACGATCGAAGTGCGCGAGGTCCGGGATGTCGGCAGGCCCGAGCACGGTCGAGACGCCTGCCAGGAGGTCGGCCTCGTCACCGGCCACCTCCAGCTCGTAGCGCTCGAGCGCGCCGGCTTCGCCCGCAGCGACGCGGAAGCCCAGGCGGATCGTGTGCGCGGTGACCCAGCGCACCTCGAGGTCCGCGATGGCCACCGGCACGGGGAGCGGGGCGTCGAGCGGCAGCGGGACGTCGAGCGGCAGCGGGACGTCGAGCGGCAGCGGGACATCGAGCGGCAGCGGGACATCGAGCGGCAGCGGGACATCGAGCGGCAGCGGGACATCGATGGACACGGCCGCGTCGCTCGCCATGTCGGTGTAGCCGAGGCGACCGCAGGCGCTGATGATCCCCAGCGCGAGGCCGGACGCGATGAAGGGGACAGCCCGCAGGCGCATCGAGGTCGGAACCTACCACCCGGTCGCGCGCGTCGGCAGTCCAACGCGGGAGAGCGAGCGCAGCGATGGATCGATCCGTCTCGCGGCCGACGTGAGGCAGTGTCACGGACCAGCGCACGCCGCGCTGTCGGGCGCGATCGTGAGCCACCACGTGCACTCGGCGGCGAACGCTGCGTGGCCCCAGTCCTCGCGGCGGAACGTCCAGGCGCGAGGGGCGATCAGGCGCTCTGTGCGCGAGCGGCGAGCTGCTCGGCGTCGCTGGCGCGGCCCTCGGCGCGGTAGCAGGCAGCGAGCGCGTGGTACGCGGCGCTCCGGCCTCGTGCGTCGCCGCGCCGCAGCGAGACCGAGAGCGCGCGCAGCGCCAGGCGCACCGCGTCTGCCGAGCGCCCCGCGCCCAGCGCGACCATCGCCTGCGCGAGCATCGCCTTGGGCGCGGCCTGCTCTCCACCGCGGGCGATGCGCGCCTCGGCGTTCGCGAAGTCGCCGCGCAGCAGATCGATCACCGCGCGCAGGCGCGCGATCGACGCGAGGTCCGCGCCCGCGAGCGTCGATCGCTCCACCCACCGCTCGATCGCGGCCACGTCGCGCTCCCGCAGCGCGCGGCGGAGCTCTCGTGGATCGGGGCCTGCGACGGTCTCGTCCGCGTCCTCGAGCGGCGTCTCGGTCGTGGCGAGGGTGGTGCCCGGGCTCGAGGGTGCGAGCGCGGAGTAGGGGGCCGTCGGGGGTGAGAGGCGCGAGGGAGCCTCTGCGTCCGGAGGCGGAGGGGCGATGGCCTCGACCGGGCGCGCGGCCGGGGGCGAGACCGAGACCGCGCTCGACGGTGCGCCCGTGAAGCGCGCGCTCGCATGGACGAAGCCGGCCTGCGAGAGGGCATCGCCGATCCGGCGCGCCTCGGCGCGAGCCTCGGCGTCGCGCCCACCTTCGAGCGCGAAGTGCGCGACCGCGTGCCGGTGCGCGGCATCGTGAGCCAGCGCCTCCGCGCAGAAGCGATGGAGCTCCGCGAGGCGCGCGGGTGGCATCGCCGTCTGCACGACGCGACGCACGAAGTGGGCGCTCGGCTCGTCGCGCGGCGTGAGCCAGGCCTCGGACGCGAGGAGGGTCAGCGCATGCGCGACGGCGCGCGCGTGCAGACCGTCCTTGGCCGCGACGTCGCGCAGCACGTCGCGCGAGGCGCCACGCGGCAACACCGAGACGAGCTCGAGCACGCGACGCGCGTCCTCGGAGAGGAGCTCGAGCCGTCCGCGCGCCAGCTCCTCGACACCGACGCCTTCCACGCCACCCCGAGGCGTCGTGCGCCACACGAAGGCGTCCTCTTCGCGCACGAGATCGCCCGAGGCGACGAGCAGCCGCGCGGCCTCCTCGCAGCCGAGCGTGGTGTCGCCGCCCATCGTGGCGACGCGACGCACGACGTCGTCGGTGGTGGCGGCGCCGAGCACCGTGCGCAGCACCTCGCGCGCATCGGAGGTGCGCAGGGCCGGCAGGATCGAGCGGGAGCTCGCCTCGCCGAGGAACGAAGGGATCTGCGTGTCGTGCGGCGCGCGCGCGACGATGGCGAGCCGACCCGGTCTGCGTGCGCGCGCCGCGGCGATCACCTCGAGGCTCGCCACGTCGATCGACGCGAAGGGGTTGAGCACGATCCACGCGGGTCCGTCGCCGAGCACGTCCAGCACCACCGCCGCCGCGTCGGCGAGCGGCAGGATCTCTCCCGCGATCAGGCGCTTCTGTGCGTCGCTGCGCGCGGGCGAGCCCGCGAGGGCGCGCGCGAGGCTCTCGAGCGTGCAGAGCGCGCCCGCGGCGCCGCCGAGCCAGAGCCTCGGGGGCGAGCCGGCCTCGCGGTGCGCCGCGTCGACGAGCTCCACGGCACCCGCGCCGAGCGGCCCCTCGAGAAGCACGAGCGCGTCGGGCGCGCTCATCGCGGTGACGAGCGGGCCGACGAGCCCGCGCATGCTGGTGACGAGCGGCGGGTGTCCGAGCGCCGCGAGGTGCTGGACGCACTCGCCGCGGCGCGGATGGCGCCGATCGATCGAGCCCGCGCGCACGCCGCCTTGCGAGACCTGACGCGTGAAGAGGTAGGTGCCGGGCACGCGATCGCGCAGCGCACCGTCGACGAGGAGCTCGCCGGGCTTGGCGCGCGCCGCGAGGAAGAACGAGTCGTCGAAGGCGCTGCCCACGCGCACGCCCGCGTCGCGCCAAGTCGGAGAGATCGACAGCGCGATCGCGAGGTCGTAGCCGTCGGCCTCGTCGAGCAGCTCGAGGCCCAGCTCGATCGCGTCCACCGCCTCGGCGGCACCGAACGACGCGACGAGCTGCCCCGAGAGCTGCGCCTCGACCGCACCGCCGCCTGCGCGGATGCGCGCCTCGAGCGCGCGGATCGCGCCGCTCAAGGAGTACGTGCTCTCGCTCCGAGGCGGTCGCGAGCGACGGCCCCGCGGTGCCTCGGCGCCCGAGGGCGGCGAGACACGCGCCCAGAGCACCACGTGCTCGAGCTCACCGCTGGCGCGGCCCTCGGGAGGCGGGTCGCCGTTCAGCGCCACGCGCGCTCATCTCCTCGTCGCGCGAGCGCTGCGCGCGAGGGAAACGTCGTGCTCGAGCCTCGCTCGGCCTTGGACATGCCGGGTCGGCCTCAGCCCTCGAGCTTGCGCTTGAGGGCCGCGAGCTCGTCCTCCACGACCGCGCCGCCCGTCTTGCGCTCGAGCGCGCGGAACTTCGCGTCCACCGCCGCGCGCTCGGGATCGTCGAGCACCGCCGAGGCCTCGACCTCCGCTTCCAGCTGATCGATGCGCCCCGTGAGGCGCTCGATGCCTCCGAGGGTGCCGGTCGCGAGCTCGCCGCCACCACCGGGCGTCGCGCGCGCGGTGCGCACCTGCGCGGCCAGCGTGGCCTTGCGCGCCTTGAGATCCTCGATGCGTCGCTCCGCGTCGGCGATCGAGTCCTGGAGCTTCGTGGCGGCCGCGGAGGCGCCGTCGGCCTGGCGCTGGAGGTTGTCCGCGTTGGCCTTGGACTTGTGCTTCATCTTGAGGGCCTCGCGCGCGAGGTCCTCGTCGCCGGCGCGGAGGGCGAGCACGGCCTTGTTCTCCCAGCCGGCGACCTCTTCGTTGGCCTCGATCACCTTCTTCTCGAGGCGCTTGGCCGTGCCCAGCTGGGTGACGAGGTCGCCCTTGGCCTTCTTGATCTCCGCGTCCATCTCGAGGACGGTCTGATCCAGCATCTTCGCGGGATCCTCGGCGCTGTCGACGAGCGAGTTCAGGTTCGACTTCAGCACGCGGTTGAATCGATCGAAGATGCTCATGACCTCTCCTGAGAACGAATCGTCACGCCGAAGGGCGCCGCCATCAACCCCAAAGATGGCGCGCGATTGCTGCGCGCCGTGCGCGTGTCCGATCGCCGGCTCGATCGTCCAAGACTCCTCCTCGCTCGCGCTCCAGGGGTTTGCTTCGCAAACCCCGCCGCGAGGCGCCCCAGCGATCCTGGGCCGAGGGTGAGGCCGCTGGCTCGCGGGGGGCCAGGCGGCGTGGTAGCCACGCGCCGCCATGAGCGACCCGAAGAGCAGCTTCCCGCCCCCGCGCGACAAGACCCTCCTCGTCACCGGCGGCGCCGGCTTCATCGGCACGGCGCTCACGAAGGCGCTGTGCGAGACGAACCGCATCCGCATCTTCGACAACCTGCGCCGCAACGCGCTGGCCGACACGGGCCTCGACAAGCACCCGAACGTCGAGCTGATCGTGGGCGACGTGCGCGACTTCGCCGCGCTGCGCAAGGCCACCGAGGGCGCCGACTACGTCGTGCACATGGCCTCGATCGCCGGCGTCGACACCGTGCTCAAACACCCGGTGCTCACGATGGAGATCAGCCTCGAGGGCACCATGAACGCGCTCCGTGCGGCCAAGGAGGTCGGCAACGTCCAGCGCTTCATCGACTTCTCCACGAGCGAGGTCTTCGGCAGCTACGCGTTCCGCGTGCGCGAGGCCGACGTGACGAGCCTCGGCGCCGTGGGCGAGGCGCGCTGGACGTATGCGGTCTCGAAGCTGGCCACCGAGCATCTCGCGCACAACTACTGGAAGCAGTTCTCTCTTCCCACCTGCTCGATCCGTCCCTTCAACATCTACGGGCCCGGCCAGGTCGGTGAGGGCGCGATCCACGCGTTCGTCGTGCGCGCGCTCAAGAACGAGGCGATCCAGATCCACAACGAGGGCGATCAGATCCGCAGCTGGTGTTACATCGACGACATCGTCGACGGCATCCAGCGCGCGCTCGTGATGGACTCCGCGATCGGCCAGTCGTTCAACATCGGCAACGCGCGCAGCACGATCACCATCTACCAGCTCGCGCAGCTCGTCGTGCGTCTGTCGGGCGCGAGCTCGCCCATCGAGTTCGTGAAGTGGGACTTCCCCGACGTCGAGCTCCGCGTGCCCGATGTGAAGAAGGCCGAGCGCCTCCTCGGCTTCCGCGCCCACGTCGATCTCGAGGAGGGCCTCGCGCGCACGCTCGCCTGGTACAAGCAGAAGCTGAAGATCGTTTGAGCGCGCCGCGCGTACGATGGCGCATGGCGTCTCGACTCGTGCTGCTCGGGCTCCTGGCGTCCACGGTGCTCGCCTGCAGCGGCGCGACCTCGAGCACCGGGTCCGAGACGCCGCGTGATCGCGCGGCGGCCACCGAGGCCGAGACCGCGGCGTCCGGCCCAGCAGGGGCGCCCACCGAGACCGCGGCGCCGCCCGCGCTGCCCGCCGAGATCCGCGCGCGTGTGCACCTGCCGGGCCCCGCGGCCGACGATCACCTCTTCGTCACCGTCTCGCTCGACGGTTTGCCGTGGACGATCACGGGCTGCGTCACGGGCCCCCATGGCGGGTGCGAAGAGACGGGCCGCATCGAGCTCACCGACGCCGATCGCACAGCGCTCGTGACGGCGCTGGGCGAGGTGCGCGCGATCCCGCGCTGCGAGCCCGAGGGGAACTTCCCGGGCGATCGCCCCTATCGCCTCGACATCACCGGCGCGCCTCGTCCGTACGAGGGATCTCTGCCCTCCGATCCCACCCAGATCGACACGCGCAACGCGGGGCCGTGCCGCGCGGATGCGCGTCTGGCGTGGTGGATCGTGCAGCGGTTCGGGGCGCGATGACGACGACCGAGCCCTCGGTGCGCTCGCGCGGCACGCAGCGTCCGCGTGCAACGACATTGACGCGGAGCCCACGCGGGGCCGAAGATCGTCCGTCCGCATGACGAAGTCCCAGAGCGTGCGAACGATTGCGCTGGATGGGGTGCGCGCCGACGGCTGGTTCGAGCGGCTCGGCGCCGGCTCGGCGGCCTTCGCCCAGCTCTGCCAGATCGTGGGCGAGCGCTTCGTCGCCTTCTCCATCGTCGCCGGCCTGCGCATCACGGCGCTCCAGGTCGACGGGCGCAACCCGGAGCGCTCGAACATCGAGTTCGGACTCGGAGACGAGGGCCCGACGCAGCGCATGACGCTCGGGGACTTCCGCCAGCGCCTCGCCAACGCGCTCATCGCCGAAGACGAGGCGCCGATCGGCCTCGGCCCCGAGCCGAGCGCCGAGGAGCTCCAGGCCTTCCTCGGCGTGCGCAACGTGCTCCTCGCGCCGATCCTCGGCATCGAGCTCCTCGCGCTCCGCGTCGCGGACGACCACGAGCTGCCGGCGCGCGTCGCGTGCCGCATCGACGATCTCGACGCCGAGCTGACGCTCGACGAGCTGCGAGAGCTCGTGCGCGACCGCATCCGCACCGAGGCCGACAAGTACCGGGCGGGTGCGCCGTTCGCCATCGACCTCGCCGCGATCCCCGAGGCCGAGGCCGCGGCGCGTGAGGGGCGTCACGAGCGTGTCGTCTCGCTGCTCGGCGGCTGGCCCGGTCCGCTCTCGATGATCCTCCGCACGCCCGAGGGCGCGGCGATCACCGACGAGCCGCGCCGCGGGATCGTGCGCGCGCTCGGGCTGCTCGGCTCGGCCTACGCGGCGCTGGGCCGCAACGACTGGGCCGAGGACGTGCTCAGGCTCGGCATCCAGTGGGGCGGCGACGGACCGCACGGCGCGGATCTCTTCCGCCGCCTGGGCGAAGCGCATCTGCTCGCCGAGCGCGCGGGCGAGGCAATCGGCCTCCTTCGTCGCGCGCTCGCGCTCTGGGACATGGAGAGCGGCGACACCGAGGCGCTGCGCGAGCCGCGCGCGCTCACGCACGTGGCGCTCGCGCGTGCCTTCGTCGCGCGAAACCGTCACCTCGCCGCGCTCGTGAGCCTCGAGGAGGCGCGGGTGCACGGCGCGCCCGAGGCGCTCGTCGATCCCTTGCGCGCCCAGGCAGAGGGCGTGCTCGGCTCGTCGTGGACGCGCGTGCAAGACCATCTTCAGGACGACTCGCCGTGACACGCGGCGCGCGTTCCGCTCACGCGAGGTGGCTCACGCGAGGTGGCGGCGGAGCATGTCGCGGTCGTTCGCGTGGGCCTCGGCGGACTCGAGGGTGATGGTGCCTGCGCGCACGAGGTCCGCGAGGCTCCGCTCGAGCGTGATCATGCCGTTCTGACGGCCCGTCTGCATCGCGCTCACGGCCGCGCCGGAGCGGCCCTCTCGGAGCGCGCTCGTGATCGCGGGCGTGGCGCGGAGCACCTCGAGCGCGAGCACGCGGCCTCCTCCGACGCGAGGCACGAGCCGCTGCGCGACGATGGCGCGCAGCGAGTCCGCGAGCTGCGCGCGCAGCATGCCCCGATGTGCTTCGGGCTGCGTGTCGATGATGCGATCGATCGCGGAGGCGGCCGAGCGCGCGTGCAGCGTGGTGAGCACGAGGTGGCCGGTCTCGGCCGCGGTGATCGCGAGCGCCGCGCTCTCGGCGTCGCGCATCTCGCCGACCATGAGCGCGTCGGGATCCTCGCGCAGCGCGTCGCGCAGGCCCGTCGCGAAGTCACGCACGTCGCGGCCGATCTGGCGCTGGCGCACGAGGCTCGTGGGCGCGCGGCGCCCGCGCGGTGCGTCCTCGTCGTCGACGTCGAGCTCGAACTCGATGGGATCCTCGAGGGTCACGAGCAGCGCGGAGCGTGCGCGCAAGAGGCTCTTGGCGATCGCGGCCATCGTGCTGCTCTTGCCCGAGCCCGTGGGCCCCGTGATCACGACGAGCCCGTTCGGAAGCGAGGTGAGGTCCGCCAGTGATCGCGCGCCGAGCGCCTCGAGGCTCGGCGCGGTGCGCGGCAGGAAGCGGCACGCGAGCGCCACGCCGCGCGCGCTCCGGTAGGCGTTCACGCGGATGCGCGCGCCGTCGTCGGTGCGGTGCGACAGATCGACCGAGCGGCCACGCTCGAGGTCCGCGCGTCTGCGCGCGCCGAGGAACGAGAGGAGCTCGTCGCGCGTGAGCGCGTCCTCGTCGAGCGCGTCGAGCGTGCCGTGCACGCGCAGGGTGGGGCGCTCCCCCTCGCGCAGGTGCAGATCGCTCGCGCCCCGCGCACGGGCCACGTCCCACAGGGAGCGAAGGCGCTCCGAGACGTGGGTCACCTCGTCGGCCGCGTCGCCGCTCGTCGCGTCGTCCTCGGCCGCGACGGCGCGCGGTGGCAGAGGCGTCGCGCCGAGCGTCGAGGCGCTCGACGCGCTCGAGAGCGCCGGTGAAGGCGGAGTGGGCCCGCGGGCCGTGTCGACTCGTCCCGAGCCGCGCCCCGTGTCCGCGGCCGGCGTCGTCGCAGCGGCCTCGCGCCCTGGGACCTCTCGGCTCACCCAGCGAAACGTGGCCTCGAGCCCACCGCCGTCGCGACGGCGCAGCTGCGCGATCGTCGCGCCCACGTGGGGCACGTCGTGCCGCAGCTCCACGGTCTCGCGCCGCTCGAGGCGCGCCTCGTTCGCCTCGGTGAGCAGGCCCCCGAGGAGATGCCGCAGCATGTCCTCCGGCGTCGGCGGCATCGAGAGCTGCCGGCGCGAGCCGATCATCGTCGGGGAGCGATCGGTGCCGACGCGGAGCTCGGTCGCGCCCTCGCGGTGCGCGAGCTGGAGGAGGCTGTCGATGGCGAGCACGGGCGCGGCAACAACCGACCCATCCCCGTTGATTCCGGGGCGGCGGTCGCGTCAGCGTCTCGGTGCGTAGCGGCGGAGGTAGCCCCAGAGGAGGAAGCGGCGGAACCACACGGTGAAGCCGAAGAGATCGAAGCAGAGCGGGCCGAGCACCAGGAGCGAGCGCGCGCCGAGGCTCACGCCGTGCGGGAAGTCGCCGAGCGGTCGGTAGGGCGCGAGCGCGTGTGTCTGCCCTCGCTCGGCTGCGTCGAGCACCGCGAGCACGCTCTTCGCGATCGCGCTCGCCTGCACGATGGCCTCGATCGCGCGGCGCATCGCGGGCACGGGCCCCGAAGGACCGACGATCTGCACGATGTCGCCACCCGCGAAGACGCCGGGCGCCGCGTCGCACTCGAGCGAGGTGCCGACGCGGATCCAGCCGCGCGGGTCGGTCGCGACGCCGAGCTTCTCTGCGATCGGCGGAGGCTCGACGCCCATCGACCACACCACCACGTCGAAGGCCTCGCGCGCGCCGGCCACGCGGCACGCTCCCTCGTCGTCGAGCTCGAGCGAGGCGCCGAGGCGGACGTCCACGCCCTGCATGCGCAGGCGGCTCAGCGCCATGCGCGAGACGACCGGCCGCAGGCCCTCGAGCAGGCGCTCGCCGCGATGCACGAGCACCACCGACAGCTCGGGCCGCTCGCGCCTCAGCACGGCGAGCTCTCCCGCGAGCTCGCAGCCCGAGATGCCGCCGCCCACCACCGCGACACGCGCCGGCCGCCCGCGGATCGAAGCGAGCGCACGTGCGACGGCCTCGACGTCCTCGCTCGCCTTGAGGCCGCGCAGATGAACGGTGCTCGCCGTCGAGACGCTCGTGCGCGCAGGTGGAGACGACACGACCGAGCCGAGCGCGATCACGATCGTGCGCCCGACGATCGTGCGGCCGGAGGCCAGCGTCACGGTGCGCGTCGAAGGCTCGAGCGCGACGATCTCGTCCTCCACGTACTGGCCACCGTGGCTCGTGACGAACGCCGCCGTGTCCAGCGTGGCCTCTTCGCGCGTCAGCCGGCCCGTGAGCAGCTCGTGGCAGAGCGGCACATAGGGATGACGCGAGAGCCGATCGATCACGGTGAAGCGCAGCGCTCGGCGCCCCTTGCGTCGGACCAGCTCTCGCACGAGCTCGACGCCGAGGAAGCTCGCGCCGAGGATCAACACGTCGGTGTCCGACGCGTCGCGCGGGCTCATCCGCATCCTCGGCTGCGCATCGAGGCCGCCGCCCGCATCACGCGGGGATGCGCCAGCTGGTGCCCGAAGGACCGTCCATCAGCTCCACGCCCATCGCGACGAGCTCGTCACGCAGGGCATCGGCCTTGGCGAAGTCCTTCGCGTCGCGCGCGGCCTTGCGGGCGGCGATGCGATCCTCGACGTCCTGATCCGTGATGCCGCGCGCCTTCGCGCGCTTGTCGCGCAGCGCTCGGAGGAACGTGCGCGGCTCCGCGAGGCCCAGGCCGAGCTCGGTGCCGAGCGTGGCGAACGCGGCCTCGGCGGCCTGGATCGCGGGCGCGGGCGCGGTGCCCTTCTTGCGGCGCGTGCCCTCGACGAGCTCGTTGACGGCCTTGAGCAGCTCGCTCAGCGCCGCGAGCGCGAGCGGCATGTTGAGGTCGTCGTCGAGCGCCGTGCCCACGTCGCTCGTGAAGCGCGCGATGCCCTCGGGCACGGGCCCCGTCTCCGCGACGCGCGCGGGATCGATCGAGGCGAGGCGCTCGCGCGTCTCGTAGAGGTACTCGAGGCGCTTCTCGCTCTCGTCGAAGAGCGGGAAGCCGAGGATGTTGCCGGCGTCGTCGAGCGTGACGTCCAAGTTGAGCGGCGAGCGGTAGTGCACCGTCAGCATCGCGAAGCGCATCGACTCCGGCGCGTAGCGCGTGAAGAGCTCGCGGGCGGTGAAGAAGTTGCCGAGGCTCTTCGACATCTTCTCCTTGTCGACCTCGACGAAGCCGTTGTGCATCCAGTGCCGCGAGAGCGGCTCGCCGCTCGAGGCCTCGCTCTGCGCGACCTCGTTCTCGTGGTGCGGGAACACGAGGTCGAGGCCTCCGCCGTGGAGGTCGAGCGTGGTGCCGCAGTGCTTGTGGCCCATCGCCGAGCACTCGATGTGCCAGCCGGGGCGGCCCCAGCCCCACGGGCTCTTCCAGCCCCACTCGCCCTCGTCCTGCCCCTTCCAGAGCGCGAAGTCCGCGGGGTGCTTCTTGCGCTTGGTCTCCTCGTCGGAGAGGCGGCCGCTCGCGCCCTCGACGAGCGCCTCGACGGGGCGGTGCGAGAGCTTGCCGTAGCCCGCGAACGACGGGACGTGGAAGTACACGTCGCCGTCCACCGCGTACGCGTGGCCCTTGGCGACGAGGCCCTCGATGAACGCGATGATCTCGGTGATGTGCCCCGAGACGGTCGGCTCGACGTCCGGATCGAGGTTGCCGAGCGCGCGCATGTCCTCGCGGAAGAACGCCGTGAAGCGCGCCGCGAGATCGGTCGGCGTCTCGCCGCGCTCCTTCGCGCGGTTCACGATCTTGTCGTCCACGTCGGTGACGTTGCGGACGTACTTGAGCTCGAGGCCGCGCGCGCGGAGGTGTCGCGCGAGCACGTCGTAGATCACGTAACAGCGCGCATGCCCGACGTGCGCGTAGTCGTAGACGGTCGGACCGCAGACGTAGATGCGCGCCTTGCCCGGCTCGGCCGGGGTGAAGGGCTGCTTCTTCGCGGTCATCGTGTCGTAGAGCGTGATCGTCATGGCGTCGTGTCTTCGTCCCCAGCGCGCAGGCTGGCAGGAGGGGCCTTGTAGCGCGTGGCCGCCCAAACGCGAAGCGGCCACGTCTCTCGCGAGACGCGCACGAAGGCAGCCTCGGACGACGCGGCGGCGAGTGTCAGCGAATCCGGTCCGCGAGCCGCAAGCACCTCGTCGAGCTCGAGGAACGGCACGTACGGAGTGGCCTTCAGTCTCGGACGAAGCCGAACTGGAGGCGGTGGCCGCCGAAGTACGCGACCTCGGCCACGTAGCGGTCTCCGCGTCGCTCGGCGCGGTGGTACTGCCAGCGCGTCTGGATCACGTCGGTGAAGGCGCGGCTCGGTCGCTCCTCCTCCATGCCGAGCTTCACCTCGGCGGACTCGAAGCCCTGCGGGGCCGCGCGCGCGGGGGCGGAGATCGTGAACACGTGACCCTCCACTGCGGCCACGGCGGGGCGCAGGTCGTAGAGCAGGCCGCTCTCGGCCTCGCCTTCCTCGCGGCTCCACACGTTGGCCTCGCTGCCCACGGCGACGTCGAAGGTCACGTCCTCCGCCAGCGCGCCTTCGGGGATCTCGACGCGCAGACCACCCGTGAGGGCGATCGATCCGCCGGCCGGGCCGATGACGCCGTGCGCGTCGCGATCACCCGAGAGGTGCACGGGCTGTGGCGGTGGTGGAGGCGGCGGAGGCTCTTCGACCACGGGAGGCGGGCTCCCACCGCACGCGACCAACGCCGCACCGCCGAGCGCGAGCAGCGCCACGACCTGGAGGATCGACCGGTTCATGAGGTCCCCTGTCTCGAGTGGTCGCCCACCCGATGCGCTCCGCGCGAGCCGGAGCAGGACGATGGTCTTGCGGTCGCTCGTGCGGGTCAAGCGAGGCAGGCGTCGAGACGATGCGCGATCGCCGCGGTGGTCACGCTTGCGAGTGATCGCGCTCGTCGCGTGGGTGCGCGAGGTAGGCGACCGCGAACAAGCTGCCGAAGACGAGCGTGACGACCCACGCCTTCGAGAACGCGACGGGATCGAGCAGCGGTGGCACCACGTCGCTCAGCACGGCGCGCGGGTGGAGCAGGGCGTCCCAGCTGTTGAGGCGCACGAAGCGACCGAGGTAGATGCCGAAGCCGCTCGCCAGCGTGGCGAAGGCCAGGAGCACGAAGGTGCCGCGGGGACCGACCATCGCGAGGAGCGTGCCTCGCGCCTCACGCAGCGCCGCGACGCCGAGGACGACGCCGGCGAGCGAAGCGCTCCCGAAGAGCGCGGCGTCGTACCAGACGGGCACGCCAGGCCGCGCGCGCACGTGGATGAGATCGGTCACCACGTACGGGGCGTTCGGCAGGAAGAGCAGCCCAGCGGCGAGGAGGAGCGCGGCCAGGTGCGCGTGGCCCACTCGGTGCGCGTGCGACGCGAGCGCGGCGAGGCCGAGCGGGATCGCCGCGAGCAACAGGTTGAAGAGGAGGAAGCCCAGCCGGGTCTGCCCCGTGTGGTGCCAGCGCCCCGCGAAGAGGAGGGCCGTGAAGAGCACGGGCAGGACGGTCCGGCCGTGGCGGCGGAGCGACTCGGGGACACACGGCATCGCGCGCGGCAACGAGCGACCGCGCGCGCGGCATTCCTCGGCGACATCGTCACGTCGCCACGGCTCGCAGCCCGCATCCCGAAACCGCGTTCTCCAAGGGTCCACCTATCGCGGGAAGGTTCTGAAATCGTCCCCCGATAGGTCCAGCCATCGCGGGGAGGTTTCGAGAACGTCCCCGATGGGTCCAGCCATCGCGGGAAGGTTCTGAAATCGTCCGCCGATGGGTCCAGCCATCGCGGGACGGTCTCGGAGTCGTCCCCCCGATGGTCCAGCGATCGCCGACCACCGGCGGCATCGTACGTGAGGGCTCGTGGAGAGAGAGACGGCTCGTCGGTCTCTCGGTGTGCGCGGGGCTCCGTGGTACACGCCGGGCCGCATGTCGGCACTCTCCGGCTCTCTCAGCTACCAGCGCTTCTTCGTGGAGGCGAAGCTCCACCGCGACTTCGTCTCGCGCTCGCACGACGCGATCCTCAAGCACGCGATGCGGCCGCTCAGCCCCAACGAGCCCGACGCCGAGCGCTCGGGGTGGTGCGTGATGGGCGACCCGATGGACATCGAGCTCGATCGCTCGCGCCTCTACCTCGACGGCTTCCTCAACCTCGGCCTCCGCACCGATCGGTGGGCGATTCCGTCGGCGCTCTTCAAGACGCGCCTGCGCGAGGTCGAGGCGCAGGAGAAGGCGCGCAAGGAGCGCGATCGGCTCGGGCGCAAGGAGAAGGCGGAGATCAAGGAGCTCGTCACGCGCGAGCTCCGCAAGAAGCTCCTGCCCTCGATCCGCGCGGTCGATCTCTCGTGGTCGCTCGAGGAGAACGTCGTGCGCTTCTTCACGCACAGCAAGAAGACGACCGACGTGATGATCGATCTCTTCCAGAAGACCTTCGGCTTCGAGCTCGTCGCGGAGTCTCCCTACACGCTGGGCAAGCGCATCGGCTTCACCGACGCGCAGCTCGAGGCGTGGGAGGAGCTCGAGCCCACTCTGCTGTCCGCGGCTCCGCCGCTCGAGGCGGGGGCCCGACCCCCGCCCCCCCATCGTTCGTCCTCGCTTCGCTCGTCCTCTCTCGCGCCTCGAGGGGGAAGCCAAGCTTCCCCCGCCGGCCGGCTCCGCGGCAGAAGCGGCGTCTCCGCAAAGGGGGCGCGCTGATGCAGCTCATCGATCTGATCGAGAAGCGCCGCTTCGTGGGCCGCGAGCTCCTGCTCTGGCTCTGGATGGAGTCCGAGCTCTTCGAGGCCACGCTCGAGACGCGCGAGCACGGGAGCTTCGGTCTCTGGATCGAGAAGAAGCTCGTGCTCTCGCTCGGCGAGGAGAGCACGCGGATCTCGGCGCCCATGCCGGGCCTCGGCCGCGAGGCCAAGGAGGCGCTCCTGCGGGGGCAGCTGCCCGAGGCCGCCGCGCTGCGCATCGCGTGGAAGGACGACGAGACCGCGCTCGCGATCGACGCCGAGAGCTTCGCGCTGCGCGGCCTCAAGCTCCGCACGCTCCTCGACAAGGCCACGGGCGACGAAGGGGGCGAGACCTTCGGCGGCGACCTCGTCGACGAGATGTCGGGCAAGAAGCCCGGGCGCCCGAAGAAGAAGCGCGCCGCCGACGAGGAGCGCGAGCGTGAGCTCGAAGAGGAGGCCGCGTTCCACGAGCGCATGACGATGACGCGTGAGGTCGAGGACCTCCTCGCCACGCTCTACCGCGACTTTCTCGCGCTGCGTCTCTCGCGCACGTGGGGCGCGGTCGTCGTCCCCACGATGAAGCGCTGGGCCGCCGGCGAGCGCATCGACGCCGACGACTACCGCGCCGCCAAGCGCGGTCGCAGCGCACCGACCCCCAAGAGCGACCCGAAGAAGCGCCGCTGATCGCTGGCGGCCTCGGCCGGGGCGCGCCGCGCCCCACAACACAGCGCGCCCTGGATCCGGATCACCGTCACGGTGTTTCTGTGTACGTTCCCGGCATGCGATGGACGTGGGCGAGCGTGTGTGCGGTGACGGTGCTCGGGTGCTCGGGGGCGAGCACGGCGGCGCCGGTGTCCACGAGCACGTCGGGCGAGATCCATCCGCTCGAAGCACCGACGGCGGTCGCCGAGGTGCTGCCGAGCGCACCGGCGGCGCTCGTGCCCGTGTCGCCGCACGCGGCGGAGGTCGTGGCCTTCGCGTGGTCGCGCGACAGTCGCTTCGTCGCGTCGTTCGATCGCGACGGCTTCTTCGCGATGACGGATCGCGACGGCCGCGTGCATCTGCACACGCAGGTGCACGCCGGATCGAGCCACCTGTCTGGCCGCATCTGGCTCGACGACGCCACGCGGCACGCCGTGTTCGCCGACGAGCTCTCGTTCGTCGTGATCGATCTCGCGACGGGCGCGGTGGTGCTCGACGAGCGCGCGGAGTCGTTCGGCGGGCATCGGCACGTGGCCTTCGACGCGTCACGTGCGCGGATCGCGTGGATCCCGCGCCGTCGCGAGGCGCCGCACACGCTTGAGCTCGTCGCGCTCCGGACGGGGGCTCGCGCGTCGTCGCCCGTCGATCGCGTGAGCGACCTCCGACTCGACTTCGACGTCGACGAGCTCCTGCTGGCGCGCGGTGAGGAGATCGAGGCGCGCGACGCGGTGACGGGTCAGCCCGTGCCCACGTCGGACGAGACGCGCGTGGACGACTGGCCACCCACCCCGTCACTTCGCGAGGGCGTCCCTTCGCCCGACGGGTCGCGCACCGCGATCGTGACGGACGGGGGCTGGGCGCTGCGCGGCGCTGACGGTGCGACGCTCGCGCAGTTCGAGAACGGGCGTGTCGTGTCGTCGCCGTACCACCCGGCGGCGCTCCCGGGCGGCGCCGGTCTCGTCGTCCCGGTGAACGAGGGACTCTCGGTGATCCCGCGGAGCGGTGCGCCGCGCCTCTGTCGCGAGATGGCTGCGGGCGCTCGGCTCGTGGGTGAGCGCGGTGATCTCGCGAGCGACGACGACGAGTCGGACGAAGGCGCGGGCACGCGTGTCTGCGACGTCGCCACGGGGACGACGACACACGTCGCCGGGCGCCTGCTCGACGCCGACGCGTCGGGCGTGCTGATGGGCGCGGCCGACGAGGGCGTGTACCAGGCGTGGCTCGCACCCACGGCCGCAGACGAGCGCGCGGCGGTGGTGCGCCTCCGCATGCGTGGGCCCGCCTGCACGTCGCGGCGCCGCGAGTTCGCAGGCTGCGAGCGGGTCATGGGCGAGCTCGGCGGCGAGCGCGTGCTGCTCAGGGCTGGCGCGAACGTCGAGGTCTTCGATCGCGGCAGTGGGCGCTCGATCGCGCGACGCGATCTCGGCGAGGCGGAGGCCTGGCTCGTGGCCGACGGAGGCGCCGTCCTCGTGTCGGGCGACGAGACGGTGCGCCTGCTCTCCCTCGACAGCTCCTCCGTCGCGGTCCTGCAACAGCACGAGCGTGGCGTGCTGCCGGCGCTGAGCATCTCCTCCCGCCGCGACCGCTTCACGATCGACCATCAGCTGCGCCGCGCGAGCGATGGCGAGATCGTCGCCACCCTCGCGACCGACGGTGGAAGCGTCGACTTCGGCGACGACGGCACGAGCGTCTACGTCTACCGAGACGGCGCGTACCAGGTCTACGACGCGACCGATGGCCACCTCGTCGGGAGCTTCGACGCGCACGAGGCGGAAGGCGCGGCGTTCACGGCGGATCATCGCTCGCTCGTTCACTGCCGCGGCCGAGAGCTCGAGCGGATCACGCTCGGCTCGGCCGCCGACGAACGGGTCGCGCAGATCGTCGGTGCGTGTGAGCCCGGCGAGAGCGTCGCGTTCCTCGACGAGGCGATGGGTCTGCTCGAGACGCGCGTGCAGAACCGCCTCGCCCGCGTCGTGCGCCTCGAGCCCGCGGCATGGGTGCGTGTGCAGCTCTTCCGCACGACCGAGGGTGCCGTGCACGCGAGCTTCGAGACCGACGACTCGTTCGAGGTGCCCGCCGCGCTCGCTGGCGAGGTTCGGTTTCGCCCCGCGGGCCCAGCGCTCGAAGCGCCACTCGAGGCGGTCGAGGGACACGCGCGGGGTGCGACGGATCTCTTCGCGCGCGTCTTGCGATGAGCGGAGATCGGGCACGGGCACGGGCACGGGCACGGTGGGAGGCGCCGTGGGTCTCTCACTCCGCTGGGGTGCCGCGGTAGACGCCGCCGGTCGGCAGTGGGCCGCCTCGCGCGACGCGCCAGGTCGTGGGCACCTCGCGGGCGAGCGTCACGCCGATGCCGATCACCGAGAGCACGAGGGTGAGCTGTCCGCTCGTGCGGGACGGGTCGATCCAGCACGCGAGCGCCGCGACCACGCCGAGCGTCGCGAGGTAGCCGCCGTACGACATCGCGAGGAACTGGCGGCGCGTGCTCGTCTCGACGTCGAAGAAGAAGAGGAAGAAGGTCGCGAGGGACTGCGGCGGATGCGCACGCCCACCCGAGAGCAGCGTGCCGGCGAGGTGTCCCCACTCGTGCACGAGAAAGCCCGTGTACGGGACGAGCAGGCCCGTGAGCACGCCGACCGCGAGCCCGACCGTGCCCCGATCTCCGTGGATCGCGTCGAGCGCGACGAGCCCCGCGGTGATCGCGAGGAACACCGCGTCGCGGACCGCGAAGCGAACGAAGGGCTGCATCCCCGCGACTCTACACAGGATCGGCGAGATGAACCGCCTCGGCGCGGAGCACCGAGTGTCCCGGCGATCCCGTGGACACGGCAGCGGCCAGCGCTCGCACGCGAGTCAGGAACGTGCGGCTCGCGTATCGTGTCGGCATGCGGCTCGCGTGGTGCACCGACATCCACCTCGACCATCTCACGCCTGCGGGCCGTGTGCGCTTCGCGGAGAAGGTGCGAGAGAGCGGCTGCGATGCCCTCGTGCTCACGGGCGATCTGTCGCACGCGCCCCTCCTCCGCTCGCACCTCGTCGATCTGGCCCGCGCCCTCGCGCGGCCCGTGTACTTCGTGCTCGGCAACCACGACTTCTACGAGGGCTCGATCGAAGAGGTCCGTGCGGACGTGCGCGCGCTCTGCGCGGGGGACCCGTGGCTCCGCTACCTGCCCGACGCGGGACCGTTCGCGCTCGATGGCGAGACCGTGCTCCTCGGCGTCGACGGCTTCGGGGACGGCCGCCTCGGCCGCGTGATCGAGACCCCGATCGTGCTCAACGATCACCTGCTCATCCGCGAGCTCGCGGGCCTGCCGAGGGCGCGTCTCGCGGCGCGACTGGCCGAGCTGGGCGACGCGGAGGCGCGCACGCTCGAGGCGCTCCTGGCGCGCGTCGGTCACGCGCGGCGTGTCGTCGTCGCCACGCACGTGCCGCCGTTCCGCGAGAGCACGTGGCACGAAGGCGCGCCCTCGGACGACGACTGGCTGCCCTTCTTCTCGTGCAAGGCCGTGGGCGACGTGCTGCGTGCGCACCGCGCCGCGTTCCCCGCGCGCTCGCTCACCGTGCTCTGCGGACACACTCACGGCGCGGGCGTGGTGGCGATCGACGAGCGCCTCGTGGTGCACACGGGCGGCGCGCAGTACGGCGAGATCGCGCTGGCCGGTGTGCTCGACACCACGAGGGCGACCTTGCTCTGATCCCGTCTCACGCAGAGCCCGAGGAGGGCTCGCCTCGCGCCACGGTCCGCTGCCGCCGCGCCGTGCGAGTGGATCAGTCGAGGCTTCGCGCGCTGAGGCGTCCGCCGCCTTCGCGCGCGACGCCGACGAGCGAGCCGTCCTCCGCGAGGTGCAGGTCGTAGTGATCGGTCGAGATGAGCGAGTCGTCGGTGACGGAGGTTCCGTCGAGCGCGATCAGCCCCGGAGGCGAGAACGTCCCGCTGACGTACTCCGTGGCCGTCTCGCCGATGCGCGCCGTGTACATCTCGTCGGGCGTCTCCGCGAGCGTCCAGCGGATCGCGCCGCGCACCGAGCTGCCCTCGCGCGCGAGGTCGATCATGAGGCGATAGCGCCACCCCTCACCGGCCCACTGCCCGACGAAGCGACGGTCCGTGCCGGACGGGAACACGTCGTCGTCGCTGCCGCCACCGGAGGGTGCGGTCACCTCTTCGGTCGTCGTGCCGCCACCGGTCGCGAAGCGGACGCGCGCGGCTGGCGCGTCGAGGCCCGCGTCGGTCGGCTCGGGCGCCGCGTCGAGGCCCGCGTCGGGCGCGAACCACGCGTCGGGCGCGGCGAACGTGGGCGGAGGAGGTGTGTCGGAGCCCGGTCGCAGGAGCATCACGACGAAGGCGAGGCCCACGAACGTCGCGAGCACGAGGAGCGCGACGAAGACGCCGAGCACGCCCCAGCGCACGCTGCCGTCGGAGCCGCGCGACGCAGCCACCGGCGCCGCTCCCGCTACGTAGGGTGCGCCCGTCGGTCCGCCGATGGACGGTGTCCCGCTCATCGGTGTGCCGCCGCTCATGGGCGCGGTGACGGCCAGCGGCGCGGCGTGGATCATCGGCATCGCATGCGGTGGCAGGGACGCTCCGCCGTGAGGCTGCGTGCTCTGCGCGAGCGGTGCCGCGGGTGCGATGGGCGCGGGCGAGAGCTGCGTCGGCGGGTACGCGCTCTGCGGCGCCGGGGTCGTCGCCGTGTACGCGGGGGAGTGGTGCGTGTACGGAACGCCCGGCGGGATGGAGCCTCCGAGCACGGTGGGGGGCACGAAGCCCGGCGTGCGCTCCGTCGGGTGAGGGAGGTAGTGCGGCGCAGAGGGAGGCTCGATCGCGGGCTGTGCGGTGGTCTGCGGCAGCGGCGTCATCGCGCCGGCCGACGAGAGGACGCCGGGGCTCGAGCCCATCGCCGGAGGCGGCACCGACTGCATCGCGACCGTCGGCGGGATCATGCGACGCGCCGAGCTCGCCTCGAGCAGCGTGAAGTAGGGCGTGAGCGAGGCGATGGCCTGCGTCGCGTCGACGAAGCGCTGATCGTGGTTGCGCGCCACGCAGCGGAAGAACCACGCGTCGAACGCCGGCGGGACGAGGTGCGCGAGGCCCATCTGCGCCGCGCGCACCGACGGTGGATCGAGCGGCAGGACCAGCACCTCGGTGAACACGGGCGTGAGCGCGATCTCGGCCTGGTTGCCGGCGCGCCAGTAGCTCCGCCCGGTGAGCATCCAGAAGGCCATGAGCCCGAGCGCCCAGACGTCGGTCGCAGGGCGAAGACGCGTGCCGGATTCCGTCTGCTCGGGGGCCATCCAGAGCGGCGAGCCCATGGCGGAGGTGCCCGTCGCGCTCGTCTGGTTGTCGTGCGTGACCTTCGCGATGCCGAAGTCGAGGATCTTCACGATGAACGGCACGCCGCGGCGCTTGCTCGTCGAGATGAAGACGTTCTCGGGCTTGAGATCGCGGTGCACGATGCCGCGCGCGTGGGCCGCGCCGAGGCCGTCGCAGAGCTGCGAGAGCACCTCGTAGGTCTCCTGGGGCGGGAGCTGACCGCGCTGCTTCACGTGGTCGGCGAGGTCCACGCCTTCGAGCAGCTCCATCGCGATCCACGGCATCCCCGTGGGCTCGTCGATGCCCGAGGCCACGACGTCGACGACGTGCTCGCTCTCGATCTGGCTGCCGATGCGCGCCTCGAGCACGAAGCGCTCTCGCGCTCTCGCGTCGGGGATCAGCTGCGGCTGCATCACCTTGAGCGCGCGTCGCTTGCCGGTGGAGAGCTGCTCCACCGCGTACACGGCCCCCATGCCGCCCTCCGCCAGCGCGGAGACGATGCGGAAGTCGCGTGCGAAGATGCTGCCGGGGACGAGCTTCACGTGGGCCGGGATCGTAACAGCGGACGCGCGTCGGTCGGTGTCACCAGCCCCACGGCGGCCACTCCGGCGGGCGAGCGGCGCCGCCTGCCGCGGCCGGCGCAGCCGCGCTCGGGCGCACGTTCACGTCGAGGTAGACCGGCCCGCGCGAGGTGCTCTCCATCGCGTCGAGCACGACGAAGTAGTCGCCCGCTGCCAGGGTCATCGAGACGTCGGTGCCGCTGCGTGCGGGCGCGGCGATGCAACGCTCGACGTCGCCGGTGCACTGGCGGCGCAGCTCGAGCCCCACCTCGAAGTCCGCGGCGACGTGGAAGAAGACCTCCGAGGCCGCCGGGAGGTGGAGCGCGTAGACGACGTCACCACCGGCCCCGCCGCTGCCGCACGTGAGCTGCGCGGCGCCTTCGGTGGGCTCGAGCACGGCGCTGTAGCGGCCCGACGCGAGCGGCTGCGCGGCGGCGCAGCGTGCGTCCATCTCGGTGAGGTTCTCGGGCAGCGGGCCTCCGCGGATCGAAGGTGGGATCGCCGAAGGCGCCGTCACGGGCGTGCCTCCGACGCCGCTCAGCATGTCGAGTCGCAGCGTGTAGCTGCCCTGCCCGCCGCCGTAGCCGTCGACCACCACCTCGTAGCGCTGACCCGCCATGAGGGAGCCCTCGATCTCCGAGGCGCGCGTCGAGCCCGCGTCGTCGTTGCAGAGGAGCGGATCGGTCGCGCCCACCGGATAGACGGCGAGCACACCGTCGTAGTCGGAGTCGACGTGGAGGCGATAGGTCGCGGTCACGGGGGCCGTGAACGTCCAGATCTGCTCGGGTGTGCCGGGCATCGACCCGCACGGCGGCGTGCGCGTGTCCGTCCCGCCCACCGTCGATCCCTGCACGGTCTGGCCCGCGGTGATCGGCCCGGTGGGCCGCGCCACGGGATGATCGACCTCGAGCTGGAAGCTGCCGCGCCCGCCGTTGAAGCCGTCGACGACCACCTGGTACGTGCGGCCCGCGACGAGCGCGACACCGACGCGCGAGGCACGCGTGGAGCCGTCGTCGTCGTTGCAGCCGAGCACGGTCCCGTTCTCGTAGACCGCGAGCGTGCCGTCGTAGTCGGTCTGGGTGCGGAAGACGTACTGGCCGTCTTCCGTGGGCGTGAAGGTGTACGTCGCGTCCGGCGTTCCCGGCTGTCCGGCGCCGCACGGCAGCGTCACGGTGTCCGTCGCGCTCGCGGTGGAGCCGGAGATGGTCGCGCCGAGCGTGAGGGTGCCTCCCACCGCGGTCCCACCGCCACCACCGCCTCCGCCGCCCCCGCCGCCGCCCGCAGGGGTCACGACGAGCTGGAAGTTGCCGCTCGAGGAGCCGAAGCCGTCGAGCACGACCGTGTACGTGTGTCCCGCCTGGAGCGCCGCATCGACGCGCGAGGCGCGCGTGGAGCCGTCGTCGTCGTTGCAGCCGAGCGAGGTCGATCCCTCGAAGACCTCGAGCGTGCCGTCGTAGTCGGTCTGCGTTCGGAACGTGTACGTGTCGCTCGTCGGCGGCGTGAACGAGTACGAGACGTCCGGGGTGCCGGCCGTCGGCGCGCCGCACGAGAGCATGCGCGTGTCGGTGGCCGTCGCGGTGGTGCCCGTCACCGTCAGACCGACCTGCAGTGCCCCGCTGCCCGTCGCACCGCCACCGGAGCTCGTCTCTTCGGGTTGGACCACGAGGCGGAACGCGCCTCGGTTGCCGTTGTAGCCATCGACGACGACGTCGTAGGTCGTGCCGGCCTGCGCGTCGAAGGTCACGCGCGAGCGCGCCGTCGAGCCGTCGTCGTCGTTGCAGGTGAGCGGCGCGTCCGTGGCGCCGTGGGCGTAGACCGCGAGCACGGCGTCGTACTGCGACTCGGTCGAGGCGACGTAGCGGCCGCTCGCAGGCGCCGTGAAGAAGTAGCGGCGCTCGGGGGTGTCGTCGCGCGAGCCGCAGCCCGGCGTGACGGCGTTCGTGCCGCCGTTCGTGTCGCCGGACACCGGCACGCCCAGCGAGAGCGTGCCGTCGTCGCCGCTCCCACGCGCCTCGCGCGCGAGGATCACGAACACGGAGCAGCCCGAGGCGGGCAGGGCGAGCGCTCCTGCGAGCGTGCCGACGGCGAGCGCGCGGAGCGTCGGGAGGGAGCCGGGACGAGGTGATGAGCGCATGGGGGCCTTGGACGCGTGAGGTGGCCGAAGGGTGCGAGCCCTCGTGGACGCTGACGTTCGGAGCGCGGGAGCAGACCTCGCGAGCGGAGCTCCGCCTCCGGAACGAACGTCGGGGGAGGCGTAGCGGCCATGTATCATGCCGCTCCTCATGGCGTCGTCGCGAGGATCGAGCCGTCGAGTCGGGGCGCTCTGCGCGGCCGTCGTGCTCGCGCTCGCGCTCGGCCGCTCCGGCACGGCTGCCCAGGTCGACGCCGCGACGATCTCGCTCCACTACGCACGTCGGCGGACGATCTCCGAAGGCACCGGCGCGCTCGAGGGGCACGGAGAGGCGCAGCTCGAGGCGGGCGTCTACGAGCTCGAGGTCCGCGCCGACCAGGGCGGTGCGCGCACGATGTTCCTCGACGTCGATCGCCGCTGGCGTGATCAGGGCGGCCTCGCGTGTCGCGCCGCGACCGAGCGCGCCCACGCCGAGGTCGATCTCGAGACGCGCCTCTATCGCGGCGCCACCGAGCTCGAGGCGGGCCCACCGAGCGGCGCGAGCCTGTGGCTCTGGGCGCCGCCTTCGATCGCCCGCGACGCGGCGCTGCGCGTGCTCGACCGCGAGCTGCGCGTCGAGCGGGGCGTGGTGCTCGACGTCGCCAACGCGACGGTGCCCGCGATCCTCGCGGAGGTGTCGGGCGAAGGCGAGCGCGACGCGCCCTCGGGTTTCGCGGGCGAGCTCGGCCGCTTCCGCACGCACTGGTCGCTCAGCCTCTGGTTCGACGAGACGACGGGCTACCTCCTCCGCAGCGAGCGCTGGGAGATCGCCGATCGCGACGACGCGAGCTTCGAGGAGCACGACCTGATCTGGGTGACCGACGCGCCGTATCTCCCCGAGCGAGCGCGCACCGTGCCCCTGCCCGTGCACGACTGCTCACCCGTGCGCGTCGACCGCGGTCCGGCCGCCCTGCGTGTGGGGGTGCCACTCTCCGCGCTGCTCGTCGTGCTCGGCGCGCTCGCGCTCGCGCGTCGGCGCGCCCTCCAAGGAGACGGTTGATGGTCCTTCGCTCGTGGCCTTCATGGGTCTGGAACGCGTTGCTCGCGGCCTGCGCGCTCGTGGCACCTGCGTCGCGTCTGGCGGCCCAGGAGGGCGCCGCGCCCGCGCCCGGCTGGATGACCTACACGAACCACCGCAGCGTGGCGGAGGGTGGGGGCGCGTATGCCGGCTACTCCGATCGCCTCGATGCCGCTGGTCGCTACGACTTCGCGAGCGATGCGAGCGCGCTGACGATCACGGCCAGCTACCGCTGGCGCTACGTCGGCGAGCGATGCGAGGACGGGGCGGTCGATCGGCACGTCGTCGTCGGCCTCGACGATCGCCTCTACGAGCGCGAGACCGACCTCGACGACTACGACGATCGGCCCGGGGCGCCCTTCGCCACGTGGGTCTGGTTGCCGCCCTCGCTCGCGATCGGTGATCACGTGCGCATCCTCGAGCGCGACTTCGTCGTGGTCGGTGAGGAGCCGGTCTCGCTCGAGGCCGTGCCGGTCCCGGTCGTCGCGATTCACCTCCGCGCCGAAGGCAGCGACCGCCGCGACGACGCGTACGGGTCGTTCCAGACGCGGTTCGTCGACGAGTACTGGTTCGATCGCGCGAGCGGCTACTTCCTCCGGAGCGCCTACCGCGAGGACGACGACGGAACCTTCGAGGGCGCGCCGGCCTCCTTCGTGTGGACCGAGGTCGTCGAGGTGAACGCGGCCTCGTACCTCCCGGGCACCACGCCGCGCGAGATCGTCGGCATGGGCTGCGACGATCCGATGCCGCCGCCACGGGCCTCGCCCGAGGAGCTCGGGCTCGTCGCCGCGCTGCTCGGCGGCGGCGCGTGCATGACCTTCGGTGTCGTGGCCGTGCCGTTCCTCCTGATCGTCGGCCTCGTCTTCGTCTTGCGTCGCCGCACCCAGCCGTATCTCCGCATCCAGGGTCAGGTCGCCAGCACTCGGCTCGTGAAGCGCATCGAGGAGCTGCCCGCGATCGCCCCCGAGGACTCGCCTCGCTTCGGCCCGTTCCTGCGCCACTTCGTGGCGCAGGCGCTCGCGGCCGGAGAGAACGTCGCGGTCTGCGAGCTCGCCGACAAGCGCTGCGTGGGCCTGGGCCTCTCGGATCGCGAGGCCCGGATCAGCTCGATCTTCGCCAAGGACGGAGACGCCTGCGAGCTCTTGCGTGCGCGCCTCGGCTGGACCGAGCTCTTCACCGAGCACCGACACGAGGTGATCCCCAGCGTGCTGGCGGCGGCGCAGGCGGCACGGAGCGCGAAGGTGCCCAACGCGTACAACGTGCTCGAGACCTACGAGATCCTCGAGCTCGCCGCGCCGAGCGCGCAGGCCTACGACACCGCCGTGGTCACGCGCATGAGCACCGAGGACCTCGCCGAGGTCTCTCGGCTCTCGCAGGAGGTGTACGGGATCGCCTCGAGCGCCTGGCTCGCGGCGGCGCTCTCGGTGGGCGACGTGGGCTACGTCGCGCGCGTCGAGGGGGCGCTCGTGGGCTACGGCTTCGCGAGCGTGTGCGGCGACGTGGGGCGGCTCTACGGCAACACCGTCTCGCCGGCCCACCGCGGCAAGGGCCTGGGCCGCGAGCTCGTCCGCGCCCGCATCTCCGGGTGCGTCGGCCTGGGCGCGAGCCGCGTCCTCACCGAGGTCGCGACGTGGAACGTGGGC
The DNA here is from genome assembly GCA_044376125.1 of Sandaracinaceae bacterium. GTDB lineage: Bacteria > Myxococcota_A > Polyangia > Polyangiales > Sandaracinaceae > JAFLCL01. The sequence continues at coordinate 42,604 of JBILLJ010000030.1, forward strand.
TCGCTCGAGCTCCTGCGCGCGCAGGGCTTCGCGACGGTCGGCACGATGTGGGTCGAGTCGTCGCTCGCGATCCGCCCCGAGCGCAAGGTGGTCCGCCGATGACGCGCGGCGCGGGCGAGCGCCTCGGGCTCCGCGGCGTGTCGGCGCGCGAGCTCGCGCGCCTCGTCGATGCCCCGAGCACGCTCCTCGACGGCCACGCCTGGCTTTCGTCCGAGCCCTCGTCCTCTCACGCGTCGGGCCCCGCGCTGCGGTGCGCCGCGTGGGCCGATGGAAACCGCGGCGCGATCCTCGAGGCCGCGCGCGTGTCGCACGACAAGCGCAGCTGGCTGCTCGCGGTGAAGGGCGTGGGCGCGCGCTCGCCGCTCTACGGCGACACGCCCGCGGGCTACAGCCACGCGCACGCGCTCGAGGTCACGCTCTCCGATCGGGATCGCTCGCTCCTCGGCGCGATCACCCGCGAGAGCTGGATGGGCGAGGCGCCCTACGGGGCGCAGGGGCTCGGCAACGCCGAGAACGCGCTCATGCTCTCGTCGCCGGGGCTGCGCGAGGCGCTCGCGCCCGCCGTGCTCTGCCCGGTCATCGCGGTCGTCGAGGTGCCCGAGCACGAGGTGCTCGATGCCTTCCACTACCGCCGTCACCGCGGCCCGATCGTGCAGGAGCATCGCCTCGTGCCGAGCACCGTGCGCCTCTATCACCAGTCCGCGCTCGCGCTCGGTCGGGACGTGGAGGGCGCGCTGGCGGCGCTGGGCGTCACGGACCTCGACGCGCTCGACGCCTTCCTCGACCGCTACCTCGCCAGCTCGCTCGCGCTGATCACGGTCGCGGCGCGGAGCGCTCGCACCCACGGGCACGCGTTCGAGGTGCTCGACTACGACGACGCCTGGCTCGACAAGGACGCGTTCGTCTCGCCGGACGGCACGCTCGCGTTCGCGGATCTCGAGGCGCTGATCCACGTCGAGCTGCCGGACCTCGCCGCGCTCGCGGCGCGCGTCCGGCGCCAGATCGAGCGCAACGCCTACGAGGTCCTCTACGGCGCCGACGCGCTGCTCGCGGTCGAGGAGCGATGGCGCGCGCGCGCTCGCGGTCAGACGCTGCGGCGTCGCGTGCTCGCGGAGCGCACGGCGCTCGCGCTCGCGGGCGATCCGACGGTCGCGCTCGAGAAGGCCTCGGACGGCTGGGATCTCGAGGTGCTTCCTCGCGTGGGAGAGCGGGTCGTCGTGCGCTGGCTCGATGGACGATAGGAGGTCGCGATGTCGATGCAGGCATTCGAGGCAGGCACGCTCCTCACGCGGCTGGCGCGCGGAGGCGACGTGGAGCTCGGTCCGGGCGAGGACCTGACGCTCGCCGAGCTCGTGCGTGAACGGCTCGTCGCGCGAGCGCCGGAGGTGAGCGCGCAGGTGACCGAGCTCGAGGGCCTGCGCCGCGAGCTCGCGACGCTGGTCGCACCGGGGGCCGCTCGCCCCGCGGATGCGGCCGTCCGCGAGAAGGCGCTCCGTGCGCGGGCCCTCGAGCTCGTCGAGATCGTGAGCCGCGGCGAAGGGGCCGCCACGGTGCGTGGTGCGGGGGCGGGGCCCTACCGCGCCGGTGGCGGGCACGAGCGCTACGTCGTGACGTACCAGGCGCGCTCGCTGCTCTCGGACCTCGCGCCGCGGCTCGGCCGCGTCGGACGCATGAGCCTCGCGGACTTCCGCGCGCACATGGACCTCCTGCGCGACGTGCTGCATCGCCGCGCGCTCCGTGCGCAGTCGCTCTACGCGCTGCTCCGCGCGAACCCCACCGCCGCGACCACGAACGTGAGCGATGGCGCCGTGCGCTCCGTGGCGGTCGGCCTGTCGGTGCGCAACGAGCCGGAGCGAGAGCTCACCGCGACGTGGGGCCTCCTCGTCCAGGCGCTCACGCAGGCCGACGCGGCCGACGGAACGGGCGCCTCCGAGTGGACGCCCGACCAAGAGGCCGCCGCGGCCGAGGGCATGATCCTCGCGACCGCCGATCTCGCGACGCTCTCGCATGCGAGCGCGCGCCTCGTCCACACGCAGCGTCTCGATCTCCTGCGGCGCTACAGCGGCGCCGGCTTCTCCGAGGACGCGCTGGACGCGACGATGCTGCTCTCCGGGTCGCCGACGGCCCCCGCTGCCCTCGCCGAGGCGGCCGAGCTCGCGACCGCGGCCGCCGGCTTCGGCACGCCGTTGCCCGTGTCGGCCGCGCTGGTCCTTCGCGCGAGCCGCTCGGTCGACCGCGCGGGCCTCGTGGCGCAGCTCCGCGCTCGGCTCGCCGCGCTGAGCGAAGGCGTCGACGAGCGCGAGCGCACGTACGCCGCGGTGCTCCTCGCGCTCGCGGGCCAGGATCCGGCTGCGCTCCTCGATCGTGCGCGCGACCTCCGCGCGTACCTCTCGCGCTTCTCGCCGAACGGCATGCTCGTGCCGGCGGCGCTGCTCGCGCTCCTGCCCGTCGACGTGGCCGAGAGCCTCGACCTCCTGCGCATGACGTCCGCCGAGCTCCAGAAGCTCCAGACGGGCCAGGCGAAGCTCCCGGCTGGCCACGACAAGCATCGCTTCGGCGCAGGCGGAGCCGAGCTCGTGACGCTGTCCATCAAGCTCCTGCTCGCGACCGCGATGCTGGCCGCCGGCGCTGACGGTGATCGCGAGGAGCACGCGGGCTTCGTCCGCTTCGAGGGCCTCTCCGCCGCGCAGCTCGGCCTGGCCGGCCTCGTCTCGCAGGTGCCGCTCTCGTTCACGGCGCTGGCGGCCTTCCACCGACCCGCCCTCGACGCCGCGCTCCACTACCAGGAGGTCTTTCAGCCGACCCACTCGCCGTACGTCTTCGGCACGGGCGGCCGCTCCCGCGGCTGGGGCTGAAGGCGGCGTGGCTGAAGGCGGGGTCACTCCCGCCCTCGCAAGTGACCGATTTCATTGGCTCCACGGGCGTCTGTGGACGCGAGCGCGCCATCCCCTGCGTTTCCGCGGGTCCGCGACGCTCGCCACCAGCGCTCACGCCTTCGGTGCGCGGCTCGCTTTTTCGTCGTGCCCCGACACGCCGAAGCGCCGCGCGAGCTCGCGCTCCACGTCGCGCAGCGACAGGCCGCGGTGCATCAGGCCGACCATCAGGTGGTAGACGACGTCCGCGCTCTCCTTCACGACGTTCTCGTCCGCCTCGCCCTCGATCGCGCGCGCGAGCTCGTCGCCTTCTTCGCGCACCTTCGCGGCGATCTTCGGCGCGCCCGCCTCGAGCAGCGACTTCGTGTAGCTCTTGCTCGCGGTCGCGCTCGCCCGCGCGTGCAGCGCGCGCTCGAGCACGAGCAACATCGGCGCGGCGCCGCCTTCGCGCGCGGCACCGTCGTCCACGCGATCGAAGAAGCAGCTGTCGGCGCCGGTGTGGCAGCTCGGTCCATCCGGATCCGCGAGGTAGACGACCGCGTCCCGATCGCAGTCGAGCCAGAGCTCGGCCACGTGGATCGTGTTGCCGCTCGTCTCGCCCTTGGTCCAGAGCGCGGCGCGAGAGCGAGACCAGAACGTGGCACGCCGCGTCGCGAGCGTGTGCTCGAGGGCCTCGCGGTTGGCGTGCGCGAGCATGCGGATCTCACCGGTCATCCGGTCCTGCACGACGACCGTGACGAGTCCCTTGTCGTCGTACTTCAACGTACCGAGATCGAGCGCGTCGCGTTCCATGACGCGTTCCTACCAGATCACCCCCGCGCTCGGTCGTGCGCCCGAGAATAGGATGCGCGGCGCGGGCCCGATCCCCGGTAGGCCCGCGCCGCGCCGTGTGACTCGCGCGCCCATCGGTCCGCGCGGTCGTGTTCGTGGGCCTGTTCGCGCGCTCACGCGCGCGTCGCGGCCTCCGTGATGCGACGCTTCTCATCGAGGATTCGCAGGAGCGCGTCGGTGGCACGGGTCTCCGTCGAGCGCGCTTCCTCCGCGTCGGTCGCGGCCTGCTGGATCACGTCCTGGGCGAGCGAGGCCGCGTGCTCATGCTCGGTTGCGCGGACCCGCGACTCGGCGGCGTCCCGAGTCGCGACGGCGGCGCCGATGTCCGCCCCGCCTCGAGCCAGCGCGCCGCCGTTGTTGAACAGGCTGACCTCGCGGTCGATGCGCGTACGGAACTGCTCCTGTGCCTGCTCTGTCCCGGAAGGCGGCTGTCCCGCCGAGGCGAGGCCGTGGGCAGCACCGGCGATGGCGAGACCGCCGCTCACGATCTGTCCCACGCCACGCGCGACTCCCGCGATCAGCTCTTGCTCCGCCGCGCGCCGCTGCTCTGCGACCTGCTGCCGCTGGGCCTGCGACCGAAGGTCGCGCCCCAGCGCGCGCAGTTCGGTGCTCGCTTGCGCGGCCTCGTCCCCGCTCTCGATCGCGGAGAAGCCAACCATCTCCTCGACGGTGGTGGGGGCCAGGGCGGCAGGTGCGCCGCCGATCTCTCGAATGGACATGACGCTTCTCCTTTCAGGCTGTGCGCAGCGCGATGGCCCGCGCGCGGGACGCTTCTTCACGGCAGGTCGCGAGGGACTCGGACACCCGAGCGAACGAGTGGAACAGCGCGGTCAGCATCTCCATCGCGCGCTCCTGCAACTCGCGCTCCGCGTCGCGCCGGTGGCCGTGCTCGGTCGCGTTCGTTTCGTGCTCGACCGCGTCGTGGTTCAGCACCGTCGTGCCGACCTCGGCCGAGCCGGCCGTGACGTCCACGAGGCCGCCGAGAATCGAGCCGATGTTGGAGACCACCTCCGTGGCCGCCTTGGTAGCCGCGTCCACCGCAACGAGCGCCGCAGTGGATGCCGCGCCCGCGAGGCTCGCGACGCTGCAGCCCAGGGACACTGCAGTACACACGGCGGCGATGCCGATCCCGACGCCTGCCGCGACGTCTGCGTCGACGACTCCCGCTCGGCCCAGCTCGTTCATCACGAGCGGCCCGACGATCGCGACGACGATGGCGATCGCTGCGACGAGGCTCGCGCCCCCCGTGAAGATCGCTCCGAGCGCGCCCACGGCGATGGAGACGATGGAGCCGATGATGCGACAGACGTCGCTCACGATCGCGGACTCGGCCGCGCGCGCTCGGTCCACGATGGCGGTCTCGAGCTCGGCGGTGCGCTGCGTGTGTGCCTGGCTGGCCGAGAGTGTACGCGCCGCGACGTCGCGCTCCTGAGTCGTGCTCTGGGCGTCGCGCGTTCGGGTTTGGTAGGCCTCGATCAGCGAGAACATGTCGGCGATGAACACGTCGAGCTTCGCGGCAACGCGCTGCACGACGGCGGCGTCCGCTTCCGCTCGTGTCCTCCTGGTGTCGGCGGGCGCGCAGCCGTCCACGCTCGGTGCGTCTTCGGCGTCGGCGTGTGCAGAGGCCGGGCGGATCTCTCGCGCAGCCGTGATGGTGCAGGTCATGACAGCTTCTCCTGGATGATGCGTGCGCAGAGCTCGACGCGTTGCGCGGTGAAGTCATCCCCGACGCGCCGATAGCAGCGCGCGAGCCCGAACCAGTTGGCCGATCGCGTCGGGTCGACGATGGTGGCCATCCGGTAGGCGTCGAGCGCGAGGGGCCAGTCGCCGCTCGCTTCGAGCCGCAGCGCGTGACGACGAATGGCAATGCACTCGTCCTCGTCCAGGCCGATGGCCTTCGCGGCGGGGCTCAGCCTCGAGGGTGTTGCGCCGAGCACCTCCGTGTCGCGTTCGGTCCTCATCGGAGGTTCCCCACCACGGCGTCCCGCGCTTCGTCGCCAGCCCTCAGCATGTTCGTCGCCATCTGGACGATCTGTGTTCTCTGCTGCATCGCCGACTGCAGCTTGATCATCAGCTGCTCGTTGCCGGAGTTGCAGTCGCGGATCTGCTCCCCCAGCGAGTCGGCACGGAGCTGGAAGCCCTCCCGATTGGCCACGCCGTGGAGGCTCCTGCCGCCGATGGTGATGTGGAGCATCACGTCGGACAGATTCACGGCTCCGTTGCCATCGGCATCGAGGCCGATCGACTCGGGCGACACACCGATCGTCTCGGCGATGCTCGCGATCTCCTCCCGACTGAGGGCGTAGTCGCCGCGGAGGTTGCCACTGGCCGGGTCCATGTACGGCTCGTTGCCGAGCAGGCCGCGCAGGGCGTTGAGGCGCTGGGCTTCTTGGCCGAGGCTCTGCGCTCGCGCCGTCTGCTGTTGGAGGGTCTGCGTGATCGACCCGATCTGGCTGTCGACGTCTCGGAGCCGCGTGGTGAGCAGCATGATGATGCTCTCGTCGCTCATCGCGGTGATGTCGGGGAGAAAGGCCTCGCCGACCTCGGTCGGGGCAAAGCCGGTGGGGGATCCAACTGTGACGGGCATGATGCTTCTCTCTTTCTCAGCCGCGGACGGCGTAGGGGGTGCGGGGGGCGTGGGGGTGGCGGGTGGGCGAGGCGCCCGTCGACGTGTTCAGCACCGCCGCGACGTCGCGGGCGGTGCGCTCGTTCTCGGCCACGAGCGACGCGACCTTCTTCGCGTTGCGCGCAGCTCTCTCGATCTCTCGGTTCAGCTCTTCGTTCCTCATCGGCGGTTCCCTCCTGGGATGCCGGGTTGTCGGAACGAGCGCGGCCGAGTTGCGTGCTCGGCGAAAAAAAGTTCGCGGACCCCGAAACGCAGCGAGCCCGCAGCGGTGGGCTGCGGGCTCGGTGGTCTGGGCTCGGTGCGTCGCGGCGCTGGGCCTGCGGGGGAGGTCGGTGCCTCAGAAGACGAGGCCGAGGCGCAGGCGGGCCATGCCGACCTCGCCCATGCGCACGTCGTTCTCGTCGTCGAACGCGCCTCCGGGGAAGAGCACGCCGCCCTCGAGGCCGAGCTGCACGCGGACCAGGTCCGAGAGCGCGATGTTGCCGGTGATCGACGCGTCGATCTCCACGCCGAGATCGCGGCGGGTCGGATCACCGCCGCGGTAGTTCGTCGAGCGGCCGAACGCGCGCTGGCGGTACGGATCGACGACATCCGTGGAGGACCAGCCGAGCACGCCGCCGAGGCGCACGTCGATCTCCGGGATCGGGCGGAACGTCGCGTGCGGGAAGAGATAGAACGCGCCGGCGACGCCGCCGTTCGTCGGCAGGATGTCGGCGCCGCGCGACGGCCGCGCGAACGTGTCGGGTGTCTGCGCGAGCCACGCGGCGCGCGCGGTCTGCCACGCGATGACCTCGGGGAACAGCACGAGGCCGATGCGGTGATCGGGATCGATCGTCGCGCGCCGCTCGACGCCGTCCTCGGTGTTCGAGTCGCCGCTCGCGTAGCCACCCTCGAGGATCACGTCGAGGTCCGTGGACACGCGGCCCACCTGCGCCGCGAAGAGCAGCTGCTGCACCTCGCTCTGCGGGCGCGTGGCCGTGCGCGTGAACGACGTCGCGCCCTGCGCGAACATCGCCTCGCCCGCGAGGAGGATGCGGCCACCGGTCGGCTCGTCGACGTGGATCTGCGCGAACGCGTCGGCGACGAAGACGTCGAGGAAGTCGTCGAGGTGGTTCTTCTGCGTGCGGTACGCGACGTAGGCGCCGAAGCGGTCGTCGCCTTCCTCGTAGAGGCCCGCGACGACGCCCTGGAACGCGAGATCGCCACACGTGCCCTGGCCCGACGGGCAAGGACGCTCGAAGTCCGCGAGCAGATCCCACGCGACCCAGTCCCCCGCGATGGCGAGCGTGAAGGGCGAGCTCTCGCCGAGCGGGCGCGTCGCGAAGAAGAGGCGCCGCACGAGGTCGCCGTAGCGGTAGTCGCCGAAGACGGGCCGCGTCTCGCCGTCGTTCGCGACGAGGCCGAGGCCCCAGCTGAAGCCCATCTGACCGAGGCGGAACACGCCGATGGGCGAGCGCCACTCGAGGTAGAGGTGACGCAGGCGGATGCCCGGATAGCCGGGCTGATCGCGCGGCATGGCCGCGGGCCTCGTGCCCACGGCGTAGTCGCCGAACGCGACGCCATAGAGCAGATCGAGCTCGCCGACGAGCGAGAGGAAGGGCGCGACGCGCGTCGAGCCGCCCGGATGATCGACCAGGCCCACGCGCCCGCGCAGGCGCAGCCACTGCTCGGCGAAGTAGTTCTGCCCGAGCTCGGGGCCCGGGACCGAGCGCATCGGATCGTCGCTCGGCGGCGAGGGCGCGAGCGGGATGTCGCTGAGCGCGTTGCCACGCAGCTGGTACTCGCCCCCGACGTCGAAGCCCACGCGCAGCCCCGCGGGCTCCTCGACGACGGGCGCGCTCGTCGCGACGCGCTCGGCGGTCGTGCGCGCGGCCGCCGGAGCGGTGCGGGCTTCGGTGGTCGACGCGTCGGGTGCACGCGTCTCCGTGGCGCCGCTCTCGGTGGTGGCCGTTTCGGAAGAGGCCGTGTCAGCGGAGGGCGCGTCGGTGGACGCCGTGTCGGTGGACGCCGTGTCGGTGGACGCCGTGTCGGTGGACGCCGTGTCGGTGGACGCCGTGTCGGTGGAGGGCGCCTCGGGAGCGGCGCGCTCGCTCGCGGCCGCGCCCTCTTGCGCGCGCGCGCTCGACGCGAGCTGCAACGCGCCCACCACCAGCACCGCTCCGCACCGGGATCGCCAGGACATCGCGGCGGACCTTACCGCAAACCGCCCTCTCTCCGGGATCTCTCCGATCGCCACGGTCGGCTCGGCCGCGGTACATGATCGCGGCGATGCACTCCCGCGCTCGTCTCGCACCGCTCCTCGCACTCGGCCTCTGCGCGGGCGCCATCGGGCAGGGATGCTCGTGCGGCGGGGACACGACGGTCCCGTTCCACGCAGGCGGCGAGCCCTCGCTGCGCCCCGTCGATCCGGCCACGAGCCTCGCGCCGCTCGAGGCCGCTGCCCACCCCGACGGCACCCGGCAGATCGACGTCGAGACGAGCCCGGTCCGCATCGAGCAAGGCTCCATCCGCGCGAGCGCGCTCTTCGACTTCGATCGCGACGGTGACCGTGACGCGGTGCTCGTCGTGCTCGACGCGCCCGGCGCGGCGGCCCGCGTGCTCTACGCGGAGCGCCGCGGCAGCGAGCTGGCGCCGCTCGTGTCCCTCGCGAGCCGAGAGACGCTGGCGATGAGCGGTGGAGGCCGTGAGATCGCCTGCGCGCCCGCGAGCGCGAGCGTGACGCCGCTCTCGGCGTCTCTCGCGATCGCCACGATCGAGTCGCGCTGCGAGGACGAGTCCGCGCCGCGCCTCGCGAGCACCTGGGTGCTCTCGGCCGACGAGCGTCCTCGCGCGCTCGAGCTCTTCGAGCTCGCCGGCCGCGCGGAGGGCGAAGGGCTCTCGTTCGCGGCCGACGATCGGGACCAGGATGGTCACGACGACCTCGAGGTCGAGGTGCGCATCGCCACGCCGAGCATCGCCGTCACCTCGACGCTCACGTGGATGAGCCGCGCCGCGGGCTTGGCGCGCGAGGGCGATCAGCCCGAGCCCACGCTCGCGACGCTCGCGACGCAGTCGCGCGAGCTCGTGCGGCGCAACCCCGACGAAGCGATCGTCGCTGCCGAGCGCGCCATCGCGCTGCGTGAGGCCGTGTGTCGCGAGGCCGAGCGACCGCGCCTCTTCTTGGGCGGTGCCCGCGGCGTCCCGTGTGGCACGAGCGCCTCGGTCGGGCGCGCGTACGCGATGCGTGCGGCGGCGCTCGCGCGACGCCTGGGCGCGGGCGCGCCCGGTGATCCGGCCGCGATCTCGGCGGCGCTCGAGGCCTACGTGCGCCTCGATCACCACGGCGTCTCGATCCGCGAGGGCGATCGTGCGCTCGTGCGCGAGTCCTGGCTGCGCGTCGCGAGCGTGCCTCCCGCGCGGCTCGTCGTGCATCGCGCGGGCGAAGCGAGCCCCCTCGGTGTCCGTCGCGCGCCGCGCCTCTCGAGCCTCGCGTTCCTCGACGAGGCGCGCCTGCTCGTGCGTGGGCCCGACGCGCGTGTGCTGCGCATCGAGGGCGACGCGCTCGTGCCCGATGCGGTCGAGGATCTCGCCGCGGGCGGGGAGAGCCGCGTGCTCGATCCGGATGGGGCGCTCGAGCTCGTCGGCATCGAGCGCAGCTGCGAGGGCACCGTCGTCGTGATCGCGCCGGCCTCGGGCATCGTCGACGCGGTGACGGGCAGCCGTCGCGAGATCCTCGTCGCGCCCCGGCCTGCGCCCGCCGTCGCGACGTGCCCGACGATGCCCGAGGGACACCGCGCCGACGACGATGGCTTCGTCGCGCTGGGCTGGGCTCCGAGCGGCCTCGTGCTCGCGCGCGGCGCCGAGGTGACGATGGTCCCGCTCGACGCGAGCGGCGCGCCGATCGGGCCGCCCTCCGTGCTCGACGCGCAGACACCCGCCCCCGCGCCGCTGCCTCGAGGCGCGGCGGTGCCCGACGCGCGCGGCTTCGCGCTCGCGCTGCCGTTCGGGATCGTCGTCGTCGATCGCGGCGAGCGGCGCATCGAGGTCTTCCACGACGAGGACTTCGCGGTGCCACAGGGGCTCTCGGTCGACGTCGCGCTGAGCCCCTCGCTCGCGCGTGCAGCGTGGCTCTGCGGCGGCGCGATCTGCTGGGCGGACCTGCGCGCGGCCGACGCATCGCCCACGCCGCCCACGACACCGGGCACGCCGCCCGAGGTCCCGCCGGAGCTCGCGGGTCAACAAGCGCCGGTGCCCGAGGCCGCGCCGACCGAGGCGCCCCAGTGATCCAGGCCGCCTCACGAGGCGTGGTAGCGTGCAGCGCGTGATGCCGAGCTCGACGCGAACGCGCGTGACGCGCGCAGCCATGGCCGCCGGACTCGCGCTCGTCAGCGCCTGCGCGGCCTCGCCCGATCCCGTCGGCCCGTGCACGACCGACGTGCAGTGTCGCCACGATCGCATCTGCCACGAGGGCCGGTGCCGCTTCCACGAAGAGGTGCGCGCGGAGCTGGCCGCGCGCGCGAGAGAGCTCGAGACGCACGGCGAGGAGACCGCCACCGACGCAGGCGTCGCGCCAGCGATCGATGCCCCGCCGACGAGCGGCGACGGGGGCGTCGCGCACGCCGCATCCACCGTGCGCGCGCGCCCCGTGTTCATGGGCGATGCGCGGCACACCGGCCGGGCGAGCGTCACGGGCCCGAGCGCGCTCGCCGCTCCGCTCCGCCTTCATCGCACGAGCGCCCGCATCTACGCGGCCCCCGTGGAAGGCCCCGACGGAACGCTCTATGTCGGCTCGCTCGACCACGGCTTCGCGGCGATCGCGCGCGACGGGTCTCTGCGCTGGCGATACACGGGCGGCGATCGCTTCTACGGCAGCGCCGCGGTGCTCGCCGACGGCACGGTCGTCGTCGGCAACCACGATGGAACGCTCGTCGGTCTCGACGCGCAGGGCCGTGTGCGCTGGCGCCTCTCGCTCGGTGGCCCGATCGACGCGAGCCCCACGCTCGACGACGACGAGACGATCTACGTGCCCTCGACCGGCCTCTACGCCGTGGATGGCGCCGGTCGGATCCGCTGGCACGTCGCCGCGGCCGGCGAGGTGCGCACGCCGCCGGCCGTCCACCCGCAGGGCCTCGTGCTGTTCGCGTCCGTCGACGGCGTGCTCCACGCCGTGCGTCGCGATGGATCGGTCGCGTGGGACGCGACGCTCGGCGCGAGCAGCGACTCGGGCCCCGCGATCGCCGACGACGGCACGATCGTGATCGGCGACGACCTCGGTCACGTCACCGCGTTCGACGCGAGCGGCCAGCGCCGGTGGCAGGTCACGACCGGCGCCGACGTGCGCGCGACGCCGGCCATCGCGAGCGACGGCACGATCGTCGTCGGCTCCGACGACCGCAACGTCTACGGCATCGCCCCCGACGGCACCGTGCGCTGGCGCCACGCGACGGGCGGTCGCGTGCGCAGCTCGGCGCGCATCGACGCGGCGGGCCACGTCTACGTCGGCTCGCAGGACGACTTCGTCTACGTGCTCGCGCTCGACGGCACGCTCGTGTCTCGCCACAACCTCGGACAGAACGTCGACGCCACGCCGCTGCTCGCGAGCGATGGCCGCGTGGTGGTCGGCACCGACGACGGCTCGCTGTATTCGTTCACTCCTTGAGCTGAGGGTCCATGCGGACCCTCCCCCGTGGACCGGGGCCGGGGCCCCAGCCCCGCTCTGGCGCCTCGCGCGGCGGCGAGGAGCCGGGACGTGCGTCGGGAGCGTTCTGCGAGTAGGCTCGCGCCATCGAGTCGGGACTCGCGTGGAGCGCAGGCACGTTGCCCAAGCGCTGCGAGAACGCGAGCGCTCGATGCGCGAGGGAGCGTCACGGACGCACGCGCGGTCTGATTGGAAGGTCTGTTTTGAGCATCAGCAGGGAGCGCGTCATGACCGCGCTCAAGTCAGGGGGCGATCGTTCGCTCCACACCATGGAGATCGTCTCGGCGGTCGGGGTCTCGCGGCAGGACGCGCGCAAGGCCGCGGCCTCGGTGCGCGAGACGCTCGAGTCGCTCAAGTCGCTCGGGCTCGTGAAGGAGCTCCCGGGCTCGCGATGGAAGGCCGTCGAGCGCGCCGTGCCCAAGGGCCGAGCGCGCGTGAACGAGGAGCTCCTCATCCGGCAGGCGGAGCGCATCAAGCACCACGCAGGAGACACGGGCGCGGGCACCGGAGAGCGTCGTGCAGGCACGGGAGAGAAGGGCGCAGGAACGGGAGAGAAGGGCGCGGCGGCCGAAGAGAGCGCCACGCGCGCGTGGGGACGCGACACGAGGGTCGGCTGGCTCGCGATGACACCGCGTGGCTTCGGCTTCGTCACACCGGACGACGGTGGCGAGATCTTCGTCTCCCCGCGCGGCGTGGGCCTCGCGCTCCACGGCGACCGCGTCCGCGTGAAGGTCACGCCGACCATCAAGGGCTTCGAGGGCGACGTCGTCGAGGTCGTGGCGCGTGGGCTCACGCGCGTGGCGGGCACGCTCGTGCGCACGCACGGCCACCTCTACATCCACCCCGGCGATCCCCGTCTTCCGCAGACGTTCATCGTCGAGGGCGCGCTCCCGCTCGAGACGCGCCCGGGCCTCGAGGTCGTGGCGCAGGTCACGCGCTGGCCCTCGCGCGAGGGCGAGCTGCCGCACGCGCGGGTGCTGCGCACGATGGGCCCCAAGGGCAGCGCCGCGGTCGAGGTGGAGAAGATCCGCATCCGCGACGGCGTCTCCGAGGAGTTCCCCGAGGACGTGCTCTCCGAGGCGCTCGCGTTCCCCGCGACGGTCGATGCCGCCGAGGTCGCGCGGCGCGAGGACCTGCGCGGCATCGCCCTCCTCACGATCGATCCCAAGGACGCGCGCGATCACGACGACGCCGTGTGGGCCGAGCGCACCAAGGACGGCTTCCGTGTCGTCGTCGCCGTGGCCGACGTGTCGCACTACGTGCGCGTCGGCACCGCGATCGATCGCGAGGCGCTCGCGCGCGGCTGCTCGATCTACCTCCCGGATCGCGCGATCCCGATGCTGCCGCCCGAGCTCAGCTCGAACCTCGCGTCGCTCGTACCCGACGAGGATCGCCTGATGCTCGGCGTCGAGGCGCACCTCACCAAGACCGGCCTCGTGCGCTCGTACCGCTTCGTCGAGGCGGCGATGCGGAGCCGCGCGCGGCTCACCTACGAGCAGGCTGCGCGCACGCTGGGGCTCACCGAGGCAGGCGATCTCTCGCCCGAGGCCGAGGCCCACAAGCCGCTCCTCGAGACGCTGCTCGAGATCTCGAAGCTCCTGCGCGCACGCCGCAACAAGCGCGGTGCGCTGGGCTTCGAGCTGCCCGAGGCGAAGATCCTCCTCGACGAGGGCGGCGAGCCTCGCGACGTGATCGAGCAGAAGGGCGATCCGGGCGTCAAGCGCGCCTACGAGCTCATCGAGGATCTCATGCTCCTCGCGAACGAGACCGTGGCCGAGCACCTCGCCAAGCAGGGCCTGCCCGCGATCTACCGCGTCCACGGCAAGCCCGACGCGGGCAAGGTCGCGCAGTTCGCGGCGGTGGCCGAGGCGCTGGGCCTCCGGCTCGAGAACGACGAGGACCCGAGCCCCAAGGAGCTGCAGGCGGTGCTGCACCGCATCGCCGGCACGCCGCTCGAGGGCGTGCTCGGCTACCTCCTCCTGCGCTCGATGCAGCAGGCGAGCTACCAGGTCGACGACATCGGCCACTACGCGCTCGCGGCGCGCCACTACCTCCACTTCACCTCGCCGATCCGCCGCTATCCGGATCTCGCCGTGCACCGCATCGTGCGTGCGCTCGCGCAGGGCGAGGCGATCGACGGCGAGCAGCTGCGCCGCAAGCTCGTGCCGCAGGCGGTGCAGTCGAGCCGCATGGAGCGCCGCTCGATGCAGATCGAGCGCGAGGTCCAGGCGATCTACCGCTGCATCCTGATGAAGAAGCGCGTGGGCGAGGAGATCGAGGGCGAGGTCACGAGCGTCGCCGAGCACGGCGTCGTGATCACGATCGACGCGCCGTTCGTCGAGGTGAAGGTCCCGATCGATCGCATCGGCGAGGACTACTTCGAGCTCGATCGGCTCGGCATCGCGCTCGTGGGCAGCCGCAGCGGTCGCCGCGTCGCGCTCGCCGATCGCGTGCGTGTACGGATCGACGACGCGTCGATCGAGCGCCGCGAGATCACCGCGACGCTGCTCTCCGGCGGAACGCGCGGGAGTGGAACGAGCGGGGGCCGCTCGAAGCGTGGCGCCTCGCGGGGCCGCGCCGACGAGGCCCGGCGCGCAGAGCGTGCGCCCGCGCGCGGCGAGCGTGGCAGCGACCGACGCGCCTCCGCGCAGGGCGGCGAGCGGCCGCGGGCGACGCGCACCGGGACGCACCCACGCGGCAAGGGCTCGCAGGAGGGCGCTCGTCGCGGCGAGGGCGGCAAGCGCCGCAAGTGAGCACCCGCGGCGCAGGGGGCGCGAAGTCGGACGGGATCGGGTATCTTCCCGCGCCCATGGCCGCCAAGAAGAGCGCCCCCAAGCCCGCACCGTCTCCGCGAACCCGAGACGTAGGGCCGACCGGTGCGAAGGAGAGCAAGAAGTCCGGCTCCGGCTGGAGCAGTGATCTGCCCACGGTGCCCGAGCTCATCGCGCGCAAGCGCGACGGCGGGGCGCTCACCGAGCGTGAGATCCAGGCGGTCATCGAGGGCTTCGTGAGCGGCGAGGTCGCCGACTACCAGATGAGCGCCCTCGCGATGGCGGTGTTCTTCAAGGGGATGAGCTCCGAGGAGACGACCGCGCTGACGCTCGCGATGCGGGACTCGGGGCGCGTCGTGGACATGCGCTCGGTGCGCTCGCGCAAGGTCGACAAGCACTCGACCGGCGGTGTCGGCGACAAGGTCTCGATCTGTCTCGCGCCGCTCGTCGCGGCCTGCGGCGTCGCGGTGCCGATGGTCAGCGGCCGCGGTCTCGGCCACACCGGCGGCACGCTCGACAAGCTCGAGGCGATCCCGGGCTTCTCGGTGTCGATGCCGGTCGACACGTTCGTGCAGCAGGTGCGAGACATCGGCTGCGCGCTCATCGGACAGACGGCCGACATCGCGCCCGCCGACAAGCGCCTCTACGCCCTGCGCGACGTCACCGCGACCGTGGAGTCCATCCCGCTCATCACCGCGAGCATCCTCTCGAAGAAGCTCGCCGAGGGCATCGACGGCCTCGTGCTCGACGTGAAGGTCGGCCGCGGGGCGTTCATGAAGACCGAGGCCGACGCGCGCGCGCTCGCGCAGTCCCTCGTCCGCGTGGGCACGCTCGCGGGCAAGGAGGTCACGGCGGTGCTCACCTCCATGGAGGCGCCGCTCGGCCGCACGATCGGCAACGCGCTCGAGACGCGCGAGGCCATCGAGGTCCTTCACGGCAAGGGCCCCGCGGACCTGCGCGAGATCACGCTCGTGCTCGGCTCCGAGATGCTGCTCATGGGCCGCGTCGCGAAGAACGATCGCGACGCGCGCCGCAAGCTCGAGGCGGCCATCCAGGATCGTAGCGGCCTGCGTGTGCTGCGTCAGGTCGTGGACGCGCAGGGCGGCGACCCGCGCGTGGTCGAGGATCCCTCGCTCATGCCGCGCGCCGCGCGCGTGGTGCCCGTCACGAGCGGCAAGCGGGGCAGCGTGCAGCGCATCGACGCGCTCGCGCTCGGCCTCCTCGGCGTCGCGATGGGCGCGGGGCGCACGCGCGCCGATCAGGCCGTCGATCCGCTCGTCGGCATCGTCTTGCACAAGGGCATCGGCGACAAGGTCGCCCCCGGCGACACGCTCTGCGAGCTCCATCTCGCCAAGGGCCAGGACGAGAAGGCGCTGGGCGAGCGCGCGCTCGCCGCGTTCCACGTCGGCAGCGCCTCCGCGCAGCCCGCGCCGCTCGTGATCGACGTCATCCGCAAGTAGCCCCGGCACTCAAACCGGGACGGTCCTGCAGAATTGCAGAAACCGGGACGGTCCTGCAGAGTTGCAGAAACCGGGACGGTCCTGCAGAGTTGCAGAAACCGGGACGGTCCTGCAGCGTCGCATGAACCGGGACACCGTTGCCGACGGCCGCAGACCACCTGCGCCCGGCACGCCCATCAGGAGCGGCCCGGGCCCCATCGACGGCACGGGTGGCGCGAACACGCCGCACAACGCGCGCTTGCGATGCGGATCCGACTCCGGTATCCCTTCGCCCTCTCGCGCCTCCGCGTGCGAGAAGACCCCATAGCTCAGCTGGATAGAGCGTCGGCCTCCGGAGCCGAAGGTCGCAGGTTCGAATCCTGCTGGGGTCGTCAGCTGGGGTCGTCCGCTGGGGTCGTCCGCTGGGGTCGTCAGGGACCTGAGCGACGGGCGGGCGTGTGGTAGCGATCGGCATGATCGTCGATGCATGGGTCCAGCACCCGACCGGGGCGTTCTTGCGGCATCCGATGTTCGCGTCGCTCCTGCGGTGGCGCGGGATGGACGTGTCGCAGCTGCCGGACGAGCTGCCAGTGGACTTCCTCGTCGGTGCGCTCGACGCGGCGAAGATCGATCGTGCGCTCGTGTCGGCGTGGTGGGGGCCCTCGGGGCCGATGCTGTCGAACGAGCACGTCGCGCGCGTCGTCGCGGCGGCGCCCGATCGGCTCGTCGGTGTGTGCTCGGTCGATCTCGCGCGGCCCATGGAGGCCGTGCGCGAGCTGCGGCGCTCGGTGAAGGAGCGAGGGCTGCGCGGCCTGCGCATGCTGCCGTGGCTCTGGGACGCGCCGCCCGACGATCGCCGCTACTACCCGCTCTACGCGGAGTGCGTGGAGCTCGGCGTGCCGTTCTGTCTGCAGGTCGGGCACACCGGGCCGCTCGCGCCTTCGGAGCCGGGGCGGCCGATCCCGTACCTCGATCGCGTCGCGCTCGACTTCCCCGAGCTCGTGATCGTCGGCGGGCACATCGGCTACCCGTGGACCGTCGAGATGATCGCGCTCGCGACGAAGTACCCGAACGTCTACATCGACACCTCGGCCTACAAGGCATCGCGCTATCCGCGCGAGCTCGTCGAGTTCATGCGCGGACACGGCAAGAAGAAGGTCCTCTTCGGATCGAACTTCCCGATGATCACGCCCGCCGAGTGTCTCGCCGACGTGGACGCGCTCGGCCTCTCGGACGACGCGCGCGCCCTCTTCCTCGGCGAGAACGCGAGGCGCGTGTTCCGGCTCTGATCTCCGCCTCCGACCGGGCGTCACGCGCCGGTCGCCGCACGTTTCGCTGCCCACGAGGCTCGCGTAGCATCGTCGGTTCCATGTCGTGCCCTCGCTTCGCCGTCGTCGCTGCGCTTCTCGTGCTCTCTCTCCACGCGAGCGGCGCACGCGCGCAGGCGCCGGAGGAGCGCGGGCCGCTCACCACGGCGAGCTGGGACGCGGGCTCGATCAGCCTCGACGGCACCTCGATCCGTGTGCGCGCGTACTTCCCGGAGTCCGGCGGTCCGTACCCGCTCGTCGGCGTGATCCACGGCGCGAACGCGAACGGCACCTACCACACCGAGCTCGCGACGACGCTCGCGTCGCACGGCTTCGTCGCGCTCACGCCCGACATGCCGTGCACCGTCACCTCGTGCGACCACGACGCCAACCAGCGACAGATCTCCGCGATGATCGTGTGGGCCGTCGCACAGAGCGCGGACGCGAGCTCGCGCCTCGCGGGCAAGGTCGACGGCAGCCGCGTCGGCCTCATCGGTCACAGCTGGGGCGGCCTCTCGTCGCACATCACCGCGGCCCGCGATCCGAGCATCGACTCGGTGGTGCTCCTCGATCCGAACGACGACCGCACCGATGGCCTCTCGGTGACGAGCGCCATCGTCGCGCCGCACCTCACGCTGCTCGCGCAGGTCCCGGGCGCGTGCAACTCGCAGTGGCAGGAGGCGATGGTCCGCACGCGCCTCACGAACAGCCACCTCGACTTCGTGATCGCGCGCTCGGGCCACTGCGATCCCGGCGAGATGGACGGGCTCTGCAGCTTCGGTTGCGGCCGCGGCGACACCGCGACCACGCCGATCTTCCGCCGCTACGCGGTCGCGTGGACTTCGTGCGTGCTGACGGGCGATCCCGCGATGTCCGCGTGGATCGGCGGCGCCTCGTACGACGCGGACGTCACGGCCGATCGCCTCCGCAGCGTGATGCCCTCGGGCCTCGAGACGATGCCGTGCAACGCGGGAGGGCTGCCTGACGCTGGCGTGATCGCTGGGCCCGACGCGGCCGTGATCGGCGAGCTCGATGCGGGCATGTCGTCGATGGCCGACGCGGCGATGGATCCCGCGCTCGACGCGTTCATCGCGCCAGGCATGGACGCAGGCACGAGCGTCGGCCGCGACGCCGGTCGCAGCGTCGGTGCAAGCACGAGCGGCTGCAGCTGTCGCGCAGGCGAGCACGCCCCCCGCACGAGCACGTTCTGGCTCGCGCTCACGCTGCTCGTCCTCGCTGCCCGTCGCCGCCGCCGCACGTGACGAGGGCACGGCGCCGAGCGCCGCGACGGCGTGATCACGCGCTCACGCGACACGGGCAGCGGCGCCTGCGCCGTTTCGCCATGGCAGACGCGACACGCGCCACGGCGCATGCAGGGTCGCAGGCGCGAACCACTGGGTTGGCGTGTCGTGCCTCTCCCCTCGGTCCTGCCGGGCTCTTCGCGAATGCCTTGAGGAGACCCGCTCATGCAGCCTTCGGCCGCGTGACGCGCGATGTCACGCACGGAGCGGCCGCGAGCGACATGGGAGGCGAAGCGATCGCGACCTCGCGTCTGGGTCACCACCTGGATGTAGGGCGGGGGCTCGTCCCCCGCCTTCGTGCGCGTGCCTCGGGAGCCGTGAGCATGCGACGCTGATTGCCATGCACGGAGCGGCCGTGGCGCCGTCGAGCACGGTCGCTGATGGCTCGGTCACGCGCGACGCTGATTGCCATGCACGGAGTGGCTGTGACGCCGTCGAGCTCGGTCGCGAGCAGCGCGACGTCGTGATTCGGCATCACGTTCCCGCGAATGCTCCCGGCAGGTCCGAGGGGAGGCGCGAGCACCACGACCGCGCGGTCGTGCGCTCACGAGACACGCACCCCGACGTCCGCCGCGTCCGAGGCGCGGTGACAGCGTCGCGACCACGCCGTGGTGCGCTCACGCGCGCTGCGACCGAGACGCGCTGAAGCGACCATGCCGTGGTGCGCTCACGCGACACGGGCAGTGACGCCTGCGCCGTCTCGCCATGGCAGACGCGACACGCGCCACGGCGCATACAGGGTCGCAGGCGCGAACCACTGGGTTGGCGTGTCGTGCCTCTCCCGTCGGTCCTGCCGGGGTCTTCGCGCAAGCCTTGAGGAGACCGGCTCATGCAGCCTTCGAGCGCCTGGCGCGCGATGTCACGCACGGAGCGGCCGCGAGCGACATGGGAGGCGAAGCGATCGCGACCTCGCGTCTGGGTCACCACCTGGATGTAGGGCGGGGGCTTGTCCCCCGCCTTCGTGCGCGTGCCTCGTGAGCCGTGAGCATGCGACGCTGATTGCCATGCACGGAGTGGCCGTCGCGCCGTCGAGCACGGTCGCCGATGGCTCGGTCACGCGACGCTGATTGCCCTGCACGGAGTGTCTCTGAGGCCGTCGAGTTCGGTCGCGAGCACCGCGACGTCGTGATTCGGCATCACGTTCCCGCGAATGCTCCCGGCAGGTCCGAGGGGAGGCGCGAGCACCACGACCGCGCGGTCGTGCGCTCACGAGACACGCACCCATCGTCAGTTGAGTAGCCGTCATGCGGTCGATGAGCGGGGCCCACTTCGTTCAGCCCGGAATCCAGGCGATTCGGGCGATGAGGAGCAGGGCCCACCACAGCGCCACGGCGGAGCCCGCGAGACGCGTCGCGATCGACGGTGCGTCTCGCCCGCGCAGGAAGTGACCGAACGCGACCGCCTGGTGATGGACGAAGCTCAGCATCGCGAGCATCGGCAGGACGAAGCCGACGCGCGGGAGCAGGGCCATCGAGAGGATGGCTGCGCCGACCGCGACCACGCCTGCTTGCGCATACGAGGCGGCGCGCAGCGACGCCGAGAACGTGCGCGGTCGGAGCACGCGCGCGAGCCCCCAGAGCGCGAGCGCCTGCGGGAGCAGGAAGAGCACGCCCAGCACGCCGCCGAGCGCGGCCGCCTCGATCACCAGCGCGAAGAGGACGAGATCGAACGGCTCCTCCGAGCGAAGCGTGCTGTAGAGGACGATGGCCACGCCCGGCACCGACCACGCGAGGCCTGCGAAGAGCAGCGCGCGTGCGGGGCGGCCGCGCGGCGCGAGGCGCGAGAAGACGCGGTCGGGCGTGCGGAGCACGTCGCGCGTGGTCGCGACGAGGCCGAGCACGCGCTCTTCGAACCGAGGCCGATGGCTGCCGTGCTCGGGCCGGCAGCGCGCGCAGAGCTTCTCCTCCGCGTCCCAGCACGCGATGCACACGTGATCACCGCAGCGCGGACAGCTCGCCACCGCCGCGGCGTCGTGGCTCGCGCAACGCGCGCGCGTGAGCGTGTCGGTCGCAGGCTCCATGCAGGGCTCGCGCCTCAGCGGCTCGGCGGCGCGGGCAGATCGAAGATGCGCATCGCGTTCCGGTAGTAGAGCTGCTCGAGCACCTCGCGCGGGAGCTCGATGCCGTCGATGGTCCAGTCGCCCTGGATGGGCGAGGGATGCTCGAAGTCCTGATCGCTGGTCTCGAAGTAGCGGAAGTGCGCGTCATAGAAGAACGGCACGCGCGAGGGCGGATCGGGCTCGCGACCGGCGGAGCCGAGCACGAGGCGACCGTCGCCGCCGATCTGGAAGTCCGTGCCGAAGAGGATGCGATCGGCGTGGCGCACGAAGATCTCGCGCATGCGCGCGGCATCGAAGCGCCCGATCTCGGGGATGCGCGCGCCCGTCTCGACGACGAGGTTCGGATAGGCGTCGAGCATGCGCGCGACGGTCTCGGGCTCCTCGGGCGCGTTGCCGAAGTGCGCGCCGACGAACGTCGTGCCCGGATGCCGCGCGACGCGGCGCTCGTACTGATCGAACACGGTCTGCCAGCTCGGCCACTCGCCCGCGCCCTCGGGCCGCTGGCCGTAGAAGCTCCACGAGGGATGCGCCTCGAGCTCGGCGTGGCGTTCGTTGTCCGGGCCATCGGGGCGGAAGAAGGCCTGCGGGTCTCCGCTGTGGATGAGCACTGGCAGGCCGAGCTCTCCGGCGAGCGCGAAGGCGCGATCGAGGCGAGGATCGTCGACGGCGAGCAGCGAGCCGTCCGAGAGCGTGATGCCGAGGCCCAGGCCCTTGTAGACCTTCATGCCGATCGCGCCCTCGGACGCGCAGGTCCGCAGGGTGTGATCGACGTAGCTGTCCCAGTCCGGCTCTTCGACGTTGCGGAAGTCGATCGAGCAGTACGGCCGGAGCGCGCCGTTCGTCCTCCGCATCACCTCGACGTTCTCCTCGAGCCCGCCGCCGTCGGGGTGCCCGCCCGACGCGTTGAGCGCGATGTACACGCCGCCCTCGTCGCGAAACGTGCGGATCGCGCGCTCGGCCTGCTCGGGCGGCACGTGCACGTGCACGTCGATGCGCGGGATGTCCGCGTAGCGTCGCCGCGTGAGCAGCGGCGCTTCGTCGCGCGGCCAGAAGAGCGCGACGCCCGTCGCGAGCACCGCGAGGCCGATGATGGCCGCACCGATCGCGTTCGTGCGAGTCATGTGGCGAGACGGTACCTCAGGAGGCCGCGCACACGCCGCGGTTCGACCGTCGCTCGCCTTGTGGACGAGCCGCGCGCTCCTGTCGCACGCTCTAGGCATGTGGCGCCCGGCGTGGGTCTCGAGGCTCGCTTCGCTCGTGTGGGTGGTGCTCGTGTGGAGCGCAGAGCCAGCAGCGGCCCGAGCGCAGGAGAGCACCGCGCCTCTGCGCGAGCACGGCTGTGTGGGCTGCCACTCGCTCGACGGCGCAGCCGGCCAGGGCCCGAGCTTCGTGGGCCTGGCGGGATCTCATCGCGGCGTCTACCGCGACGGCGAGCGCGTGACGGTCGTCGCCGACGATGCGTACCTGCGACGCGCCATCGAAGCGCCGGACGCCGAGATCGCCGAGGGGTATGCCGCCGGCTTCATGCCGCGCTTCGAGCTCGACGAGACCGAGGTGGCGGCGCTCGTGGCGGCGATCGGCAGCGTGCCCACGCAGCCTGCGCCATCGAGCGGCACGTGGTGGCCCCTCGCGGTCGGTCTCTTTCTCTTCGTCTTCGGTCACCTCGCGATGTCGAGCGCGCCGCTGCGCGGGCCTCTGGTGACGAGGTTCGGCGAAGGAGGCTTCCAGGGGCTCTACTCGCTCGTGGCCTTCGTGGGGCTCGGCCTGATCGTGTGGGGCTACACGCTCGCGCCCTACGTGCTGATCTTCGAGCCACCGACGTGGACGCGCTGGATTCCCAACGTCGTGATGCCCCTCGCGTACACGCTGCTCGTGATGGGCTACACGACGCCGTCGCCGACGATGGCGGGCATGGCCGATCGCGCCGCGTCCGGGCCCAAGGGCATCCAGCGGATCACGCGTCATCCGGCGCTCTGGGGCTTCGCGCTCTGGGGCCTCGCGCACGTGCCGGCCAATGGCGATCTCAAGTCGAGCCTCGTGTTCCTCGGGGTGGCGTTCCTCTCGTTCGCGGGGATGGTGCACATCGATCTGCGCCGCGCGGCGCACCCGGACGACGAGGCCTGGGATCACTTCGAGCAACAGACCTCGATCTTCCCGTTCGTCGCGATCCTGGCTGGCCGACAGAAGCTCGTGCTCTCGGAGCTCGGGCTCTGGCGCGTCGCGCTCGGCCTCGTCGGCTGGGGCGCGATGCTCGCGATCCACCAGTGGGTGATCGGCGTCTCTCCGCTTCCATGACGAGGCGCGCGCGAGGGGGGCCGTCGTGTCGGTGACCGACGACGAACGTCGCGCTGCGGCGGACGTCGGCACGCCGGCGCGCTGGCTCGGCGTGCTCGCGCACCGAGACGTCGAGCTCGCGCGGCTCGTGGCGAAGAACCCCAGCGTGAGCTCGGGCCTCCTGGCGCGGCTCGCGCGCCTGACGGACGAGCAGGTCCGGGCGCGGGTGATCGCGCATCCTTCGACGCCTTGGCGCGTGGTGCTCGCGCTGGCCGAACGAGCGCCGGAGCGCTTCGCAGCGACGCCACGAGGACGCGCCGCCTTCGAGGCGAGTCACGCGGTGCGGGGCCTCATGCCGCGTGCACGCACGGTCCGTGCGCTGCTCGCCTCGCGCGCGCTCCGCGAGCGCTGGGAGAGCGAGCTCTCGGAGCATCCGTTTCCGAGCGTGCGGCGCGCCCTGGTCGAGGCCTACGAGCACGATCGTGACGCGCCCCGTCGCGCGATGGTGCTCGCGGGGAGACTCGAGGACACCGATGCGCGTGTGCGCGCCACGGCGATTCGCGCGCACGAGATCCTCGCGCTCGAGGCGGCGGCCCGCCTCTCGCGCGATCCGGACCAGAGCGTGCGGCACGCCCTCGCGACGCATGCGAGCACGCCCGTGGTCGTCCTCTGCCTGCCCGCGCGTGACCCGAGCGCGCTCGTGCGCGGCGGCGCCGCTGGACAGTCACGGCTGCCGCCCGAGGTCGTGGAGGCACTGACTCACGACGCGGCCGGGACCGTGCGCGCGATCGCGGCGACGAACGCGGCGCTGCCCGAGGCGCGGGCGCTGGCGCTCTCTGACGATCCCGATCGCTCCGTGCGCGAGGCGCTGGTGCGCAATCCGTCGACGCCCGCGCCCGCGCTCGTGGAGCTCGTGCGGCAGCTCGCTTACGACGACTACGACGTCTACTTCGTGATGCCGCGTCTCCTCGGTCACCCGAACGGCGGCGAGGATGTCGCCGCTGCGTTCGCCGAGGTCCACGGAGCCCGCGGGCTCCGCGACGCGCTCTCGTTCGGTGGGCGGGTGCCCCGCGTGTGGATCGCGCGCGCGGCGCGCTCGACCGACGTGGGGCTCCGTGCCGCCGCGGCGCGCCACGAGCCCGCCTCACGCGAGCTCCTCGAGGCGCTGGCGCGTGATCGGAGTCCAGTGGTGCGAGCGGCCGTCGCGTCGCGGCACGTCTCGAGGACGCGACGCGCAGCCTCCTGGCGCGGGACGCGGTCACCTGGGTGCGGCGCGAGGTCGCGCGCTGTCGAGAGACGCCCGCCTCGATCGTCGCGATGCTCGCCGAGGACCGTGAGCCCGAGGTGCGCGCGCAGGCCGCCGTGCACGCGAGCACGCCCGAGGCGGTGAGCGCGCGCATCCGTTCCGACCCCGCGGTGCGCGCGTGGACGCAGCGCGGCGCGTGGTGAGGGTCACGACACGAGCGGTGGGGAGTCGAGCTCGCGCAGCGTGACGGCGGTGAGCCCGCCACCGCGATCGACGACTTGCTCCACGCGCAGCTGCGTGCCGGGGGCGAGCACGAGCTCGTCCTCCTGGGCGTATGCGGAGAACGGGCGGATGCTCACGCTGCGGTGCGCGTGCACCTCGAAGAGCGTGCGCCGACCGGTCTGACCGAGGAACTGGCGCGCGATCTCGAGCTTCGTCGTGCACGACGACACGCCCCACCACGTGACCGTGCGGCCCGCGGCGTAGTCGGTGCGGAGGTCCCTCGCGACGCCGCGGTAGAGGGGCTGGCGCGTCCGCGGCAGCTTCGCGAGCGCCGCGAGCAGGAGGCGCAGGTAGGGGAGGTAGAGCCAGGCCTGCTTGCGGTCCGTGTGTCGCAGCGCCTCGTTGAGCATCTTGTAGAAGCCGGAGCCCAGCGTGTAGAGGTGGACCGCCGCGAGCTCGTCGAGCGCCAGCGCGCTCGAGGTCTGCTTCGCCGCCACGCCGCGCGCATGGGCCACGAGCTGCGCGAGGCCACGCATCTTCGCCTCGAGCGGCGCGAGCGCGTCCGGCAGCGAGACCGCGGGCAGCGCCATCACGCCCGTGATCGGCGCGAGCTCGGCGAGCACCTCCTCGGCCGCGCCCGAGAGGCGCTCGAGGTACTGCTTGTGGAGCTCCTGCGTCTCGGTGATGAAGCCTCCGAGGCGCGCGGTGTCCGCAGCGTCGTGCGCTGCGTGCCAGCCCGACTGCGGCAGCCACGACATCTTCGTGAGGCCGAGCGAGGCGAGCGCGCGATCGATGTCGCCGAACGGATCGCCATCGCAGAACGCGTCTCCCTGCGCGGCCGGGTTCACGTGCTCGACGTGCACGACGCGCGCGCTCGGATGCTTGGCGGCGAGGCGCTCGACCTCCTTGCGCAGGGCCTTGGCGTGCGTGCCCCACCACGCGAACACCACGCCCTCGTCGCGACGTGCGGAGAGGATGCCCTCCACGATGCGCAGCACCGCGGGCTTCCAGAACGCGGCGTGCGCGGTCGTGGAGATCGCGTCGTCCGTGCTCGCCGTGAGCGATGCGTTGAGGAGGAGCACGCCCTGGACGAGCATCGACTGGAACCACTCGGCCGGCGGCACCACGCGGTTCTTGGCGATGAGCGCGCGCAGCGCTGCGGTGGAGGTGGCCTTGGGCACGCCGTGCTCGCGCATCGCGGCCGCCTTCACGATGCAGCGGATGCTCGTGACCTTGCCGAACTTCGCGTCGTTCCAGTCCGTGAAGGAGTTGTCGAACATCGCGATCCCCGTCGCGGACTCGACGCGCGGGTAGGGGCTCTGTCCGAACACGACGACGCGCACGCGGGCGGGCGGGTTGGCCTTGAGCGCCTGGAACGTCAGCTCGCGCACCGGGACGATCTCGCGCGCGCGGGTCGGCGAGAGGAACGTGTGCGCGTCGCGCGCGGACGTGAGCACGGGCGTGAGCAGCGGCTCCCACGCCTCCGCGCCACCGGCGAAGAGCGTCGACAGATCGAGCGTGCTCACGAGAGCCTCCAGTCCATGCGCGGGCGACCGAGGCGCACGAGCGCGTCGTCGATGCGAGAGAAGGGCTTGCTGCCGAGGAACTGCTTGGCCGAGAGCGGCGAGGGGTGCGCGTTCTCGACGACCTCGTGTCGCGATCGATCGACGACCTGGCCCTTCTTCTTCGCGTAGCCGCCCCAGAGCGCGAAGACGGCGGGCCGTGGGCGATCGTTCACGGCGCGCACGATCGCGTCGGTGAATTCCTCCCAGCCCTTCTTCGCGTGCGAGCCGGGGGTGTGCGCGACCACCGTGAGCACCGCGTTGAGGATCAAGACGCCGCGATCGGCCCACGCGGAGAGGTCTCCGTGATCGGGCGGCGCGACGCCGAGATCGCGCTCGAGCTCCTTGAACACGTTGCGGAGCGACGGCGGCGGCTTCGTCGGCCGCTCGACGGAGAACGCGAGGCCATGGGCCTGCCCGTCGTCGTGATACGGGTCCTGACCGACGAGCACGACCTCGACGCGCTCGAGCGGCGTGCGCACGAGCGCGGTGAAGACGCGGTCTTCGGGCGGGAAGATGGTCTTGTCCGCGCGCTCGCTCGCGACGAATCGCTCGAGCTCGGCGAACCGCTCGCTCTCGAGGCACGGCGCCAGCACCCGTGCCCAGTCCAGAGGGATTCCATCGCGCAACATGCGCGCACGTTCGCACGACCATGACCGACTGAGCGAGCCCAGCGGCGCGCGCCCGCGGGCTGTCGATCGAGCGGCTCCCCGGTCACCCACAGCGCACCGCGCAGCGGGAGGGGCCGACCTCGAGGCACGTGAACGCGCGCTCTTCGGAGCGGATCGAGCGTACGCTTGCCGCAGCGCCTCGCCGGAGAAGGAAGCGACCCATGGGAAGCGAGAGGAAGCAGCTCGATCTGTTGTCGATGGACGCGCCCGCGCCGCGCCCCGTGGCGGTGCCGGCCGTGCCGACGCTGGAGGGCGCGGAGCTCTCGGACGACGCGTCGCGCAGCGCCGCGGCGGTCGCGAGCCGAACGCGCGAGGACGCCGGTCGCACATCCGAAGACGATGCGGTTCGCGACGAGGCTCGCGACGACGAGGTTCGCGACGAGGCACGAGACGACGACGAACACGACGACGACGAACGCGAGGAGGACCTCGATGGCGACGACGCGGGCGATGTCGGGGCGGCGGG
>JBILLJ010000111.1:0-30420 GCA_044376125.1 Sandaracinaceae bacterium
CGGGCGAGGCGCGTCACGCTGTCCATGTGGTGCAGCAAGAGCGCGCGGTTGTCGCCGACCGAGAGGTTCTGGAGCTCGAGGGCGCCGATGCGATCCTCGGGCGTGAAGGCCGGGTTTTCGACGCGCTCCATCGAGAGCTTCTCGGGGCCGTAGCTCATGTAGAGCGCCTGCGTCTCGAGGATCGTGTAGTCGTCGCCGCGGCGCAGCTCGAGCTTCACGCGGCCCGTGATGCTGGGCGCGACCCAGCGCACGAGCGCGTCCTTGAGCATCATCGCCTCCGGGTCGAACCACTTGCCTTCGTAGAGGAGGCGGCCGAGGCGGCGGCCCATCGTCACGTACTGATCGGTGGTCGACTCGTTGTGGATCGCCGAGAGGAGGCGCTCGTACACCACGTGGAGCAGCGCCATGCCGGGCGCCTCGTAGATGCCGCGGCTCTTGGCGTCGATCACGCGGTTCTCGATCTGATCGCTCATGCCCAGGCCGTGGCGACCGCCGATCTTGTTGCACTCGAGGAAGAGCTCGAACACCGACGCGAAGGACTGCCCGTTGATGCGCACGGGCACACCCTCGCTGTACTCGACCTCGACGATCTCCGGGTCGATCGCGACGTCCTTCTTCCAGTGCGCGACGCCCATGATCGGCTCGACGATCTTCATGCCCACGTCGAGGCGCTCGAGGTCCTTGGCCTCGTGCGTGGCGCCGAGCACGTTCGCGTCCGTCGAGTACGCCTTCTCCGTGCCCATCTTGTATGGCAGGCCGACGCTCGCGAGGTACTCGCTCATCTCCTTGCGGCCGCCGAACGCGGTCACGAACTTCTGGTCGAGCCACGGCTTGTAGATGTGGAGGTCGGGGTCGACGAGGATGCCGTAGCGATAGAAGCGCTGGATGTCGTTGCCCTTGTGCGTCGAGCCGTCGCCGAAGACGTGCACGCCGTCGTGCTTCATCGCGCGCACGATCGCGGTCGTGGTGACCGCGCGGCCGAGCGGCGTCGTGTTGAAGTACTTCTTGCCGCCCACCGCGAGGTGGAACGCGCCGCACTGGATGGCGATGAGGCCCTCGCGGACCATCGCCTCGCGGCAGTCGAGCAGGCGCGCCGTCTTGGCGCCGTGCTCCATCGCGATCGGCGGGATCTCCGCCGGGTCCTTCTCGTCCGGCTGCGCGAGATCGGCGGTGTAGCAGTACACGTCGAGGCCCTGGCGCGACATCCACGCGACGGCGCAGCGCGTGTCGAGGCCCCCGGAGAACGCGAGGCCGATGCGGGTGCCGGACGGAGGAAGCGAGCGGTAGATGCGCGACATGGTTGCCTCTGAGCTGGTGGCCGCCGCGCCTCTAGCCTCCGAGAGTCGGGCCGCGGGCGATTCGGCGCGCGAGGGGTAGCACATGGATCGGCTGCTCGAACACTCGCGTACGCCGCCCTCGAGGCGGTTCGTCGCTCGGTGGACGGGACTTCTTCGGAGGGGCAGAATCGTTCCGCTGAAGTCATGCCCCTCGCCGAAGGCTCGGTCGCGACCCATGACGCCGGCGGGCCGGGGCGCACCATGGTGCGCGTGTTCGTCTCGCTCCACGTCGCGCTCTGCGCGCTCGCCTGCGTGCTGCACGTGGCGTGGATGTTCGATGCGATCCGCATCCTGCGCCCCACGTGGACGAATCCCTCCCTGTGGGTCTGGAGCCTCCCACTGCTCGGGCTGCTGACGGTGCCCCTCGCGGGACTGCTTTCGTCGCGCTCGCAGGAACCGGTCTGGCCCGCCCGCTGGGTGCTCGCCTACGGCGGCGCCAGCCTCTGCGCGATCTGGGCGCTCCGCTCTCTCGCCTGGCACGACATCGCGCTCTGGTACGGGCACCACGGCCGCTTCGGATGCCACGAGTATCCCTCTCCATATTGGGTGGACGAGCGAACCCTTCCCTGGCTCATCGGAGCTCCGCCTGCGCTCGGCGTTCTCCTCGTGTCGTGCTGGCGACGGGCTGGATGACGAGGTTCCGGCCCCCGTCAGATCCCCCGTCAGATCTTTTTTCGGTCGGGCCTCTCCTCCACGGAGAAGCGATCGCCGAAGCGCTCGCGCAGGGTCGCGAGCACACCTTCGGCTCGGACATGGTCGCGACGCGAAGGTCCGTGTTGCGGGTCGGGCTTCGCCGGAGAATGGTGTCGGATGCTGGCGGATCCCGCGGCCGAACGTGGCGTCGAGAACGTGGTGACGCGGTGTCTCCGCGTGGCGCCGGCCGAGCGCGTCGCGCTCCTCCACTACCGAGCGGGCGCGCTCGTCGAGACCTTCCAGGCTGCGATCGAGCGCGCAGGCGCGAGCGTCACGCGCCTCGACCTCGAGGGACGTCCGTCGATCCTGCCCGGCGCGCCGACGGGCTCGGCCGCGAGCACGGCGGGGACCTCGTCGGTCGGCCTGCGGCGCGCGCTCGATGGTGCGTCCGCGAGCGTGCTCGTGGCCGACGAGTCGCTGCCCATGGGCCTCTCGTACGCCGTGCGCGACGAGGCCCAGAAGGCGCGCACGCGGCACATCCACCTCACGGGCGTCGACACGCGCGTGCTCGCACAGAGCGCGCGCGCCGAGCCCGATCGCCTCGCGCTCGTGGGCCAGCGCGTCGTCGAGCGTCTGGCCACCGCGAGCCGCGTCACGGTCACGGCGCCGACCGGCACCTCGCTCGAGATCCAGCTCGCGAGCGCGCTGCCGCTCCTCGTCGGCACGGGCCGCCCCGACGCAGGCGCGAGCGAGAACGTGCCGGCGGGCTTCGTGTACTTCCACCCCGCCGACGTGCGCGGCGTCTTCGTCGCGGACCGCGCGATCGCGCTGAGCGGGCAGCGGCTGCCGACGCGGCGCGCGCCGGTGACGCTCGTGATCGAGGGCGGCCGCGTGCGCGACCGCCGCTGCGACGATGCCGGCACGCTCGCCGCGCTCGACGCGTACCTCGAGTCACACCACCACGCGGGGCGCGTCGGCACGCTCGTCCTTCCGACGAACTACCTCGTGCGCTCCGAGATCGGCGTCTACGCGCAGGACGAGCTGTCACCGGGCATCAACGTGAACCTCGGCTTCACGCACCACGTCGCGACGCTCGCGCCGTGGGACGCGCCGGTGCAGGCCCGCCTGCTCGCCCGCAAGCTCACGGTGCGCGCCGGCGATCGACCCCTCGTCGATCAGGGCCGCCACGCCGACGCGCTCGTCGAGGGCGTCGACCCCTTCCGCTGACGCACCCAAAGGACGGCCGCGCCGTGCGTCCGAGGGAGACGGGAATCCGGGCTCGATCGAGCCCATCTGCGTGTACGCTGCGAGGCATCGCGCCGCGAGCGCGAACGGAGGGTGACGAGGACGCCAGGCTTGCGCTTCATGGCTTCGTTCTGGTCGTGCCTCGTTCTGGCGGGGTGCCCCACGGAGCCGACACCGGATGCGGGCCTGCCGCACGACGCGCCCTCTCTCGACACCCGAGACCCAGCCGATGGTCCGCGACCGTTCGATGCGGCCCTCGCCGACGCGCAGGCCGAGGAGGACGCGACCGCCGCCGACGCGGGGCAGGATGCGTTCGTGTCGGGCGATGCATTCCTCGCGGAGGACGCCCCCTCCATGTCCGATGCCTTCGAGACGACGGATGCTGCGGTCACCGACGCGCTCGCGCCGTTGGATGCGTTCACCGCGCCCGACGCCTTCGCGTCACCGGACGCCTTCGTCAGCCTCGATGCCTTCGTCGGCCCCGATGCCTTCGTCGGCCCCGATGCCTTCATCGGCCCCGATGCCTTCGTCGGCCCCGATGCCTTCGTCGGCCCCGATGCCTTCGTCGGCCCCGATGCCTTCGTCGGCCCCGACGCTGCACCGAGCTGCGTCGATGTCCCGGGGAGTGGCACGTGTCGGATGGTGGGCATGCATCCAGCGGCCACGTTCGTGACGACGGAGGTCGTCGCGACGCTGCCCGTCCTCACGGGGCTCGGCGGACCATCCAGCATCCCACCCGGCACGTATGTCTTCACGCGCGAGCTCAACACGAGCGCGGCCTCGGTGGCGACACGGCGCGTGACGATCGTCTTCGGTGCCTGCGATGGTCGAGATCACAGCCTCTCGGAGACGATGGGACGCCCCATCGCACCGACCGACTACGCGACGGCCACGAACACCTATCCGAGCGCCAACAACTACACACAGACCCTCGTCTGCCCGGTGTCGTTCACGGGGTCGGGCACGTTCGCCGTGGACACCATCCCGGGTGGCGCGACGCGCCTCCGCACGACCTTCGGCACCCAGTACCGCGAGTGGATTCGACAGCCATGACCCACACACCCTCGCTCCTGTGACCGAACCTCAGGGCGAGGGCGATCGCAAGCCCAGGAGAGGCTCCGCCGAAACGAACAGGCCCCATTCGCACGACAGATAGAGATGCCCCTCGTGGGCGTCGATCCGTGTCAGGGACGACAGCTCGATCGGCAGCTCCACGATGGGCACCAGCTCCCCCTCGTCGTCGATCGCGACGACACGCGTCGGAGTCGTCGCGTCGTTGGGATCGATCCAGGCGAGCGTCGGTCCGCCCAGCGGCCGATGCAGTCCCGACAGCGCTTCGTGCGGCGCGAGGCCTCGCCCCGTGGGGCTCACCAGCTGCCCGTCCTGCAAGGCCACCACGGCCCACCCTGGCTCGACGACTAGACCTTGTGTGGTCCCAGGGAGCGCGACGGTCTCGCGCACCGCGCCGCGCTCCCGTGTCAACACCACTTCCCCTCGACCCAGCCAGGCGAGCTCACCATCCTCGTTGCCGGCGATCATGCGGCCACCGTCAGGCCCCAGATAGAGCCCCATGCTCAGCGGAGTGAGGTCTGGCAGCGAATAGCCACGGGTGGAGCCCAGTACGCCCAGCGCCCAGAGCTCGGTCCCGGTGCTCGCGAGACTGTCAGTCTGGTTCTCTCGGAGTCGCTCTCCGATCACCCGCGACGAACCGGGGGCGGGCCGAACCTCCCGGATGAAGTCCCCGCCCATCACGAGGCGGCTCGCGTCGAGCACGCGCCACGGGCTCCCGTTTCCCTCCGTCTCGAAGATTCGCTCCGCGCTCGACGAACTCGGATCGTAGAGCGCGACGAAGTCACCGAAGCGCCGAGGCGCCTCGGGGCCATCGGGCGGGAGACAGAGGAGACGATCACACTCGAGCCCGCTCCCACACGTGACGACCGCGGAGCCTCCGTAGTCGAACGTCGACTCCCTCCGGCACGGCTCGCCCTCGCCGGGCGCAGCGACACAGGCCAGTGGCACCGACACGACCACTGTGAGCGCGAGCTTCGACGCCGGTTGCATCGCAGCCAGCATACACTGATGGTCTCAGGAGGTTCGAATGCGTTGGTGCCTCGCGTCCGTGGCTGCGCTCGTCTCGCTCGCCGGGTGCAGTGCGGAGCCCGCGTCCCCGGATTCCGGGAGCTCACCCGACGGCGTGTCACCTCCCAACGATGTCTTCTGGGTCGACGCGGACATCGGGGCGAGCTGGTCATCGGTGACCGACGAGGTCGTGTGGCACGACCTCGCCACCGATGGTCGTCGCATCTACGCGGCTGGCTATGCCTCGGAGGTCCTGATGGGCGGTGTGCTGCGCCGCACCATCGTGATGGCGGCCTACGAGCTCGACGGCAGCGTCGCGTGGCGACACGAGCTCGGGGTCGGAACGAACACGGGAGAGGCACGAGCCGTCGAGGTCGACCCGACGGACGGGACGATCTGGTTCGGCGGCCAGCTCGAGCGTGACGTCTCCCTCGGCGCCGCGAGCCTCACCGAGATCGGAGGCAGCGATGCCTTCCTCTTGGCGGTGAGCCCGGCTGGCGACGGCCTACGGGGCTGGGTCTTCGGCGGTGAAGGTCACGACGCCGTGGATGCGCTCGCCCTCGGCAGCGAGGGCCCCATCGCGGCTGGCCAGGCCGAGGGGGCAGTGGACCTCGGCGGCGGTCCGGTGATGGCGGGAGATCGAGACCAGTCGATCTTCGTCGCGTCCTTCACGCGCAGCGGCGCCCACACGCACTCCACGCTCTACACGTTGACGGACGGGGATGGGATCGAGGTCGAGGATCTCGACGCGGCCCCCGGCAACCGCGTGGTCCTGATCGGTCACCTGAACGACGTCGTCGAGGTGAGCTTCGGCGGCGCGCCGCTGACGAACGTCGACGGCTCGTTCGTGCTCGAGATCGGCCCGGACGGAGGCCACCTCCGATCCTGGGCCGCTCCGGCGCGCGCGCGCCTCGGTGGCGTCGTCGCGCTCGACGACTCGGCGATCCTCTTCGGCTCGTTCCAAGGCCGCATGAGCCTCGGCGGCGAGGAGAGGGTCTCGTTCGGGACGGCGCTCTCGGAGCGATGCATCGCGACACCGACCGATCCGGAGTGTGCGCTGCTCGACGGGGGAGCCTGGGTCGGTTGGAGCGATTCGTTCCTCGTGCGCATGCGCGACCCGGAGACGGTCGATTGGTTCGTCCAGCACCATGGCACCACGCCGGTGGCACTGCCTACGACCTCGAGCCCGACTCGGACGGTGGAGTCGTGCTCACCACCGATGCGGGTCACATCGACATCGGCGGCTCCGCGCGAGACGCGACGGCCGTACGCGCGCTGCTCGATGGCAGCCTGTCGGGGCTCGGGTCCGGCCCGATCGAGGCCAGTCAGGTGGTTCCGCATCCGGGTGGGGTCGTCGTCAGTGACACGACCGGCGAACAAGGCGGCACCGGCACGCGCGGCTCCAGCACCCTCACGTTCCTGCCATTGGCACCGTGAGCCTGGAGCAACGGACGCAAGAGCAAGGTCATCGTCCACCACGCGCCGAGTCCGCGTGTCCCCGCCGTCGCTCGATCACAGCGGCTCGAGGCGCGCGCCGATCGATCTCAGGGCCGAGGTCCTCGGAGCCTCGTACGTCTCGCGACAGATCGAGTCCAGCACCACCGCAGCGCCCGCCTCGGAGAGGCCTCGCGCGAGCTCGACGAATCGTCGCCCGGCCACCGCCACACCTCGCTCGCTCATGCAGGCTTGAACGGCGCCGCCGCCCGTCGGGGGGTACCCGATCATGTCCGGATGCGACAGGATGGCCTCGAAGTCGGCGACCTCGCCTGCGGCGGGCACCGTCTCGACCGGCATCCCCACGATTGCAGCGAACACGAGATCCTCGGAACGTCGACGAAGCCCCAGGAGACCGTCGACGTAGCGCTCGACCCCGCGCACGAGCTGATTCGGTGGCTCGAGCGCGGCGAAACAGCGACGAGAGAGCGGAACCTCGGCGAAGCGCGGATCATCCGACGCAAAGAGCCCATAGTCGCTGACGGAACAGTCCTCCTCGTCGGTGAGCACCAGGATGGCGAGCACCGAGTCGGGTCGAAGAAAGCCCGCATTGGCGCGTTCGCCCTGCCCTTCCTCGGCGTCGTTCGTGCCTCGTGCGTCGAGGAAGCGAGGCGGTACGTAGCCTGGTCGTGTCCATGCGCGCGGCGCGCTGGGAGTCAGCGCCTTGAGCGTTGCCTCGAGCTGCTGCTCGAAGCCGCACCCCCGCGTGCCGGTGGATGCGACACAGGCGAGCGCCTCGACGAACTCGGCTTCATCGTCGCTCGCGGGTGCGAACGCGAGCACGTTGGAAGGCAGGGTCGTGCCACACGGCGTCACAGAGCGACTCGCGTCACGAAGAATCCCGTCGTCACCCAGCCCCACCGCGCACGTGGGCACCGCCGCGAATGGCCCCGCGCCGAGATCCGGTGTGATCACCCCGACGTGCAGCGACGTCACGCCCCGCACGTCGCTGCGCCCGTCATCATCGAGGTCGCCGCTCGCCAGCGCACGCACCATCGCCGGCAGCTCACGCAGGAGCAGCACTTGCTCCTCGCTCATCGAGCTCGAGTCATCGACGAGGAGAAGCAGGTCGACCTCGGTCACTGGTGGCGCGCGGTCCTCGGGGAGCGAAGGGGCGTCCAGCGGAGCGACGTGCGGCGTGCCGCAGCCGACGACCCACGTCATCGCAGCGACACAAGCAGTTCGTCGACGGCTCGGCATCCTCGGCCTCCGCGAAGATCATCCACGAAAGCCTGCATCGCGTCACTGCGCGCGCTTCGCTCCACGTTCGGACGCCGCACGGTCGAGCACGGGAGGCAGCGCCTGCTCCTGCGCCGCTGCTCAGCGCTCGAGGCGGAGCTCGAGGTCACCGTCGCCCTCGACCGTGCCCTCGACGCTTGATGCGTAGAGGCAGAGGCCGTTCGCGTGGGGGGCCTCGGGCACTCGCAGCGCGAGCTCGTGCACGCCAGGGCGCGTGAGCACCCGAAGAAGCGTGGGGTCCTCGGTGGTGAGCTCGATCCACGCGCCCGCGCCGTCGTCGGGTATGACCGCGGTACGACCGAGCGCGACGCCGTCGATCGTGACGACGAGCTCCGAGGCGTCGTCGTCGGTCCGTCCTTCACCCCGGCCCGGCAGCTCGGAGGACGCGCGAGCGCGCAAGACGACGCGGCGCGCACCCGTGTCGCGGCCGCGAGGCGTCGCGAGTCGATAGACGACCTCGACCTCTCCGCTGGCCCAGAGATGGGCGACCGGCGCGCCGTCCCAGCGACCGCCCGCCTCGGCGCGGGCGAGCGCGATCTCGCGGGGATCGAAGCGCCACACGAGCGCGGTGCCTCCCGCGAGCGGCTCGGCACGTGGGCGGTGCGGCGCGCGGCGGCCGTGCAGCGTGCGCACCGTCTGCCAGAGCGGCGCTTCCCCGCGCGCATCGGCCAGGCGCAGGTTCGACGCCTCCGCACGCTCGCGCCGCCAGCGTCGAGCGTAGCGCGCGAGCACGCCGCGCACGTCGCGCGTGCGCGCTTCGTCGGGGCCATCGACATCCAGGCCGTGATCGCGCGGGCGCTCGCTGCTCGTCGCATAGATCCACGCGAGCGCGCCATCGACGCGATCGACGCTCGACCGCTCGAAGAAGCGCTCCCACCAGCGGCCGCGCCGGAGACCTGCATGCGTCCGGCGGCGCGTGGAGAAACCGATCTCGCCCCAGACGAACGGCTTGTGGAGCACATGGTGTGCGAGCTGCACTGGATCGTCGACGAAGTCGTCGAGTTCGCGGAGGCTCCGAACGCGCTCGTAGCTGGTCGGGTAGGCGTGCGCGTCCGCGTAGTGGATCTCGGGCAGGCGATGCACGGCGAGCCACGTCTCGCGCTGTGCGCGCGTCACGTAGCCGATGTGCCCCGCGCCCACGAGGTGGTGCGGATCGAGGGTGTGCACCTCGCGCGCGATCTCTTGCGTCCAGTCGACGAGGGCCCCGCGCGCTCTGGGCGGCGCATCGATCTCGTTCACGAGCTCCCACGCGAGGATCGTCGGGTCGTCGCGGTACGGCACGCCCGACACCGAGCTCGTGCGGCCGACCACACGGCGCACGTGCGCGAGGTACTGCGCGCGGATCAGCGGATCCGTGACGAACGCGGGCATCGCGAGCAGCGAGGGCGCGCCGGCCGGATCGAGCGGCGTCCCGTGCCCCGCCCACGCGAGGTACTGTGGCGCGCCGCCGTAGTCGGCCCAGCGGTTGCCGAGGACCACGATCACGCGGAGGCCGCGCGCGCGCGCCGCGGCGAGCACGCGATCGAGGTGAACGAAGCTCTCTTCGATCCAGCCCTCGGGCCCGAAGCGGAACGCATAGTCGCGCGCCCAGGGTGCGGCGTCGGTCGGCTGCTCGCCGAGCGCCCACACACGCACCACCGAGAGGCCATCGTCGCGCGCGGCATCGAGCGTCGCGTCCACCGCCGCGCGGTGCCGCGGCCCGTGCATGATCGCGACGTTCGCGCCGACGAAGCGGAAGGGCTCGCCCGCGAGGACGAAGCGATCGCCCTCCACACCGACGAACGCCGCCGTGGCCGGCCCCTCGGAGCTCGCCTCGCTTCGCGCCACCACCGCATCCGCCGGAGGCTCGTTCGTGTCGCCGACGCGCTCGATCGACTGCGCCGCACCGAGCGGCGCCGCCACGCAGAGCGCGAGCGCGACGAGCGCGAGCCACACGAGCGGCGCGCTCGCGAGAGGGCGTGGAGCGCGCGCCGACGTCACGGGATCGGCCAGAGCTCGCCCACCACCAGCGACGCCACGATCCCGGCCTGCGGGTACTGCACGCCCGCGCCGCCGCCGTCCTCCAGCAAGAGGAGGCGCGCCCCCGAGCGACGCAGGTACTGGTCCTCGCCTTCGATCGTGCTCGAGACACCCGTCGTGGCCGAGAGCGGGTAGAAGCCGGAGGGAGGCGCCGCGCTGCGCACGTAGTCCACTGCGGGGCTGGGAGGCAGGGGCTGCCCCGCACGCAACGCTGCCAGCACGCGCGCCATGTCTTCTTCCTCCGCGGCGCTCTCGGTCACGAGCACGCGCCCCGACGCCTCGCAGCCGCCGAGCGCGGTCGGTCGGATCTGGACGAAGTACGGAACGGCTCGCGCGCTCTGGCCTCCGACCGGAACGATCTCCCCCAGCCACACGCTCTGCGCGCTCGGACACGGATCGAAGGGCGCCGCCCCCGCAGCCTCCGACACGAGCGAGCACCCCGCACCGACACAACCCGCGGCGAGCGCGGCCGCGTCGATGTCTGCCGATGGGACGCCCACTGCTGCGGGGGGGCAGAAGCAGCAGGCAGGCTGGATCGCGAGCGAGAGCGCGACGACGAACGAGGAGAGCCGGAGGAGGACCATGTCGAAGCGAGGATAGGTGCAGTCGCCGCGCTCGACACAGCCTTTGCATCGAGAGAGGCGTGGCACGTTCTCCCGATGACTTCGGCGTCCTCACGACCGCGTGCTTCGGTGGCTTCGGCTTCGATCGGCCCGAGACCGTCTCGCTCGCGCCCTACCACTCACCGTCGAGCTGCCGGCGGGCTTCGAGGCGCATGCGGGCCCCGACGCGTCTGGAACACACGGCGGGCCTCGATCCGCGCCCGCGGATGGACCTGCGATTCCGTCGGCGCGGTGGAGCGCGCGTGCTCGCTCACTGCGCCGTTGCGGGAAGCAGACGCGCATCGCCGGGCGTGCGCACCACGAGCATGTGCTCACCGACGTCGGTGTCCGGGGGGATGCCGAAGGTGCCGTGGTAGTTGCCGCTCGCGTCGGTGACCGTCACGCCGAGCAGGCGCTCGCCACCACGCGCATCGCGCAGCAAGACCTCGACGCGCAGCCCCACGGCGTGACCCTCGGCGCTCGAGGCCGCGCCTCCGATCTCGATCGACTGGCCGCGGAAGACCTCCGACGAGGCGTGCGCGAGCGTGAGCACGAGCGGGATGCGCGGCGTGCCGGTCGTCGGTGACGGGATGGGCTCGGGCGCATCGGGCAGGGCCTGGGTGGTGGGCGCGCTCGGGTCGACGTTGGCGGGATCGGCTCCCGTGTCGGTCTGCCCTGCGGGGCCTTCACCCCCCGCGCCGCCCTGGCCCGGTCGACCGGGTGCGCCGGGCAGGCTGCTCGCGCGCGCCTGCGCGATGGCCTCCTCGTACTCGCGTGGCCTCGGCAGCGGATCGTCGACGTCGGGCTGGTAGGCGGGGCCGGACTCGGTGTTGCGCGGAGAGAGCCCCTGCGCCGAGCCGCCGAGGTCGACGCGCAACCACCCACCGTGGTCGGGCAGGTGCACCTCGACCCAGGCGTGCGCCTCGTTGCTCACGAAGCGCGACGAGATGCCGATCGCGCTCGCGGTGATCACGAACGCGTACGCGCGGTGGCGACACACGCCGCGCATGCCGCGCGCGAGATCGAGGTAGACGTTGCCAGTGTCCGCGGGAGGCTCCTCGCTCTCCTCGAACGAGCGGAAGTGCCGCACGAGCTCGCGCAGCGCGGCCTCGAAGCGCATCTCGCGCGAGAGACCGAGCTCGCTCGCGAAGAGCCGCGCGTCGCGCGCGACGCTCGGTGGCAGCGGCGGCACCTCGTCGCCGAGCGCGTCCGCGCGCGCCTCCGGGAAGCGCTGACCGTCGTCGAAGCCGAAGAACGCACGCGGCGCGTCGGTGAGGAAGATCGCGCGCACCCCGGTGGCGGCGACGCCCGGATCGAGCACCGCCACGTAGTTGCCCGCGCCGTCGCGCTCGACGTGCACGGCCGTGCTCGGCTCGGTGCGGAACGAGAGCAAGCGCGACTCGGGCGACACCGAAGGCAGCGGCACCTCTCGTCCCGACGAGAAGTCGAGCACCACCGAGCCCCAGAACCGATCACGCTCGCGCGCATCGGGCGGCTGTGCGCCGGGCCCGTCGATCGGCACGCGCTCTCGCGCCCCGTGGCCCACGACGAGGTACGGCACGCCGTCGGACGAGACCGCGACGGCATCGAGCGAGGTCACGCGCTTGTAGGGCGTGATCGCCGGCGTGAAGACCTCGAAGTACGGCACGGCGCCGTGGAGCGCGGTCACGCGATCGGGATGGAACGACTGCGAGCGAAGGCCTTGGTCCTGCGCGCCGCTCGAGCCCGACATCGCCTCCATCGCGCGCTCGTCGCGCTCGAGCGGACCGTCGGTCGGCGCGCGGAGGATCTCGCCGCCGTAGACGATCGCTGCGGGCTCGGCGCCGCGGCTCGAGACGAGCGTGGAGCCTTCGTCCGCGCCGAGGTTGGGCACCATCTCGTGGAGCACCACGCCCTGCGCGTACGCCACCGCCGCCACGCCGAGCGACGCCGCGCCGAGCCCCAGCGCGAGCC
The DNA here is from genome assembly GCA_044376125.1 of Sandaracinaceae bacterium. Lineage (GTDB taxonomy): Bacteria > Myxococcota_A > Polyangia > Polyangiales > Sandaracinaceae > JAFLCL01. Next base: position 12,602 of record JBILLJ010000111.1, read on the forward strand.
GCGAGAGCAGACGACGTCGATCGAGGGGGGAGCTCACGCCCCTAGGATACGCGACGAGCCCCCCGGAGCTTGGTCCTCGGCCGCGAGCAGCACGATCTTGCCGTCGAGGCCTCCCGCTTCGATGCGCTCGTTGGCCTCGCGCGCACGATCGAGGGGTAGCCGCAGCGCGATGCGCGGGCTGATCTTCCGCTCCGCGAGAAGGCCGAGCAGCACGGGCAGGTCCTCACGGAACGGCCTCGGATCCGAGCGATAGAGCGCGGTGATGCCGTAGAAGCTGCCGCGCCGACCGCGAAGGCGCGTGCCGACGAAGATGTCCCAGTAGTTGCGGATCACGGTGAGCAGCGACGACGCGGCCATGAACCCGTACCAGACGACCGCGCCTCCGCGCCGCGTCGCCGCAGTGCACTGGCGCAGCTGCGCGCCGCCGATCCCGTCGAAGGCCGCATCGACGCCGGCCGGCACGAGCGCGAGCGTGGCCTGATCGATGGGCGCCGCCCTGCCCTCGATCGGCTCGGCGCCGAGCTCGCGCAGCATCGCGTGACTGCGCGCGCCGGCCGCGGCGATCACGCGCACGCCGTGGAGCACGAGCAGCTGGACCAGGGCCTGACCGACACCACCCGCGGCGCCCGTCACGAGCGCCGTGCTGCCCGGCGCGAGCTTCGCGCTGCGATGGATCGCCTGGTAGGCGGTGACGTAGTTGAGCACCAGGGAGACGACCTCGGCGTCGTCGAGCCCGTCGGGGACCTTCACCCACTCGCTCGCGGCGCGGACCACGTACTCGGCGTAGCCGCCGTGCACGAGGAGCGCGCACACCCGATCTCCGAGGGAGAAGCCGCTGACGCCGGGGCCGATGGCGTCCACGGTGCCGACGGACTCGTAGCCGGGGACGAAGGGCTTGGGCGGCGCGTACGGGTAGTAGCCGCGCCGCATCGTGACGTCGGTCGAGCCGACGCCCGTCGCGCGCACGCGCACGCGCAGCTCGCCGGGGCCGGGCGCAGGGAGCGAGAGCTCGACGTTCTCGAGGACCTCGGGCCCTCCGGCGCGGGTGAGCATCGTGGCGCGGTACGTGGTGGTCATGCGGACGACGTTGCGTCGGGCCGCGATCGGCGTGAAGGTGCACGCATGCAACGCCGCATTGCACGCGCACGGCCACGCCTCCAGTGGGACGACGCGCGCCTGCTCCTCGGTCTCCTGCGCGCGCCGAGCCTCAACGCCGCGGCCCGCGCGCTGGGCGTCGACAAGTCCACCGTGAGCCGCCGCGTCGACGCGCTCGAGCGCGCGCTCGGGACCAAGCTCTTCGTCCGCACGCGCGAGGGCATGCGCCCCTCGGCGAGCGGCGAGCGCCTGCGCGTGCATGCCGAGCGCATCGAGACCGAGATGCTCGCGCTGACGAGCGCTGCGATCGCGGGCAGCGAGGACATCCGCGGCCGCGTGCGCATCGCGACGACGGAGGCGATGGCGGCGCGTCTCGTCCAGAACGGCCTCCTCGATCTGCGAGAGACGCACCCGCACCTCGAGCTCGAGCTGCTCGGCGGCAACGCGCCCGTGGATCTCGCGCGTGGCGAGGCCGAGCTCGCGCTCCGCGTGCGGCCCACGGGCGATCCGTCGCTCAAGGTGCGCGTGCTCGGGCGCTTCGCCGTCTCGCTGTTCGCGTCGCCGGCCTACCTGCGCGCGCGCGGCGTGCCGCGCACCGGCGCGCAGCTCGCGGGGCATGACGTGCTCGTGCCCTCGGGCGAGCTCGACGCGCTGCCGGAGGCGAAGTGGCTCCGCGAGCGCCCGGGCGTGCAGGTCGCGCTGCGCTCCTCGAGCCTGCCCGCGCTCGTCGAGGCCGCGGTGCGCGGCCACGGCATCGTGCCGATCACGCGCGCGTGGGGCGAGTCGCTCCCGGAGCTCGAGCACCTCTTCGAGCTGGAGATGGTCCCGCCGCGCCCGATGTGGCTCGTCATGCACCCCGACGTGGCCAAGCAGCCCGCGGTGCGCCTCGTCGCCGAGCGCATCGCCGAGGCCTTCCAGACCTTCGGCAAGGGTTGAGAGCGCGAGAAACGACGAGAGCACGAGAAACGACGAGAGCGCGAGAAGCAGTCTTCTCGCGCTCTCGCAGGCAGCCGCAGGCAGTCGGTGGAGTGGCGTCAGTCGCGCTCGATGCTCACGCGCGCCCGATCCTCAGGCGCGCTCGAACAGACCGGCCGCGCCCATGCCGCCGCCGATGCACATCGTGACGATGGCGTAGCGGCCGCCGCGGCGCTTGAGCTCGTAGAGCGCGGTCGCGGTGAGCTTGGCGCCCGTGCAGCCGAGCGGGTGGCCGAGGGCGATGGCGCCGCCGCTCACGTTGAGCTGCTTGTCCGTGAGGCCGAGCTCCTTCTTGCAGTAGCTCGCCTGGCTCGCGAAGGCCTCGTTCATCTCGACGACGTCGATCTGGTCGAGGCGCAGGCCGGTCTTCTGGAGGAGCTTGCGCACCGCGGGCACGGGGCCGATGCCCATGATCGACGGGTCGACGCCGACCGACACGAAGTGGCGGAAGTAGCCGAGCGGCTCGACGCCGAGCGCGTCCGCCTTGGCCTTGCTCATCACGAGCGCCGCGGCTGCACCGTCGGAGATGGGCGAGCTGTTGCCGGCCGTGACCGAGCCGTCCTTCGCGAAGACCGGACGCAGCGCCGCGAGGCCCTCGAGCGTCGTGTCGGGGCGCGGCATCTCGTCGACGTCGAAGTCGAAGAGGATGCGGTTCTGGCCGTCGTAGCGGACGCCGTGGACGGTCACGATCTCGTCCTTGAACTTGCCTTCCTTGATCGCGGCCGACGCCTTCTGCTGCGAGGCGAGCGCGAACTCGTCCTGCTCGGTGCGCGAGACGTTGAACTTCTTGGCGACGTTCTCCGCCGTGATGCCCATCGGCGTGTAGACGGCCGCGACCTTGGCCATCGCCTCGGGCGAGGCCGAGAGCTTGTTGCCCGTCATCGGGACCATGCTCATCGACTCGACGCCGCCCGCGACGACCACGTCGGCCGCGCCGGTGAGGATCTCGCCGGCCGCGAGCGCGATGGCCTGCAGACCGGAGGCGCAGAAGCGGTTGATCGTGAGCGCGGCCGTCTCCTCGGGCAGACCGGCGAGCATGCCGACCACGCGGGCGACGTTGAGGCCCTGCTCGCCCTCGGGCATGGCGCAGCCGAGGATCACGTCCTCGACGTCCTTGGCCGCCACCTGCGGCACGCGCGCGAGAAGGCCGGCGACGACCTCCGCCGCGTACTCGTCGGGACGACGCTGCGCGAGCGAGCCCTTGTGCCCACGGCCCACGGCCGAACGAACTGCCTCTGCGATCACGACCTCGGTCATCGTCTCACCTCGAAGCCGAGGCGTAGCACGCTCGCACGGCACGATGAACCATCGTTCATCGAGTCGCGGATCCCCCGTCCGCGCAGGTGCTCGGGTCAGTGCTTCTCGGGCGGCAGCCGACGCTCGACCGCGTCGAGGCGACGCTTGATCTCGTCGATCGCGCCGTCGTGACGATCCGCGATGACCCTCAAGAGACGCCCCTGGTCGACGAGCTGCGAGGCGAGATCGACGAGCACGTGCTCGATCACGCCGACACGCCCCGTGAGCACGTCGACGCGTCCGGTGAGGACGTCGACGCGATCCGTCAGGTGGTCCACGCGTTCGGTCAGGACCTCCACCTTCGTCTCGAGACGACCGAGTCGTGTGTTCGTCTCTCCGAGACGGGTGTTCGTCTCTCCGAGACGGGTGTTCGTCTCTCCGAGACGGGTGTTCGTCTCGTCGAGACGGGTGTTCGTCTCGCGCTGCAGGTCCGCGAGCGTGGCGAAGCCCCGCTCCATGATGCTCTCCAGCCGCTCGAACCTTCGATCGTCCATCTCGCTTCCTCCCGAGGATAGCGGGGGACCCTCGCCCCCGCGAGCCCGAGGGTCGGAGCGAGGCTCCTCGGACTGACGAGGAGCTGTCAGCCGGGCTCGGGGACGAGGAGCTCGACGCACCAGCTGCCCTCGACGCGCGAGACCTCGATCGCGCGCGCCTCGCCGCCGTCGTCGAAGACGTCGACGTAGCGACGCTCCGTCTCGCCCTCGATGGCGCGCTCGTGGTAGGCGCTCGATCGACGCGGCGCGTGCAGGACGAGCGCACGATCCTCGGCGAGCATCTCCCAGGGCTCGAAGCTGCGGCCTCCGAGCGCCGCGGCCTGCCGCGCACGCTCGGCGAGCGCGATCTGCGCGGCGGGACAGACCAGGCGATAGGCCTCCTCGCGCGCGTGGGGATCGTCGTCGCGCTGCATCGCCTCGACGAACGCGCGCACCGCGCCCGTCGGTGTCGCGTCCACCGCGCGCGAGCCGCACGACGCGAGCGCGAGGACGAGAGCGAGGCCGCGGAACGGTCGGAGCACGGCCGGTTGATAGCGCCCTCGGCCTCCGGCTCAAGTCGCCCTGCGACAGTGTCGATCAGGCGGGCTCGAGGTAAGCGTCGGGATCGTCGAGGAGCTCGTCGGGATCGACAGGCATGCGCTCGATCTCGGTCTCGATCGACGGAAGCACCGGCAGCGCGATGTCATCGAAGCCCTCGACGAAGCGCTCGAGCGTCGAGCGCTGCGCCGGGCTCAGCGCGAGCGGCGCGCCGCAGAGCGTGCCCTCGACGTGCTCGGCGCGCGCGAGCCGACGCACCGTGTCGATGCCGAGCTCGAAGCGGATCGCGTCGTAGTACGCGCCGCTCTTGAGGCGCGAGCCGACCGGCTGCGCGCGCGAGCGGACCTCGGCGCCGTCGACGTAGAGCACCACGTCGCACTGCGTGCTCCAGCGCCGCGAGGCCGTGGGCGCATCGACGATGGTGCGCACGGTGATCTCGTCCTCGAGCGGCTCGGCGTCGAGGCGCAAGGTGCCCCAGCCGTAGAGCGAGGCCTCGTGGCGGATCGGCAGGCTCGCGCGCACGCGCTCGGGCGTGATGGCGAAGGAGCCGGCCTCCTCGCGGCCGTCCGGCAGACGTCCCGCGGCGACCGTGCTCGGCGCGACCGTGCCCGAGGCGGTCGGCGGCGTGGCTGGCGCATCGGCGCGCACGTCGCGATCGACCCCGAGGAGGAAGAGCGCCAGGCCCACCGCGACGCAGGCTGCGGCCCACGCCGAGAGCGCGAGCGGAACGGGGATTCCGTCGCGACGACCGCGCGCGCCGCGCATCACGGACAAGGGGACCGCGCCCGACATCGCGCCTTGGACCTCCTCCGCTCTGGAACCTTGGGGCCCGACCACGGACCTCTCGAACCGACGGAATGCGGAGGGGCCTCGACTCGTTCCGCAGACCGCGCCGCCATGGTACGTCAGCGGTCGCGCGTTCGTGCCTCCCTTCGGGCACGAACAGCCACTCGGCTCGCCCGTCGGGTGGGCGAGCAGCGAGCCCCGCATGTCCGAGCGCCCCCCAGCCCCACGCAAGCCAGCCACCAGCAGCGCGCCCGCCGACTCCAAGGGGAACGGCACCCGCGAGAGCCCTGTCCACCTGGTCTTGCGCTTCGTGGCGATGGGCGTGGGCCTGCCGCTCCTCGTCCTGGCCATCGCGTCCTGGCTCGGTCTCCTCATCGAGAGCCCGTGGATCTCGCTCGGCGTGGCCGCGGTCATCGCGATCCTCCCGACGCTGCTCCTGGCCGATCGGCTCCTGCCGGAGGACGACCCGCGCAAGGGCAACGGGATCGCGACGGATGTGATCGCGCTCGTGTGGCTCGGCGCCGCGACGCTCGTGATGGGGCCGCTCGCCTTCCTCGTGCACGACCCGCTGCTCGCGTGGACCGAGCGCGCGGCGGGCCCCGGCTTCGCGGTGGACGTCGCCGACTTCCTCACCGGCAGCCCCGCACCGAGCCCGAGGGAAGAGAGCGCGGTCACGCGCGCGGCGTCGGACGACGCGGGCGTCGAGGACGCGGGCGCAGCGGACGCGGGTGCCGAGACCGTCGCCGCGGAGGCGAGCGAGAGCGAGGACGCAGGCGTGAGCGACGATGCGCCGCTCGACGAGGCGATCGATGCCGGCGTGGACGCCGCGGTCGAGGATGCAGGCAGCGACGCGGGCGCGGCGAGCGCGGAGATGACGCCGGCGGAGGTGTTCCGCGCGTACGCGAGCGCCGTCGTGAGCATCGAGGTGCTCTCGGGCGACGAGAGCCACCCGCGCGAGGGCGGCGGCACCGGTTTCGTGATCGACGCACGCGGCGTGGTCGCCACGAACCACCACGTGATCCGCGAGGCGCGCCGCGTGCGGGTCAAGCTCCTCGACGGAACGTACGCAGACAGCGTCGAGCTCCTCGTGGACGACGCCGATCACGACCTCGCGTTGCTGCAGATCACCTCGACGCAGCCGCTCCATGCGGTGCGCCTCGGCGACAGTGATCGCGTCGAGGTCGGCGAGCGCGCGGTGGTGATCGGCAACCCGCTCGGGCTCGAGCACACGCTGAGCGACGGCATCGTCTCGGCGCGACGACGCATCGACGAGCACAACATGATCCAGATGACGGCGCCCGTGTCACCGGGCAATTCCGGCGGTCCGGTCTTCGACCAGCACGGCGAGGTGGTCGGCGTGACCACGGCGGTGGTCGGTCTCGGCCTCGGCCAGAACCTCAACCTCGCGGTGCCTGTGAACGTGCTGCGCGACCTCGTGCGCGACGAGTACCCCGACCGACGCAGCTTCGGCGGCGCGACGCCGACCGGGCGCGGGGGGCACTGGTGATGCGGCGCATCGGCGTCTCGATCTTGCTCGTGGCGTTGCTCGCGACGCTGGTCGGCTTCGTGGTGTCGCGACGCCTGGGCACGAGCGCGAGCGCGGTGGTCGACACGACGGAGGCGGAGTCGGGCACGGGCACGGGCACGGGCACGACGGCGGCGGAGTCGGGCACGGGCACGGGCACGGGCGCGGAGGCAGAGTCGGGCACGGGCACGGGCACGGGCACGACGGAGGCGGAGTCGGGCACGGGCACGGGCACGGGCACGACGGAGGCGGAGTCGGGCACGGGCACGGGCACGGGCACGAGGGAGGCGGAGTCGGGCACGGGCACGGGCACGACGGAGGCGGAGTCGGGCACGGGCACGGGCACGGAGGCGGGAGCGAGCGTGGAGCCTCTGCTCGATCGGCCGCTGCGCGTGATCAGCACGCACTGGGAGGTGGCTGCGCCCATTCTCCTCGCGTCGGGTGGCGCGAACAGCGTCGAGGGCTCGGTGCTGGATCGCGCGGGCCTGCGGCAGGAGCTGCGCGTCTCGGCGCGCGCGACGGACGTCGAAGAGGCGCTCGCGCGCGGAGGTGCGGAACCGAACGGCGCCGATCTCGCGATCCTCCCGCTCGCGACGTGGGTCGCGAGCTACGAGCACCTCGCGGCGCTCGAGACGGAAGTCTTCTTCGTGGCCGCGTGGTCGCGCGGATCGCAGGTCGTCTTCGCCTCGCCCGAGGCCACTCCCAGCGAGCGCCTGCCGGCCTCCTTCGGCATCGCGTCGGCGCGCGGATCGGCGGAGTCGCTCTCGGTGCTCTTGCTTCTCTCGGAGATGGGCGTGAGCCCCGAGCGCGTGCGCTTCACCGCCTCCGACGACGCCGCTGCGCTCCTCTCCGCCGCCGAGCGCGAGGGACCCGACGCGGAGCTGCGCGCGCGCAACCGTGTGCCGTGGCTCTCGACCGCGGACGCGTCGCGCCTCGCGCCCTGGGTCGTCGTCGCGCCGCGCGGCTTCGTGCGCGAGCACCAGCCCGTGCTCTCGGCGTGGGCCGGTGCTTGGCTCGAGGGCCGGGAGATGCTCGCGCGCGACGTGCCAGCCGGCGCGAGGACGATCGCCGCGATCACGGGCGCACCGCCGCTCGTCGATCTCCTGCGGAGGCTCGGACAGATCGAGTCGATCGGCCTCGTGGAGCAGGCCGAGCTCGCGGGCCTCTCGGGCCGCAGCTACGTGACGCTCGAGCTCCTCTTCCGGCGCGCGTGGTCGATCGATCGCGCGGTCGGCCTCCTCTCGGGGCCACCGCCCGAGGTGCTGCCGATCGCGACGGGCACGATCGCGACGCTCGTGCGTCGTGAGGCGCCCACGCCGCCCGAGCGCGCTGGGTTCCGCGCCGCGCCCGAGCCTCGGGTGCTGGCCACCTTCCCGCTGACGCTGCCTCGAACGAGCCGCGGCGACACCTCGGACACCGACGCCGCCGTCGCGCGTCTGGGCTTCGTCGCGGGCGTCTTTCCGCGCTCGGGCCTGCGCGTGATCGCGCCGCGACAGCAGGCCGCCACCGCGCGCGCGCTCGCCGATCGTGCGATCGAGCAGTACGGGCTCGATCCCGCGCGCCTCGAGTTCACGACGGGCACGACCGCGAGCCTCCGCGTCCTCGCGCCGGAGTGAGCACACCGCGGCGCGGCGTTGAGCGCCCGCGCCCGGTGCGTAGGACGCGGACATGCGCGCGTTCACCACCATGACCCGCAAGGTCGTCGTCGCTCCTCCTCGCCTGCCGCTCGACGCCGCCTGGCGCGTCATGGTCGAGCGCCGCATCCGTCACCTCCCCGTGGTCGAGGGACGGCGCCTCGTCGGCATGCTCTCGGATCGCGACGTGCTCCTGCGCGCGACGCTCGACGACGACGGTCGCGTGATCGTGCCCGGCGTGGAGGTCGCGTTCGCGATGACGCCGGCGCCGCTCGTCTGTGCGCCGCTCACGAGCGTCTCGGATCTCGCCAGGACGATGATCGACCGGAAGATCGACGCCATCCCCGTCGTGGAGGGCGAGCGCCTCGTGGGCCTCGTGACCTCGACCGATCTCCTGGCCCTCCTCGTCGAGGACGAGACCAAGCAGCCGCTGCCCTTCGACTTCGATCTCGAGGACGCCGAAGGCGGCCAGGCCGTGGCCTGATCCGAGGCCGCGGGCGGCCCGGCGAAACGGCGGTTGATGCGTGCGGGGCCGCGGGTAGGATGCGCGCCCGATGACGCTCTCCGGCGACGATCCCACGCTCGGTCTCTTCCAGGTCCTCCGCGAGGACGGCTCGGCGGATCCGGAGCGCGATCCCTTCCTCGAGTCGGGCCTCCTGCTCGCGATGTACGAGCAGATGCTGCGCATCCGCCGCATCGACGAGCGGATGCTCGCCAAGCAGCGTCAGGGAAAGATCGGCTTCTTCGGCACGATCACCGGCCAGGAGGCGACGCCGATCGCCACGGCCTTCGCGCTCGAGGGCCGCGACTGGGTGTTCCCCGCGCTGCGCGAGAGCGCGATCATGCTCTGTCGCGGCTTTCCGCTCTCGACCTGGCTCGCGCAGGTCTACGGCAACAGCGCCGACATCCAGAAGGGTCGCCAGATGCCGAGCCACCAGGCCGGCCGCGCGGTGAACCAGGTGGGCTGGAGCTCGTGCATCGGGCCGCAGGTGCCGCAGGCCGTGGGCGCGGCGATGGCCGCCAAGCGCAAGAAGGACGGCGTCGTCTGTGTGGGCTTCCTCGGCGACGGCGCGACGAGCCAGCCGGACTTCCACGCGGCGATGACGTTCGCGGCGATCGAGAAGCCGCCCGTCGTCGTCATCTGCCAGAACAACCACTGGTCGATCAGCGTGCCGACCGCGAAGCAGTCCGCCTCGAGGACGCTCGCGGTGAAGGCGCACGCGTACGGCATCCGCGGCCAGCGCGTGGACGGCAACGACGTGCTCGCCTGCTACCGCGCCGTGAAGGAAGCGGTCGATCGTGCACGCCGCGGCGAGGGACCGACCTTCCTCGAGCACGTCACCTACCGCATGGGCCCGCACAGCTCGAGCGACGACCCGACGCGGTACCGCTCGAACGACGAGGTCGCGACGTGGGCCAAGCGGGATCCGATCGCGCGCTTCGAGCGTTACCTGCGCAGGGCCGAGATCCTCGACGACGCCAAGCAGGCGGCCCTCGAGACCAAGCTCGAGCAGGAGTTCGAAGCGGCGATCGCCGCGATCGAGGAGCTGCCGCCGCCCCCGCGCGGCACGCTCTTCGAGGACATCTACTCGCCCGCGGCCCCCTTGCCGTGGCACCTCCGCGAGCAGCAGGAACAGCTCCTCGCCCTGCCCCACGCACCGAGCGGGCACTGAGAGTGTGAGTCACTTGCATTGACTCATGCTCTGACGTTTCTTGCCGGAAGGTCTGGCCGCAGACCCTCCCTCTCGCCGAGTGAATCGGCGAGAGCCTCCCTCCCGCCGATTCGAGCCCGTGGCACTCGCATCGATCAATCCGAGTGCCACGTGCTCTGAGCCCCTCGCGCCCGTTCGACTCCAGGGCGCCTCTCGCTCTCCGCCCGCTTCACATTCCCACCCAAGACGAGAAGAACTTCCATGGCGAACAAGACCTACGACGTGATCGTGATCGGCAGCGGCCCCGGCGGATATGTGGCGGCGATCCGCTGCGGCCAGCTCGGCCTCAAGACGCTCTGCATCGAGAAGGCCGACGTCGGCGGCGTGTGCCTCAACTGGGGCTGCATCCCCTCCAAGGCGCTCATCGCGGCCTCGGGCTTCGTGGAGAAGGCCCACAAGGCCTCGGCCATGGGCATCACCGTGAGCGGTGTGTCGGTCGACCTCGTGAAGATGCAGGAGTGGAAGAACGGCATCGTCAAGAAGCTCACCACGGGCGTGGGCTCGCTCGTGAAGGGCGCCGGCGGCGAGATCGTGAAGGGCAGCGGGAAGCTGCTCTCGAACCGCACCGTCGAGGTCACGAAGGCGGACGGCACCAAGGAGGCCTTCGACGCGACCAAGGGCATCATCGTCGCGACGGGCGCCGAGGTCATCAAGCTCCCGACCATCCCGCTCGACGGCGAGGTCGTGATCACGGCCAAGGAGGCTGTCTCGCTCACGAAGGCCGAAGGGACGATGGTCATCGTCGGCGGCGGCGTGATCGGGATGGAGCTCGGGATGGTCTACCAGAAGCTCGGGATGAAGGTGATCGTCGTCGAGCTGCTCGATCAGCTGCTCGGCGCGACCGACCTCGACCTCGTGAAGGTCGTCGAGCGCACGTTCACCAAGGCGGGCGGCGAGGTGCTGCTCAAGACCAAGGCGCAGAAGGTCGAGCGCGTGGGTGACAAGGCCAGGGTCGTCGTCGAGGGCCCGGACGGCAAGACGCGCGAGATCATGGCGGAGCGCGTGCTCTGCTCGATCGGCTTCAAGCCGAACTCGAAGGACATCGGCCTCGAGGCGCTGGGCGTGAAGCTCGACAACCGCGGCCACATCGTCGTCGACGATCAGTTCAAGACGAACGTGCCCGGCATCTACGCCATCGGCGACGTGATCGGCGGCGGCTACCTCGCGCACAAGGCCAGCAAGGAGGGCGAGATCGCCGCCGAGGTGATCGCGGGCCACAAGGCCGCGCGCGACTGGCGCGCGATGCCCGCGGCCATCTTCACCGAGCCCGAGATCGCGACGGTCGGCCTCAGCGAGAAGGAAGCCGCGGCACAGGGCAAGAAGGTCCGCATCGGCAAGTTCCCGTTCTCGGTGTCGGGCCGCGCGATGGCGGTCAGCCAGACCGACGGCTTCATCAAGTCGATCATCGACGCCGAGACGCACGAGGTGCTCGGCGTGGGCATCGTCGGTCCCGAGGCCTCGGACCTCATCAGCGAGGCCGCGCTCGCGATCGAGATGTGCGCATACGCGGAGGACGTGGGCCTCACGATCCACCCGCACCCGACGCTCAGCGAGTCGATGATGGAGAGCTTCAAGCACGCGCTCGGCGAAGCGATCCACATCGCCAACCGCTGACGAGACCAGGGTCGTGACGGCCTCACGCGCGCGCCACGGTTCGGTGCCGGCCCAGGCCGAGCGCCGCGACCGTCGGCGCGCGTCGCCGTTCTCGGCGCTGCGTCCGCCGGGCCCGTGCGTCGCGCTGTGGCTCGTGGTGAGCGGCGGCGCCGCGGGCTGTTGCTTCGGCACACCGACGCCGATGCCGACGGCGGCACCGCCCGTGACGGCAACGGCGCCCATGCCCCCGCCGCCCGCCCCCGTGCCCGCGACCGCGCCGACACCGCTCGCGCTCGTCCCCGAAGCGAGCGCGCCCGCGGTGAACGAGGATCTCCTCGCGTGGGACAAGGTCGCGGACATCCAGAGCTCGTGTCTCGCGATCTACTCGCGCGAGCACCTCGATCGCGCGCGCAGCGGCTACGTCGATCGCATGGGTGAAGGCGAGCGCCCGAGCCACACGGAGTGGTCGAACCCGAGCTCGCTCAACTGGCTGCACTTCCAGAGCGTGCGGGGCTGCCGCACCTCGATCGAGCATGCGAGCACGCTCAGGCCCGAGGCGGCCGAGCTCGACCTGCGCGCGCGTGTGTATCTCGTCGCCCTCGAGACGCTCGTGCGCACGGGGCAGGACGTCCGCTTCTACTACGAGCGCGAGAGCTGGCGCGACGACGGCGGAGAGCGTGGCCGCGCGCTCCACGGCGAGATGCTCCTCGCGTTCGAGAGCTTCGAGCCCGCCGATCGCGAGCTCCGCGTGGAAGTGAGGCGCCTCGAGCAGCGCACCGTCACCGCACGCGCCGCGCTGCTCGAGAGCGATCCGTCGCAGCGCGGGGCATTCCTGACCGAAGACGCGCAGCGCTGGCTCGGGGAGGCCTCGCTCGAGGTCGCACGCATCCATCCGATGCGCGACGGCTCGCGCGTGCGCCTCGACTGTCCCGATGCCGCCGCGCTCTGGAACGCGGTCACGCACGCGCAGGCGGCGATCGACGCGCTGCGATCCCCCGACGTGACCGGCGTCGACGGCACCTACGTGAACGACGCCAACGCCCTCCTCGTGGAGCTCCTCCGCATCGCGCGCGCCGTGCGCGAGGACACCCGCTACCGGTCGGCGGCCGCCGCGTACGGCGCGCTCATCCCCGCGCAGCGGGCCTACGACGTGCTGCTCACCGACTACCACGGCCTGCACCGCTGACGCGGCCGACGCGCGAGCGGCCGCGACCGAGCGCGCGTCGCGCAACCGCCCGTTGCGCGCGACGCACGCTGCGAAGGACGCTCGACGACGCATCGTGAGCCGCCATGACCTCGAGCACAGCCAAGCCCCGTGACGTCCTCCGCGTGATCCCGTCCGTTCGCACCGTCGAAGGTGGAGGCTTCGTCGTGCGGCGGCCCTTCCCCGTCGGCGGGATCGAGCAGCTCGATCCGTTCCTCCTCCTCGACGAGATGGGGCCGATCGAGACGGCGCCCGGTCGCGCGGTCGGTGCGCCGGATCACCCGCACCGTGGCTTCGAGACGGTGACGTACCTCCTCGAGGGCGAGGCCGAGCACGAAGACTCCGCGGGACATCGCGGCAAGCTCGGCCCCGGCGACGTGCAGTGGATGACCGCGGGCCGCGGCATCGTGCACAGCGAGATGCCCTCGCGGCGCCTGCAGCGCGAGGGAGGCCGCATGCACGGCTTCCAGCTCTGGGTGAACCTGCCTCGGCGCGACAAGATGATGGCGCCTCGCTACCAGGAGATCTCGGCCGCGAAGCTGCCGAGCGCCCGGAGCGCCGACGGCAAGGCGAAGGTCACGGTGATCGCGGGCGAGGCCCTCGGCGCGAGCGCGGTGATCGAGACGCGCACGCCGATCGCGTACCTCGACTGGACCCTCGAGCCGGGCGCGGACGTGGAGCTCGCGTTGCCGGAGGGCTTTCGCGGCTTCGTGTACGTGTTCGGCGGCCGCGCGCGCGTCGGTGGTACGCGGCACGCGGTCCCGGACGGCGGCTGCGCGGTCTTCGGCGAGGGCGGTGCGCTGCAGCTCGCGAACGACGGCGACGCGAAGGAGGCGGCCCGCCTGCTCGTGATCGCGGGCCAGCCCCTGCGCGAGCCGATGGCGCGCTACGGGCCGTTCGTGATGAGCACGCGCGAGGAGCTGCTCCAGGCCTTCGAGGACTACGAGTCCGGGCGCATGGGCCGGATTGAGCGCGGCGCCTGACGCGCACGCGATCGAGCGCGGCGCCCGACGCGAACGACGGGGCGCGCGCGAGTGAACAGCGCGGCGAGAGCCCTCGATATACTCGCGCGCCATGAGCCAGCCCTCGCCTCCTCCCGCGCCCAAGGTGCGGGCGCCGCTCCTCCTCAAGCTCGCGCTCATGGCGTGCGTGCTGGCCGTCGTGCCCCTCGCCGTCGTGGGCGTGCTCCTCGTGGACGTGAACCGCGCGGCCGTGGAGGAGCTGCACCGTGGCGCGCAGATCCTCGCGCTCGACGACCTCGCGCGCACGATCGACACCGAGCTCGTGCGCGCCGAGGACGATCTCGGCGCGGTCAGTCGCCTCTTCGCCGATTCGCGCCTCGACGACGAGACGCGCCTCCACGTGATCCAGTCCGAGGTGGAGGGCCGGACCTCGATCGATCACGTCGCGCTCTACGACGCGAGCGGCGAGCGCATCGTGGTCGTCGAGGAAGAGGCCGTGCGTGGCGTGACCGTGCCCCCGAGCCTGCCCGAGTCGCTGCGCGCCGACGTCGAGCGCCTCCACGTGGGACTGGGCGACATCACGCCGAGCGAAGGCGGTCTCCGCGCGCTCGTGGTCGTGCGCGTGCGGGTCGGTGACGCGACGACCGGCTTCGTGGCTTCGTCCGTGCCGCTCGCCGCGGTGCAGGCGCGCGTCGAGCGCCTGGCGCGCGAGCACTTCGCCGGCACCGAGGACGCGATCTTCGTCGTCGACGCGGGCCTGCGTCTCATCGCGCATCCGCGTGCGGCGCGTGCGGTCGCGCGCGAGGAGCGCCACGATGGCCTGCTCCGTGACGTGACCGCCGAGATGATCGGCCCCGTGCTCAGCCAGGCCGGTGAGTACGCCGCGAGCGACGGCACACCGATGCTCGGCACGGTGGCGGGCATGGAAGGCCGCCCCTGGGCTCTCGTCGCGCAGATCCCGCAGTCGGTCGCGTACGCGTCGCTCGAGCGCATGCGGATGCTGATCGGCGTCACGGTCGCGGCGGCCATCCTCGTCGCGCTGCTCCTGGGCCTCGTGCTCGCGCGCTCGATCAGCAAGCCGGTCGCCGCGCTCACGCGCTACGCCGACGCGCTCGCGCGCCGCCGCTTCGAGGAGCGCGTCACCGTCGGCACGCGCGACGAGCTCGCGGTGCTCGGACACGCGATGAACCAGGCGGCGCACGATCTCGAGGAGAGCGAGGCGCGCATCCGACACGAGGTCGCCGTGCGCACCGACCTCGGCCGCTACGTGCCCGAGCAGCTCGTCGAGCGCATCGTGCGGCGCGAGGCCGACATGAAGCTCGGCGGCACCAAGCGCGCGATCACCGTGCTCTTCGCGGACGTGGTCGGCTTCACGCCGCTGACGGATCGGCTTCCGCCCGAAGCCACCGTCGCGATGCTCAACGAGCTCTTCACCATCCTCACGCAGATCGTGTTCAAGCACGGCGGCACGGTCGACAAGTTCATCGGCGACTGCGTGATGGCCTTCTGGAACGCGCCGGGGGACCAGGCCGATCACGTGCGGCTCGCGCTCGAGACGGCCGAGGACATGCAAGCCTGGCTCGAGCAGGGCAACGAGCGCTGGCGCTCGAAGTACGGCGTCACGCTCGAGCTCGCGATCGGTGTGCACACGGGCGAGGCCGTCGTGGGCAACATCGGCTCCGAGAAGCGCATGGAGTACACGGCCATCGGCAACACGGTGAACCTCGCCGCGCGCCTCGAGGCGATCGCGCGCCCCTCGCAGATCCTCGTCACCGAGGCCGTGCGTGCCGCGGCGGGAGACGCCTTCGAGCTCGTCGACGCGGGCGAGCACGTGCTCACCGGCTGGAAGACGCCCGTGCGCCTCTGGGAGGTGCGCTCGTGACGAGCGCGGCCAAGCTCGGCGACGTGCTCGCGGGGCGCTATCGCCTCGAGTCGATCCTCGGCGAGGGCGGCATGGGCGCGGTCTACCAGGCCACGCAGATCGACCTGAACCGACCGGTCGCGGTGAAGGTCATGCTGCCGACCGACGACCGGAAGGGCGAGGCCGTGGCGCGCTTCCAGCGCGAGGCGCGCGTCACCGCGGCGCTCCATCACCCCGGCGTCGTGAAGATCTTCGACTTCGGGCGCGACGAGGCCGGCCGCTTCTTCCTCGTCATGGAGCGCCTGGTCGGCTCGGTGCTTCGCCGTCACCTCGAGGGACGCCCGCTCTCGCCGCCCGCTCGCGCGATCGACATCGCGCGCCAGATGGCCGACGTGCTCGTCGCGACCCACGCGATCGGCCTCGTGCACCGTGACCTCAAGCCCGAGAACGTCTTCCTCGAGCAGAACCTCGACGGCTCCGATCGCGTCGTCGTCGTGGACTTCGGCCTCGGCTACATCGAGGAGCGCGAGGACGCGCGGCGCCTCACGAAGGAAGGCGTCATCGCGGGCACGCCCGCGTACATGTCGCCCGAGCAGTGCGCGGGAAAGAACGTCGGCATCGCGTCCGACGTCTACGCGCTCGGCTGCATGCTCTACGAGATGCTCTGTGGCGAGCCGGTCTTCGACGGTCCATCGCTCCAGCTGCTCGTGAAGCACTCGTTCGAGCCGCCGCAGCCACCGAGCCAGCGCGGACAGGGCCTCGCGATCCCGTACGCGCTCGAGGAGCTCGTGCTCGCGATGCTCGCCAAGCCGCCCGACGCGCGGCCGAGCGCGCGCGAGGTGGTGGAGCGCCTCTCCGACATGCGCACCGGGGGACGCGAGCGAGGGCGTCCCGCACAGATGCTCGAGGGTCGCGCGGCGCGCATGATCCCCACCGTCGACGCACCCGCGCCCAAGCTCGGCGGCGAGGCCGCGACCTACCGCGAGGTCCCTCGTGACGTTCCAGAAGGGCGACCCGTCGCGATCGTCGGCACGATCTCGGACGAGGTCGCGCTCGCGCTCCGCGCGAACGGCCTCACGCCCGTGCCCGTGAGAGAGCCTCCCGTGCCGGCCGAGGCCGTGGCGATCTTCGCGCCCGAGCAGGGCGACGTGGTGCTCACGCACCTCCTCTCCTACGGCAAGCCGGTGCTCACCGACGGCGCCGCCGACGATCTCGATCTCGTGGCGCGCATGGTCGCGCTCGGTGTGAGCGACGTGGTCTCGCGCCCCGTGCGCGCCGACCAGCTCACGAGCAAGCTGGAGCGAGCGATCAAGAAGGCCGCGCGCAAGCGGGGCTGACGAACCGGCGCCTCGGAGCGCGCGCGCGGGGAGATGCCAGCGGGCCGATCGCGTACGCTCGCATCGACATGGACCGAGAGCTCGCGGTGACGATCAACCGACTGGGCGCTGGAACGATCGACCGTGTGACGGAGATCGTGTGCGACGTGCCCTTCCTCGTCGCCCTGTGGCTCGGGATCGTCGGGCTCGCGTGGTTGCTCGATCGCAGGCGCGCGCGACGCGTCACGGCCGCGGTCTTCGCGGCGCTCGCCATCCACGCGGTGGTGACCGAGCTCTTGCTCAAGCACGCCCTGCTCGTCTTCTTCGATCAGCACCTGCGCCCCTGGGTCGCGCATCCCGACGCCATCGTGCCGATCGGCTACCGCTTCGAGGACTCGTCGTTCCCGTCGAGCCACGCCGCGACGACGGCCGCGCTCGTCGCCGTGCTCGTGTGGCACTACCCGCGGAGCTGGCCGCTCGGCGTCGCGTTCGCGCTCTTCATGGCCTTCTCGCGCGTTCACAACGGCATGCACTACCCGACCGACGTCGGCGTCGGGACGCTGCTCGGCCTCGTCTACGGCGCGCTCACGGTGTGGGCGATCGATCGCTGGTACCGAAGCGACGAGCCCTCCCGCGCGAGCCCGGCGAGCGAGGCGCGCGCCGAGACGACGACGACCGAGCGCTGATCGCGCTCGCATCACAGGTGGCGTCCGCCAGGGGGGTGGCGCGCCAGTCCGCCAGACGAGGCCCTGATTCGCTGTGTTTCGTGGGCTCCGAGGCCGGTACGTGGGCTGCACTCGGCTCCCGCATGACGACGGGATCCGCTAGG
>JBILLJ010000102.1:0-33980 GCA_044376125.1 Sandaracinaceae bacterium
ATCGAGGGGAGATGTGAGCACCTCGACCTCGCGGTCGCGCACGTGCGTGCCGGCCGCCACGGCGCTCTGGGACTGCCAGCAACGCAGCGAGCGCACGGAGCGCAGACGCGGCGATCGCCACGGCGTCCGCACCGTCGCGGCGCGAGCCACAGCCATCGCGCGCCGAGCCTCTCCCCTCGAAGCGGCGTGCTGCTTCGCGTGCTCCTCGTAGAGACCCTCGAGCTCACGATGTGAACCGCGCGCTGACGGCATGCGGAGAAGGACAGCTCCGAGCGTCGCGACGCCTCATGCAATGCGCGCAGTTGCGAGAGACCGCCGAACACGGTCGCCGAGTACACGCCGCGCGCTGTTCGCGACGACGTGAACGCGAATGCTCCCGGCAGGATCGAGGGGAGCTGCGAGCACTTCGACCTCCCAGTCGTGCGCCGACGTGCCGGCCGCCACGGCGCTCTGCTCGACTGCCCAGCTCGCGACCGAGCACACGCGGCGACCGCCACGGCCTCCGCACCGTCGCCCGCGCCGCGTCGGGCGTTCAGGGCACCTGCATGCGCAGGGGCGACTCGGCCGTGCCGGAGAAGACGATGCGGGCGCGCACGGCGCGGTAGTCACCGCTCGCGTCTTCGGTGACCAGGCGCGCGGGGCCGGTCACCTCGAGCACGTCGCCGTCGCGCACGACGAGCGAAGGAGACACCTCGAGACGATCGTCGTCGACGAGCGCCTCGCCATCGCTCGTGTACACGACGAAGCGGCCCGCGGTGCCGCGCGCGACGGCGTGATCGGTCCCCTCGAGCACGGGGATCTCGAGGTGCACGCGGCCTCGCACCGTGACGACCGCGCTCGGGTCGGCCGCGAGCGCCTGCCGCGCCTCGCCGATCGACGTCTCTTCAGGCGGGGCCTGTCGCGCCCGCGCTTGCCACGCACGCTCGCGTCGCCGCTTGGCGAGCCGCGAGACGAGGCCCGCGCTGCCCGCCGCGACGGGGACCGCCGCGACGAGACCGAGCGCCACGAGCGGGCTCATGGCCGCCGCGACCGCGACACCCATGCCGAACGTCACGCCCGCGATCACCGAGCCCGCACCACCGAGCGCTCGACGCACCGGCGCGGGCGGAGGTGCGGGATCACCCGCGACGAGCAGGCGCTCGCCACAGCCCTCGCAGCGCACGACACCGCGCACGTCGTGGCCGCAGAGAGGACATCGCTCCGGTCGTGTGCGCAGCATTCGTCGATCGCTCCGTCCAGAGGGCTCGAGTGTGGCAGGCGGCGAGCCTCGTGCTCACGGCAGGGTCTCGCTCACGGCGAGATCTGGCTCGCCCGACGTTCAGAGACCGAGCGCCGCGGCGGTCTCGGTGCGCTCCGCGCGATCGTGCTCGATCTGGTGGTGGAGCGCGTAGCCGAACGCGAGGCCCGCGAGGCCGATGGCCACACCACCCGTCGAGGCCACGAGCGCCGTGTCGAGAGCGATCGCCCCGAGCCCACCGTGCGCGACGACATGCGCAGCGTGGAGAGCGACCTCGGTGCCTTCGGCAGCGACGAGCGTCGTGTCGATCGCAGTCTCGTGTGCGTGGGCGCGCGCGTCGGCGCCGTGGTGTCCGCGGAAGAGCGCCTCGCCCGCGATCGAGCCGGGCGTCGCGCGCTCGAGGCCCATCGTGCGCTGCACGGCGGCCATGGAGCCGGGGAATTCCTCGGGCATCCACGACTGCCCCATCACGGTGTCGCGCAGCGCGTGCAGCTCCTCGCGCGAGGTGCGCACCCAGTGCTCGACGCGCTCGCGGTCCATCGAGTTGCCGGGCAGATCGAGGGCTGTGCGGAGCTCGGCGAGCGGAGAGCCGGCGGGCGCGCTGCGCAGGGCCTGGACCATGGCGTCGATCGGCGTCGACTCGAGGGCGTGGCTCATCGCGTCGATGCGGCCGACCGCAACCTGTCGCACGGCCTCGCGGATCTGCGGCTGCGTGACGTCCGCCAGGTGCGCGTCGATCGCCGCCGCGTCGCGGTAGGCCTCGACCGAGCCGAGGAAGTGACCGTAGCCCGGGCGCGTCGCGAGGTCCGCGCGCAGGCCCGCCGTCAGCTCGTCGCGCGAGACCGAGAGGAGCCAGCGCGCATCGGCGGGATGCTGCTGGAGGAACGTGTCGAGACCGCCGAGCCCACCGCGCGCGAAGGCCTCGGCGGCGCGATGGATCTGCGGATCGACGAAGACGCGCGCCGCGGGCGGACGGGCGATCGCGGCAGCGCCGCTCGTGTCGTGTGTGGTGACCGACGGACCGTGATCCGCGACGTCGCGGCTCAGGTCGATGGGCGCAGTGTCCGGCGAGGACGCAGGCGCGAGGGGCTGGGTGGTGTCGAGGGCCTGGGACCGAGAAATGGAACCGACGTTCATGGGGCTTCTCCGAGCGGCACGTCGCCGCGAAAGCCCCGTTGTCGGCACCTGCCCGCCCTTGTTGCGTCGGCGGAGAAAAAACGCCGTCAGCGCTTGGCGCGGGCCTTCTTCGGTGCGCCCTCGGCGCCCTTGCGGGGCGCGGGCTTGGGGGCGACGTCGCTCTTGCGGTCGGCGCGCGCGCTCTTGTCGCGCGGCCGATTCGCGTCGGGGTGGGCGTCGAGCTTCTGCTCGAGCTCGACGATGCGGTCGCGCAGCTTGGCGGCGCGCTCGAACTCGAGCGCCTCGGCGAGCGTGATCATCTCGCTGCGCAGCTCCTCGATGTGATCGGCCAGGGCCTGCGCCGAGAGCTTGCTCGGGTCGATCGCCTTGCCCTCGAGCGCGCCCATCGCGCTCGGCGCGGGCATCCAGTCGCTCGTGCCGCTCGACAGATCGCCCATGTCGAGCACCGCGCGCTTGGTCGTCTCCGGCGTGATGCCGTGCAGCGTGTTGTAGTCCGCCTGGATCTTGCGGCGTCGATCGGTCTCCTCCATCGCGCGCTTCATCGCGTCGGTGATCTTGTCGCCGTACATGATCACCTGGCCGTTCACGTTGCGGGCGGCGCGGCCGATCGTCTGGATGAGCGAGCGCGGGCTGCGGAGAAACCCTTCCTTGTCGGCGTCGAGGATGCCCACGAGCGAGACCTCGGGCAGATCGAGGCCCTCGCGCAGGAGGTTGATGCCGACGAGCACGTCGAAGAGGCCGCGGCGCAGATCGCGCAGGATCTCGATGCGCTCGAGCGTGTCGACGTCCGAGTGGAGGTAGCGGACCTTCACGCCGAGCTCCGCGTAGTACTCGGTGAGATCCTCGGCCATGCGCTTGGTCAGCGTGGTCACGAGCACGCGCTCGTTCTTCTTCACGCGCTCGCGGATCTCGCCGAGGAGATCGTCCACCTGCGAGCCGACGGGCCGCACGTGGATCACCGGGTCCATGAGCCCCGTGGGCCGGATCACCTGCTCGACGAACTCGCCCTGCGTCTCGTCGAGCTCCCACTCGCCCGGCGTGGCCGACACGAAGATCGTCTGGCCCGCGCGCTCCCAGAACTCCTCGAACTTGAGCGGGCGGTTGTCCATCGCTGACGGCAGCCGGAAGCCGTGGTCGACCAGGACCTCCTTGCGGTTGCGGTCGCCGCGGAACATCGCCGCGATCTGCGGGACCGTCTGGTGCGACTCGTCGAGGATGAGGAGGAAGTTCCGCGGGAAGTAGTCGACGAGCACCGGCGGCGGCTCGCCCGCCTTCCGGCCCGAGAAGTGGCGCGAGTAGTTCTCGATGCCGTGGCAGAAGCCGGTCTGCTCGAGCATCTCGAGGTCGTAGAGCGTGCGCTGCTCGAGGCGCTGCTTCTCGACGAGCTTCATCTCGTTCGAGAGCTGCGAGAGGCGCTCCTGGAGCTCGACCTTGATCGTCTCGACGGCGCGGCGGCGCTCCTCTTCGGGCGTGACGTAGTGCGAGGCCGGGAAGATCGCGTACTTGGGCAGCTCGCGCAGGACCTTGCCGCGGATGGGATCGATCTCGGCGATGCGCTCGATCTCGTCGCCCCACATCTCGATGCGGATGGCCTTGGACTCCTCGCTCGCCGGGAAGACCTCGACGACGTCGCCGCGCACGCGGAAGGTGCCGCGCGAGAAGTCGTAGTCGTTCCTCTCGTACTGCACGTCGACGAGCTTCCTGAGGAGCACGTCGCGCGAGATCGTCATGCCCTTCTCGATCATCACGAGCATCTCGACGTACGCGTCGCGCGAGCCGATGCCGTAGATGCAGCTGACCGACGCGACGATGATCACGTCCTCGCGAGAGAGCAGCGCCGCGGTGGCCGCGTGGCGCATGCGATCGATCTTGTCGTTGATGATCGCGTCTTTCTCGATGTAGGTGTCGCTCGTCGGGACGTACGCCTCGGGCTGGTAGTAGTCGTAGTAGGAGACGAAGAACTCCACGGCGTTGTTCGGGAAGAGCTCCTTCATCTCGCCGTAGAGCTGCGCGGCCAGCGTCTTGTTCGGCGCGATGATCAGCGCGGGGCGCTGGGTCTTCGCGATGACGTTCGCGATCGTGAAGGTCTTGCCCGAGCCCGTGATGCCGAGCAGCACCTGACGGCTCTCGCCGCCCTCGACGCCCTTCACGAGGGCCTCGATGGCCTTGGGCTGATCGCCCTTGGGCGTCATCGTGGAGACCAGCTCGAAGCGCTCGTGGGCCATGGCGTGTCCTTCCGGTGCGGCTCGGGAGGATGAACGCGCGCCCGGGAGGGCGGTAGCCCCGGCGCCCCGCAGAGCTGTCAGGAGGGTGTCAGGTTTGGTCGATCCACGGCCGTTCGGCGGCGGAGGTGCGCCGCCTCGCTCGTCACCTGGCCGAGCAGATCGACGTGCTTCGCGCCGGGCCGCGGGACCGGTATGCTCGCGGCGGAAGGCGAATGGCTCAGAAGCGCGATTACTACGACGTGCTCGGTGTCCCCCGCTCGGCCACGCAGGACGAGATCAAGCAGGCCTACCGGAACCTCGCCAAGCAGCTGCACCCCGACAAGAACCCCGACGATCCGCAGGCCGAAGAGCGGTTCAAGGAAGCGTCGGAGGCGTATGCGGTGCTCTTCGACGTGGAGAAGCGCAAGCGCTACGACCGCTTCGGTCACGCGGGCTTCGGCGGCGGCGGTGGCAGCGACCCAGGCTTCGAGCGGATCGACTTCCGCGGCGTCGGCGAGATGCTCGAGGGCCTCATGGGCGAGGTCTTCGGCCAAGGCGCCACGCGGCGCGCGCGGCAAGGCCAGGACCTCGAGGTCGAGCTCGCGGTGAGCTTCGAGGAGGCCGCGCTCGGCGCCGAGAAGACGCTCTCGGTGGAGCGCCTGCGCGACTGCGCCGCGTGCAACGCGACGGGCGCCGCGCCCGGCACGCGCGTCGAGCGCTGCGCGGCGTGCGCGGGCACCGGGGAGGTGCGCTTCCAGCGAGGCTTCTTCTCCGCGTCGCGGCCGTGCTCGTCGTGCGGAGGCTCGGGCAAGAAGGTCGAGTCCCCGTGTCCGACGTGCAAGGGCCGCTCGGTCGTGGCCGCCGCCGAGGAGGTGCTCGTGCGCATCCCGCCGGGCGTCGAGCACGGCGCGGTGCGATCGCTGCGCGGCGGGGGCGAGCGCGGGCGCAACAGCGGCCCGCCGGGCGACCTCCACGTGCGCATCGTCGTGAAGGAGCATCCGCTCTTCGCGCGCGAGGGCGCGGACGTGAAGGTCACGGTGCCGATCAGCTTCCCCGAGGCCGTGCTCGGCACGCAGATCGACGTGCCCACGCTCGAGGGCAAGGTGAAGATGAAGATCCCGCCGAGCACGCAGTCCGGAAAGATCTTCCGCCTGCGCGGCAAGGGCATCGAGGTGCTCGGCGGCGCGGGCAAGGGCGACGAGCTCGTGACGATCCTCGTCGAGGTCCCGCAGGAGATCACGAAGAAGCAGCGCAAGTTGATCGAGGAGCTCGCCGCGGAGTTCGGCGAGGAAGTCCACCCGCAGCAGAAGAGCTTCTTCGAGAAGCTGCGGGGGCTCTTCGAGTGATCGGCGTGCGACAGGCGCACGGGCTCGAGGTCGCGGGTTGATCCGGGAGGCGCAGGCTCCGTACATGGAGCTCGAGGCGCTGCGCGAGGACGCGGGCACACGCCTGGACGTGGTGCTCGCGCGGCGCGTGCCGGGCCTGTCGCGGCGACGCGCGCAGGAGATGCTCGAGAACGGCACGATCCGCCTCAACGGCCGGCGCGCGCGCAAGGGCGACCGCATCGCCTCGGGCGATCGCATCACGCTCGCGCAGGCGCCCGTGCCGAGCGACTTCCCCGCGCTGCCCGACGCGAGCGTGCCGATCCGCGTGCTCCACGAGGACGAGCAGGTCGCGGTGATCGACAAGCCCGCGGGCGTGCCGAGCCACCCGCTGCGTCCCGACGAGATCGGCACCGCGGCGAGCTTCGTCGTCGCGCGCTGGCCCGAGACCTGTTTCGTCGGCTACCGCGCGCGAGAGCCCGGCATCGTGCACCGCCTCGACACGGGCACGAGCGGCGTGCTGATCGTGGCGCGCGAGGCGGCGAGCTTCGAGGCGCTGCGCGAGGACCTCGAGGCCGACCGCATCGACAAGCGCTACGTGGCGTTCGTCGATGGCGCGAGCGCGCTCCGCGAGGGCGAGGTGATCGATGTGCCGCTCGCGAACGATCCGCGCGATCCGCGGCGCGTGGTGGCGATCGAGCTCGCCGGCGACGCGCGGCCGGCGCGCACCGAGATCGTGTCGATCACGCGCCACCCACGCGCGCTCGAGGTGGAGCTGCGCGCCCCGCACGCGTTTCGACACCAGGTGCGCGCGCACCTGGCGCACGTCGGCGCGCCGCTGCTCGGCGACACGCTCTATGGCGGCCCCTTCGTGCCGGGCCTCTCGCGCCATGCGCTCCACGCATCCTCGGTGAGCTTCTCGCACCCCGCGACGCGGCGCACCCTGCGCATCGCGAGCTCGCTCCCCGAAGAGCTCGTCGCGCTGCGACGCTGACTCAGTGTTTCTCGCGCCTTCGGCGCGGCAGGGGGGAGCAACTCCCCCGATCCCCCACTCCACGCTCCCCGGCGAGTCGACTGGTCGATTCTCCTCGGTCTCTCACTTCTTCTGGCGGGCGACGAGCAGGCGCTGGTAGCGCTGTGTCTCGACGTCCTTGGGATCGTTGCGCTCGGCCGCGCGGAAGGCCTTGCGGGCGCGATCGTCGTCGCCCTGATCGAAGGCGATGCGACCGATCACGTGGAACGCGAAGGCGTCGGTCTCGACGTCGCGCGCGCGCTGCGCGGCCATGGCCCCGACCTCCTTGGCGAGCGCGGCACGCTCGTCGGCCGACGTCGCCGCGAGGTAGCGCGCGAAGCGAGCGTGGAGCTTGTAGGTCACGTTGTCGGGCTCGAGCTCGAAGGCGCGCCCGAGCTCGAGGGCGGCGGGGTGGAGGCGACCCGCGGCGAGGTGTGTCTTGCCCCGGTCGAAGTGACCTTGCGGCGTGAGCGTCTCGGGATGCGAGGGCGGCGCGCCCGCCGGCTGCGCAGTGGCGGCCTGTGTCGCGGGGGGACGCCCACTGGGGTGACGTCGCAAGAGCTCCTGCACGAGCGCCGGGGTCGGCACGTGGCCGGGAGAGCTGAGCGGCCGGCCGTCGCCGGGCGATGGCGTCGGCATGCGGATCTGCGAGGGGGCTCGGTGAGAGGCCGGTGGCGGCGTGGGCCCGCGGGGCGCGTGCTCGAGCGCGCGCAGCTCTTCGATCGCGGTGGGCGGCCGCTCCATCGTCAGCGGTCGCGCGGGGGCCTGCGGGCGCTGCGCGGGGACCGCGCCGGTCGGAGCGCGCGGCGACGGCGTCGCGTTCCACCAGATGCGCTCGAAGATCGTGAGCGCCGCGACGAGCGCCGCCGCCTCGGTCGTGCCCATGGGGCTCTGCGCCAGGATCTCGCTCAGCGCGTGCGTGCCATCGAGCAGCCGCAGCGTGCGGAAGCGCGCGGGCGTCATGCCGAACAGCGTCGTGTTCTCCTTGCTGTCGCCCTCGAGGCGCGGGTAGTGACGCGCGTAGCGCTCGAGCGCCTGCTCGAAGGCCGGCGCGACGTCCGTGTGCGCGAGCGCCTCGATGACCGTGCGCTCGAACGCCACTGGATAGCGAGGGACCGACGCGGCGCGCGGATCGTCGCGGTAGGCCCACTCCCCCTCGAGCACGCGGAGGGCGCTCGAGACGCGCTCGCGCACGACCTCGGAGATCGCCATGTGCGCGACGTGCGGCGGCACCTCCGCGTGCGTCACGGCGAGCTCGCTCGCGCGCACCATGCCGCTCCAGCCGCGGTTCTCGAGGAGCTCGCGCTCGAGACGGATCGCCTGCGGCGCACCGAGCGCGCCCTGAGCCGCGAAACGCTGGAGCAGACGCGAGGCGTCGGCCTCCGCCTCGGCGAAGACGATCTGACCCTCGACGATCACGATCTGGGTGCGGGCCGGGCGCGGCACGCTCACCGCGACCTGGAGCGCGCCGGTTCGCCGGCCTCGCACGAGCGGCAGGAGCGCGCGCGCGAGGTGCGACTGGATGGGGCGTTTGGGATCGATCCGGCCCTGGACGACGCTCGGCGGAGAGCCTGGATCGCTCATCGGTCTCGCGAGGATAACAGGCCTCGTCGCCGCGTCAGGGCAAGCACGCGCCCCTCCAGAAGTCGGAGCAGGGCCGGCGCGCCTCAGCGGAGCCAGCGACGGCTCGGATCCGCGCGATCCACATCCCACGCGCGGTAGTGGTGGGTTCCCTGCACGGCCTCGAGGAGGTTGTGCACGGCGATCTCGAGATCGGCCGGACCATAGAGGTCCCGAGCGGCCTCGGGATCGGCCGCGCGCGCGAGCTCGTTGGCCTGTGTGACGACGAGGCCGCTCATCGGCGGGATCGCGCAGCCGAAGCTCGACAGCACGCCCGTGAGCCGCGAGAGCACGCCCTTGCCGCCGACCGAGTGCGCGGTGACCCAGATGGCCGCGGGCTTGCCGAGCCAGAGGGCGGTGGCCTCGGTCGGCGTGGCCTCTTCGAGGAAGCGCTGGAGGTGGCTCGACCAGCCGTCCCAGTAGGTGCCAGTCACGAACACGAAGCCCGACGCGCGCCTGAGCGCACCTTCGTGCGCGACGAAGCGGGGTCGGCTCGCGAGCACGCAGAGCTCCGTCTGCACGGAGGCGAGGTGGGGCGCGGCGAGCTCGACCAGGCGCGCACCATTGCCCTCGGCGCCACCGAGGCCCGCGAGCACGATCGCCAGCGACACCGGCTCGCTCACCGCGGGCGGCTCAGGCGGGGCGGGCACGCGCGACCGCCTCGAGATCCGCGGCGGGGACGGGCCGGCCGAGAAGGAAGCCCTGGATGACCTCGCAGCCGAGATCCGCGAGCGCCTGGAACTGACCCTCCGTCTCGACGCCCTCGGCCAGGACCTCGAGACCGAGGCCGCGCGCGAGCGTCGCGATCGAGCCGGCCAGCGCGTGCGCGCCACGCGCTTCGTCTCCGCCGAGATCGAGAGGACGCACGAACGAGCGATCGATCTTGAGCACGTCCACCGGCAGGCGCTGGAGGTAGGCCAGCGACGAGTAGCCCGTGCCGAAGTCGTCGATGGAGATCGCCACGCCGAGCTTGCGCAGCTCCCCGAGGCGCGCCGCGACGTGCTCGACGTCGTCCATGACGATCGACTCGGTCAGCTCGAGCTCGAGGTGACCCTCCTGCACGTTGGCTGCGCGCATCGCGCGCGTGACGGTGCCGACGAAGTCGGGGCGCGCGAACTGGAGCGCGCTCACGTTCACCGAGACGCGGCCCATCGCGAGCCCCGCGCGCTGCCAGGCCGCGCGCTGCCGGCAGACCTCGCCGAGCGCCCACGTCCCGATCGGGACGATGAGGCCCGAGTCCTCCGCGACGGGGATGAACTGGCCCGGGCTGATGAGCCCCTTGCTGGGATGACGCCAGCGCAGGAGCGCCTCGGCGCCGACGAGCGCGCGATCCTTCACGCGGAACTTGGGCTGGTAGTGGAGCAGGAGGTGCCCCTCGCGCATGGCGATGCGGAGCTCGCGCTCGAGCTCGGCACGCGTCGTCACGGCCTCCTGCATCGCGCGATCGAAGACCACGAGCTTGCCGCGGCCCGACTGCTTGGCGCGCGCGAGCGCGATGTCGGCGCTGCGGAAGAGGCTCTGCGCATCGCTCGAGTCGGTCGGGAAGCGCGCGACGCCGATCGAGGCCGTGATCGTGAGCTCGTGACCGTGGAGGTGGTACGGCTCGCGGATGGCCTGCTGCAGGCGATCGGCGAGGGCGAGCACGCCGCCGGGGGAGCCGTCGTCCGCGACGACGACCATGAACTCGTCGCCCGAGCGGCGGCCGACGAGGTCGGCATCGCCCACCGACTCGCGCAGGCGCTCACCGACCTGTCGCAACACGGTGTCGCCGACGCTCTGGCCGAGCGTCTCGTTCACGCGACGAAACCGATCGAGCGCGATGACCACCACCGCGAGGCCGAGCTGCAGCACGGACGCGCGCTCGACGCGACGCACGGTCTCCTCGAGGAGCGAGGCACGGTCGGGCAGTCCCGTGACGGCGTCGAACGGGATGCGGCGCTCGCTCGAGGACTCCTCGCGCTGCGGAGGCCGCGCCGCGGAGGACGAGGCGGGCGCGACCGGAGCCGCCGGCGGTGGCGGCGACGCGTGGCCCGCGGGCGCCGCGGGGTGCACGAGCGTCGGTCCGCCGAACGTGCGGATGCGGCCCGTGGGCTCGTCGTTGCGCGCGTGAGGCTGGTGGGGCCGATCGGAGCTCGGCTTGGGAGTGAGCTTGTCCTCCATCAGCTCGCAGACGTCGTCGAGGGCGGCGAGGCGGAGATCGTTCTCGGCGCGCGCGCGCATGTCGGCGAGCACCAGGAGGCCGAGCTGGTTCTTCTTGGCGTCGAAGAGCGGAGTGCTGAGCGCCCACGCGACGCGGGTGGAGCTCGGGAAGGCCACGAGCTCGGTCGGTGCGCGCGTGCGCGAGGCCGCGTGCCAGGCGCGGCGCACGTCGAGGCGCAGACGCGCCGCCGGCAGCGTCATCTGCGTGACCTCGCTCGCCTGCTCGAGGCGCACGACGCGCTCGAGCAGCGTGGCCTTGTCGCCATCGAGACGGAACAGCGCCGCGAGCGGTGCATCGAGCACGCTCGCCGCGACCCGCACGAGGCGTGCGGTGAGCGCTGCGTCGGACAAGCCGGCCATCGGAGCGCGAAGATAGCCGTTCCTCGCGTGCGGCCGGCGCGCTTTTGCACGGGGGTGTAGGCTGCGCCCCATGAGCCTTCGTGAACGGATCGATCAGGACCTCAAGCGCGCCATGCTGGACAAGAACGAGATGGCCCGCGACGCGCTGCGCGTGGTGAAGAGCGAGCTCCTCTTGCGCGAGGTGGAGCTGGGTCGACCCATCGAGGACGCCGAGACCCTGGCGGTGCTGCAGAAGAGCGTGAAGCAGCGCAAGGACGCGATCGACAGCTTCAAGGGCGGCGGGCGCATGGACCTCGTCGAGGCCGAGGAGAAGCAGCTCGCCGTCATCGCGGTCTACTTGCCGCAGGCGCTCTCGGAGGCCGACACGCGCGCGGCCATCGAGGCCCTCAAGGCCGAGCTCGGTCTCTCGACCAAGAAGGACCTGGGCACGCTCATGAAGGCGCTCAAGGCCAAGCACCCGACCGCCGACCCGAAGCTCGCGAGCCAGATCGCCGGCAGCCTGCTGTCCTGATCGGCCCGGCACAGACATCCGAAGCTCCGGCCGACACGCGAGAAGCTTCGGCCGACACGCGAGAAGCTTCGGACGCGCGCGAGAAGCCTCGCGCGGTGCGAGGTCGCAGATCAGAGCGCGGCGATCACGTCGGGCGGCGCCTGCACGAGCTCGATGAGCACGCCCTCGCCGCCGCGCGGGTGGGCGTCGTCGCCGCGCGGATGGATGAAGCAGACGTCGTGGCCCGCGGCGCCCTTGCGGATGCCGCCGGGGGCGAAGCGCACGCCCTGCGCCTCGAGCCACGACACGGCCGCGCGCAGGTCGTCCACCCACAGGCCCACGTGGTTGAGCGCGGGATCGTGCACGCGCGGGCGGCCGTTCGGATCGATCGGCTGCATGAGGTCGATCTCGATCGCGTACGCGCCCTGGCCCGCCGCGACGATGATCTCGTCGACGTTCTCGCGCTCGCTGCGGTAGCTGCCCGTCTGCGCCAGGCCGAAGAGGTCCACCCAGAGCGCGCGCATGCGCTCGCGCTCGAGCCCTCCGATCGCGATCTGCTGCACACCCAACACCCGGAACGGTCGCTCGGTCATGCGCGCGAGTATCGTCGAGACGGCGGCGGTGCGCCCGTCTCGCGTCACTCGCGCAGGGCCGCGTAGGCCGCGTCGATCTCCGCCGGCGCGACGCGCACCGCGATCTCGTTCTGGTCGAGCGCACCGCGCACCGTCGGTGTGGCGACGACGCGGCCGTCGACGACGAGCGCGAGCGCACGATCGGCCTCGCCCTCGGTGGCCTCGCGCAGGCGCACGCGGCCCTCGTCACGGAGCTGCAGCACCAGCAAGCGCACGCCGTCGGCGCCCTCGACGAGCTGCACGTGCGCCACGTGCGGCGCGCGCAGGATGGCGCCGGGCTCGAGCGAGACCTCACCGCGGCCGTCGAGACGCGGAAGCACCTCGAGGTCGGCCCGGCCCTCGGCAGCGACCCGCCGCAGCTCGAGCGAGCCGCGGGGCTCGGCCTCTCGGTACTGCTCCACGCCGAAGCCGCCACACGCGAGCAGCCAGCACGAGAGCAGCACGAACGCGGTCGGGGCCCACCTCGCGCTCGGGACCCACCTTGAAAACCCGCGCTCTTCCGGCATTCTGGCCGCCATGTCCTCGCTCCGCGCCTCGGTCGTCCGCCCCTGGCTGCGCTCGTCGCTGCTGGGCCTCTCGCTCGTCCTCTCGCTCGCGGCCTGCGGCGGCGGCGGGCGCTACGGCTATGCGCGCGCCTACGAGCCGATCGACGGCGAGCGAGCCTACATGGAGCGATCGGCCGACGCGAGCTACGAGGAAGTGCGGCGCGCGCGACCCGAAGAGCAGCCCTACGTCTCGTGGTTCGGCGTGGTGCTCGGACCGCCCGAGATCTCCGGCGGCACCGCACGCGTGCGCATGAGCCTGCGCGCCCACCAGGAGCGTCATCTCTGCGCGACGGAGTACGCGGACTCGTGTCGCGTCACCGTGTCGGAGCGCGAGCTCGGCACGTTCACCGCGCAGATCGCGATCCGCCCCGAGGACGCCTCGAGCGGCACCGATCGCCTGTGGCAGGGCTCGCTCGTGCGCGTGTACGGCCGCTCTCAGGGTGAACAGGACGCCTCGGGCGATCCGGTGATCGTCGGGGAGTGGTACCGACACTGGCCGCGCAACACGTTCGTGACGACCGCGATGTCGGGACGGATGCGGCGTTGAGCGCGTCGTTCACGCTGCTCGCGAAGCACGGGCCGAGCGTCGCGATCACGCGTGATCGTGATGGGTCCGCGCTCTTGCGGGACGCGAGCGCCGTGGCGGCCGAGCTCGCGTCGGCGCGCAGGCCCGGCGAGCAGGTGCTCGTGGTCTGCCACGATCGCTATCGCTTCGCGTGTGCGCTCCTGGCGGCGCTGTCGCGCGGCCTCGTCGTGGCGCTTCCGCCGAGCACGCAGCCCGAGATGATCCGCGCGCTCCGACAACAAGAGGCCGTGCGCACGGTGCTGCACGACCAGGACGAGGTGCCGGGCCTCGACGTGCGCGCGTGCCTCACCGAGCCCCGGAGCGACGCAGCCCCGCTGGCGCTCGGACCCATCGAGGCCAGCCGCGAGATCGTCGTGGTCTACACGTCGGGCTCGACCGGCACGCCGCTGCGCTGCCCCAAGACGGCCGGTCAGCTGCTCGGCGAGGCCGAAGCGCTCGCGAGCACGTTCTCGATCGGGCTCGGAGATCACGTCTTCGCGACGGTCCCGCCGCACCACATCTACGGCCTGCTCTTCGGGCTCCTCGTGCCGCTCGTGTCGGGCGCGTCGTTCGTGCGCGAGACCTCGCTGCACGCCGCGCCGCTCGCGGCGATCTACGGCGCCGAGCGCGCGAACGTGCTCGTCAGCGTGCCGGCGCACCTGCGCAGCCTCGAGGTGCTCGAGCGCGAGGCGTTCGTCCCTGCGCCGCGGCGCGTGTTCTCGTCGGGCGCAGCGCTGCCGGAGGCCGTGTCCGTGATGCTCGCCGAGCGCTTCGGCTGGCGCGTGACGGAGGTGCTCGGCAGCTCGGAGACGGGCGGCATCGGACACCGGACGGCGGTCGCCACCGCGGGGCAGAGCGCCGAAGCCTTCGCCCCGCTGCCGGGCGTGGTCGTGCGCGAGGGCGAGGGCGGACGCATGGAGGTCTTCTCTCCGTTCGTCGACGCGAGCGCGCCCGTGCCCTACGTCTCGGCCGATCGCATCGTGGTCCTCGACGGTGGCCGCTTCGCGCACCTCGGCCGCGCCGACGGAGTCGTGAAGGTCGGCGGCACGCGCGTCTCCCTCCAGGAGATCGAGGCGCGCTTGCTCGCGATCCCCGGCGTGACCGACGCGTGCGTGTGGGCCGTGCAGGTCGGCGGCGCGCGCGGGCACGAGACGCGCGCCGTCGTCGCCGGCAAGGACGCCCAGGGACTGCTGCTGGGCATCGACGCCCTGCGCAAGGAGCTCCTGCGATGGCTCGAGCCCGTCGTGCTGCCACGCCGCATGCGCGTGCTCGAGGCGCTGCCGCGCGAGCCCACGGGCAAGCTCCGCCGCGACGTGCTCGAGAGCCTCTTCGAGAAGAGCTGACGGCGATCAGCCCTGCGTCGAGAAGAGCGGACGCGATCAGCCCTGCGTCGAGAAGAGCGGACGGCGATCAGCCCTGCATGAAGCTCGGGCGATAGCCGCTCGATGCGAAGCCGTTCTCGCCGAGCTCGAAGAGCTCCACGAGACCTTCGGTGCCGAGCTCTGCGATCGACTCGACGCGTCGCGTTCCATCGGCGCCGCGCGACATGCGCACGACGACGTGGACCGAGGCGCCGATGAGCGCCGCGACTCCGTCCTTGCCGCCGCCGAGGCTCGCGAGCGCCTCGAGGTGCTCGAGCACCGCGGAGTGCGAGACCGCGCGCACGCCGAGCAGCGTCGCGCCGCCACGCGAAGCGAGGGCCACGAGGGCCTCCCGCGCTTCTGCGCCGCGCACGCCGTCGATGACGACGCGATCTGCGCGAAGGCGCGACGCGTGCGCGATGAGCCCGCCGAACGAGCTCGCACCCGCCGTGAAGCGGGCGAGCTTGCCGCCCCCGAGCGTGAGCTCGGGCGAGGACTCGATCGCGATCACGCGTTCGTCGCCGGCCGCGCCGACGAGGGCCGACAAGAGCGTCGAGACGCCGGCGTCGTCGGGACCGACGACCACGATGTTGCGACGCACGGCCATGGCCGCACGCAGCGTCGCGAGCATGTCGTTCGAGAGCAGGCCCTGCGCGACGAGCGTCTCGCCGGCCACGCTCGGACGACCGACACGGCGGATCTCGACGAGCGGTCCGCCGACCGCGACGGGCGGCAGCACCACCGAAACGTGCGAGCCGTCGGCGAGGCAGGCCTCCTGGATGGCCGCGCCCGTGAGCGCGACACCCGCCTGCGCGAAGAGCTGCGCCACGGCGCGCACCGCCGCCGTCGGCGACGCGAAGCGACCGGGCGCGGGCACGAGGCCCGTGCCGCGATCGACGAGCAGACCGCGCGCTCCTTCGACGACGATCTCGAGCACGCCCGGCTCTTCGAGGAGCGACGCGAGCGGACCGAGCGCGGCCGGATCGGGCGCGGCGACCTCGACGAGCGCGGGGCCCTGCGGAGCCACGACGATGGGCGCGACGG
Source organism: Sandaracinaceae bacterium (assembly GCA_044376125.1). GTDB lineage: Bacteria > Myxococcota_A > Polyangia > Polyangiales > Sandaracinaceae > JAFLCL01. The sequence goes on from JBILLJ010000102.1 coordinate 15,729, forward strand.
GCGCGGCGACACGCACCGCCTCGACGGGCTGCGCGGCGCGCGGCTGCTCGAGCTTGGCGGTCTCGGGACGCGGCTGCGGCGCCGGCTCGGCACGCGGAGGCTCGGCACGCACGGGCTCGGGCGCACGCACGGGCTCGGGGGCACGCACGGGCTCGGGCTTGGCCGCGATCGGCGGCGGAGGCTCGGCCGCGCGAGGCGGCTCGGCCGCGCGTGCGATGACGCGGGGCGAAGGCGCCATCGTCTCGTCGGCGGGATCTTCGTCGATCGCGAAACGATCAGCGCCCGGCGGCAGCGGAGGCGGCGGATCGGACGGAGTCGGCCGTGCGGGCAGCGGAGGCGGCGGGCCTGCCGCGCGTCCCGGCGGACCGGAGACGCGACCGGGACCACCGACCGCAGGACCACCCAGCGCAGGACCACCCAGCGCAGGACCACCCAGCGCAGGACCACCCAGCGCAGGACCACCCAGCGCAGGGCCACCCATCGGCGGAGGACCACCCATCGGCGGAGGACCACCCAGCGCGGGAGGGCCGCCCATCGGCGGAGGCCCGCCCATCGGAGGCCCGCCCATCGGAGGCCCGCCCATCGGAGGACCACCCAGCGCGGGCGGACCGCCCATCGGCGGAGGGCCACCCATCGGAGGACCACCCAGCGCGGGCGGACCGCCCATCGGCGGAGGACCACCCATGGGAGGACCACCGAGCGGCGGAGGACCGCCCATCGGCGGGGGGCCACCGAGCGGCGGAGGGCCGCCCATCGGCGGAGGCCCACCCATCGGCGCGCCCATCGGGGGAGGCCCACCCATCGGAGGGCCGCCCATCGGGGGACTCGAATTCATCGGAGGGGGACCCATCGGGGGGCCGCCCATCGGGGGACCACCCATCGGCGCCGCCGCCGCCATGGGCGACGGGCTCATCGCCGGGGCACCCCCTGCGAGCGCGGCGTTCTCGTCGAGCGTGAGGATGAAGTCACCGATGTAGATCTTGTCGCCGGCCTTCACCACGAGCGGCGACGTGATCTTGCGGCCGTTCACGTACGTGCCGTTGGTGCTCTTGAGGTCCACCACGATGAAGCGGTTGTCCTTGAGCACGATGCGCGAGTGACGCTTCGAGACGTTGCCCTTGGGCAGGATGATGTCGTTGCCCTGGACGCGGCCGATCGTGACCTCGTTCTTGTCGAAATCGAGCGTGCGCTGCGCTCCGCCCTTCTCGGTGATGACGACCTTGAACATGAGCTCCTCTCGATGGACCGCGCGACGACGACGGCGCGCCCGAAGCGTGCCCATTGAACGAGGGATCGGGCCCGAGGGTCAAGAGAGGAACGAGGGCTTCGCGCCGAAAAACACCGACGGAACGGCCGAGGCCCCGCGGGTCCTGGGACCGAGCGAGGCCTCGTGCTCAGCGCCGACGTCTGGGCGCGCCGTGATCGACTGTCAGATGCCCGAGCGCGTGGTGCCGCTCGTGTCGCCCTCGATGCGGTAGTCGAAGGAGCCGCGCGTGACCGCGCCGTCGGAGAAGCGCACGACGTAATCCATGCGGCGCATGCCGGAGGGGAGCGACTGCACGGTGATCTCCACCTCGTTGCCAGGGCCGTCGAACGTGAAGTTGCCGAGCTCGGGGCCCGAGCAACCGGTGACCGAGACGCTCTCGCCGCCGTCGTACACGCCGCTCGTGAAGGTGCGGTGCGTGCCGGGCGCGAAGCCGGGGCCCGCGAGGTCGCCCGAGATGTTGATCGCGCTCATCACCCACCAGTCGCTGCCGGTGGAGTCGAGGCGGATGTTCGAGTAGCTCGGGCTGTACGAGTTGCCGTAGCCGCCGAGGTTCGTCGCGTCGCCCGAGAAGCGGAGCACGCTGCCCATGTCGCCGCTCTGTGAGGCGTTCTCGACCGTGATCGCGCTCGACGTGTAGCCGTAGTCCGGCGTCGGCGTCGACCAGTCACCGTCGATCCCCGGACCGTCGGGTGCGCGGAAGCAGCCTGCGCCCGCGAGGGCGGTCGCCAGAGCCAGGGTCGAGATCATCGTCGTGCGCGACATGCTTTCCTCCTGAGACGCGGGCCCGAATCGATCGTCGCCCGGTGCGGCCGGCCGTTTCGCAAGGCCCGTACCGAGCGCTTCGAGCGTCTCACCGAGTGGGTCGTCCTGAACAGGCCCCCCTTCCAATCCCCACGAACGAGGGGGATCTCGCGCGAATCAGCGCGGCTCGGGCCTCGGGCCGCGCGCGGGACGACGTGGCCACCCTGTGCACTCGGCCTCACACCCGAGCCGCGAGCGTGACCAGAGCGCACACTGCGCTCGTCACTCCACGAGCTCGAGGCCGGGCGGGAGCGACTCACCGAGCACGCGCTGCGCGGTCTCCGCTTCGAGCGCGCGCGGCTCGCGCACGAGCTCCACCCAGACGCCCGGCGCGCCGTGCACACCGAGGCGCCGCACGACCTCCGCACGCAGCGCGTCGTCCACGTCGCGCTGTCGATCACCGCTGGCGCGCGCGAGCTGCATCGCGGCGAGCGCGGCCGGCTCGACGGCCTTCCAGTCGAGCGCCAGCACCGCGCCGAGCCACGCCTCCGCGCTCGCGCGCCCCACGACCGAGTGCGCGCTCCCGTAGAGCGGCACGCGCGCACCGATGCGGCCGAGCGCCCACCACGAGAACGCGCCTTCGCCGTGCTTGGTGAGGCGCTCGAGCAGCCAGCCGCCGATGCGCTCCTTGTCGCTCGCGCTCACGCGCTCGAGCGAGGCCGCCAGGCGCACCATGTCGTCGTAGCCCTGCGCGCGCGGTCCTTGCGGGCGTGGCCGCGGTCGCGTCGTCGGCGGGTGGAGGTAATAGTCGAGCGCCGCGAGGATCTTCGTCTGCTGCGCGCCGTCGAGCCCGCCCGCGACGCGACGCCAGAGCGTCCACCACTCCGACCAGTTCTGCGCTTCCGGCGCGAACTGCACGCCCTGATCGAAGATCTCGAAGAGCTGCTTGGCGCGCCAGTCGTCGAGTGGATAGCCGAAGCCCGGCCGCATGCAGAAGCCCACGAGGTTGAACCACACGCGCTCGTGATCGGCGCTGCGACGTCGGCGCTTCACGCCCGCGAAGAGCGCGCCCCAGAGCTCGCGCAGGAGCGGCGTCGCCCACTCCGCGCGAGGCCCGAGGATCTTCTCGAGGTCCTGTCGCAGCGTCTTCTGCGGCTTGGCCTCGACGCTCGCCTCGCTCTTGCCGAACACGAGCTCGATGCGCGCCTTGGCTTCCGGATGGCGCGGATGGAGCTGCGTCACGCGCTGGGCGGGGAGCGAATCGGCGGCGCTGCTCTCGCCGCGCAGCTGGAGCTCGAGCGTCCAGCGCTTCTTGGCGTCGCCGTCGGCAAAGCAGCTCATCTCGAGCGTGCCGATCTCGGTGAGCATCGCCGCGAGCGTCACGCGCGCCTCGCGCGGCTTGTCGGAGGGCTTCTTCGGATCGACGCCCTCGCGCGCGTCGTCGAGCACCGCGGCGATCGGCGGAAGCGCGCGAAAGAGATCGCGCTCGAGCCGCACGGGCCCGGCGCTCTCCTCGACGCCCTGCTCGAGCGCCCGCGGGGCCGCGTCTTCGGTGCGCACCTCGTCGACGATCTCCACGAGCTCACCGGGCCGGACGTAGGCCGCCTGCCCCACCGACGACGCGAGGTGGAAGCGCACCGGCTGCCCCAGGCGCAGCGCGAAGGTGCGATCGGCGAGCACGACCTCCTCGCCCTCCTCCGCACCGCGCGGGAGCAAGCACACCGCGCGCTCCGCCCCTCGCTCGCTCGCGCCCTTCTTGTCGCCGAGCAGCATGAAGTAGCTGCGCGCCGAGCCGCCGCCGATCTTCATGCCCACGCCGCGACGCGCCAGACCGTAGAAGACGGCACCGCGCGCGACGGCGAGATCGGGATCGGCGTTGTCGAGCACACGCACCGGGCCTCGATCGCCGCGGAAGCGCGAGAGCACGTCGACCATGCGATCGGCCAGGGCCTGGCCGTGGAAGACGCCGCCGTTGAGCAGCACCGCGTCCGGCAGTGCGACGCCCTCGACGAGCCCCGTCGCGCCCACCGCTTCCTTCGCGACGCTCTGGTGGCGCGCGAGGAACGCCGCGACGTGCCGCGTGACCGCCGCGTCCGCGACGTACGGCAGGCCGAACTCGATGATCGCCGACGCGCGCCGCTGCGGTCTCGCGTCGAGGTCGACCACGGGGAAGAAGCCCTCGACGAGGCGCTCGAGCGTCGCCTGTCGCTCGAGCTCGGTGGAGAGCGCGCTCTCGACGAGGCGCGAGCCCGAGCCGAGCACCGTCACCCGCACGCGCTCGGGCGCGTCGTGCGAGAGCAGGCGCTCCTTGGCGCTGCGACACTGCTGGAGCAGCTGCGTGAAGCGCGCGCTCGGGAGCTTGCCCCCGAGGCGCGCCTCGGCCTCTCGCGCGAGCAAGAGGTCCATGTTGTCGCCGCCGAGCATGAGGTGATCGCCGACCGCGATGCGCGAGAGGCGCGGCCCCGCCTCGCGCTGCTCGACGCGGATGAACGTGAGGTCCGTCGTGCCGCCGCCGACGTCCACGACGAGCGCGAGCGAGAGCCCGCGCGTGGCGGCGGCCACGTCCTCGCGCTGCCCGAGCCAGTCGTAGAACGCGGCCTGCGGCTCCTCGAGCAGGCGCACGCGCGGCAGGCCCGCGAGGCGCGCGGCCTCGAGCGTCAGCGCGCGCGCCCCCTCGTCGAAGCTCGCGGGGATCGTCAGCACGATCTCCTGGTCGGCGAGCTCGTCGCGCGGGTGCGCGTGATCCCACGCGTCCGCCACGTGCGCGAGGTAGCTCGCGCTCGCGACGACCGGCGAGACCTTGTGCACGTCGCTCGCCGCGCCCCACGGCAGGATCGCCGCGGTGCGATCGACGCTCGCGTGCGAGAGCCAGCTCTTGGCGCTCGCGACGAGCCGCCCCGGCACCTTGCTGCCGAGCTCGCGCGCCAGCTCGCCCACCACGTACGGCCCGCTCGAGCCGGGCACCTCGGCGAGATCCCACGGCAGCGCGATCGCGTCCGCGCTCAGCTCGCCGTCGGCCGGCTGGTAGCGGAGCGACGCGAGCAGCGGGCGCTTCTCGATCTCACCCGGCGCCACGAGCTGCTCGAGCTCGAAGATGCGCGGCCGGGCCTCGGCGCTGCCCGGCGCCGCGTCGACGCGCACGTACGACACGACCGTGTGGGTCGTCCCGAGGTCGATGCCGACGATGTACCGAGGCTCACCCGACACGGCCGCGGAGAGTGCCGAGGAGCGTGGGGATCAGCAAGCCGGAGCGTTCCCGACCGCCGGAGCGTCCCCGACGACGTTTCTCGATCTGCGTGTCCATCGCGGCCCTTCGAGATCGTCCTCTTCCGTGAAGGCGCCGAGGCGCGAGGAGGTCGAGATGTCCAAGAGGGCGACGATGCGTGTGGTGCGAGCCGATCGGGTGGGACCGCCCGAGGTGCTCGAGGTCGTGGAGGTCCCGGTGCCCGAGCCCGGCCCCGGCCAAGTGAGGATCCGGGTGACGGGCGCCGCCGTTCACTACTCCGACGTCATGCAGCGGCGGGGCTCCGCGTATCCCTTCCCGACGACGTTCCCGTACGTGCCGGGGAGCGAGGTGGTGGGCGAGGTCGACGCGTGCGGTGCGGGCGTGAAGCACCTCGCCAGAGGAACGCGGGTCGTCGCGCTGGTGGGTCGCAGCGGCGAGTCGGGCTACGCAGACTTCGCGATCGCCGAGGCGGCGCGGGCGGCGCCCCTGCCACCGGGGCTGGACGACCACGCCGCGGTGGGCCTGCTCGTGGCAGGCACCACGGCGGTGCTCCTGCTCGAGACGGCGCGGCTCGCCGCGGGCGAGACGATCCTCGTGCAGGGCGCTGCAGGCGGCGTGGGCACGATCGCCCTCCAGCTCGCACGACACGCAGGCGCCACCGTGATCGGGGCGGCGAGCACCGAGGACAAGCGATCTCTGGCCCGACGGCTCGGCGCACACCACGTCATCGACGCGTCGCGCGAGCTCGCCGCGCAGGTGCGGGCGGTGGGCACGCCAGACGTGGTGCTCGAGATGACGGGCGGCAGCTCTCTCGAGGACAGCCTCTCGTGCCTGGCGCCCTTCGGGCGCGTCGTGGTCTACGGCGCCGCGCGCGCGGGCACGACGCATCGGCTCGGGCAGCCCGCGCTCGACCGCTGGCTCTCCGATCCGGCGCTCGGTCAGAGCGTCACGGCGTTCAACCTCGGCCTCGTGTTCGGCCTGCGACCCGCCCTCGCTGCCCGCGCGACGCAGACGCTCTTCGGTCACGTGATGTCGGGCGTCGTGACGCCCCACGTGGGCCACGTGCTCCCCCTGACGCGCGCGGCCGAGGCCCATCGGCTGCTGCAAGAGCGTCGATCGATCGGCAAGATCGTGCTCGACCCGAGAAAGGACTGACCGCGATGCAGTACGCGCTTCTCGTCTACCTCACGCCCGCGGACCGCGAGCGCATGCGCGAAGACGGGCCCGCACAGGCCGAGATCGACGCGGGCTACGCGGCGTTCACGCGCGCGCTGGTCGAAGCGGGCGTGCTCCGGTCGGGTCAGCGCCTGGCGCTGCCCGACGTCGCCACGACGCTGGTCGCTCAACCCGATGGGCGACCGCTCGTGCAGGACGGCCCCTTCGCAGACACCAAGGAGCAGCTCGGTGGCTTCTTCGTCATCGAGGTCGACGACCTCGACGCGGCGATGCGCTGGGGATCGCGCTGCCCCGCGGCTCGCCTCGGTCGCCTCGAGATCCGCCCGATCGCGGCCCCTCCGACGTGAACCGCCACGCGGAGATCGAGCGCGTCGCGCGCGACTCGTACGGCCGGCTGCTCGCGCGGCTGGCCGTACGAACACGCGATCTCGCCGCGGCCGAGGACGCGCTCGCAGACGCGTTCGCGGCGGCGCTCGAGCGGTGGCCGGTCGATGGCGTGCCTGCGCAGCCCGAGGGCTGGCTGCTCACGACCGCGCGCCACCGAACGACCGATCGCGCGCGGCACCGCGCCGTCGAGGCGCGCGCCGCCGAGGCGATCCGGCTGGCGCTCGAGGAGCGTGCGCAGGAGTCGGACGTGACGGTCCCCGACGAACGGCTCGCGCTGCTCTTCGTGTGCGCGCACCCCGCGATCGATCCCGCCGTTCGAACGCCGCTCATGCTGCAGGTGGTGCTCGGTCCCGTTCGAGCGACCCGCACCCACGGAGTTCTCGGAGCGCCTGGGGAGCGTGCTCGACGCGATCTATGCGGCCTATGGGCGATCGTGGGATCTCGGCGTCGCGAGCGACGACGCCGAGGTCTTGCGCGACGAGGGTGTCCACCTCGCGCAGGTCCTCGCCTCGCTCTTGCCCGAGGAACCGGAGGCGCTGGCGCTCCATGCGCTGCTCGAGTCGTGCGAAGCGCGCTCGGTCGCCAAGCGCGTGGGCGGCTTCACGCCGCTCGACGCGCAGGATCAGTCGCTCTGGGATCACGCACGCATCGAGCGCGCGGAGGTGCTCCTGCGTCGCGCCTCGGTCCACGCCACACCGGGCCGCTACCAGATCGAGGCCGCGATCCAGTCTTGCCACGTCGCGCGGCGTCTGCGCGGGCTCGACACGTCCGAGGCCCTGCTCGAGCTCTACTCGCTGCTGCTCACGATCGCGCCGTCGCTCGGCGCAGAGCTGGGCGCCGTCGCCGCGCTCGCGCGCGTCGAGGGTCCCGAGCGCGCGCTCGCGCGCCTCGACACCATCGATCCGCTGCGTGTTCGCGAGCACCAGCCGTACTGGGCGCTCCGCGCCGATCTGCTCGGGCGCGCAGGACTGGATCCGAGCGACGCGTTCGAGCGCGCGATCGCGCTGACGGTCGACCCTGGCGTGAGGCGCTGGCTGCTCGCCGCACGACGGGCCGCCACCGTGGCCTCGTGAGCCCTCACGCACACGCGCCACGCGCCGTGGGGGACGGACGCGCAACGGCCTCCGAGGTCCCTGCGGGAACGTCGGAGGCCGTCGCTGCTCACCGTGTCGAACGCGTCAGTCGCAGAAGAAGCGCACGTCGCTCATGCGGCCCTCGATCACGCGGAAGCGCGCGCGGTCCGCGTTGGCGCCGGGCCACGCATCGAGGCCCGGATAGCAGCTGAGCGAGGGGTGCAGCACCTCGGCCTCGTAGACGCCGTCGGGCATGCTGAACACGAGCGCACCGCCGTACGGCGCGAGCGTGTCGGTCCGCGTGTTCGAGGGGACCTCCGAGCCGCCGAAGAGCGGGTTCGTCGAGGTCGCGAGGTACTTCATGCCGTCGGGGCGACCATCGGGGCCCGCGGGGCCCGAGGGGTTGTTCGGCACGAGGTCGGTGTACGGGATCGGGAAGGTGCCCGAGCCGTCGTCCATCCAGACCCGGAAGGTCGCGCCGCCCACGCCGTTGCCCGCGTAGTCGCCGACCTCCGTCACGCCGTAGCCGCGCGAGCCGATCGGATCGGTCTCGTCGAGCACGGTGAAGGACGCGTCGCCGTAGCCAGCGCGCCGGCCGTAGCCGCTCGCGAACGGGAAGCGCGAGTCGATGTTGAGGCCCAGCGCCGCGGCCGCGAGCGAGCCCGTGCCCGTGTACTCCTGCTCGAACCAGCCGTCGTACGTCGTGCTGAACACGATCGCGCTCTGGAGGTAGCCCTTGTGCGCGGTCACCGTCATCACGTCGGTGTTCCGCGGCAGGCCGAGCATCGTGTAGTAGCCGTTCGCGTCGGTGTACGCGCACGCGAGCTCGCGGCCGTCGGCGCCGTGCAGCGGCTGACCGTCCGCGTCGAGCGGGCAGACCTCCCAGCCCGGCGCCGGCGCGCCGCTCGTGTTGTCGACGACGCGCTGTCGGTAGACGACGTAGTTCGGGTTCGCGATGCGCGCCGAGAGCGAGGGCAAGGTCGCGGTGCTCACCGTGTTGAGGTCGAGGCCCTCGATCGCGAGCCGATCGATCCAGTACGGGTCACCGCCCATGCCCGGCACGCGCGGCATGCGGCGCACGTCCACCGGCAGGAACGACCAGCGCAGCGCCGACGGGTTGCTCCACGGATTGCAGAAGGCCGCCGACACGCCGTCGCCGATCGCGAGGTCGTTCATGCAGCCGCCCACGGTGTTGTTCTGCGCGACGATGCGCGAGCGCCCGCTCGAGTCGAACTCGAGCTTGAACTGCTGCGCGCTCGAGCCGTTGCACCGCTGGAACTGGTAGCTGAGGCCCCACACCGAGTGCAGGCACATCGCGAACGGGTTGTCCTCGGGGTGGATCGTGTAGCGGCGGTTGGTCTCGAGGCTCGAGACGAACTGACCGCTCACCACGTCGCGCACGAGGAAGCGCTGCCGCGGGTTCTCGTCGGCGATCACGCACGCCTTGGTCTCGGCGCCGTGGATGCCGAAGATGCTGCCGTCGAGGAAGAGGCCCGGCTCGCCCATCATCTGGAGACACCGGCTCGAGGACGCGCTGCGGATGGCGAAGACCGTCGCGTCGCGCGTGTGCGCCGAGGTCGCGTAGTCACCCGTGATGTAGACCGACGCGAAGGGCTGCCCGCGCTGCGGCCAGGTGAGGCCGATCGTCTCGAGGTACTCGTTCGAGAAGATGCCGTACGGGTCCCACGTGTTCACCACCGCCTGCAGGCGCGCGATGCGGCTCGCCGTGAGCGTGCGGTGCGCGGGCATCCCCATGAGCTCGCGCGTGTTCTTGCCGTAGTGGAACTGCGCCGTCGGGAAGTTCGCCGCGACGTACGCCATCACGTCGTCGTAGGGCGCCTGGTAGGTCGCGAGCTGCGCCGGCGTCATCGCGTACGGCCGGTAGAACGGCATCTCGATGTGCACGATGCGGTCCCCCACGGCGAGGCCGGGGCGCAGCGCGTTCGCGCCGAGGAGCGTGTCGTCGCGCACCTCGTCGAAGCGCACCACGGTGCCCACGAGCGGCATGCCGCGGCCGTCCTCGTCGAAGCGCTCGTCGATGTAGTTGAGGATCGCGGCTGCGTCCTCGTAGCGCACCGAGAACTCGTAGTCGTACTGCGAGAAGCGCGGCTGCGTGTCGGGGAAGCGATCGATCGTGAGCATGCGGTGGCCGGGGCCGACCGCGTCGTTGACGCGATCACAGCCGCCCGCGCCGTCGGGGAGGCAGATGGGCGCGGACGCCATGCGGGTGAGCGCCTGCGACTCGAAGAAGGGCTCGAGCGAGGGCGTGCACGACGACAGCTGCGCCGAGGTCTGGAAGAACGTCGACTCGAACGGCGTGACGTCGGGAGAGAAGAGGTAGTTCACCGCGCCCGGATCCGTCACCGGTGCGCTCGTCTCCTCGCCGCAGAAGCGCACCCACTCATCGTTGCCCGGGTAGAACATCAGGAACGCGTAGTCGCAGCCCGTGATCAGCGCGTCGATGTCGGCCGTCACGATGCTCGAGGTCACGTCGATCTGCTCGGAGTAGCCGCGCAGGTTGCGGATCGGCTCGACCGTGAGGCGCGCACGCACGACGCCGCCGAGGGCGCCGAGGTTCGCGCGCAGGGCGCGCCACTCGTCCGGCGTGGAGTTGCTCGCGCTGCGCGTGACGATCGTGCCGTCGGGCCGCACGACGTCGAGCGACACGATGCGGCTCGAGAGCGCCGAGGTGCCCTGCGTGTAGCTGCCGTGCACGCCCGTCGCGATGCCACCGATCACGTTGATCGGGCCGAAGCCGACGACGGTGTAGCCGAGCCAGCGGCCGCGCGCGGCGAGGTGATCGGTCAGCTCGGTGAACGAGACGCCCGCCTCGAGCACGACGGTCTCCTGACCACCGACGATCTCGATCTCCGAGATGTGATCGAGCGCCTCGGTGATGATGACGCCGCCGTCCGAGCAGAAGTTGCCCGCGGTCGAGTGACCCGAGCCCATGAACTTCACCCGGCGGTTCTGGGCCACGAGCTCACGCACCGCGAGCTGCAGCTCGCCGAGCGATTGGGGCCGATAGACCAAGCTCGGCGGACAGTTCGAGTATTCGCCGTAGTAGCCCACCGCGCGTGCGTTGCGATCGACGCAGTCCGTGACGCAGCTCGTCGCAGACTCGCCGACACCGCACGTCCCGTCGCCGCACGTCAGCGTGAGGCTGGTGACGGCGGGGCACGCCTGTGCCTCCGCAGCCGCAGGCACGAAGGCCCCGGCGACGAGAGACACCGCGAAACAGAGACCGAAACACATCCACGGTCGCATGTCCCCTCCACTCTTGTTTGGGCGGCTCGTCGCGCTCCGAGCCCGCCGTCGTTGCCATCGCTTCCCTCTACGCGCGCACCCCTCTCGTTCTCTCCCTCTCTCGTGCTCCTTCCTTCGTGCGTGCCCCCACGCCCTCTGCGCAGCTCAGCGATCCCGTGTCCCCAGAGACCTGGGCGTGTTGACCTGCGCGAGATGTCCGACCCGCCGCTGCAGCTCGACGATGCGACCGGCGAGCTGGCTCGTCGGGTTCTTGCTGACGATCCACGCGACGGCCTCGTCGCTGCTGGCGAACACGCGCTGCGGCACGGGCCGGCGCGACGCGAGGTGGATGCCCGTCAGGACGCTGCGGAAGAACGCGCCGCCCATGCCCGACTCGTTGAGCACCACGGCCGACGCGTAGGCCATGCCGTCGAACTCGTCGCTGATCGTCTGGCCGTATGCGCGCACCGAGGGCTCGGGCCGCGTGAGCGCCTCGGAGCGGAGGATCGACAGACCCGCGATGCGTCCGTGCTGCTCGTTGAGCTGGCGCTGCGCCGCGCTCACGGCCTCGAGGCCGGGCAACGAGATCGATTGATACACGACGACCATCAGCTCGTAGAAGCTGTGGATCGAGACCCCATGCCGTTCGTGCAGGACCCGGCCGAAGCCAGTGTCGAGGATGCTCACGCGAGAGCCATCCTAGAGCACGGCGATGGGATCGAACCAACAACTTTCACGCGTCGCGTGGCGTTTCCAGTGACACCGCGCGCATTCCACGAACACGCGATCCCGCGCACGCGACATCGCGTCTGCGTGAAGCCGAACGCAATGGCCGGGCGCAACGGCCGGGCGCAACGGCGTGGTTCGCGCCGCGACACGGCTGACGCCGTGGCGACCATCGCGTCTGGCTCCGGGCGCAACGGCGTGGTTCGCGACACAGCTGACGCCGTGGCGACCATCGCGTCTGGGCGGGACCGTCACGCCGCGGTGCTCGCGTCTCCCCTCGAGCCTGCCGGGCGCTGTCGCGGAGACGTGACGGTCGAGCAACCATGTCGCGGTGCTCGGCTTCCGTGCTCGCACGCATGACGAACACCGCGTGCGAGGCATCGAACCTCACGTGCTCGCACACGGGGAGCGGTGTCCTTGGAGGTAGGGCGGGGGCTCGTCCCCCGCCTCGCGCGCAAGCCATCGAGCCTCACCCCCCTCGCGCGCAAGCCATCGAGCCTCACGTGCGCGCACGCGGTGACGGCATCGATGGAGGTAGGGCCGGCGCTCGCCCCCGCCTCGCGCGACCCGTGCTGATGCGAGGCAGGGCATCGAGCACCGTGCGCTCGCAGCTCGCTTCGAGGACCACACGACCCGGCCGGCAGGTCCGAGGGCAGAGGCGTCACATGCGCGCGAGCGCGTCGACGAGATCGAGCAGCTGCTCGCGGCCTCGCGCGCCGAGCGTGCTCCGCGCGAGCGCGCCGCGAGCCTCGGCGAGGAGGTCGCGCAAACGATCCTCGACGCGTGCGCGCACGCCGGTGCGCTCCATCATCGCGAGCACCGAGAGCACCTCGGCCTCGCTCGCGTCCGCGCGGCCGAGCACGCCCTCGAGGAGCGCGCGCTCCGCGGGCAACGACGCGCGCTCGCACTCGAGCACGAGCACCGTGCGCTTGCCGGCGCGGAGATCGTTGCCGCGCGGCTTGCCGGTGCGCGCGGGATCACCGAACGCACCGAGGAGATCGTCGCGCACCTGGAACGCCTCGCCGAGCGGCGTGCCGAAGGCCTCGAGCGCGGCGTGCTCCTCGGCGCTCGCACCGCCGAGGATCGCGCCGAGGCGCAGCGGGCCTTCGATCGTGTAGCTGCCCGTCTTGAGCTTCTGCATGCGGGAGACGTCGCGCGTGGCGACGAGGTCGAGCTCCTGCCCGAGCACGACCTCCTGGTGCATGCGCACGAAGGCTTGCGTGAGCGCGGGCCCACACGCGAGGCCCTCGGCGGCGTGCATCATCAGCTCCCACGCGTACGCCGAGGCGAGGTCGCCCGCGAGGATCGCGAGCGCGTCGCCGAGGTGCGCGCTGCCGGTGTGCGCGCGCAGCGCCGCGTGCACCGACGGGCCGCCGCGGCGCTCGTCGTCGTGATCCATCCAGTCGTCGTGGATGAGGAGGTAGCTCTGGAGCAGCTCGAGCGCGCAGGCCAGGCGCACGAGCGCCTCCGGCTCGTCGTCGGGCGTCCGCGAGCTCGCGCGGTAGCTCGCGTAGAGCACGGCCGGTCGCAGGCGCTTTCCGCCGCGCATCGTGAGCTCCGCGATCGCGTCGACGAGCACCGTGCCGTCGCCGCCGATGCGGCGCGTGACCTGACGCTTGGCCGCGAAGAGCGCGCCGAGCTCGTGGTCGACCCGCTCGCGCACCGCGGCGAGCCACGCACCGCGCGCTTCGCCTGCATCGGGGACCGAGGGCTCGCGCTCGTCGGAGCGTTCCTCGCGGCGGAGCTGCCCCGCGAGGCCCTCGAGGCGGGTCGTCATGGGGGCGGCAGACTGTGTGGCGAGCTGGGGTGTGTCAACCCCCGCGCGAGCACGAGCCCGGTGACGTCAACCGGCACGGAGCAGCCACAAGAGGCCCGCCGCGCTCAGCGCGAACACGAGGAGCGCGAGGGCGTAGACGAGCCACTCCGCCGTGCCCAGTCCCGCGCGACGCGGCGTCGACGGCGCGGGCACCTCGCGTGGCGCGAGCAGGCCCGCCTCCGAAGGCGCGAACGACGCGAGCGCCGGTGGCGGCTCGGGCACTGGTGGCGCCTCCGGCTCGGGCGGCTCGGCCGGCGGCGGTGTGCTCGGCGTGCTGGGCGGTGGCGGCGGCAGAGAGGGCGGTGGCGACGGCTCGTCCGGCAACGACTCGAGCGCGCGGAGCGACGGCTCCGACTCGTCCTCGAGCGTGAGGATCGTGGCGCCGATGCGGAGCTCGTCGCGGTCGGCGAGGCGACGCTCGGTGACGCGGCGCTCGCCGACGAACACACCGTTCTTGCTGCCGAGGTCGCGCAGGAGCACTCCCTCGGCGTCGATCACGAGCTCCGCGTGCTCGCGCGAGGCGTCGCCATCGGCGAGCGGCACGTCGGCCGTCTCGGCGCGGCCCAGGACCAGGCGCGCGGGCGGCGCGGGCAGCTCGAGCACGCGGCCCGCCTCGGGACCGTTCGTGATCGTCAGGCGGCGCGCCGCGCGCGGCTCGGTCGCGCGCACCGCGCGGAGCAGACGCCGCGCGATGGCCGCGGTGTGCTCGCGCGAGGGCACGTCGTTGACCGGCACGTTCGCGACGAAGCGCAGCGAGAAGAGGCCGATGTCGATGCGGTCGCCGTCGCGCAGCGGCTTCTTGCGCTCCGAGACGATGCGCTGGCCGTTGACCCACGTGCCGTTGAGCGACCCGTGATCGGTGATCGTGTAGCGCACGCCCTCGGCCTCGATGCTCGCGTGGCGCGTCGAGACCGACGGATGAGGCAGCACGACGTCGGCCGAGCTCGAGCGGCCGAGCACGACGCGGCCCTGCGCGAACTCCCAGCTCTCCGCGGGCCAGGCCTCGCCGGGCACGGATGCGCCCGGCTCGCGCGAGGCGCGCGAGCTCGAGACGACGATGAGGCGGACACCCATGCGGACGGCGACGCTCCGTCCGCGATCGCGACGCGTCAACTTTCGCGCGCTCGATCGATCACGGAGCGCGCGGCGATCCGGAAACTGGACAGCACGCGCGCACCTCGTGGATGTGTCGGCTTCAACGCGGCTCCGTCTCGATCGATCGGCACTCGATCGCGACACGCATTCGGGCGAATGCGCGAGCCGCCTGGGAGGCCCCGATGCAGACGTCGATCGAAGGTTCCAGCGAGCGCCGCAAGAGCGCGACTCCCCGCATCCCCGTGGATCTCCTCGTGGAGCTCTGCGCTGCGGAAGAGCCCAAGCACGAGGCACGTCGCGGCGATCGCAAGCTGGACTCGTGGAGCGACGTCTCGGACGCGTTCGGCGAGAGCTACGACGCCGACGGGCTCGACCTCTCCGCGACGGGCCTGCGCCTGCGCTCGTCGGTGCTGCCCGACGTGGGACAGCGGCTGCGCTGCCGCTTCGATCTCCCCGACACCGACGCCAAGTGCGAGGCCGAGGGCCGCGTGGTGTGGTCGAACGACTCGGGTCGACACGGCGAGTTCGGGCTGCGCTTCGACGCGCTCGCGCCCGCCGTGGAGAGCGCGCTCGCGCGCTGGGCGATGGATCGCAGCCCGACCACGCTGCCCGGCACCGAGCCCGCCCCCGGCGAGGCCGCGCCGAGCGAGGCCGCGCCGAAGGAGCTCGTCTCGGAGAGCGCACCGCGCGACAAGCGCGACGCGCGACGCATCGAGGCCGAAGCGCGCATCGCCGAGGCGCGCCTCTCCGAAGCCAGGGCGACCGAAGCCAGGGCGACCGAAGCCAGGGCGACCGAAGCCAAGACGCGTCAGCCCTTCGGCATCGCGCGCGTGCGCTTCGATGGTGTCTCGAGCGCGATCGAGGCGGAGATCTCGGTGCGCGACGAGCTGCGCCTCGACGTGGCGCAGGCCCTGCCCTTCTTCGAGCTCGGCCGCCTCGCGAGCGTCGAGGCCGATGGCTCGACGGAGCGCCGCCGCCTCGAGCACGTGTCGCTGCGCATCGAGAACGGCGTGCCGAAGCTGATCCTCGGCCTCGTCGCGGAGATCTCGTCGTCGGCCGGCACGGTCGCGGCGCCCTCGATGGAGGCGGAGTCGACGATCCAGGACGAGTCGCTCGACGAGCTGCTCGCCAAGGGCTCCACCGCCCAGAAGACCGCCGCCGAGCCGGCGAGCGACGCGATGGAGCGCAGCGAAGAGCGCATCGTCGAGGCGCGCAGCTCGATGGCGCCCTCGTCGCCCGGTGGCGCGTGGGTCACGGGGGACGAGGACGAGGCCGACGCGGCCGCGTCCGACGAGGAGTCTCTCTCCGAAGGCGACGAGTCGCTCGAGGCCCGCGCCAGCAAGGCCCATCGCAGCGGTGCCGACGAGAGCCAGCGCGGCGACAAGGACAAGGCCAAGGCGCGCAAGCGCCCGCTCTTCGATGCCAAGGAGGACTCGCTCGACGACGCCGATCCGCGCGTGCAGGCGGACCGCAAGAAGAAGCTCGACGAGGTGCGTCGCGTGCTCCTCGATGGCGAGGAGCTGCCCGAGGCGCCCACGAGCTCGGCGGGCGCGGAGCCCGCAGCGACCGGCGTCGCGCTCGATCGCGTGAAGTCCAAGGCACGCGCGGTGGGCGCGGCGATCCAGCCGACGCTCTCGCGCCTCACGACGGCGCTCCGCACGGGCTGGGCCGCGTTCGTCGCGGGCGTCGGTCCGCGCAGCAAGGCCGCATACGCCGCGGTCGCGGGCTGGATCGCGCGTGTCGCGAGCCTCGTCTCCGAGCGTGTGCGCGACCGCATGCCGCGCCTGGCCGCGATGCTCACGCGGAGCCCCGCGAAGGAGAAGCGCCGCACCACGGCCGCGCCGCCCGCGAGCGCGCAGGCCGCCGCGAGCCCGCGTCGTCAGCGTCAGTCGCAGACCGGCGCGCAGCCAGTGCAGGCCGCCGAGGTCGTGGCCGCACGTCCGCGCGTGCCGCTGCGCTGGGTGCTCCTCGGGGTCGTGGCGCTCGGTGCCGTCGGCTCGCTCGCGTACGCGTTCGGCGGAGGCAGCGCGGAGCCCGCTCCGATCGTGGTGCCCGCGGGCCAGGAGCCGGCGACGGACGAGGCCACCGAGCCGAGCACGTCGACGAGCGAAGCCACGCAGGCCGCCCCGAGCGGCGTCGAGTCGGCCGCGCTGCTCGCGCCCGCCACGCCTGCGAGCACGACGAGCACCGTGGGCAGCACCGCCACGACGAGCGCCGCAGCGCTCGTGGCGGCTCCGCAGGGCGAGCCCTCCGCGCTCGCTGCGCCGAGCACCGACGAGGGTCGCCTCCCGATGCCCGGCTATCCGTCGATCGGCCGCGCCAGTGACACGAGCGCGGCGAGCTCGAGCAGCGCGACGAGCCTCACCGCCCCCACGACCGCCTCGTCGACACCGGCCGCGCCGTCGGCGGGCCCCGTGACCACCGGCCGCAGCTTCGGCAGCGACCGCGTCGATGGCGGTCAGACCGTCTCTCTGCGCATGAGCCTCGCGCCCACGACGCTCGAGGGCCAGGCCGACCCGCACGGCTTCACCGTCACGATCCGCGGCGCGCTCTCGCTCGATCGCGCCGCCACGATCGCGCGCTCGAACCCCGCCGTCGATCGCGCCTCGGTGCTCAACCGCGGCGATCACGCGGTGCTCGACGTGCGCTTCGTCGAGGGCCGCAGCCCTGCCTACCGCGTCGAGATCCGCGGCGAGACCGTCGACATCACGATCGGCCGCTGAGCTCGCACGCGGTCTCGTCGAAACCTCCGCAAGCAGGCGGCGGTCTCGTCGAAACCCCCGTCAGCAGGCGGCGGTCTCGTCGAAACCCCCGTCAGCACGCGCGGCAGTTTCGTCGAAACATCCGTGAGCATCGTCCCCCTCCCGCCTGCGGGAGGGGCCAGGGGAGGGGAGGCGAGAGCTCCTACAGAGCGAATCCATGACCCAACACTCCGGCCGCGACCGCGATCGCTTCTCGCTGATCGGGCACGCGGCCTTGCCGTTCATGTGTCCGCTCGCCGACCGCGAGCTCGTCACGCTGCTCGACGCCGCCGCGCCGCCGCGCGGCAGCGCGACGCTCGATCTCGGCGGAGGCCGCGCGGATCTGTCCGTGCTGCTCGCGCGTCGCCACGGCGTGCGCGCCACGAGCATCGATCGCTCCGCGCAGGCCACCGAGGCGGCTCGCACGCGCGTCGCCGGTCTCGACGTCACGCTCGTCACCACCGACGCCGCGACGCACCTCGCGTCCGTCGCGCCCCGCTCGCTGTCGCTCGCGAGCTGCGTCGGCGCCGTGCACTGCTTCGGCGTCGGCGCGCGCGCCTGGCACCGCGCCGCCGAGGCCCTCGACCCGCTCGCCGAGCGCCTGCTCGTCGGTGATCTCGTCGCCACCACGCGCGAGGCCGCCGAGGCCTTCGAGGTCGCCGAGCTCCGCGAGCTCGACACGCTCGCCGCGCACGTCTACCGCACGGTGATCACCTCCCAGATCCTCGATGCCTCCCGCGTCCGCGCCTACGAGCGCG
>JBILLJ010000052.1:0-54773 GCA_044376125.1 Sandaracinaceae bacterium
CAGGCGATCCCCGCAACGCGTGGGCTCGCGCCCGCCTCGCCTGGGCCGAAGACCCGAGTCTCGAAGCCGCCCGCGACGCCCTGCGCTTCGCGGTCTTCGTGCTCTGACCCGAGGAGCGGATTCCCTTCGTCCACGAAGCCGACGCTCGAACACTTCGTGAGATGTTCGGCCCGAGAGCCGCGTGTTCTTCGGTTCAGAGACCAAGAACACCGGAGGCTTTCAGGTAAAGCGACATCGCTGAGGCAGAGGGCGGACCCCAACCGCACAGCCCCGAGCCTGCCCGCTCGGGTCAAGCGTCCGGGACGCACGACCTCCGTCACCGTTGAGGATCGTCGCTCGTTCTCCCTGGGTCGGATCAAGAGACCTTCTACCCTCGGATGTGCCAGCCCCGCACGTTCCGAATTCCGGCGTGTTTTCGCAGCGCTCCCGAAATCGTTCCGGTTTCCACCACCTCAGGTGAAGGAAGCCTCGACAGCAACGTTCGCCGACTCGTTCAGGCTGACCGGGGTAGCAATCCCTGAAACGACCTTCCTACACTCCAAACGTACCCAACCCCACACTCTGCAGTTCCCAATGGTTTCTTCGCGTTCCATAGATCCGAGCCGGATCTCTAGATATCTCTCGTCTCTTCCCCTCACGTACGAGTAGACGGGACGCGCGCGGCGGGCAGCAGCCGCTGCTGTGGTCGTGACTACACAGGCCGTGTCGTGACCACCACCGCCACGAGAACGGGCGAACGTGTAGGTGAACCTGCCCCGCAGCGCCAGGGTCCCGATATGACCGCGAAGCACCCGAGGGGCGCCGCTACCTACTGTGCCAACGTGGCACCTTGAATCCCCAACGGCGTTACTTTACCAACCTAGCTAGCGACCCCTGAAACGCCCTTCCTACACTTCGCGAGAACGAGGAGGTGTCTGTTCGAACGCACGTCAGTCCGAGGCGGATCACGTTTCTGGCTTGGAGGTTCCCGGTTGCCATCATCCGGATGGCTCAACGCCAGACAAGCGAAAACCCGCGCTGCAACGCGGGTTTCCGGGTGTCCTTGCTTATTGGTTCTACCAACTCGCCCCAGGCACCTACGATGGTCGATCGTGGGATACGATGCCCGTCCGGACGGGCTCGGTCAAGTCTGAGGCCAAGTTCGCACACAGGAGCGACAATGGCTGAAAAGCGCAAGCTTCACCGGCTTCTCCACAGGCTCAGGCTCAGCGATCTCGCAGGACTCGACGTCCCAGAGGTCGAGGAGCCCAAGCGGCCGGGCCCCGGCCTCGACGAAGGTGAGGGCGACGAAAAGGACGAATGAATGAAAGGAACCCCCGAGCGGGACCAACTGCTCGGGGGTTTCGCTTTTCAGACTCAGAGCCCATCATCAGGGCCTGACGCAAATTGGCGAGATACTCTTCGTCTCGCTCGGGCCGCAGCCTGGGCCGCTCCACCCGTCGAACCAGAGCCGGCGCAGAGATCTAGCTAGCACGACACCACCGAGGGAAAACAGCATCCGAATCAACCACCGAGGGTTGGGGGTGGATTCCATCTGTGGGCCCCGGAGCCAGTCTGCCGAACCGCGCTTCCGTCGGTTCACCGTGTGCGTTGCGACCTCGGGGTCCAGCCGCAGTACGAAGCCGTCGACTCGTTGCCGTGAAGCCAGAATTCTCTTGCTCGATGGGTGAGGACGGGAAACTGCTCGATGGCGGCATCCCATCCGGCGCTCCACGCGCCGTGCTCCCACTTCAGCTTTTCGTCTCGCGTTTGCTGGTCCAGGAACTCCTTGATCTCCCTTGGCGAGCGTCCTGACCCGAAGTGCGCCTTCTCCTGGAGGACGTGGCCTTGCTCGTGGATCAGATCCCAAATCACGTCGGGGCTCGGCGGCCGGTCCGGATTTATGTACGTTGCGTGATCAACCCAATTCACGCTGCATTGTCCACGCGGTCGGCCGCGGTCCAGGGCAATTGGGTATCCGAGTCTCGCGGCACGGTCGACAAGCCAATCCATCACTGGGACAAGCTGCGATGTTGCGAGCGCGTGAAGGACCGCCTCCTCTTGGTTGAAATGCGCTTCGGCCGCCAGGAGAACCGGATCCTCCTCCTCAGGTTTCCATACCATTGCCTCGGGCCCCATCGGGAATGCCAGCTGCCGCCCTTCGAGAGTGCAGAGCACGATGCGGCGATTTGCATCCGGGGGCTCCACAACGGTCGCCTTGAAGAAGGCCGACTTCGGCCCGAGGTCGACGAACACCTCGTCACCGACTTGGAGATCGGGCGTCGGTCTCTCCATCCTTCGAGGCTCGCACGGCTCCGCCGGAGCTGCCAGGGGATCCTTGCGACGTCGCCGAACGCGCGCGTCAGCGCTCGTTGCCGACGGTTCGTTCGCAGACATTCAGGCCGCTCGGTCGCTGTCGACAGTTCAGGCCGCACTCGTAGGACCCACGATCGTCGACTTCAGCGCGGACGCGATCGAGGCACTCGTTGAGGGATGGAAACTCCCCAACGACCTCGTGGCGCAGGAGATCCGTCCGGTCTGGGTAAACCAATCCCAACCAGTTCTCGTCTTGCTGAAGGAAGAACCGGTATGCGAGGAGACAGCCAAGTACGAGAACGACTGCGTATCCCACGACAGCGCCTGTCCTTCGCGTCGGAGCAACCTGAGGGGCGGGAGGAGACGCGTCTCGTGCGGATTGGGGTCCACGACGCTCGCGGACCTGCTCGTTGTCGCCGACATCGTCGTCATCGCTGACCACCGCCTTGGGTTCGGGGAGCGCGGAACCAGGAACCTCTCGCTCTTTGGTCGCGCTCCGCTCTCTGAGTCGCGCGCCCACGGAGGTCGGCTCCTCCGTCTTCTGGGACGCACGTACCGCCTCCACGGCACCAACGCCGGACGCCGCGAGGAAGTAGGCGATCCACAGCTCGGCATTGCGAGTTTCGTCTGCGTGGCCTGCGATGAAGTACGCAACCAGACCGCAAGCGACCCAGGCGAAGAGGGCCGCGGTTACGCTTGCGTGCACGGGAGGGATCCGCCTTCCCAGCACGATGCGAGCAGGCAAGTACACCAGAAAGGTGGGGATCATCCCTCCCACCGCGGCACCCAGCACCGACGCCCAGTTCAGCGGCATGACTCAGGTTACCGCTTCTCGCGATGGCAGTCTTGCTGCCTGCGGCGGCTGTCTGGCGTCACGCACCCCTGACGCTGTGCTCACCGTAGGGGTGGTGGGCCCAGGGCGACCGCCGTCCCTGTCGCGACCAGCATCACGGACGCAGCTCCTGTGAACACAGGGCTGTAGGTGAGCGCGACACCGACCACACCGTCTGCGCCGAGGCGCGCGGCCTCGGAGCGCAGCTCGTCGAGACACGTGGTGCGCGCTTGGCGAAGCGAGTGCTGGAGCGTCGCGCTTCGACCGCCCACCAGATCGCGGAGCCCGACCGCGAGATCCCCGATCAGATCCTTCGTGAGCACGACCTCGGCGCTGACGATCTCGATCTCACTCTCGATGGGCCGGTTCGCGACGCCCGGCAGCGTCGTGAGCGCGACGCGTTCGGGAGGAACCGTCACGGTCGTGGGTGCCGCGTACCGCTCGACCGGTAGCCAGCCAACCATGCCGCGAAACCAGTAGAGAGCAGTGGCGTCGATCTCACCAGCCTTCCAGAGCTCGCTCAGCTCTGCGGCGGTGAACGGACCCTGCGCCTCACCCTCGACCGAGAGATACACCAGCGGCGCGGACACGATACGCACGTGCGGACTGTAGCCCAAGCGATCGGTCGAATCGCAATCGGCGAAGCGCTGGGTGGTGCTCGGATGCGGTGGCCTGCGTCGGCGGCGAACTCCTGGGTGCTCGGATGCGGTCGCCCGCGTCGGCGGCGAGCTTCTGGGTGCTCGGGCACGGTGGACAGGCATCGTCCGCGGGCTCGTGGGTGCTCGGGCACGGTGGATAGGCATCGTCCGCGGGCTCGTGGGTGCTCGGTCGCGAACCTGAGGAACGTCGGGAGCTCGCGGGAGCCCTCTGCCGGTGGGGGTTCGTCGTCGGTGATCTCGTCGCCACCACCCGCGAGGCCGCCGAGGCCTTCGAGGTCGCCGAGCTCCGCGAGCTCGACACGCTCGCCGCGCACGTCCACCGCACGGTGATCACCTCCCAGATCCTCGATGCCTCCCGCGTCCGCGCCTACGAGCGCGCCTGGTGCGCCTCGCTCGCCGCACACGTCGAAGCGCACCCAGGCGATCCCCGCAACGCGTGGGCTCGCGCCCGCCTCGCCTGGGCCGAAGACCCGAGTCTCGAAGCCGCCCGCGACGCCCTGCGCTTCGCGGTCTTCGTGCTCTGATGTGAGCGAGACACGATCGTTTCCTCGCGAACGAATGGCTGTTCGGGGTTCGGGGGTGGCGGCGCGATCCGGCAACGTGAGGCTCGCTCCCCTCATTCGTTCTCGAATGGCTCAGCGTTCCAGAGAGGTTCGCGACGGCATGCGAACTGCTCGGGCCGCACCCATGACGAAGCCGTTTCGTTCCTCGTTCGTGGGCTTGATTCTCTCCGTTTCGACTGGTTGCGGTCCGGCCGACATCGCCGCGCCGGACGCCGGTGTCGGGGTGTTCGCCGATGTCGGCGGGACGGACGCTGCGGTGGAGATGGATGGTGGCAGCGCGCCCTCGGACGGCAGCGCGGGCGGAGCGGACGCCTCGGGGCCTCTTCCGATCACCGTTCCCGATCGCACGTGGACCTTCGTTCCCGTGTCCGGCGCACGCTGCGCGGATGGCAGCGACACAGGCATCGGGGTCCGCACCTCGCCAGGCAGCCGGGATGTCCTCGTGTACTTCCAGGGTGGGGGAGCGTGCGCCGATGGCGACACTTGCTGGGGCGACGGGCCTGGGGGCGCAGCGAACGTCGACGGCTACGGCGAAGCCGAGCTACGCCGTGACTTGGGCAACGAGTACGCCCTGTTCGACACCACGGCGGGCGGTGGCAACCCGTTCCGGGCGATGCACATGGTGCTCGTGCCGTACTGCACCGGCGACGGCCATGCCGGCGAAGCGGTCCGGGAGCTCGCGATCACGGGCAGTGCGCCTCGTGTCACGCACTTCGTCGGTGCCTTGAATGTCCGAGCTGCGCTCGACCGGCTGGCGGTCACGTTCCCGGACGTCGAGCGCGTCTTCGTGGTCGGCACCAGCGCTGGCGGCGGTGGCGCGACTTTTCACTACGCTCGGGTCCGCGCTGCCTTCGGGGCGACGACCCACCTCATCGTCGACTCCGCGCCCGGCATCGAGACCACTGGCGATGCCGATCGCTGGCGAACATGGGGTGTCGTGCCACCGTGCGACAGCTGCAGCACCGCAGCAGACGTACGCCGCTACGACCGCAGCCTCGATCCCGATGCTCGTTACGGCTACCTGGGCTTCCGCTACGACGCGACGATGGCGGGTGGGCTCGGTCCCGCAGAGTTCGACGTCGCGCTGAGCTCGTTCCTCGATGAGGTGCGCGCGGATGCGAGCTCGAGGACCTTCGTGGTCGACAACAGCGACACGATGTTCACGACGACGCTCCACGTGGTCACCACGAAGAACCGCCCGCCCGCGCTGCGGAGTGCGTACTTGTCGTGGCTGAGCGCGCTCGTGACAGGCTCCGCGTGGGAGAATGTGACCGTGACTCCTCCTTGACCGGAGAGTCGCGGGGTCGCGGCAGCGCCGAGAAGGGTAGCGACCGCCCAGGGCTGGACGCGGCTACGGCTCGAGGGCGTCGAGGTGGAGCTCGTTCGGGTGGTCCGGGTGGACTCGGACGCGGAGCCATGCGCCGACGGGGGGATCCACACCCACAGTGTTGTACGAGCGCTCGACGAGGCGGGGTGGGTGTCCGGGGACGTGGAGCTCGAGCTCGAGCCAGACCTGGCTCTCCTCGAGCGGGGAGACGGCGAGGATGCGGGCGCGGGCAGGAATGGCTGCCTCGGCGAGGCGGCGGGCGTCGCGGCGGGCGAGGACCACGAAGCGCAGCCAGCCGCCCACGAAGAGGAGCGCGCACACCGCGAGGACGAGACCCCAGAGGCTCAGCTCGAGCGGATCCACGCCGCGACGCTACGGCAGCGCCCGACCGCCGTCGACCTTGCGCGGTGGGCGCTGTAGGACAGCGGGATGGACTCGCTCTTTCCCCGGCTCTCGGCGCCGAATGGATCGCTCGCGCTCGTCGTGACCGATGCGGAAGGCCACGAGGACTCGCTCGATGATCGTGGCCTCGCGGCGATGGCCGCGCACCACGTGGCGCGGCTGCGGGCGCGTGGCGTCGAGCCGGGTGACACCGTCGCCGTCTTCACCGAGCCGGCGATCGAGACGCTCGTGGCCCTGCTCGCGCAGACCGCCGCGGGCTACGTGAGCGTGCCGATCGATCCGAAGCTCGGCTCCGCAGAGCTCTCGCACGTGCTCTCGGACGCCAGGCCCGTGCTCGCCGTGTCCGCCAGGCCAGACGCGATCGCGGCGCGCCTCGCGTCCCTCCCCGCGGCGAGCGGCCTCGACGTGATGAACGTCGAGCGATCCGCCGGACACGACGCGGCGCTGCCCTCGCGTCCCGTGCTCTCGACGCCGGCGCTCGTGCTCTACACCTCGGGCACGACGGGCCTCCCGAAGGGCGCGCTGATCTCGTCGACGAACATCGCGGCGTGCCTCGATGGCCTCGCGGAGGCGTGGGCGTGGGAGGCGCGCGACACGATCGTGCATGCCCTGCCCGTGTTCCACGTGCACGGCCTCGTGCTCGGCCTCTTCGGCGCGATCCGCCGCGGCGGTGCGCTCTCGTGGGTGCCGCGCTTCACGCCCGAAGGCCTCGCGCGCGCGCTCGATCGCGTGACGGCGCCCTCGCGCGCCGTGCTCTTCGCTGTGCCCACGATGCACCACCGCCTCGCGGAGGCGGCCGAGAAGGATCCCGACGTGCGCGATGCGCTCGCGTCCGCGCACAAGCTCGTGTCGGGCTCGGCGGCGCTGCCGGTGCGCGAGCACGAGCGGATCTTCGAGCGCACGGGCAAGCGCGTGCTCGAGCGCTACGGCATGACCGAGACGCTGATCACGATCGCCGTGCGCGATGGCGCGCCGCGGCCCGGCTACGTGGGCCTGCCGATCGCGGGCGTCTCGGCGAAGCTCGTCGACGACGCGCGCGCGGAGATCACCGCGAGCGACGACGCGACCGTCGGCGAGCTCGCGGTGCGCGGCGCGACGGTCTTCCTCGGCTACCTGAACCGCCCCGAGGCCACGCGAGAGATCGTCGACGCCGAGGGCTGGCTCTACACGGGTGACCTCGCGACGCGCGCGCCCGATGGCGCGATCCGCATCGTCGGGCGTCGCTCCACCGACCTCATCAAGTGCGGCGGCTACAAGGTCGGCGCGGGCGAGGTGGAGGCCGCGCTCCTCGAGCACCCGCGCGTGCGCGAGGCCGCGGTGCTCGCCAGGCCCGACCCGGATCTGGGCGAGCGCATCGTCGCGTTCGTCGTGCTGGACGATGGTGCGAGCCTGTCCGAGCTCGCGCTCGACGATCACGTCGCCAAGCTGCTCTCGCCGCACAAGCGGCCGCGCGAGATCCACACGATCGAGGCGCTGCCGCGCAACGCGATGGGCAAGGTGCAGAAGGCGCTCCTGCGCGATCGACTCACGCCGACATGAGCGCGCCCGTCTTCCGCTTCGATCCGTGGACCGGCGCGTGGGTGACGATCGCGCCGGGCCGCTTCGCGATCGGCGCGATGCGGCCGGGAGGCCTCCCGCCGCCGGGCGATCGCTGCCCCTTCTGCCCCGGTCACGAGGGCGACGCCGAGCCCGCCACCGAGGAGCTCGGCTCGCCGTGGCGCGTGCGCGCCGTGCACAACCGCTTCCCACTCACACGGCCCGCCGAGGAGCTCGAGCCCTCTCGAGGGAGCGAGGCCGAGCCGAGCGAGATGCCCTCGAGCGAGAGAGAGATGCGGGCCGTCGGCGCGCACGAGGTGATCGTCGAGTCGCGCCTGCACGATCGCGATCTCGCAGACATGCGGGCGGACGAGGCGCTCGACGTGCTCACGCTGTGGCGCGCGCGCTCGCGGGCGCTCGAGGCGCTGCCGGCCGCGCGCGCGGTGACGCTCTTTCGCAACAAGGGCCGACGCGCGGGCAGCTCGCAGCCGCACCCGCACTCGCAGATCGTCGCCCTGCCCTTCGTGCCGCCGAACGTCGCGCGGCGTGCGGAGGCGTGTGACGCGCACCGCCTCGAGCACGGCCCGGCGAGCTCGCTCGTGCGCGCGATGATCGCGGAGGAGCGGCGCGACGCCCGACGTCTCGTCGAGGACGATGGCCTCGTGCTCTCCTATTGTCCGTACGCGTCGCCGCGGGCGTGGTGGGTGCGCCTCGCGCTCGACGCCGACGTGCCGCGCTTCTCGCACACGACCGACGCGCAGCTCGCGCGCCTGGCCGCGCACCTGCCGAGCGCCGTGGCGCGCGCGCTCGGGGCCTCGGGGGCGACGGACTACAACGTGTACGTGGCGGACCCGCCGATCGGGCACGACGGCGGCTTCGTGATCGAGATCCTCCCGCGCACCGGCGGCGACGCGGGCTTCGAGGTGTCGACCGGCACGAGCGTGTGCGTGGTCCTGCCCGAGGATGCCGCCGCGAGGATGCGCGCCGCCCGGCCGACGACGTGATAGCCTCCCGGCGCATGAAGCGGATGCGCGTCTGGCTCGGGAGCGTGTGCCTCGGGGCGTGGCTCACCTGTCTGGGTGCCGTCTCGGGCCTCGGCGTGAGCGCCGCGTCGGCGCAGGTGCCCACGCGCTACTACGAGCACGTGCGCACAGCGATGAGCTCGTTCGTCGCGGGCGACGTGGCGAGCGCCGAGCGCTACTTCAACGAGGCCTTGGCCCTGGCGCCCTCGCAGCCGGACGCGCTCTGCTACCGCGCGGAGATGAGCCGCGCCACGGGCGACACGAACGCCGCGCTCGACGGCTTCCAGGACTGCCTCCGCTTCGCGCGCGAGGCCGACGACCGACGCTTCGTCGGCCGTGCGCTCCACGGCCTGGCCTCGACGCTCGAGCGCATGCCCGAGCGCACCCAGGACGCGCGCAACGCGTGGCAGGAGTACGTCCGCTTC
This sequence comes from Sandaracinaceae bacterium, assembly GCA_044376125.1. Taxonomy (GTDB): domain Bacteria; phylum Myxococcota_A; class Polyangia; order Polyangiales; family Sandaracinaceae; genus JAFLCL01. The sequence goes on from JBILLJ010000052.1 coordinate 9,062, forward strand.
GCAGACACCTCGGGTGGTGCGGCGGACGGGCGCATCGGTCGTGCGCGCATCGAGGCGATCGATGCGTGGGTCGCGCTCGAGCAGCGCATGGTCGAGGTCCGCGCGCGCATCGCGGAGCGAGAGCGCGCGCATTGATGAGTGATTGCGGGGTCCAGACGGATCGCCGCCTTGGTTGGAGTGCTCGCATGAATCGCAATCGTTCGCGCCTCGTGGGCGCGAAGTCTCTTCGGTGGGGTCTGTCGGTCTTCGTCGCGCTCGGGGCGCTCGCGCTCGCGGGCACCGCGACGGCGCAGGAGGCGGCCACGGCCGTCGCGACGCCGCCACCCGGCGACGACGCGCGTGGTCTCTTCCTCCGCGGCCAGACCGCCTACAGCCAGGGCGACTACGAAGGCGCCGCGTCGCTGTGGGAGCGCGCGTATGCGCTCGAGGCGCGCGTGGGCCTGCAGTACAACCTCTCCCAGGCCTACGAGCGCCTGGGCCGCCTCACCGACGCCGCGGCCGCGCTCGACAGCTACGTCAACGGCACCTCGCCCGAGGACGAGCGACTGCCCGACGCGCGCGCACGGCTCGCTGCGATCCGCGAGCGCATCAACCGCACCGCCATGATCCTCGAGGGCGGTCCCGAAGGCGCGGTCCTCCTCGTCGACGGTGAGGATCGCGGGCGCCTGCCGCGCCGCGACCCGCTGCTCGTTCCGCCCGGCAGCCACGAGATCCGCGTGAGCGCGCCCGGCTACCACGACTTCGCCGCGAGCGTCGCGGTGCCCGCTGGCCAGAGCGTGGACGTCGGCATCGAGATGATCCCCGTGAGCAGCGGTCCCTCGCTCGGCCCCATCCTGACCATGGCGGCGGGCGGCGCGGTGCTCATCACGGGCCTCGTGATCGGTGGCGTCGCGCTCGATCAGGCGGGTCGCGCGCCCGATCGCACGGGCCCGGCGGCGAACGACGCGCGCACGCTCGCGCTCGTCTCCGACATCCTCTGGCCCGTCGGCGCAGCGGCCATCGCGGGCGGCCTCGTGTGGCTGATCATCGACCTCGGCTCGCAGAGCACGGAGGAGTCGACGACCGCGTCGCTCCAGGTCCTGCCGCTCGCTGCCCCTGGTCTCCTGGGCCTCTCGGCCTCCGGCCACTTCTGAGAGCATGAGTCACTTGGATTGACTCATGCTCTGACGTTTCTTGCCGGAGGGTCTGGCCGCAGACCCTCCCTCTCGCCGAGTCAATCGGCGAGAGCCTCCCCCCCGCCGATTCGAGCCCGTGGCACTCGCATCGATCAATCCGAGTGCCACGTGCTCTGAGGAGCTCGACATGACTCACTCGCGTCCTTGGCTTCGCGCGCTCTCTGCGCTCGCCCTCCTCGCTCCTCTGGGCGCCTGCTCGGCGCTGGTCGACGGCGCCCTCCAGGATCCCGTGCGCACCGACTCGTGCATGGGCCTGGACGACGGCACGCCGTGCACGCGCGAGGGCATCGCCGCGCCGCTCATCTGCCTCGACGGCCTCTGCTCGAGCTCGCGCTGCGGCGACGGCATCCTCGATGCGCGCCCCAAGGTCGACGGCTCGATCGAGGCCTGCGACGACGGCAACGACGAGTACGGCGACGGCTGCGAGCCGGACTGCACCACGACGGTCGGGTGCATGACCGACGACGACTGCATCGTGCCGGAGATCCCTTGCCAGGTCGGGCGCTGCGACGCGTCCTCGGGTGACTGCACCGTCGAGAACGACATCGACGGCAACCCCTGCAGCGACGGCACCGGCAACACGGGCATCTGCGACACGGGCGTGTGTGTGGCGGCGAATTGCGGCAACGGCACCGTCGACGCGGACGAGAACTGCGACGATGGCAACACCGAGTCGGGCGATGGCTGCTCGCCCTTCTGCAAGCCCGAGTGCCTCGACAACAACGCGTGCATCCAGGACGCGTGCTTCGGCTACCAGCGCTGCGAGGTCTCGACCGGCGCCACCGGACAGATCGGTCTCTGCGTGCCCGACCCGAGTCGCGAGGTGACCACGTGCGCCACGCCGTGCGAGGTCTGTGACTCCATCGCGGGAGGCTGCGTGCCCTCGATCGAGTCGGACTCGGACTTCGATGGCCACACGAGCACGGCGTGCGGCGGCGACGACTGCGACGACACGCGCACGGACGTGAACCCGTCCGTCGCCGAGACGTGCGGCGACGGTGTCGACGCGAACTGCAACGGTGACGGCGACGAGGGCACGATCGCGACGTGGTACGCCGACTGCGACGGCGACTTCTACGCGGAGTCGGGCGCCGAGACGATGACGAGCTGCGGCGCGCCGGGCGTCTCGCCCTCGCGCTGCGAGGGCGCGTGGACGGTGCGTCGTCCTTCGGGCACGACGGTCGACTGCCACGACACCGATCCGGCGGTGCACCCGGGCGTGCGCGAGTTCTCGGCCGCGCCCTACCTCACCCCCGCCGGCGAATCGTCCTTCGACTACGACTGCGATGGCATGGAGACGCCGGAGTACCCGCGGGTGCTCAGCCCCTCGACCGCGGCGTGCGACATCGGCTGCCGGACGGCGGGCCCGTTGATCGGTCTCTCGACGACCTGCGGCGATGGCGCGACCGTGTACGAGTGTGTGCTCGACGGCGGCACCTGCGTCCGTCAGCCGAGCCGTCTTCGTTACTATCTGGCCTGCCGCTGACCCTCGGAACAAGCTGGGCAGGTGCGTGACGCCACACGACTCCTGCCCGCCCTCCTCCTCACCCTGACCGGCTGCTCGCTGGTCGTCGACGGCGCCCTGCGCGACTCGACGCCGATGAGCGGCCCCTGCGAGGGCCTCGACGACGGCACGCCGTGCGTTCGTCAGGGCATCGACGCGCTGCTCGTCTGTCAGGGCGGCGTCTGCGCGAACTCGCGCTGCGGCGATGGCCTGCGCGATCCCCGCGCGGAGGCGTGCGACGACGGCAACGCCATCGAGGCCGACGGCTGCGAGAACGACTGCACGGAGACCGTGCGGTGCGCGAGCCAGTTCGACTGTCCGTCCCCCGGCATCGAGTGCCTCGAGGCCACGTGCACCGACGGCGAGTGCGGCATCGGGCTCACCGCGGACGGGACGACCTGCAACACCGACGTGGGCGCAGGAACGTGCGCCGCGGGAACCTGCGTGTCGGCCAGCTGTGGCGATGGCGTGCTCGATTCGGGCGAGGGGTGCGACGAGGGCTCCGACTTCTCGACGGGGTGCGCGCCCGGCTGTCAGCCCAGCTGCACCACGAACGACGAGTGCAGCCAGGATCCCTGCTTCGGCCTCCAGGAGTGTCAGACGAGCGCCGCCTCCAACGGAGGCCTGCTCGGCGTGTGCGTGACCATCACCGACCCGATCGACTGCGGAGACCCCCTGTGTGCGTTCTGCGACTCCGTGACGGCGGCCTGCCTTCCCTCGCCCAGCGCAGACGTCGACGGTGACCTGTTCGCGTCGAGCGCGTGTGGTGGAGACGACTGCGACGACGGCAACCCCGAGATCAACCCCGGCCGCATCGAGGAGTGCGACGCCGACATGCTCGACGTCAACTGCAACCCCGACGACGAGCCCGCGTCGTCCGCGTACTACGCGGACTGCGACGGTGATGGTTTCGCGGCGGCGGGCGCGGAGGCGGTCACCTCGTGCGAGGCACCGCCCGTCAGCGGCACCTGCACCAGCTGGACGAGCCGCGCGCCGACCTCCGCCTCGACCACGGACTGCCACGACGGCAACGCGACCGTGCGCCCCAACCAGACCGGCTTCTTCGGCACCGGCTACACCACGCCGAGCGGCACGACGTCGTTCGACTACAACTGCAACGGGACGAACAACCCCGAGTTCGCAGACGCGGCCGACCCGGCGACGGTGTCGTGCGGAGGCGGCATCACGGGCTGCGACACGCGCCCGCCTTCACCGCTCTTTCCGCAGCGCGTGGCGTGTGGCGCCTCGGCCACCCTCTACGGCTGCGAGGACGTCCGCATCGCCTGCCGGCGCACCGCGAGCACCACGCCGGTCGTGAAGCGCTGCCGCTGAGCGGCTCACCGCGCCGGCCGGCCGCCCGCGTCTCGTGTAGACTCGGGGTGTGTCCCTCCGCATCGACCAGGATCACGGGCGCTTCAAGCAGATCGTCCGCGGCAAGATCCGGCAGAACCTCAAGAAGTACATCTCGCACGGCGAGCTGATGGGGAAGCAAGGGAAGGACGTCGTCTCCATCCCGGTCCCCCAGATCGACATCCCGCGCTTCCGCTACTCCGACAAGCAGGGCGGCGGCGTCGGGCAGGGCAACGGTGACGAGGGCGATCCCATCGGCGGCGAAGAGGGCCAGGAGGGCGACGGCAAGGGCAAGGCCGGCCAGAACGAAGGTCAGCACGCGCTCGAGGCCGAGGTCACGCTCGACGAGCTCGCGGAGATCCTCGGTGAGGAGCTGCAGCTCCCGAACATCCTCAACAAGGGCAAGAGCAAGATCGTCGATCAGAAGGATCGCTACGTCGGCGTGCGCCGCGTGGGCCCGAACTCGCTCCGTCACTTCAAGCGCACCTACAAGCAGGCGCTGCGTCGGCAGATCTCGACGGGGACCTACGACCCGAAGAACCCGATGATCATCCCGACGCGCGACGACATGCGCTACCGGTCGTGGAAGACCGAAGAGGAGCCGATCGCCAACGCCGTCATCGTCTACATGATGGACGTCTCGGGCTCGATGGGTGACGAGCAGAAGGAGATCGTGCGCATCGAGTCCTTCTGGATCGATACGTGGCTCCGCAAGCAGTACAAGGGCCTCGAGACGCGCTTCATCATCCACGACGCCGTCGCGCGCGAGGTCGACCGCGACACGTTCTTCAAGACGCGCGAGTCGGGCGGCACGATGATCTCGAGCGCCTACAAGCTCTGTCACCAGATCATCGAAGCCGACTATCCCGCGGCCGAGTGGAACATCTATCCGTTCCACTTCTCCGACGGCGACAACTGGTCGGTCGACGACACGCTCCAGTGCATCGAGCTGCTCAAGACCAAGCTCCTGCCGGTCAGCAACATGTTCTGTTACGGCCAGGTCGAGAGCCCTTATGGCTCGGGCCAGTTCATCAAGGACGTTCGCGAGCACCTCGGCAAGGACGAGCGCGTCGTCACGAGCGAGATCCGCGACCGCGACGCCATCGTCGGCTCCATCAAGGAGTTCCTCGGCCGCGGCAAGTGACCAGTCCCTGAGGGACCGAGAAGCAATCGGCGAGAGCCTCCCTCTCGCCGATTCGAGCCCGTGGCACTCGCATCGATCAATACGAGTGCCACGGGCTCTCAGCTCACGTCGGCGGGCTGACGTGCCTTCATGAGTGACTGGTAGAGCGCGTAGATCGCATCGAGCGCGCGGCGGCTGTCGGGGTGTCGGTCGCTCGGCGCCATCGGGCCCCAGGCCCAGCGCGACACGCTCGTCTCGAGGCGCGCATCCCGCGTCGGACGCTGGAGGATCAGCTCGATGAGGCGATCGTCGTCCGGCCACGCGTCGTAGGGCAGGTCTCGCTCTCGAAGGCTCAGCGCCTCGACCGCCTCGAGCTGCGCGAGGATCGTCTCGAACAGGTCTTCGGGCACCTCGTGCGGCACGATCGGTCGCCCTTCGTCGTCGGTCTGCCCTGCATCGCAGCGCACGATCGTCCCGTGTGTCTCGAGCCGATACCAGCGCTCGCCGGGCTGTCCGTAGCGCGCGTCGTTCATGCGGAATCGGAGCAGGAGATCGCGCGTCCTGACGGCGCGCGCCACGCGCGGCAGCCGTGCTCGCCACGCGTCGAGATCGCGCTGACGGAGCGCGTCGTCGTCCTCGGCCAGCGCGCCCGCGAGCCCGAGCAGCGCCTCGAGCGCCGCACGCGCCGCGAGCGGTGCGCGGTCGATCGACGGGATGCCTCCCGCCACCGGACAACGGACCTCGATGCGCGCCTCTGCACGCTCCAGCTCGAACAGGCACTCTCCTCCGCCGAGGCGCGTGCTGCGCGTGCGCGCGAGCTCGTCGATGCCCGCGAGCACGGCCTCCGCGGCCTCGACCGGCAACGGCAGCTCGCGATCGCCCTGGATCACCCGGACACCACGCGCGTCGCGCGAGAGCACGAGCTCGTCGATGCCGAGGCTCCGCGCGCGGAACACGGCCCCGTCGAGGTGCGCGTCCGGACGTGCGAGCCGGCGCGCACGATCGTGCTCGGACGTCGCGGCCTCGATCAGCGGCGCGAGCGCCCGATCCGAGCGCCCGACGAGCACGCTCTGCCACCGCAGCGCGGTCACGACGAGCGCGATCGCCTCGAGCGCCGCGCCAGCGAGGGGCGCGAGCAGGAAGCGTCGACCCGATGGCGCGACGATCCGCGCCCACAGGCCGTCGTCCGGCGAGCCGCGCTCGGGCTCGGCCGCGAGGTCGAAGTGCTCGAGCCACGCGAGCAGCGACGCACCGACCGGCTGAGACAGGATCACGCTCCGGAGCGGAGTCGCCTCGCCCGCGCGCAGCTCCGCGAGCTTGCGCGCGGGCGCCACGGCCGCCGCGAGCGCGACGCGGCCGCTCGGCTCGATCCACACACGCGCCTCGAGCTCCACGGCGGAGCCCGGGTGTCCGAGCACGAACGAGAGCGGCGCCGGCGTCGAGGTCATTCGAGGAATCGTGCCCTGAGCTGCTTGCTCGGCACGAGACACGACTCCGTCTTTCCGAACCACCGATATCGGTGCTTGGCGACGAAGCGATAGCCGAGGTCCCGGAGGAAACGCGGCAGGACGAGCGCGACTCGACCCCAGCGCCACGGCGCCTTCAGGTGCGCCGCGACCCGGAGCGCCCCCGTGCTCCGGTCATGGGCCCGGCCATCCTCCACGAAGACCATCGTGTCCGGATCGGCCTCGGCCACGACGTGCATCATCCCGTGCTCCGCCAGGAGCGCCCTCCCCGCGTCGGACTGGATGGCACAGAAGCGGATCGTGGGCGCCCGCTCGTGCTCGACGATGAATTGCACCGTCTTGCTGCAGAGATTGCAGACACCATCGAAGAGCAGAATCGGCCCGTCGTTCGTCATGAGGAGACCGTGAACCCATCGGCCAGGCTTCTGGAAGACTCAGGGACCGAGAAACCATCTCTCAGAGCATGAGTCACTTGGTTTGACTCATGCTCTGACGTTTCTTGCCGGAGGGTCTGGCCGCAGACCCTCCCTCTCGCCGAGTGAATCGGCGAGAGCCTCCCTCCCGCCGATTCGAGCACGTGCCACTCGCATCGATCCATCCAAGTGACACGTGCTCTCAGAACAAGCGATTGATGCCGTTCAGCGCGGCCACGCGATAGGCCTCTGCCATCGTCGGGTAGTTGAACGTCGTGTTGATGAAATACCGGAGCGTGTTGGCGCCATTGGGCTGGCTCATGATGGCCTGTCCGATGTGCACGATCTCGGCGGCCTGGTCTCCGAAGCAGTGAATCCCGAGGATCTCGAGCGTCTCGCGGTGGAAGAGCAGCTTGAGCATGCCCACCGTGTTGCCCGTGATCTGCGCGCGGGCGAGGGAGCGGAAGAGCGAGTGTCCGACCTCGTAGGGCACGCCCGCGGCGGTGAGCTCTCGCTCCGTCTTGCCGAGTGAGCTGATCTCCGGAGAGGTGTAGATACCCGTCGGCATCTGCTCGACGAGGCGCATCTCGGTCTCGCCGTGGATCGCGTGGTGGGAGGCGAAGCGGCCCTGATCGTAGCTGGCCGAGGCCAGGCTCGGATACCCGATCACGTCGCCACAGGCGTAGATGTGCGAGACGCCGGTGCGGAAGTGATCGTCGACCTTGAGCTGGCCGCGCGCGTCCGGGGAGATGCCCACGTTCTCGAGACCGAGATCTTGTGTGTTGCCCGTGCGGCCCTGCGCCCAGAGGAGCACATCGGTCTTGATGCGCTTGCCACTCTTGAGGTGCAGCACGACGCCGTCGTCGAGCGTCTCGACGCGAGAGGCCTCTTCGTTGTGGCGGATGACCACGCCTTGATCGCGCAGGTGGTAGGCGAGGGCATCGACGATCTCGTCGTCGAGGAAGGACAGGAGCTTGTCGCGGCTGTTGAGCAGGTTCACCTTCACGCCGAGGTTGCGGAAGATCGACGCGTACTCGCAGCCCACGACGCCTGCGCCGTAGATCGTGATCGAGTCGGGCGTCGAGTCGAGCTTGAGGATCGTGTCGGAGTCGCGCACCCGCGGATGCGAGAAGTCGATCTCGGGCGGTCGATACGGACGCGAGCCCACCGCGATGAGGAACTTCTTGCTGCGGATGCGCCGCTCGCCCGCCGCCGTCGAGACCTCGATCTCGTGCGGACCGACGAAGCGCGCGTGGCCGAACACCACCTTCACGTGGTTGCGCTGGTAGAAGTCGCGGCGCATCGCGACCTGACGCGCGATGACCGTGTCGGCGGCGCGCAGGAGCTGCGGGAACGTCACGGGCACCTGCGAGACCACCGCGCCGAACACGGGGTTCTTCCGCGCCTCGAGCACCTGCGTGACCTGGTGGCGGAGCGCCTTGCTGGGGATCGTCGCCCAGTGCGTGCAGCCGCCGCCCACGTCGCGGTAGCGCTCGACCATCACGACGCTGGCGCCCTCCTTGGCGGCCTTCATCGTCGCGCCTTCGCCCGCGGGGCCGCTGCCGATCACCACCAGATCGTGCTCTCGCTCGAACGCCAGGATGCTCTCTCGATCCAAGTCTTCACCTCGTGAGAAGGGTCGCGTGCTCGACACGCGGGATCGTATCGGACGGGCCGTGGGGCGACCATTCCTCGACGGGCGAGGGCGCGGCGGACGCGGCGATCGTAGAGTGACGCGGTGGCCTACCGTGAGGAGCGCGAAGCGCTGCGCGCCAGGCTCGAGGAGCTCGAGCGTGAGAACGCGCAGCTGCGAGGCCGGCTGGCGGCCCTCGGCACGCCGAAGTCCAGCGCCCATCCGCTGCTGGGCGGTGCGCTCGAGCTCGCGCACGAGGCGACGATCGATCGGGAGCTCTCCGCCGAAGAGCGCGCGCGGGTGGAGGCCATCGCCACCGAGCACCTGGGCCGGGGCCACCGCGGTGTGCGGGACAGCCGCATGCGATGGACACGGGTGCGCGGCTCGCCGCGCCGGATCGATCTCTTCGTGTCCACCCGCGACGGGCGCACGCGCATCCGCTTCTTCGAGCGCACGCATCCGCTCGCGGGTGCCTTGTTCGGTGGGCTCGGCGGCGGTGTCGGCGGTGGCGGGCTCGCGTTCGCCGTGGTGATCGGGATCCTCACGAGCCCGCTCGCCGCGATCGGCCTCGGCGTCGCCTGGCTCGGCCTCGTCTACGTGATCGTGCGCGAGCGCTTCGGCGCGATCGTGCGTCGCCAGGACCTCGAGCTCGCCGCCCTGCTCGCGGAGATCGAGTCGTCCCTGGCGGTGCCCACGCCGGGTGTCTCCGCGCGGGTGCGCGTGGTCGAGGAGGAGCTCGCGCCCAAGAGAGACGACGACGAGGAACACGAAGTGCTCGAGGGGCCAGAGCTCGCGCAGTTCGGAGGAGTCAGCGAGCGACGAGGACGGCCCTGATCGCCTCCTCCACGGCGTCGAGCAGCCACGCGAGCTCGTCCATCGGCACCTCGAGGCGCGGCGTCACGTAGACCGTGTCGCCGAGCGGTCGGAGCATGACGCCTCGCGCGCGCGCCGCGTCGGCCACGCGTTGCCCCGTGCCCGTGCCGCCGTAGCCCACGTCGCCGAGATCGATCGCGCCGATCATGCCGAGCGCGCGGTGACCGCTCACGCCGGCAAGGCCGCCCAGACGCTCGGTCCACGCAGCGATCGCCGCGGCGCGCGGGGCGATTCCCTCGAGCACGCGCTCGTCGCGGTAGATCGCGAGCACCTCGCGCGCGACGGCCGCACCGAGCGCGTGACCCGAGAAGGTGTGCCCGTGCATGAGCGCGCGCGACGCGCCGCCGGAGAAGCCGTCGTAGACGCGCTCGCTCGCGATCGTCGCGGCCATGGGCAGCACGCCGGCGGTGAAGCCCTTGGCCGTGCAGAGGAGATCGGGCGCGACGCCCGCCTGCTCGCACGCCCACATCGTGCCCGTGCGCCCGTAGCCCGTGAACACCTCGTCCGCGACGAAGAAGGTGTCGATCTCCCGCGTGAGCGCGAAGAGCGCGCGCAGCACCTCGGGCGGATGCATGCGCATGCCGGAGGCGCCCTGGACGAGCGGCTCGACGACGAGCGCCGCGATCTCGTCGGCGTGTGTGCGCATCGTGCGGGCGACGGCCTCGAGCACGCGATCCCATCCGCCCACCTCGCTCGGGTGCGGCGCGCGGTGGATCTCGAACAGCAGCGGACCGAACGTGCCCTTGAACTCCTCGATGGACGCGAGGCTCATCGCGGCGAGCGTGTCGCCGTGGTAGGCGCCGGCGAGCGCGACGAAGCGGCGCCGCGCGGGGCGGCCGTTCTGCTGCCAGTACTGGAACGCGATCTTCGTCGCGACCTCGATCGACGTGGAGCCGTCGTCGGAGAAGTGCGTGCGCGTGAGGCCTGCGGGCGCGACTGCGGCGAGCTCCTTCGCGAGGAGCGCGATCTCGGGGTGCGTCGTGCCGCCCGCCGCGACGTGGAAGAGCCGATCGCTCTGCGCCTTCACGCGGCGTACGAGGCGCGGGTGGCGGTGGCCGAGCGTCGAGGTCCACCACGAGCCGATCGCATCGAAATAGCGGCGGCCGTCGCGATCGAAGACCCAGCTCCCCTCGGCGCGGTCGATGACGAAGGGCTCGTGCGACTCGTGTCGCTCTCGCGACGTGTACGGCGGCCAGACGTGCGCTCGCTCGAGCGCGATCAGCTGCGCTCGCGTGGGATCGGCGGGCTCGCTCACGCCGTCGATCTATCACGGCCTCTCGCGCCTGCCGCCGGGTCCGCGGTCCTCGTGAAGTCCGGTGATGCACCGGCGCGCACCTCGTCTACGCTCCGCGCGATGCGCGCCTCGTTCTTCGTTCTGCTCACGCTGACCCTCGCGGGCTGTGGCTCGCGCACCGCGACCACGACCGCGTCGGGCCACGCGGCCGAGACCTCGAGCGCGGGCGCGGAGAGCGCCGCCGAGCCCGATGCGACCGCGGCGACCGAGCGCCCCTGCACCGAGTGGGATCCCGCGGCCGATCCGACGCGCGCACCCGCCGACGTCGCAGCCCCTCCCGAGACTGCGCGTCGCGGCGCAGACGGCCTGCACTTCTGCATCCTCCGCGAAGGGACGGGCCGCGAGCGACCGTCGCGCGAAGACCGAGTGCTCGTGCACTACACGGGCTGGACCACCGACGGCGTGATGTTCGACAGCTCGCACACGCGCGGGGAGCCGGCGACGTTCTCCGTCGGCGAGGTCATCCGCGGCTGGACCGATGCGCTCACCCACATGACGGTCGGGCAGGTGCGGCGCGTGTGGATCCCCGAAGAGCTCGCCTACCGCGGCGCCGCTGGCATGCCCGCGGGCATGCTGGTCTTCGACATCGAGCTGATCGCGATCCAGTGATCGATGTATCACGACGTATCGCGTCGTTTCCTTGGTTTCTGTCGACCTATCGGTCGATGGCGCAGTGGACTATCGTGTGATAGTGTTCCTCCATCGCTGCGGCGGGCCGAGTGGGGGTGGCCGGACCGCACAGGAGGGTCGCCATGGAACGCACGATCACGCTCTCGCCGCTGGTCTCGTCCGCTTCGTCCGTCTCGTCCGCCTCGCGCCCGCGCGTCGAGCGCAGCGGGCCGCCCCGCGCTCGCATGGCGCGCGTCGGCCTCGTGCTCGCGGTGCTCGCGGTGCTCGTCGCCGTCTTCGCGGCGTCGCTCATCGGTCCGTTCATCATGTTCGCCGCACCGCTGATCCTCGTGCTCGGATCGGCCATCGGTCCGCTGCATGCCATCATGCGCGGCGATCTCTGACGCCGATCGCCACGCGGACCGAGACGCGAGTCGAGCGTCTCGCAGGTCGAGTGGCCGTACGGGGTTGGGCGGCAACGCCCGCAACCGAGTGGAGCGAACGATGGTCGAGTGGATCGAAGCGCTGGGTTGGCACGAGCTCGGGCTCGTCGTGGTCGGCGGCACGATCGCCTGCACGCTCCTCGGCCTCGCGATGGGCTACGCGTCCGAGGCGTACTGGCAGCCGCGACACCGCAAGGTCTTCGAGCTCCCTCTGAAGAAGGGCCAGCTCCGCACCGAGCTGCTCGGCACGATCGGCTTTCACCTGCTCTTCGCGCCCGCGCTCACGCTCGCGATCGCCACGGGCGCGATCCGCTTCACGCCATTCTCCGAAGGCGGCTGGCTCGCCGAGATCCTGGGCTTCTGGGTGCCCTGGTACGGCTTCATGACCTTCTACTACTTCCTGCATCGCGCGATGCACCACCCACGCCTGTTCTGGATGCATCGCTGGCATCACGTCTCGATGGTGACGACGCCGATGACGGGCTTCTCGATGCATCCGGCCGAAGGCGTCGGCTGGATCGTCGGCATGCTGGGCCCGTGCATCGTGCTCTCGCAGCTGGGCCTGCTGGGCTTCTGGGGCTTCGTCACGTGGCTCTCGATCACGTGGTCCGGCAACATCGCGGGCCACGCGAACGCCGAGCTCTTCCCCATGCGCTCGAGCCGCCTGAGCTCGATCTGGTCGAACCCGATCTCGTACCACTCGCTCCACCACGCGCGCTTCACGGGCCACTACGGCTTCGTCGCGGCCTTCATGGATCGCCTCTTCGGCACCGAGTTCGCCGACTGGAAGGAGCTGCACGACCGCGTGTACGACGGCCAGCCCCTCACCTCCCTTCGCGAGAAGGGCCCGAGCTACCAGCCGCACACGCACGCCTCGCAGGCGCCTCCGTGACGACCAGCCGCGCGTCGTGCTCCAATGCGAGCCGATGTCCGGGGACGGTCCGCACGACACGATCACGGGGCAGGCGCTCGACACGGCCCTCGCGGAGCACGTCGCGCGTGGGCTCGTGGATCGCGCCCACGAGGCTGCGCTGCTCGTGCTCGCGCTGCTCTCGGGAGAGCACGCGTTGCTCATCGGCGCCTCGGGCATGGGCAAGACGCTCCTCGCGCGGCGCCTCGCCGCGTGTGTGCACGGCGCGCGGATCGTCGAGCACACGCTCGACGCGAGCTCGCTCGTCGAGGACGTGCTCGGCCCGCTCTCGTGGCCCGCGCTCGAAGCGGGCCGCTACGAGCGACAGCTCGCCGGGCACGCGGCCGACGCCGAGCTCGTCGTGCTGGACGACGTGCACGCGGCCGCCGGCGCCGTGCTCGAGACGCTGCGCTCGCTCCTCGACGATCGCCGCGTGCGCGTCGGTGCGCGCGTGCACGAGGCGCCCCTGGTGCTCGCGATCGGCACGATGCGCCAGCCCATCGACCCGCCCTCCGCGTTGCTCGAGCGCTTTCTCTTCACGATCCCGTGCGAGCCCGTCGCGACGATCGAGGCGCTCCTCGAGGCGCGCGACGCGAGCCCGCGGCCGAGCACCGCGCAGCGAGTGACGACGGTCACGTTGGCGGCGCTGCGCGAGCGCGCCGAAGGGCTCGAGCTCGGCCTCGCGACGCGCGTCGTGCTGGTCGGGCTCGCGGACGCGCTCGCACGCGCGGGCATCGTCGTGTCGAACGGTCGCTGGCAGCGCATCGCACGCGCGGTGCGCGTCCAGGCGGCGAGCCGTGGCCGCGACGTCGCGACACTCGCAGATCTCTGGTTCCTCCCGAACGCCGTCGTGCCGGACGCACGCGCGATCGCTGCGGCGAGCGAGGCCCTCGTGGTCGCCGCGCGCTCGCTCACCGAGGGCGCACCGGCGCGCCTCGCCGCGCAGGCCGGTGCGCTCACGGAGGCGGTGACGGCTGCGCTCCGCGCGACCGAGCTCGCGACGAACCCGACGGGCGCGGCGCTCTTCCTCGACGAGGAGGGAGCGGAAACGACCGCGCACGCGCGCACGCGCCACCTCGTCGATGGCGAAGGACGCCCGCTCTATCACCCGCCGCACGAGCTCGGCTCGCGCATCCGCAGGCTCACGTTCGAGGATCTCTGGGAGCTCCATTTCCAGCGGCTCCCCGGCGGCATGGCCCGGCTCAAGGCCTATGTCTCGAGCCCCACGAACCAGATCCTCGAGGAGACACCGCGCGAGCCCGTGCGGCGCCCCAAGCGACACGCCAAGTCGGTGGTCGACGGCTTCCTCGCGACGGCCGCCGAGCTCGAGCGAGAGATCTCGGTGCTCGCTCGCGCCCTCGTGGACGAGCGACCCGGCGACGCGAGCGGGACCGTCGTGCTCGGGCTCGGGCGCAAGGACTTCGACGACGCGCTCGGGGCGCTGCACGCGAGCCTCGCGGAGATCGAGCGAGTGCGCGAGGCGAGCGCGCGCCTGCCGCGGAGCGAGTCGTGAGCGAGGACCGGCTCCTCCTCCGCGGCGCGGCGAGCCCGATCGGTGCGCCGGCGGCGCGAGGGCGCGCGCTCGCTCGCATGCGCGAGGATCTCGTGCGGGGACGCCTCGAGCCGGCCCCGCTCCTCGCGTGGCTCGGCCCCTCGGTGGCTCGCATCGTCTTCGAGGCGTGCGTGCGCGCCGGACTGCCCTCGCGCTGCCGCGCCCGACGCGTGGACGCGGAGGAGGCGATCTCCTGCGTGCTCGACTGTCTCGAGCGCGCGCTCTCGATGCAGGACCTCGCGAGCGCGCGCGGCGAGACGTCGATCGCGGCGCTCGTGCTCGAGCAGACGCTCGAGGCGGGTCTCGTCGCGACGCGTCGCGAAGCGCCGAGCGTGTCGGCCCGCGAGACGCGCGAGACGGCGCCCTCGACCTCGACGTCCACGCGGGTCCTGGCTCGACGCCCTCCCGAGTCCGTGGTGCGTCTGCGATCGATCCGCGCCGCGACGCGCTGAGAAGGGACGGCGCTCGCGCACGAAACGAAAGCGGCGACCCGTTGCCGAGTCGCCGTCTCGAGGTGCACACGAGGGCACCGACTCCGTCGAGTCGATGTGAGGGTCTGTCAGTCGCCGATGGCGATGCCGAGCTTGTGGCGCAGGGTGAGGTAGGGCTCGCTCACGCTGTAGAGGTGGAGCTCGCGGAGGCGATCCTTCTGCGGGACCGCGGAGGCCTCGTCGGGGCTCGCGCGCACGATCGCGGTGGCGGCCTCGAGGTCGTTCGCGAGCAGGAAGCCGACGCGGTCGGCCGTGAGGTCGACGGCGGCCGTCCAGCGCTTGAGGTCGAGCTCGGGCGCCGAGGCGAGCAGCTTGTTCACGTGACTGCGCAGGACCTCGCGCTGCGGGCCGCTGAGGTGCTGCTGGATGGCGCGCATGTGCTCCTCGACCTGCGTCGAGAGATCGCCCGGGATCGGGAACTGCGCGACCTGCGTCTTGATCGCCGCGAGCAGCCACGCGCGCAGGCCCGAGCCCGTGGGCACGAGCAGGCGCAGGAACATGCCGCCGCGGAAGTACGCGAGGTGACGACCGCAGAGGAACGCGAGCACCTGCGAGGGCGCCGTGCCGCGTCCTGCCTTGCCGAGGCTGATCGCCGCGGGCGAGCTGAAGACGTAGCCGAGCGCGCCCGGATCGTCGTCGCGGTAGTAGATGTCGGGCAGCGCGATGCGCGTGGCCTGCGCGGCGTACCAGAGCGTGCGGGCCATGTCGGCCTCGTCCTTCTCGGCGTCGCGCTTCTTGGCGGTGTCGAGCTTGAAGGACGCGAGCGGCTGGCTGCGCACGGCGAACACGGCCGGCGAGACCGCCGTGAAGATCTGCGTGAGCAGCGGATCCTGATCGGGGTGCTGGACGTGGCCCTGCCAGAGCTCGTCGGTGAGCACCTCCTTGATCGCCGCCGGCTGACGGCGGCGGTGCTTCTTGAAGAAGCCCTCCTCGTCGGGCTCGGCGTTCTTGAGCATCGTGAGCGCCTGGCACACGCACCAGCTCTCGTCGGGCTTCTTGGCCTCGGTGTAGAGCTTGCGGAGCGCCTGGTAGCTCTCGATGCGATACGGGTTCGCGACGAGCAGCTGCTGGTGCACGCGCACCGACTGCTGGAAGAACTTCTTCGGTTCCTTCGCGAAGATCTCCGCGAGCTGCTCGGCGCGGCGACGGTTGTCGGGCTCGAGCTTCTGCGCCTTCTCGAAGGCCTCGACCGCATCGGCGGGCCGATTGAGGCGGTGCTTGAGGAGCTCACCGAGCGAGTCCCAGAGGTGCGCCTGCTCCTTGGGCGTCGCGCTCGACTCCGTGCGGCGGAGCTGATCGCGGTAGGCCTTCTCGAGGCGCGCCCAGTCCTGCTTCTGCGTGAGCGCCGAGACGAGGCCCTCGAAGGCCTTGGCGACGCCTGCGCTGAGATCGAGCGCTTGCTCGTAGTAGTCAGCCGCCTCGTCGAGGCGCCCGAGCTCCATGTGCGAGATGGCCGCCGCGGTGTTGTAGTACTTCGCGAGCTGCGCCTTGTCGGACACGAGCTCCGCGATGCGGAGGATGACCTCGACGAGCTTGCCCCAGTCCTTGGTCTCCGAGTAGACGGCCATCAGCTTGGAGAGGAGGTTGCGGTCGTCGCCCTTGAGCTCGAGGGCCGCGACGTAGCTCTTGCCCGCGCGCGTCTTGTCGTGGAGCTTGCCCAGCAGGACGTCGCCTTGCTCGACGAGGAGGTCGAAGCGCTCGCTGTCCGGCGCCACGTCGATGCGCCGCTTGAGCGTCGCGACGACCTTCTCCCACTCGTTCTTGCTCGCGAAGAGCTCCTTGAGCGACGAGAGCGCCTCGGGCTGGCCCGGCAGGAGCTGCGCGGCCTCTTCGAGGTAGGTCTTGGCCTCGTCGAGCTGCTCGCTGCGGCGCAGCGCATCGCCCAGGCGCCACACGATGCGGCCACGATCGGCGCCGGTGAGATCCTTGCCGCCCTGCTTGAGGAGGTCGCGGTAGAGCTCGGCGGCCTCGTCGGCGGCGCCGGAGTCGAACGTCACCTCGGCGACGCGCTCGAGGACCTCGCGGTCCGTCGGCGCGAGGCTCTTGGCGTTGAGGTACGCGCGCTGCGCCTTGTCGAACTGCTGCGCCTTGCGGAGCGCGTCGCCGCAGCGGAGGCACGTCGCGAGCGCATCCTCGGAGCTCATCTCGCTCGTGCGCGCGAGCAGCGGCTCGTAGAGCTTGCCGGCCTCCACGAAGTCGCCCGCGTCGAACGCGAGGTCACCCAGGCCGCGCGCGGCCGGCGTGCAGGTCGAGTCGAGCTCGATCGCCTTCTTGAACGCGTCCTTGGCGCCCGCGTCGTCCTTGAGCCGATCGCGGCGCAGCTTGCCGAGCTCGGCCAGGAGCTGCGCCTTCTTGCTCGCGCCCTCCGTGACCTCGATCTCGCGCTGGAGCAGGTCCGCGGCGCCGTGGGCGTCGCCGCGGCTCGCGTAGACCGCACGCAGGGCGGCGGCCGCGTTCGTGTCGTCCTTGTTGGCGTCGAGCGCGAGCTTGTACTGCGCGATCGCGCCGTCCTTGTCGCCGCCCTCCTCGAGGATGCGGCCCGCGCGCACGTAGAAGTCCGCCTTCTTGGCCTTGTCGCTCTCGGCCTCGGCGAGCTTGCGCACGGCATCGACCGCGGCGTTCTTGTCGCCCGACTTCGCCTTGAGGCGCGCGAGCAGCTCGAGCGCCTCGGGGTGATCGGGCTTCACCGAGAGCACGCGCTCGGCCATGTTCGCCGCGCGCTCGGGCGCGCCGACGTCGACCGTCAGCACGCGTGCGGCCTGGAGCAGGAGGTTGATCTTGCGCGGCTCGTCGCTCGACGCGAGCGCGTGACGCTCGAGCGTCGCGGCGAGGTCGTCGAAGCGCTGGAGCTGGCGGTACACGCGCGCGAGCGCGGCGTTGGCGGCGTCGTGACCGGGCTCGATCGCGACGATGCTCTCGTACGCGCTCGCGGCCGCCTTGTGGTCGACGAACTCTTCCTCCTGGATGCCGCCGATGCGCTCCCAGATGCCGATGCGCTGGCGCGGCGTCGCGACCGTCTCGAGCTGCGTCTCGAGGTTCTTGAGGAGCGCGTCGTAGCGACCCTTCTGCGCGTAGATGCGCTCGAGGCCCTTGAGCGCGGGCACGAGCTTGGGCGACTCCGCGAGCGCCGCTTCGTACTGCGTGGCCGCCTCGTCGAGCTTGCCGAGGCGATCCTCGTAGACCTCCGCGAGCGCGCAGAGCGTGTCCACGCGATCGGCGCCGCGCTGGCCCTGCGCCTTCTTCTCGAGGAGCTTGACGAGCCCGTCCCACTCCTTGCGCTCGCTGTAGAGCATCTCGAGGGCCTCGGTGGCCTTCGGGTGCGCCGCGTCGTCCGCGAGGATCTGCTCGTAGAGATCCGTCGCGCGCTTTCCGTCGTTGAGGCGGCGGTGGAGGATCTCGGCGGCCTCGGCCTTGAAGTCGCGGGCCTTCGTCGGGCTCGCCACCTCGGCGCGCTTGAGGAGGATCGCGGCGAGCTCGGGGTAGCTCTGCGCCTTGCGGTAGAGCGCGACCGTTCCGTCGAGCGCGTCCTCGCTCGCGGGATCGAGCGTGACGGCCTGCGAGTAGCAGGGGAGGGCGAAGTCGGGGCGGCCGAGCTCTTCGGCGTACCAGCGGCCCATGAGCACGTACATCGCGACCTTGTCGGCGCGTCCGTCGGCGGCCGCGACGGCCTCGTTGAGCGCGCCGATCGCCTCGTTCCAGCGCTCGTTCTTGCCCTTCGCGAGGCGCTCGATCGCCGAGACGGTCGTCTCGTGGCGCGGATCCTCCGAGAGCGCCTGCACGTACGCGACGTAGGCGTTGTCCTCGTCCTTGAGCTGGTTCTCGTAGGTCTCCGCGATCTCGCGGAGCACGGCCGCGCGGTCGTGCGCGGTCTTCTCGCGCTCGACCTTCTCGAGCAGCAGCTCGACCAGGCCCTCGGCATCACCCGAGTGGCGCTTGAGCTCCTCGAGGCCAGCGCGGGCGATCTCGTCCTCGCCGTCGATCTCGAGGAGCTTCTTGTAGATGCCCTCGGCGCCGGCGTGATCCTTCGCGTCGCTCTCGAGCAAGCGCGCGGCGCGGAAGAGGAGGGCCTTCTTGGCCTCCTTCTCCTCGACCTTGTCGGAAGCGGCGACGAGCGCGTCGGTCGCGAGCTTCCACTCCTCGGCGGGCGCAGCGATGCGCTCGAGCGCGGCTGCGAGCTCTTCGTCCACCGGCTTGGCGAGCAGCGCCGCCTTGGCCTTGTCGAACGCCGCCTGATCGAGCGCTTCCTTCTTGCGGGCCTCGGGCGGCACCGAGACGCGGCCGATCATCTCGAGCGCCTCGCGGAGCGCGCTGGCGCTCGCGAAACGATCCGCCGGGTTCTTCGCCAGCGCGCGCAGCACGATCGCGTCGAGGTCCTTGCCCACCCAGCCGCGCGGCGCGACCGACGAGGGCGCCTCCGGCTCGGTCGTCAGGTGGTGCGCGAGCACCTCGAACGCCGACTCGCCGGAGAACGGCAGCTTGCCGGTGAGCACCTCGTAGAGGAGCGTGCCGACGGCGTAGACGTCCGAAGACGGAACCGCACGACCGAGGCGCGCGTGCTCGGGCGCGATCGCCTTCGCGGTGCCGGCGACGGGGAACACGCCCGCCTGCCCCGCCGACGAGGGCGCGCCGTTGCGCGCGACGAGTCGATCCGCGGCCGCATCGACGAGCACTCCGCTCGGTTCGCTCGGCCCCTTGTCGGACTGCGGGCGGACGACGAAGACGTTCTCCATCTTCACGTTGCCGTGCGCGAGACCGCGCGCGTGCAGCACCTCGAGCGCAGAGAGCACGCCTCGCACGATCGGACGCGCCTCGTTGAAGTGCATCGGCCCCGTGCGCGCGATGCGCGCGCCGAGGAGCTGACCTTCGACGTAGCTCGTCGCGACCCAGGGCCGACCGTCGGCGAGCACACCGCTCGCGAGGACCTTGGCCAGGCCCTTGTCGTCGAGCTGCGCGAGCGCGCGCTGCGCGACGAGCCAGCGGCGGCTCGCGCCCTTGTCGCGCGCGTGCACGAAGCGCACGACCTTGAGCGCGGCGCGCTCGCTGCCCTTCTCGGCGAGGTAGGTGACGCCGACGCCGCCCTCACCGAGCTTCTTGAGGATCTTCCAGCCGTCGACGGAGGTGCCTGCCGCGAGATCCTCGCCAGAGGCCGCCTCGACCTCCTTCACGCCCTTCTTCGAGAAGACCATCGCGTCCAGGAGCGCAGCGGTCGATCCCTCCTCGCTGAGGCGCTCGACGAGCGCGCGCGCGAACGTGGCCTTGCCGGTAGCGCCGCCGACCTCGTCGGGCGCCAGACCGAGGAGGTTCGACGACAGCGCCTTGAGCTCGTCGAGCTCGAAGAGGCGCTCGAGCTCGCTCCGGAGGTGATCGGAAGTAGCGTTCATGATCTCTCGACTCTCGTCGGCGCGCCGCATGGGGCGCGTCGTAGGGCGGGGCCAGGGGGGCGGGGATCCTACATGTCGGGCCTCGCGAGGCCAAGACCGTGACCCGTGGCTCCGGGGGGGCCGGATCCGTCACACCGTCGCGCGCCGCGAGGCCTGCGGTGTTGCGCGAGTGGGAGCGACGGGGCACAACCGCGCCCGCATGACCACCGTTCGTTTTCTTCCGTCGGGCTTCGAGACGCAGGTCAAGGTCGGCACCGCCCTGGTCGACACGTGCGACGAGCACCCGGAGGCCGAGGTCCCCTTCTCGTGCCGCTCCGCGAGCTGCGGCACCTGCCGCGTCCGCGTGAAGGAGGGCATGCCGCTGCTCTCGACGGCGGCCGACGACGAGCTCGACGTCCTGGGCGTCTTCGGCGACGGCAAGGACGTGCGTCTCTGCTGTCAGATCCAGGTCAAGGGCGAGGGCAAGATCGTCCTCGAGGTCGTCGAGCCGGAGTGAGTCGCACGCGGGAGCCGAGCTCGTCGGCTCCCACGCTCGGTCTCGCGGCTCGCGCCGCCGAGGGCCTCAGACCTCGGGGTTCGCCTTGGCCATGCGCAGGTACATCTGCGCCGCCTTGTGCTCGGGCTCGAGCTCGATGGCGTGCTCCCAGGCGCGCACCGCAGCGGCGCCGTCGCCCTTGGCCAGCATCGTGACGCCGAGCGCGACCCACGCCGGGACGTAGCGCGGACGCGACGCGACGGCCTCTTCGAGCTCGAACTTCGCGGCGTCGAGATCTCCCGACTGCCGGTAGAGGTTCGCCAGGCGCAAGCGCAGGTCGGCGAACGTCGGGCACAGGAGCACCGCCTTGCGGAGCTCGTGCTTGGCGTCGGCGATCATGCCGACGTCGATGTACGCCTGGGCGACCTCGGCGTGGAGGTTCGCGATCTTCCCCTTCACGAACGGATCGAGCTTGCCCGGCGACTCCGCGCCCTTGGCGAGCGCGGCCTGGTAGATCTTCTTCGCCTCGTCGTAGCGACCGAGGTCGTTGTAGGTGACGGCGAGGTTGAGCGCGGCTTCCGTGTAGTTCGGGTTGACCGCCAGCGCCTCCTCGAACATCGCCTGCGCGTCTTCGAGTCGTCCCGCATCGTGGTGGATCACGCCGAGCATGTTGTGGACGTCGGCGAACCGCTCGGGCCGCTCCAGCACCTGACGCAGGTAGGGCTCGGCCTTCTCGAACTCGCGCTTCTCGTAATGCTCGCGACCGAGCGCCAGGAGCTGCTTCGTGCGTTCGTCCATGCGTGGTTCTCGTGCTCGTCGGCTCGTCGCGTGCGGGGTGCGTGCGGGGGTGCGACCGTCCGGCGTCCTCCGAGGATAGCTCGACCCGTCCGCCGGAATCCAAGAGCTTGCGGGTCGGGGGTCCTGAACGGCCATTCATGATCCGCCGTTTTCTTCGGCGCGGCGGACAGTCTCCCGCACGATCCGCTCATGACTGCGCGCATCCGGCTCGGGGACCTTCTCGTCGCCTCCAACGTCGTGACCGAATCACAGCTCGCCGAGGCGCTGGCGAAGCAGAAGGAGACGGGCCGGCGCCTGGGAGAGACGCTCGTGGCGCTCGGCTACGTGACGGAGCTGCAGGTCGCCCAGACGCTCTCTCACCAGCTCAGCGTGCCGTGGGTGAACCTCCTCCACGTCGACTTCTCGCGCGAGCTCCTCAACCTCGTCTCCGCCGACGTGGCCGTCTCGTCGCGCGTCGTGCCCGTCTACGTACGGCGCGTGCGACAGCAGGGAGACGTGCTCTTCGTCGCGACCGACGACCCGCTCAACGAGCAGGCGCTCCTGGCGGTGGCGGGCCACGTGGGCATGCCCGTGAAGGCGATGGTCGCGAGCGCGCTCGACCTCCGCAACGCACTCCGCGTCTACTACGGCCGCATCGTCGCCGCGCCCGAGCCGCTCACGCCGGCCCCCGCGCCCGACGCGGAGCTCGAGATCGACGTCGACGTGCCCGTGTCGGTGGTGCACTCGCTTCGTCCTGCTGCGCAAGCGCCGCGCGCGGAGGTGCCGTCGGAGCCCGCACCGATCCCCGCCACGCGGGTGAAGCCGAAGTCGAAGGAGGAGCCCTCGCCGGAAGCGCCGGTGGCGATGGTGCAGGCGAAGCCGAAGGCCAGCGCGCCGGGCAGCGAGGCCTTCAAGACGGACGCCGCTCCGCCCGCCGAGACGCCTCCCGCCGAGACGCCTCCCGCCGAGACGCCTCCCGCCGAGATCGAGACGGCCAAGGCCGATGCGCCCAAGCCTCCGGCGAAGGAGATCGTGGCGCCCGAGCCCGCCGTGGAGGAGCCGCGGCCGCGCAAGAAGCGCTCGGCACCCTCGCGACCGCGCATGCTCACGCTGACGCTCCTCGACGGCACGCAGGTGAAGCTCCCCGCACCGACGCCGCAGACGGAAGAGACCAGCGCGGAGCACCACCTCACCTCGAGAGATCTGATCCAGGCGCTCCTTCTCCACGCGGAGGGCAAGGACGTCTCGGCGGTGCTGCGAGACGCGCACTGGGAGACGCTCTTCGCCGCGCTGCTCTCGTTGCTCCTCAAGAAGGGCCTCGTGGCGGACTGGGAGTTCGTGGAGGAGTGGACGAAGATGCGGCGCCAGAAGGGGCAGTGATGGGCTCACGCGCGCGCCTCTTCGCCACGCGCAGGCTCCCCGTCGACCCCGTCGAGGTGCTCGGCTCGGATGTGTTCGTCGCGAGCTTCGAGGCGGACCGCAGCCCGACGAACGAGGAGCTCGTCGATGGCGCGCGGGGCGCGGCGGTGATCGTCACCCAGGTCACCGATCGCATCGACGCATCGCTGCTCGACCGACTCCCGGGCCTGCGCGGGGTCGCTCAGATGGCCGTCGGCTACGACAACGTCGACGTCGCCGCCTGCCGTGCGCGAGGGATCGTCGTGACGCACACGCCCGACGCGCTGACGGACTCGACGGCCGAGCTCGCCTTCGGGCTGCTCCTCGCGGTGGCGCGCCGCTTCCACGAGGGCGAGCAGCTCATCCGCACGGGATCGTGGCGCGGCTTCTCGCCGACGCTCCTGCTCGGTCGCGAGCTGGCCGGCCGCACGCTCGGCATCGTCGGCTACGGCCGCATCGGCCGGGCGGTCGCCACGCGGGCTCGCGCGTTCGGGATGCGCGTCGTCGCCTCGACGCGACGCGACGCGCCGTTCGCGCCGGACGGCATCGCCTCGCACGCTCCGTTCGCGCGCCTCCTCGCAGAGAGCGACTTCGTCTCGCTGCACTGCCCCGCGACGTCGAGCACGCGACACCTCGTCGGCGAAGAAGAGCTCGCGGCGATGCAGCCCGGCACGCTGCTCGTGAACACCTCGCGGGGCACCGTGGTGGACGAGGCCGCGCTCGTGCGGGCGCTCGAGCGGAGACATCTCGGGGGCGCGGGGCTCGACGTGTTCGAGCGCGAGCCCACGGTCCACCCGGGGCTGCTCGGTCGCAGCGACGTCGTGCTCCTGCCGCACCTCGGCAGCGCGACCTCCGAGGCACGCGCGCGCATGGCCGTCTGCGCGCTCGAGGACGCCGCGCGCATCGTGCGCGGAGAGCGCCCCCAGCATCCCGTTCCGGATTGAAGGGCCCCTCGATCCGATCAGAGCGCGAGGCCGATCGAGAAGAGCACGCCGTGGAGCAGCAGCAGCTTCGCGGTGCCCGCCAAGGTCGCGTTGAGCGGCGCGCCTTCTTCTCGGAGCAGACGTCGCGTGAGCGCGACGGCCAGGGGCGCGCTCGCGAGGGGGAGGGCGATCCACGGGCTGCCGCGCCACAGGGCGAGCGCGACCGGCACGACGTAGGCGAGCACGAGGAGCGCTGCGTACTCGAGCTCACCGAAGCGTCGGCCGAAGCGCACGACCAGCGTGCGCTTGCCGGCGTGCACGTCGGTCGAGCGATCGCGCACGTTGTTCACGACGAGGATCGCGGTGGCGATCGCGCCCACGGGCACGGCGGCGGCCCAACCGAGCCACGGCAGCTCCGACGTCTGCACGACGATCGTGCCGAGCACGGCCACGAAGCCGAAGAAGATCATCACGAAGACGTCGCCGAGCCCGTTGTAGCCGAGAGGGAAGGGCCCTCCGGTGTAGGCGATGCCCGACGCGATCGAGAGCACGCCGATCACGACGATCGGCCAGCCCGAGGTCCACACCAGGTACGAGCCGAACAGCGTCGCGATCGCGAACGCGGCGATCATCGCGAGACGCATCGCGCGTGCGGACAAGAGCCCCGCGGCGACGGCGCGCACCGGCCCGAGCCGCGCCTCGGTGTCGGCGCCCTTCTCGGCGTCGAAGACGTCGTTGGCGAAGTTCGTCCCGATCTGGATCGCGCACGCGCCGAGGAGCGCGGCGAGCGCCGTGTCCCAGCGGATCCCGCGGGTCGCGTGCGCGACGGCCGTCCCGACCATCACGGGCACGAGCGCCGCGGTGAGCGTCGCGGGCCGCGACGCGCGGATCCACGTCAGGAGGAGGCTCGGCGAGTGCGTGTCGGGCACGGCGGCGGTGGTCATGCTCGCTCCTCGAGGATGGCGGCGAGCGCGTCCGGGCGCTCGAGCACGACGTCGTGGCCGGCGTCCGGCACGACGTGGAGACGGATCGGCTTGGTCCCCGCGTGCTCCTCCACGAGCTCCTCCGCGAGGCGTCGGAATTTCGCGTCGCGTGCGCCCACGACGAGCTCCACGCGACCGGTTCGCGCCACGGCCTCCGCGCCGAAGCGAGGCATGCGGCCGAGCGAGAGGACCGAGAGAGCGCGCGCGACCCCCTCCGGATCGTGCGCGAGACGGCGCGCGCGGTGCGCAGCGCGCACTGCGTCCGGCAGACGTTGCTGCGTCTCGAAGAGCGGCAGCGCTTGCCATCGGTCGACGAACGCGTCGAGGCCTTCTCGGCGCAGCGCGTCGGCGAGCGCGTCGTCCTGAGCGCGCCGTGCACGCGCCTCCTCGCCATCGCGCAGCCCGTCGCGACCCGAGACGAGCACGAGCCGCTCGAACGGCGTCGGCGCACGTGCGGCGAGGCCGAGCGCGACGCGCGCACCGAGCGAGTAGCCGACCAGCGTGCTCGGCCAGGCGCGGGCGCCGTGGTCCTCGAGGAGGCGCGAGAGCTCGTCCTCGAACCCCGTGACCGCCCGCGTGCCGAGCGCCACGTCGTGACCGTGGAGCGCGATCGTCTCGACGACACCGGCACCGACGAGGTGCGCTCGCACGGCGTCCCAGCTCGCCGCGCTGCCGAGGAAGCCGTGCACGAGCGCCATGCGCGCCGCGCCGGTCGATGGCCGCGGCGCCGCGTGCGTCTCGGTCAGAGCGTCCATCGGCGCCCCTTGCGCTCGTCCGCGAGGGCCGCGGCGTGACGGCGCGCGAGCTCGGCCTCGAGCGCACGCACTCCGCGAGGCTCCACGCGCGCATGCACGAGCGTGAGGCCAGGACGTCCGAGGCCTCGAGCGAGCGCCGCCGAGAGATCCTGGGAGGAAGCGACGGCCTCGAACGAGACGCCGAACGCGCGCGCGAGCGCTTCGTGGTCGACGGCCTCGGCCGTGATCATGTGCGGCATCATCCACGCCGCGTCTCGGGCGACGGGCAGGGCCTCGAAGATGCGACCACCCTCGTTGTCGACGACGACGACGACGAGCGGTGCCGGGCTGCGACGCGCGACGGTCAACGCGCCGACGTCGTGGAGGAACGTGACGTCGCCGAGCAGAGCGAGCGTCGGGCGAGCGTCGGCCAGCGTCGCGCCCACGCTCTGCGCCACGAGGCCGTCGATGCCGTTGGCGCCGCGCTGGTGCTGCACGACGAGCGCGTCGTCACGAAGCTCGCGCGTCGCGTAGCGATCGAGGATGCGGATCGGCAGGCTGTTGCCGACGACCAGTCGCGCCCCGCGGGGCAAGGCGCGCACGACCTCGCGCGCGATCGCCGGCTCTCCCCACGCGCTGTCGGCGACCTCGCGCGCGATCGTGTGACCGAGCGGCTCGAGACGCTCGAAGAGCTCTCCGAAGTGCGCGCGCTCGGCCGTGATCGCGCCCGACGATCGCGCCGAGTGTGCGCGCGCGATCTCGCTCGGATCTCCGAGCAGCACCTGCTCGGCGAGGCCGTGGGGATCGGCATAGCTCGCGGCGCCGACGACGATGCGGCGCGGACGCGCCTTGGCGACCCAGCGCTCGTAGGCGCCGCTCGTCGGTACGGCGCCGAGCTCCACCACGAGGTCGGGCGGCGGCTCGTGGCCGCCTTCGAAGAGTCCTACGGCGAGCCACGCGTCGAGGGCATCGGCGCGGCGCGGCCCGCGCGAGAAGCGCAGCTGGCTCGTGAGCTCGGCGGCGAGCACTCCGCCCACGCGCGTGACCCACCGGCAGAGCGCGTCTGCATCGACGGTCGAGGGAAGGGGGCCCGCGACGAAGAGCGGGCGGCGCGACTCGGCCAGTCGTGCGGCGAGCGCGTCGAGCTCGTCGGGCGTCGGGGCGATCGCGGCACGCGACGTCGTGATCGGGCGAGCGAGCACCGCGTCGGCCAGGGCGCGCAGGGCCTGCTCGCTGCGTGTCGTGGGCTCGCGCGGCTCGAGCGGCTTGCGCGCGCGAACGTCGAGGTGAACCGGGCCCGGCCGAGGTCCGAGGCTCGCCGCGACCGCCTGCGCCACGAGTCGCCGCAAGCCGACGAGCGAGCCCTCGGCCGCATCGGGGTTTCCTGCGTCCGCGAAGAAGCGAACGTGATCCCCGAAGAGCTTGGTCTGATCGACCGTCTGCGGCGCGCCGCAGAGGCTCAGCTCGGTCGGCCGATTCGCCGAGACCAGCACGAGCGGCACGTTCGCGAGCGAGGCCTCGAGCACGGCCGGGAACCAGTGCGCCGGGGCCGTGCCCGAGGTGCAGAGCACGGCGGCTGGGCGCCCCGTCGCGCGGCCCGCACCGAGCGCGACGAACGCCGCGGCGCGCTCGTCGATCACGTCGATCACCTCGAGGCCCGAGGAGAGCATCGCGGCGAGCAGGGGCGTCGAGCGCGAGCCCGGGCTCGCGATCACGCGCGCGACGCCCGCGTCTCGCAGCGAGCGCGCCAGAAGACGCGCCCACTCGGTCTGCACGGTCGTCGGTGCTTCGCCCGCGAGCGTCGCCGGATCGTCGCGCTCGACGCTCGGGAGAGCGCGCGCGCTCCGCTCGTCCTCGACGTGCGCGCGGGTCATGCCCGCGACTCCGCGCCGAGCGGGGTCTCGAGCCGAGCCGCGTCTCGAGGTTCCCGCGTGTCCTCGGGCGAGCCCGCGCTCGCCGGTGAGGCGTTCGCGGCGCTCACGCCGAGCGCTCGCAGGAGCGGCGCCATCTTGAGCTCGGTCTCGGCGTGCTCGGCGTGGGGATCCGAAGACGCGACGATCCCACCGCCCGCGAAGACCCATGCGCGAGCGCCGCGCAGCACCCCGCACCGGAGCATCACGTGCACGTCGGCGTCACCACGCGCGTCGATCCAGCCCAGAGGTCCGCTGTACCAACCCCGCGGCGGCTCGTGCGCTCGGATGAACGCCTCGGCCGCTTCGCGTGGTGTGCCGCCGACGGCGGGCGTCGGATGGAGCGCGTCGAGCAGCGCGACCGCCGTCGTGGCCTCCGGCAGCTCGGCCTCGATCGCCGTGCGCAGGTGAACGACGTTGGCCGCGCGCTTGAGCCTCGGGCTCGCGTCTGCGCGCACCGCCGCGCCGAGCTGACAGAGGCGCGCGACGATCGCCTCGACGACCGGCGCGTGCTCGGCGTTGTCCTTCGCGCTCGCGAGGAGCGCCTGTTCGGACACGCTCGTGCCTTCCGCACGCGTGCCGGCCAACGCCTCGGTGCTCACCCGGCGCGCCTCCTTGCGGAAGAGGCGCTCGGGGGTCGCCCCGACGAGCACGCTCGAGCCACGGCGCACGAGGAAGCGGAGCGCGGCGGTCGGAGCGAGTCGATCGAGCACGTCCGTCGGCTCGAGGTCCAGCTCGGCGCTGACGCTCGCGCGGCGAGAGCATACGACCTTCGTGAGCGCGCCGCGTGCGATGGCCGCGCGCGCCGCTTCGACCCGGTCGTGGAAGGCGGCCGGGCTCGACGGATCGAGCTCGACACGACCCACGTGACGCTGTGTTCGTCCGGGCAGGGCTCCGAGAAGCGTCTCGAGCTCCGCAGCGACGACCGCTGCCCGGCCGCGCCACGCTTGGCCGCTCGCCGTGAAGACGAGCACGGCGCGCTCTGCCTCGCGGAGGTAGGTCCAACGCGGCGTCACCGCGCGTCCGTCGCCGTGATCGCGCCACGGCTCCTCGCCCGCGGCACCGGCCGCGAAGGCGTGACCGAAGAGCACGTGCGGCATGCGGTCGGCGAGCGCAGGGTCGGCAGACGGATGCACCACGCAGGGCCACGCCCGAGCGCTCGCCACGTGTGCTTCGAGCGCGGCCTCGCCACAGGCCACGAGCACCGACGCCTCGGCGACGCCGAGCCCGAGGAGCGTGCGACTCGGCTCGTCTCCGAGCGCGGGCTGTTCGAGCCACCACGTCTCGCACTTGCGCGCCGCGCGCACGAGAGCCCGGGCATCGAGCACCGGCGCGGGCAGCACCACCACGCGGGCCTCGCCCTCGAGCGCCTCCGTGAGCCATGGCGTCAGCTCGCGCAGCCCGATCTCGGTGAGATGCGGCGCGCTCGCGCTCGTCTCTCTCGATGTCGGCGCGCTCACGACGCCCGCGCCTCCTTGCGCCCGACGTAGAGGTTGCAGACCCCGAACGTGAGGGGAACGACCTCCGTGCGGAGGCCGACGCGCTCCATCATGGTCGCGAAGGCCTCGGGCTCGGGAAACGCCGCGATGGAGCGCTGGAGGTAGCGGTACTCGCTCGCGCCCGAGAGCAGGGCGCCGAGCTGCGGAACGACGTGACGGATGTGGAAGCGCGCGAACGGTCCGAGCACGCCTCGCTTCGGCTCGCCGAGCTCGAGCACGGCCACCGTGCCCCCCTCGCGCGTCACGCGCGCCATCTCGCGCAGCGCCTTCTCGCGATCGGGCACGTTGCGGATGCCGAACGCGATGGTGACCGCATCGACGCTCGCATCGGGCAGCTCGATCGACTGCGCATCGCCCATCGAGAGCGAGACTCGATCGGTCAGCGCACGCGCGGCGACCTTGTCGACGCCGATCGCGAGCATGTTCTTCGAGGGGTCGGTCCCTCGCACGCGGGCGCTCGGGTAGCGGCGCGCGATGGCGATCGCCAGATCGCCCGTGCCAGTGGCGAGGTCGAGCACCTCGGCGCGCTCACGACCGTCCAGCGACAGGCTCTGCGCCGTCTTGCGACGCCAGCCGTGGTCGATGCCCATCGAGAGGACGCGGTTGAGGAGGTCGTAGCGGCGCGCGATGCGATCGAACATCTCGCCGGAGCCGAGGGTGCTGGGCGCGACCAAGGCGTTCGAGGCTCCACGCTGGGGCTGCACGTCGGCGGGGCTCATGCGCACCTCGCGACGGTGGTCTCGAGGACCGTGGCGAGCGCGTCACGGGCTGGGCCCGGCCGCAGCACGTCGAGCGCGTCACGGGCACGGTCGGCCTGGTCTCGCGCGAACGCTCGCGCCTCCTCGAGCGCGCCCGTTCGGCGAAGCGCTTCGAGCACGTCGCGCGCGAACGCCTCGTCGTCCACGCCCGCGCCCAGGCGCGCCGCGAGGCTCGGATCGCGACGCGCCGCGAGGATGAGCGGGTAGGTGGTCTTGCCTTCGCGCAGGTCCGCGAAGAGCGTCTTGCCCGTGCTGCTCGGATCGCCGTCGAAGTCGAGCACGTCGTCGACGGTCTGGAACGCCGTGCCCAGGAGCACACCGAAGCGCTCGAGCGCAGCGGCCTCGTCGTCGCGCAGCCGCCCCGCGTGCGCGCCCGCGGCCATCGCCCAGGCGAAGAGCGACGCCGTCTTGCCTTCGGCGACGCGCCGCCAGATGGACTCGTCGAGCACGAGCTTGCCGCGGTTCTCGAGCTGCAGCGACTCCGCGAAGATCATCTCCTCGATCGCATCGAGCAACGTCACGAGCAGCTCCGGCGCCGCGCGGCGCACACGCCGCAGGGCCTCCACGAGCAACCAGTCCCCCGCGAAGATGCTGGCCGAGTTCCCGTAGAGCGCACGCGTCGTCGGGCGACCGCGGCGCGTGTCTCCGAGGTCGACCACGTCGTCGTGGAGGAGGGTCGCGCTGTGCACGAGCTCCACCGCGACGGCGAGCTCGCGCGCGACGTCGTCCACCGCGCCGCCGACGCGCGCCGCGAGCACGACGCAGGTCGGACGGAGCCGCTTGCCGCCCGCGGCCACGAGGTGCGCGCCGCCGCGCGCGATCACTCGCTCGCGCGACGCGGCTGGCGTCACCGCGGAGAGGAGCTCGGACTCGACGGCCGCGAGGTCGCGCTCGACCAGACGTCCCAGGGACGAGAGGCGCTCCGCCAGCGGCGTGAGGTCGTTCGTGCGGCAGACGGTCGTGAGCCGGTCGAGGACCTGGCCCGTCGCGATCTCGGACATGATACACCCCTCGGGTAACCCCAGCGGACTGCGCTCGGTCGTTTCAAGAACTTTTGAAACATGTTCCTTATGCCGTCTGGCGGCGCTGGGGTCAAGGCTTGGGGAGGATCATTCGAGCAAGACCCGCACGATCGGGTCTCCGACCTGGAGGGCGTCGACGTGCTCCATGCCCTCGGTGACGCGACCGAAGACCGTGTAGCGCCCGTCGAGGTGATGCTGCGGCCCCAGCGTGATGAAGAACTGGCTCCCTCCCGTGTCGCGGCCCGCCAGCGCCATGCCCACGGTGCCTCGCTCGTATGCGAGCGGCGAGTCCTCGCAGCGCTGCCACCACGCGGGCCCGCCGTAGCCGTCGCCGCGAGGATCTCCTCCCTGGACGACGAAGCCCGCAACCATGCGGTGAAAGGTGAGACCGTCGAAGGCGCCCTCGCGGGCGAGGCCAGCGAAGCGCGCGACGGTGGTCGGCGCCACCGCAGCGAAGAGCTCGAGCACGACCTCCCCGCGCTCGGTCTGGAGCCGAGCGCGGCTCGGCAAGCTGGCGAGCGCCGACGCGGCCAGAGGGTCCGGCACCGCCTCGACCGCCGGCGCGGTCTCGTCTCGACCAAGCGCTCGGAGCGCGAGCCGTGCCTGCGTTCGCACCGCGTGGCTCGGATGCGAGGCGAGCGGTGCCACGAGGGCCGCGAGCGCAGATGCGTCCGGCGGCAGCGCGGGATCGGCCAGCGCCTCGATGGTGCTCGCGAGGGTGACGCGCGCTTCGAGCGAGCTCGTCGCCAGGAGCCGTCGACCGGCGGTGAGGAGCAGCGGATCGAGGTCGGCGAAGACGCGCTGCGGCTGGGCGGGCTCGCCACGGAGCGCGGCGGCCATCGCCTGCGCGTCCCGCGCCCGCTCGGCGTCGGCCGCGAGCGCACGGAACAGGTCGAGAGAGGCGAGGAGGACGCCTTCGTCCTCGGCGGCGAGACCGAGCCGCAGGAGGGGGAGGGCATGCGGCTCGGGCAGGTGCGCGGCCGCCGCGAGGACCGCCTCGCGGGCGCGCGGCCCTCCCTCACGGAACATGCGCTGGAGAAAGACAGCGCGTTGCTCCTCGGCTCCCGAGACCTGGCCGAGGATCTCCGCGGAGAGGACGCTTCGGGTCTCGTCGTCGAGCACGTCGGCTGCGCACTGCTCGACCCGCGCGGGCCAGCCTCGACCGAGGTCGACGAGCTGCGCGAGGCGGCAGACGAGCCACGCGTGGTCCCGCGAGCTCGGCGCGCGCTCGGCGCGGGCGAGCCAGGTGGACGCGCGGTCGTAGATCGGCTGTGCGCGCGCATGGGGCTGCGCGACCTCGAGCGCGGTGAGGAGGACGTGCATCGCCGGCCCTGCCGCCGGGCCCTCGTCCGGGGTGGAGGCGGGCCACCAGCGGGCGAGGACCGCATCGAGCGTCGTGGCGAGCGCCGCCTCGTGACCCGCGCTCGCCTGACCGAGGAGGCCGAGGCTCCGCAGCGCGGCCACCGCCACCCGCCAGTCGGGATCGGTCGCCGCCTGGCGCAGCGCCGTCCTCGAGGCGTCGGCGACGGGCACGCGCCCGAGCACGCGCGCCGCCTGGACGCGCAGCTCGACGGCCGCCAGAGCCGCGGCGGGTGTCGCCGACAGCGCCACGATCGCGTGCGCCCGGGTCTCCTCCGCCAACGCACCTGCCAGCACGGTTCGCCCCAGCCCCTGCCAGCACGCCTCCCGCACCGAGAGGGCCGGATCATGCGCGGCCCGCTCCAGCACGGCGCGGAGGAGGGGCTCCGGCCAGCCAGCGGCCGGCCCGTACGCGAGGCCCCGACACACCGCGATGCGGCGCTCGCTCTCGGCGTCGAGGGCCTGGACGAGGGCGGGCACGACGCGCGGGTCGGCGGTTCGCGCGAGCGACCAGACCTGCGTCGCCGGCAGCGAATGCACGACCTCTGGCGGACCCTCGGCTGCGGCGGTCCCCGGGGCCGTGGACTCGGCCGCGTACGCGCCGAGGAGCGCGGCGACGGCCTCGGGGGGAGCCTCCGCTTCCAGTGCCCCGAGGCCGAATGCCGCGGCTCGTCGAGCCTCGGGGTCGGGATCGCGCAGGCCCGAGACGAGGGCTGCTGCCGCCTCGTCGTCGTGCACCCGACCGAGCGCCCAGAGCGCTCGACGACGCGTCTCGTGGTCGCCGTTGCGCGCGAGCTCGGCCAGCGGCCCGGCCTGTCGAGCATCCGCCAAGGCGGCCACCTCGGCCGCCGTCGCTGTCGGTGGCGGAGGCGGCTCGACGGTCGAGGCGGGCTCCGGAGCGGGCGCCGGTGGTGTCTCGCCGCACGAGGAGAGGAGGGCGAACGCGAGCAGGGAAGGGCGCCACATGCCCGCGGAGCAAACCGTGTCCGGCCGCGCCGATCAAGCGAGCGACCAGCGCAGGGCCATGCACGATGACGCAGAAGCGCGGCCGGGCACGAGTCGCCCTCGAGAAAGCCCGTGGGCGCGGGACGCTCGTGGGCCATGCAAGAAGACGCTGGAGCGCGGCTGAGCACGGTCGCCGAGCACGAGGCCTCCCGGTTCGCGATCACGCCTTCGCGAATGCGCCCGGCAGGCCCGAGGGGAGTCGCGAGCACAGAATCCTCGCGATCTCGCCAGACGCGACGGGCGCCACGGCCCTCTGTTGCCTCGCGACGCGAACCAGACGCGTGCCGTCGCGGGCTTCTCCCAGCGGACCTTCCCGTCGGCGTCTTCGACCTGCGCCCCCGAGGCGCCGTGGGCCCACCGGCCGTGGGTGTGCCGCCCTCAAGGAAGCCCGTGGGCGCGGGACGCTCGTGGGCCGCGAGCCAGACGCGTCCACGCGAGACGCGACGGGCGCCACGGCCTCTGTTGCCTCTCGGCGCGAACCAGACGAGTGCCGTCGCGGGCTTCTCCCCGCGCCTGCCGGACGCTTCGTGTCGCCCTGCCGGGCGGTGCACGACGACGCAGAAGCGAGGCGCTGAGGGCCCGCCGTCGGTGGGGCATGTCGCCAGAGGCCCGTGAGCGCAGACGCTCGTGGGCCATGCCTGAAGACGCGGGACCGCGGCTGAGCACGGTCGCCGAGCACGAGGCCTCCCGGTTCGCGATCACGCCTTCGCGAATGCGCCCGGCAGGTCCGAGGGGAGGCGCTAGCACACGAGCCTCACGATCTCGCGAGACGCGACGGGCGCCACGGCTTCTGCGGCCTCCTGGCGCAAACCAGACGCGTACGTCCTCGTGAGACGCGGCGGGCTCGCGGCGCGAACCAGACCGTGCGTCGCGGGCTTCTCCCCGCGGACCTTCCAGACGCTTCGTGTCGCCCTCCCGGGCGGTGCACGACGACGCAGAAGCTGTCTTTTGACCTGCCCGGAGGCGCGGATGGCCCGCCGTCGGTGGGGCATGTCGCCAGAGCGCAGACGCTCGTGGGCCATGCCTGAAGACGCGGGACCGCGGCTGAGCACGGTCGCCGAGCACGAGGCCTCCCGATTCGCGATCACGCCTTCGCGAATGCGCCCGGCAGGCCCGAGGGGAGGCGCGAGCACACGAGCCTCGCGATCTCGCGAGACGCGACGGGCGCCACGGCCTCTGTTGCCTCTCGGCGCGA
The DNA here is from genome assembly GCA_044376125.1 of Sandaracinaceae bacterium. Lineage (GTDB taxonomy): Bacteria > Myxococcota_A > Polyangia > Polyangiales > Sandaracinaceae > JAFLCL01. Next base: position 43,317 of record JBILLJ010000052.1, read on the forward strand.
ACCAGACGAGTGCCGTCGCGGGCTTCTCCCCGCGGACCTTCCCTTCGGCGCCTTCGACCTGCGCCCCCGAGGCGCCGGGGGCCCACCGTCCGTGAGTGTGCCGCCCTCAAGGAAGCCCGTGGGCGCGGGACGCTCGTGGGCCGCGAGCCAGACGCGTACGCCCACGCGAGACGCGACAGGCGCCACGGCCTCTGTTGCCTCTCGGCGCGAACCAGACGCGTACGTTGCGAGCTTGTCCCCGCGGACCTTCCGGACGCTTCGTGTCGCCCTCCCGGGCGGTGCACGACGACGCAGATGCGTCGCGCTGAGGGCCCTCGAGGAAGCTCGTGAGCGCAGACGCTCGTGGGCCATGCACGAAGACGCGGAGCGCGGCTGAGCACGGTCGCCGAGCACGAGGCCTCCCGATGGGCGATCACGCCTTCGCGAATGCGCCCGGCAGGCCCGAGGGGAGGCGCGAGCACAGAATCCTCGCGATCTCGCGAGACGCGACGGGCGCCACGGCCTCTGTTGCCTCTCGGCGCGAACCAGACGCGTACGTCGCGGGCTTCTCCCCGCGGACCTTCCGGACGCTTCGTGTCGCCCTCCCGGGCGGTGCACGACGACGCAGAAGCGAGGCGCCGAGGGCCCGCTGTCGGTGGGGCGTCGCCCTCGAAGAAGCTCGTGAGCGCAAATGCTCCTTGGCCATGCACGAAGACGCGGGAGCGCGGCTGCGCACGGTCGCCGAGCACGAGGCCTCCCGATTCGCGATCACGCCTTCGCGAATGCGCCCGGCAGGCCCGAGGGGAGGCGCGAGCACACGGGCCTCGCGATCTCGCGAGACGCGACGGGCGCGCGAACCAGACGAGTGCCGTCGCGGGCTTCTCCCCGCGCCTGCCGGACGCTTCGTGTCGCCCCGACGAGACCGCACCCGTCTCGAGCCCGGCCGTGCCGCACACCGGGAATCGTTTCACGTGAAACGCACCGAGGGTGGAGTGTTGGTGGGGACCCGACAAGGGATCGGTGCGGAACGGAAACCCAAACGGATGGCGACGTGACGCCTGGAGACTGAGATGGGCCCGCGAAGCGTGCCCCCGTCGCGAAACGCGGGAGCCCGTGCCCAGCCGCATGCCCAAACGCGATCGCCCACGACCAGAATCCTGGTCTCGTCGTTTCACGTGAAACGGAGAGATGTAGAACCCGCGGCCGCCTCCGTCCTCACGTCCGTCCCGGCGCATGCGACCACGCCGTTGCCTGATCGAGCACGGGCAGGGGCACCGCTCGAGCGCTCTCCGGGCTGGTACGGGAGCGGTGGAACGCTTCTCGGTCCCCGTGTGACCGACTTCAGGGCTGGCGGATTGCGCGGCCAGCAGCAGCCCCGACGACCGTCGTCGCCCGGACTTCGGCGACCTTTCGGGCGAGATCCCGATCGACGGCGACCCAGAAGGCGCGGACCACGCCGTGTTCCTGCTCGGTCCGGCGGTTTCTGTTTCACGTGAAACGGGCCACCGTGCCGCGCGGTCGGCGCCCACCTATAGTCGCCGTCGATGCTGCGGTTCCGAGACCATGTCGCCCACCGACTCGCCGACCTGCGCCAGCGCGGTCTGCTTCGCGATCCGGTGACGAGCTCGGTCCCCTCTGGCACGCACCTCGTCATCCGTGGCCGACGGCTGCTCAACCTCTGCTCGAACAACTACCTCGGCCTCGCCGACGACCCCCGCCTCCGAAGCGCACTGACGTCCGCCGCAGAGACGTGGGGAAGCGCGGCCGCGAGTCGGCTCATCACCGGCACCCTGGCGCCGCACCGGGAGGCGGAAGCCGCCCTGGCTGGCTTCGTCGGTCACGACGACGCCCGTCTCTTCACCTCCGGCTATGCCGCGAACGTCGGCGCGATCGCCGGCCTGCTCGACGCCGGCGACGTCGTCTTCAGCGACGCGCTCAACCACGCCTCGCTCATCGACGGCTGTCGTCTGTCGCGCGCCCGCGTCGTCGTCTACCCGCACCGCGACGTCGCGGCGCTGGCGCGCCTCCTCGAGACGCACCGCGCCGAGCACCGAGCGGCGCTGATCGTCACCGACGCCGTGTTCTCGATGGACGCCGACCTCGCGCCCCTCGCCGCGCTCCGACGACTCGCCGACGAGCACGACGCCGGCCTCGTCGTGGACGAAGCCCACGCGCTCGGTGTGCTCGGCCCGGGCGGTCGCGGCTGGACGGCTGCGACGGGTGTGCGGGCCGACCTGGTGACGGGAATGCTCGGCAAGGCCTTCGGGCTCTCGGGCGGCTTCGTGGCGAGCGATGCCGACACCGCCCGCCTCCTCGAGACGACCGCGCGATCGTACGTCTTCTCCACTGGCATCCACGCTGCGCTGGCCGCCGTGGTCCCGGACGCGGTGCGGTGGGTCCAAGAGGCCGACGCCGCCCGTGCCCGCCTGCGCGCCCACCGCGAGGTGCTCGCCGGGGCGCTGCTGGCAGGCTTCGCCCGACCGCCCGAGGAGTTCACCCCGATCCTCCCGATCGTGCTCGGCGAGGGAGCACGTGCGCTGGCGGTCTCGAGCGCCCTCCGAGAGCGAGGCTTCTTCGCGCAGGCGATCCGCCCCCCGACGGTGCCGCCCGGAACGGCACGCCTGCGCCTCGTCCCCATCGCGACCCACACGGACGCGGACATCGCCAGCGCCGCCGCTGCGCTCACCGAGGTGCTCGCGCGGCTCCCGCTCGAAGCGCTCCCGCACGAAGCGGCGCTCGGGGGTTCGCGATGACCCGCGGCCTGTTCGTCACCGCGACGGGGACCGACTGCGGCAAGACCTGGCTCGGGCGAGGCCTGGCGCGAGCGCTCCGTTCCCGTGGCCACCGGGTGGCTGCGCTCAAGCCGATCGAGACCGGCGTCACCGAGAGCGCGCGTGACGCGACCGCCCTCGCGCGGGCCGCGGGCGACTTGCAGCTGGCCACGAGGGGCCTCCGCCTGCGGGCACCCCTCAGCCCGATGGCGGCCGCGTTGGCCGAGCGTCGATCCTTGCCGACCGCCGCGCAGCTGGCGGCCGACGTCCACCAGCACGCGCGCGGCTACGACGTGGCGCTCGTCGAGGGTGCGGGTGGGCTCCTCGTCCCGATCGACGAGCGGGCGACGATCGCCGAGCTGGCGGTCGAGCTCGGCTTCCCGGTCGTGCTCGTCGGGCGCGACGCGCTCGGGACGCTCTCCCACGTGTTGACCGCCTGGGAGTCGGCCGAGCGCCGCAAGCTCGTCGTGCGTGCGGTCGTGTTGACGCGCGGTCCCTGGTCCGACGGCGACACCTCGTCCGCGACCAACGCCGCGATCCTCGGCGCGCGGCTGCCAGCACCGGTGCTCACCTTCGCCGCATCGCACGACGACGACGACGCGCTCGCTGCCCGGGCCGACGGCCTCCTCGCGACGCTGCTGCCCGGTCTCGGATCCTGAGAGACCGAGAAGACGGCCAAGAGTCCTGTGGCCAATGTGGGCGCCCGGAACTAGGGTCCGCGCGTGCCCAGCCCGCCGATGGATCCCGAGCGCAAGCACGCGATCGAGGTGCGCTTCCTCGGGCGCATGCACTGGTCGATGCTGGGCGTGGCCCTCATCGTCGGCTGGGGTGTGCCGCACGGCTCGTGGCGTGCCGTGTTCCTCGCGGTCGTGGTCGCCGTCGCGATCGGCCTCAACGTGCCGGCGCTGCGGGTCGTGCAGCGCGCGTCTCGTGAAGCCGCACCGCCACACCTCGTGCGCGCCTTGTGGGTGCCGCTGGTCTTGCGCGGCCTCGCGACGATGCTCGTGGTCGGCATGCTGGCGCGGTGAGCGGCGCCTCCCGTCGCCGCGAAATTGAGCTTTGTTTCAGGTGACTTGCGGCGCATCTGGCCGTTTTCTTGGGCGCTGCGGGGTCGCTGAGTAGGTTCGGGGCATGTCGCGGCTCTCGCGCATCCTCCTCGGTCTGGCCCTCGTGCTCGCGCTGCTCGTCGTGCCGACGGGTGTGCGCGCCGAGCTCGCGGACATCCCGTACACCGTTGTGCGCGGGGACACGGGGCGACGCATCGCGCGGCGCTTCGGCCTCACGTACGCCGAGCTGCGCGAGCTCAACGCGGAGCGCTCCCTCGAGCGACTCCGCGTGGGCGAGCAGATCGTCGTCGGCCGCGGGCATCGCCACGTGCACCGCGTTCACGCGGGGGAAGCCCTCTCGGACATCGCGGGCCGCTACCGCGTGACGATCGCCGAGCTCCAGCGCTGGAACCCGGGGCTCCGACCCGCGCGCCTCGCGCGAGGCCAGGAGATCGTCCTCTACTCCGATCGCGAAGAGCCGCCGTCGGAGTCCGTCGGCGAGGTCGACGACGGAACGCTCGTGAACGGCGTGCCGCTGCCGACGCATCCGGGCTTCGTGGTCCGCCACCGCGAGCGCACCTTCATGACCGTCGACGCGGCCGAGCACCTGCTCCGCGCGTTCGACGCGCTGCGCGACGAGGACGAGGACGCGCCCCGCCTGCAGATCGGCGACGCGAGCCGCGCGCGCGGCGGGCCGCTCGATCAGCACCGCAGCCACCAGAGCGGGCGCGACGTCGACATCGACTACTTCTACCGGCGCTGCCGCGAGACGTGTGGGCACCACCGTCTGTCGGCGGCGGAGATCGACGCCGACCGCCAGTGGCGCCTCATCGAGCCGTGGCTCCGCGACGGAGTGGTCGAGTACATCTTCATCGACCACGCGCTGCAGGAGCCTCTCTACGAGGCCGCGCGGCGCGCGGGTGCCTCGCGCGCGGACCTCTCGCGGTGGTTCCAGTGGCCGCGTCCGGCCGACGTTCGCTACGGCATCATCCGACACGTCCCGAGCCACGCGGACCACATGCACGTGCGCTTCGCCTGCGCGCCGCACGACACGGCGTGCGTTCGCAGCGACGGGCGTGACCCGCGCCACGAGTGACCCGGTCCGGGTCTGGACGGAGACCTCTCGCACGGGGATCTCGACCGATGGCGCGGCCGTTCTCGACGCTCTCCGTTCCTCGTGGCAACTCCGAGTGGTGAGCAGCCTGATCGACCTCCGACGCCTCCCCGCGCACGTCGCGATCATCATGGACGGCAACGGCAGGTGGGCCCAGCACCGCGGAGCGCTCCGACCGACGGGGCACCGCGAGGGCAGCCAGACCGTGCGCCGCATCGTGCGCGCGTCGCGACGGCTCGGACTGCGCGCCCTCACGCTCTACGCGTTCAGCGAGCAGAACTGGCAGCGACCGAGCTTCGAGGTCGACGCGCTCATGGAGCTGCTCCGTGAGTTCCTCGTCTCGGAGCGCAGCGAGATCCTCGACAACGACATCCGCCTCACGAGCATCGGGCGCACCGATCGGCTGCCGCCGCGCGTGCTCGAGGTGCTGCGCCCGCTCGAGGCCGAGAGCGCGAGCCACCGCGGCATGACCCTCTGCCTCGCGCTCAGCTACGGCGGCCGCGAGGAGCTCGCGGACACGATGCGCGCGCTCGCCGAGAAGGTCGCGCGCGGCGAGCTGCCTCCCTCGGCCCTCGACGAGAGCGCGATCGATCGCGCGATGCCTTCGATGGCGCAGGGACCGGTGGATCTCCTCGTGCGCACGGGCGGCGAGCAGCGGATCTCGAACTTCCTCCTCTGGAACGCGGCCTACGCCGAGCTCGCCTTCTCCGAGCGGCTGTGGCCCGAGTTCGACGTCGACGATCTCTACGCGGCCATCGCCGACTACCAGGGGCGCGACCGTCGCTTCGGCAAGGTCTCCTCGAGCGCGGCCGAGGGCGCGCGCGAAAGCACCGCGGCTCCGGTTTTCGTGCAAGCATAGCCGCCCTCGCGCGCACGCGAGCCCGATGGCCGATCCCACTCCTCACGATCCTCCGCCGGCCGAGCCCGCGAAGAAGCCGCAGAGTCGCGACGCGTTCGTGAGGAACACGTTGGCGCGCTTCGCGACCGCCGCGATCGGCATCCCGATCCTGCTCTGGATGCTGTTCTGGGCGCCCTGGTGGGTGTTTCCCGCGTTCTGCCTGCTGGCCATCCTCCGCACGTCTCACGAGCTCTTGCGCATGACGATGGTGGGCACGCCGCTGCTCTACGGCTGGGGCATGTTCGCCGCGCTCGCGCTCGCGTGCGCGAACCTCGCGGCGCTGCTCGCAGGCACGAACCTCCCGGAGCATGCGGAGCTCTTCACGGCGCTGGGAGTGCCTGCCGACGGTGCGTACGGCGTCGCGCTCGCCGCGATGGCGACGACGACGGTGATCACGGCGGTGTCGGTCTTGTTGCCGCTCGTTCACCCCGAGCCCAACGACCGGGCCGGCCTCCGACTCGCGTGGCTCGTGGCCGGGCCCATGTACGTCGGGGTGCTCCTGGCCGCCGTGCCCGGTCTCTTCCTCGTCACCCACGGCACGTGGGTCGTGCTGGCGATGGGCCTGGCGTGGGGCTCGGACACCGGCGCCTACTTCGCGGGCCGCTTCTTCGGCAAGCGCAAGCTCGCGCCCACGATCTCTCCGGCCAAGACGGTGGAAGGCGCGATCGGCGGCATGCTCGCGAGCATCCTCGTCGCGGTCATCTGGCAGGTCGTGTGGCTCCACGACGAGCTGCCGCTGTGGCACGCCGTCCCGCTCGCCATGATCGCGAACGTGCTCGGACAGAGCGGTGATCTCGTCGAGTCGCTCATCAAGCGCTCGACCGGCGTGAAGGACAGTGGCTCGATCCTGCCCGGCCACGGAGGCCTGCTCGACCGCATCGACGCGCTGATGTTCACGGCCGTGAGCTGCCTCGTGTACTGCCTGATCGCGCACTGACGCACCGCACCGCGAATCCGCGACGGCGAACGGTCAATTGCGACGCGTTGCGTCGTTGCGCGGGTGTGGGGGCGTTGGTAGGAGCGGGCCACGGAGCGCAGGCGATCGACGGTGATGTCGATCTGCCGCCCCGAAGGAGAGGAAGCCGCTCATGGCCTACGAGTTCTTCAAGGTCGTCCAGAAACACCTCGAGATCGCCGCGAAGGTGGTCGAGCTGCCGCAGCACGTCGCGGACATCCTCTCGCAGCCGAAGAACGAGCTGATCGTGAACTTCCCGGTTCGCATGGACGACGGGACGATGCGCCTCTTCAAGGGCTACCGCATCCAGCACAACAACATCCGCGGCCCGTACAAGGGCGGCATCCGCTACCACCAGGACGTGCACCTCGACGACGTGAAGGCGCTCGCGTCGATGATGACGTGGAAGTGCTCGCTGATGGACATCCCGTTCGGCGGCGCCAAGGGCGGCGTGAAGGTCAATCCGCACAACCACAGCAAGGACGAGCTGATGCGGATCACGCGCCGCTTCACGCACGCGCTCGGCTCCAACATCGGCCCCGAGTACGACATCCCCGCGCCCGACGTCGGCACCACCGCCCAGATGATGGTCTGGATGATGGACAGCTACATGAACCGCTCGGATGACCTCGCGAAGAATGCGCAGCGCGGCATCGTCACCGGCAAGACGATCAACGCAGGCGGCTCGCAGGGCCGCGAGCAGGCGACCGGCCAGGGCGCCGTCGTGTGCGTGCGCGAGTGGGCCAAGGCGAGCAACTTCGACCTCAAGGGCAAGACCGCCATCGTCCAGGGCTTCGGCAACGTCGGCAGCTTCGCGAGCAAGTTCCTCGACCAGCTCGGCGTGAAGCTCCTCGCGACGGGCGATCACACCTGTTACATCCGCAACGACAAGGGCATCGATGTGCCCAAGCTCTTCGCCTACGCGCGCAAGAACGGCTCGATCCAGGGCTTCGACGGCGCGGACGTCATCACCCGCGAGGAGTTCTTCAAGACGAAGGCGGACGTGTTCGTGCCCGCCGCGCTCGAGAACCAGATCGGCGCTCAGGAAGCGCAGTGGCTCGACGTGAAGATGATCTCCGAGGGCGCCAACGGCCCGACCAGCCCCGAGGGCGACGCGATCCTCGAGCAGAAGGGCATCGTGGTGGCGCCCGACATCCTCGCGAACGCGGGCGGCGTCACGGTCAGCTACTTCGAGTGGATCCAGAACAAGCGCAGCGAGTTCTGGGAGCTCGACGAGGTCGAGGCGCGCCTCGAGAAGAAGATGGTCCGCCAGTTCGCGAAGGTCATGAGCTACGCGAAGGAGCGGAAGATCCCGACGCGCATCGCGGCGTACGCGGTCTCGCTCGAGAACCTGAAGATCGCCTACGACGAGCGCGGCATCTTCCCGTGAGCTCCCCGAGGGTCCGTGCGGACCCTCCCGCTCCCTCGCTTCGCTCGGTGCAGAGCGGCTCGCCTCGCTCACCGCCGTTGTTCTGTCGTCTGAAACGGGCTCCTTCGGGGGCCCGTTTCGTTTTGGGTATGCTCGCGCGCGTGATCGCCGCGATGCACCCGGTCCTGACGCTCTCGTTCGCTCGCGCGGAGGCGGAGCTCGAGCGCGAGGTCGGCAACGCGCATGCGCGCTGGAAGACGCGCCGCTCGGTGCTCGTCACGATCGAGGACGCGAGCGGCCAGCGCGGGCAGGGTGAAGCGGCGCCGCTGCCCGGGGTGTCGCGCGAGTCGCTCGACGACGTGATCTCCGCGCTGCGCGCGCTCGAAGGATCCTTCGAGCCGAGCGAGCTCGACGTGCGGAACCTGCCGCCCTCGCTGCGCTTCGCGATCGAGGCCGCGCTGCTCGATCTGCGCGCGGGCGAGCGACCTGCCTACGCCGCGCTCGTGGACGACGTCAGCGTGCCGCGCGTACCGGAGCAGATCGAGCTCCAGGTCTTGCTCGACGATCTCGACACCGCGCGTGCGCACAGCGAGGACGCGTTCGCGGGCGGCGCGCGCACCTTCAAGGTGAAGATCGGGCGCGAGGGTCGCGCGACCGACGAGTCCGCGCTGCTCGATCACCTGCGCGCGCTCGGGCGAGACGTGGTGATCCGTGCCGACGCGAACGGACACCTGGCCGACGTGGACGTGCTCGGCCCTGCGCTCGCGCGAGCCCGCGCGGAATACGTCGAGGATCCGCGCGCGTCGCTCGACGCCCTCGCGCGCTGGGTCGGTGTGCCCGTGGCCCTCGATGCGCCGGTGGCCGACGATCCATGGCGAGCCCTCGCCGAGGCACGACACCAAGGCGCCAACGTCGTGGTGCTCAAGCCCACGCTGATCGGCGGCATCGACGAGACGCTGCGCCTGGCTGCGCGAGCGCGCTCGCGCGGGCTCAAGGTCGTGCTGTCGCACACGCTCGAGGGGCCCGTGGGCCTCGCCGCGCTCGCACACGTCGCGCTGGCGGCCTCCGCGTCGTCGCATCGCGCGCTCTGGGGCGCGCAGGGGCTCGCGCCGTGGGAAGGCTGCGAGCGCTTCCGCGTCGAGGGCACGGACGAGCCGATCGCGCTGCCGTACTACATCGGTCGTTCCCGGCTCCTGCGGCCCTCCTCGCCGGGTCTGGGCCTCGGCTGACCGGGCCCTGGTCGCACGCCTCGAGAGGCCCTCAGCGGGGCGCTGGGGAGCTCAGGAGGGCACGGACGCGTGCGCGGTCGACCTTGCCGACGGCGTTCGTCGGCAGGACCTCCACTCGAATGAGCCTTCTCGGGACCTTGAACGCGGAGAGCCCGCGCCGGAGCGTCTCGAGCAGCGCGCGCTCGTCGATCGGGTCGCGCGAGACCACGGCCGCGGCCACACGCTGGCCCCAGGTCTCGTCCTCCAGGCCCACGACGCACGCCGCCTCGATGCCGTCGATCGCGAGCAGCGCGCGCTCGACCTCCGCGGGGTACACGTTCTCGCCGCCGCTGACGACGAGATCCTCGCGACGGGCGTGCACGTGGAGCCGCCCGTTCGCGTCGAGCTCGCCGAGATCGCCCGTGTCGTAGAAGCCCTCGGCATCGAACGGATCCGGTGACGTCGCGTCGAGCCAGCCGTCCATGCGCGAGGCCGAGCGCACGAGGAGGCGGCCTCCTTCGACCTTCACGTCGACGCCGTCGAGCGGCTCGCCGACGCCTTCGTCGATCGAGCGCACGGGCGCTCGCGAGGTCGCCACCTGCGCGCACATCTCGGTGAGGCCGTACGTGGTGTGGATCGGATAGCCGAGCGCGACGGCGCGCTCGAGCACGCTCGATGGACACGCCGCGCCGCCGAGCAACACCGCGCGAATCGACGAGGGGCAGGGCGCCTCAGCGCGAACGAGCTGCGCGAGCTGCGTCGGCACGAGCGAGACGAGCGTCACGCGCCCACGCGTGACGACGTCGACGAAGCCCGCTGGATCGAACGAGCCCGGCGGCGCGAGCACGACGGCGCGTCGCGCGACGAGGCAGCGCACGAGCACCGACAGACCTCCGACGTGCGCCAGGGGCATCGCGAGGAGCCAGCGGTCGTGCTCCTGCCAGCCCAGGCGTGCGGCGCTCGCGCTCGCGGCCGCGACGAACGCACGACGCGAGAGCAGCGCGCCCTTGGGTGTGCCCGAGGTCCCGGACGTGAAGAGCACGGCGAGGTGCGACGCGTCGAGCCGCGAGGAGCTCGTGGCCTGCGCGAGAGCACGCGCGCGCTCCGCCTCGGTCCACCGAGGATGGAGAGGCACGAGCGGCTGGCGTCGCTCGAAGGCGTCGAGCATCGAGACCAGCGTCTCGAGCACCGGCACGCCGACGAGCACACGCGGGGACGCACTCGCAGTCCTCGCACGAACGAGCTCGGCCACCTCGCGAAAGGTGTGCGCGCGACCGCGCTCGTCGATCACGAAGACGCGCTCGGGCGCTTCCTCTGCGGCGGCTTCGATCGAGAGCGCGCGGTCGGTCGTCACGCCGTCAGATGCGCATCGGCATGACGACGCCGACGAAGAGCGTGTCGCCGACGGGGCGGATGACGCCGGGGTCGAGCTCACCGGCGAGCTCGAGCGCGACCTCGTCGTCGCTCAGCGAACCGAGCACGTCGAGGATGTACTTCGCGTTGAAGCCGATCGTGATGGCCTCGCCTGCGTAGTCGACGTCGAGCTCTTCGCTGCCTTCGCCGATGTCCGGGTTCTCGCTGACGATGCGGAGCGAGCCGGGGCTCACCATGAAGCGCACACCGCCGCTCGTGTCGCTCGAGACGAGGCTCATGCGCTTGAGTGCCTCGACCAGGCCCGCGCGGCCCATGACGACGCGCTTCTCCTGCTGCTGCGGGATGACACGGCCGTACGGAGGGAACTGCTCGTCCGCGAGCTTGACCGAGAGCGTGATGCCCTCGCGCTTGAAGAACGCGCTGCCGCCCGCGGTCGCGACGGAGATCTGCGCGCGCTCTTCCTTGTTGGCCTTCGCGTCGGCCTTCGCGTCGTCGATGAGGCGCTTGAGCTCGGTGATGCCCTTGTTCGGCACCAGCATCGAGAAGCTCAGCATGGGCGAGCTCTCGTCGAGCTTGTGGTCGATCTTCGAGAGGCGGTGACCGTCGGTCGTCACCATGCGCACGAGCTTGCCCTCGCCCTCGAACAGCGCGCCGGCCAGGTGCGGGCGCGTGTCGTCGGTCGACATCGAGTACTGCGTCTTGGTGATGAGATCCCCGAGCACCTCGGCCTCGACCGAGAAGAA
>JBILLJ010000232.1:0-9361 GCA_044376125.1 Sandaracinaceae bacterium
CCTCGAACTTCGCGAACTGCTCCTCCGAGCTCACGCATGCAGTCGATCACGTTTCGATCGCCGAGGCGATCCCCTCTGTGTGTCCGTCATCACACGATCAAGCGCGGTACCCCCGGTGAACGGGTACCGTACGACGGCTCGGCGAGCACGAGCGACGCCGTGGGCGCGATCGGGACGTAGCCGCGACAACCTTCGTCGATCGCGCGCGCCGACACCTGCGGCACGACGCTCCCGCTCCGCTCTTCGACCCCGTCGGTGAGCGCGATGCGCCCGAGGGTGGGCGTCGAGCTCGGGCTCAGGCCGCGTCCGTCGATCTCTCCCTCGGGCGCCGCGAGGCTGGTGATCGTCATGGAGAAGGGCGCCGGATCGGACGACTCGTAGAGACCGACCCACACGCGATGCTCCCCCGGCTCGAGGACCGCATTCAGCGCGGGGGCGAGCCCACCGCCGGAGTCGTCGTCGCAGAGGACCTCGCCGCTCGACGTCTGCACGAGGAGCACGGTGTCGGTCGCGCTCTCCACGTGGAAGGACACGCTCAGCCGGGACGCCGTGCGCACGACGAGCTGCGGGGCGAGCGGCACGACGCCGACGCAGCCCATCGGCGTCGTGCGGCCACCCTCGGCCATGCCCTGGATCGTCGGCGGCGCGGGCGTGCGTGCGAGATCGATCACGCCGATCGTCGGCGGCTGCCCACCGCTCCAGGTCGGAGGCGCGCACTGCGCGTAGCCGAGCACCGAGACCAGCGCGACACCCAGGAGGCCGAACACGGCGCGCGTGGGCGTGACGAGATCTCGCCAGCGCGTCTCGCCGTCGCTCGAGCGCTTCGCGCGCGCCGCGTCCTCTTCGCGCTCGGCACGCGCCATCGCGGCGCGCTGCTTGGCCTCGCGTTCCTTGGCCTCGCGCTCACGCTCGGCCTTCTGCTTGGGCGTCTCGAGCTCGGCCTCGAGCTCCGCGACGCGGGCCCGCAGACGCTCGAGCTCCGCGCTCTCGGCCTCGAGCTCCTCGATGCGACGCTGCGCGCGACCCAGCTCGGCCTCGAGCTCCTCGATGCGCGTGCGCATCGCCTCACGGTCGTCGCGGAAGCTCACGAACGTCCTTGTGGCTCGATCTGGAGCGTGAAGCTCTCTGGCTGCCCGGTCGCCGTCCCGACCCAGACCCTGTGCTCTCCCGGAGGGAGCACGACACGAAGCGCCGGTTCGCACCGGACCTCGCCGCCCTCGGTGCGGAGCACGAGCAGCGCGTTCATTCGCTCGCCGGAGAGCGCGAAGTGCACACCGACCGACCGAGCGTTGCGGAGGACGAACTGCGGCGCCTCGGCGTAGTAGCCAGCGCAATCACCCGGCGCCCAGAGGAAGCCCGACGCGACCGCACGGAAGGGAGGCGGCGGCGGGCCGTCGAGATCGACCGTCGCGATCGAGGGTGGCGACGCGCGTCCGAGGGAGGTCATCGTGACGCAGTCGAGGGCCGTGAACACGAGCCCGACGACGACGACCAGACCGACCAGCACGCCCAGCGCGGGAAGCGCGCGCTGCGCCGCCTCGGGCACGCGAACGCGCGGACGCGGAGCCTCCTCGATCATCGCGAGGCGTGAGCGGAGCCCGATCGCCTCACGTTCGGAGACCTCCAGGCGCCGCCGCGTCCGCTCGAGCTCGGCCTCGAGCTCCTCGATGCGCGTGCGCATCGCGTCGCGATCGTCGCGAAAGCTCATGTCGATGGCGCCGGAGACGCCTTCGTCTCCCGCACGACGCGTGGGCCCTTCGGTCTCGCCAGCACGAGGATCAGGATGCCTGCGAGCAGGCCCGCGAGCGAGGCGTAGCCCGAGTACGGCAGATCGTCGGGCTCGAAGCGGAACACCACGCGGTGTCGTCCCGCTGGCAGTCGCACCGCGAGGCGCCCCTCGCTCGGAGCGAGCTCTCCCGTCGAGGCATGCCACTGGCTCTCGTAGTTCTGGTTCACGACGGCGACGCCGGGCGCGTGCAGCTCGACGTCGATCGTCACGGTGTGGTTCGTGCGGTCGTACGAGTGCAGCGTGTCGCCCGCGCGCATCGTGGTGCCGTCCTCCGTGGCGAAGCGCACCTGCGGCACGAGGCCGGTCCAGAGGCGCGTGCTCTTGGGCCAGGGCACGGCGTCGTAGCACTCGGTCGTCGAGATGTTGCGCGACGGATAGTTCGCGTACTCCTCGTGGTAGCGGCGACTCGCCGTGAGGTGCGGCGTCTCGGGGGCCATGAAGCCGACGGGCGCGCCGTCCCACCGGTTCGTGATGCCGAGGGCGACGACGTAGATGTCGACCGCGACCGCGATCGCGACGAGCCACGGCCAGAGCGGCTTGGTCCACTCGCCGTTGCGATGCAGGCGCCGCGTGGAGACCCACACCTCGAAGCGCGAGAGCGCCAGGCCCGCGAGCAGGCTCATGTAGAACGTGCAGAGCACCTGCCACCGCGAGGGCAGGTGCAGGTTCGAGAAGAACGGCATCGAGTGCAGCACGGAGCTCGGCCAGAACGGCCCGTGGTAGCCCATCGTGAACGCGAGGAAGAAGAGCGCACCCGCGACGAGGATCACGCGCCGCTCGCGGAGCGAGGCCGCGATCCCGATCGCGACGAGCACCAGCGCGCCCCAGCCCACGTAGGTGCCGTACTCGGCCCACACCCACGGATGCGGGCGCCACACCCAGTCGTGGTCGCGCGCCGTCCACATGACGACGACCTCTTCGAACGTGAGCGTGTCGGTGTCCTCGATCGGCCGCGGGTAGCGCGACATCGCGAGCATGATCGGCACCCAGCGGATCGCGCCCATCGCGAGCGTGAGCAGCGCGCTCACGAGGCCCGTGCGCACGAGGCGACCGATCTCGCGCTTCTTGCCGCGCAGGATGCGCGCGACGCTGTCGAAGCCGAGGAACACGGCGGCATAGGGGAACGCGTAGTGCGCGCCCTCGAGCAGCATCTCCGTCATGATCGCGGCGACCGCGACGGTGTAGCGGAGGTCGTCGTCCGCGCGCCGCCAGGCCAGGAGCAAGAAGGGGTACCACTCGAACGCGAGGAACGTCGCGTGGCCGCCCGCGTAGTGCCACGCCGAGAAGCCGCAGGTCGTCCAGATCGTCGCGGCGAGGAACGCGCCGGCGCGAGAGAGCTTCTCGAGCTTGCGTGCCGCGAGATAGAGGCCCGCGAAGCCGATCACGTGGTGGAAGAGGATCCAGAGCTTGTGCCCGAGGTGCGTGCCGAAGGGCACGTGCAGGAGCATCCAGATCGGCGAGAAGTTCTGCGCCTGCGGCTGCCCCCAGTGCGGCACGCCGCCGCAGTGGTGCGGGTTCCAGAACGGGAATTCGCCCCAGCGACGCATCGACACCACGCCGACCTCGGCCCAGTGGTGCATCTGCTGCCAGTCACCCCAGCCCGAGTGATCGACCTCGTAGAACGCCGGGGCCCACATCACGCCGCCTGCGACGAGCGCCATCGCGAAGATCGCGAGGCCGCGCTCGAGCGCACGACGTCGAGGGCTCACCGGGTCGAGGAGCATGGGGCGCGGGACGATAGTGCGGTCGGCGCGCGGAGGCGAGCGCGCGGCGGACGCGGCGACCTCGCGCCTCAGCCACCCCCTTCGAGCTTGCGGCGCGCCACCTCGACGTTGCAGCGCAGCGCGGCGTTGGACGGGTCCTCCGCGAGCGCACGCTCCCAGCACGCCAGCGCATCGCGCCACTGCGCGTGGAGCGCGTGACCGATGCCCTCGTCGAAGAGGCGCTGCACGTCGTCCTGCTTGGCAAACGCCCCCTCGCGGGCGCGTTGGTGCTGCTCGCGCAGCGTCGTGACGCGGTCGCGCATCTCGGCCTCGGCGCGCGCGTGCGCTCGGAGCCCCATCACGTCGACCTCCGCCGAGTCGAGCTCGGGAGCCACCGGCAGGCTCGAGCACATCACCTCGCGCTCGCCTGCGAGCACGCGCGTCTGGATCTCGGGCTGCGGCGACGGCACGAACCGCGTCTCGATCACGAGCTCGTGCCCGTTCACGAGCACGCGCGAGAGCCGGACGGACCGCCTCACGCCCTGGCCGAGAATGGCGCGCCGATCGAGCGAGCCGCTCCGGCGGAGCAGCGCGGAGGCGCGCGCACGAAGCACCGTGGCCGACACCGGCTTGGGGACGTAGTCGTCGGCCCCGGCGTCGAGGCACTGCGTGAGGGTCTCCTCGTCGGCCAGCTTGGACACCACGAGGAAGGGCGTGTGCCTGTCTTCGAAGCGCTCGCCGTACCGCCTCAAGAGCTCGAACGCACCGAGATCGTCCATGACGAGCTCGGTGACGACGAGGTGCGGCGCGCGAACCTCGGCGGCCTCGAGCACGTCCCGCGCGCTCGCCAGCACCTCCACGGAGCCGAGCTGAGCGAGCGCGTCACGCGCGAGGGCACGAAAGGCAGGGTCCTTGTCCACCACGAAGATCGTCGCGTGCACGGGCTCCAGTTCCCTCGGTGGAAGGGCCTCGGGACGTGAGGCCTCTACGCACGCCTCGTGGACGATCGCCGGATCCGCGTGCGTTCCATCACGGGGAGCCGCTCGCGCTCAGCGCGAAGCCCGTGCGCGGAGCTCGCGTCGCGTCACGAGATTCACCCGCTCGGCCTTCGGGTCGAAGAGGAGCACGACCTCGCCGCGATCGATCTGTCGCCGGACGGCCGCGACCTTGTCGTCGAGCGAGACCTCCACGTGCCCGTAGTCGGTGCCCTCGCGGGTGACGAATTCCTCGATCACCCCACGCTGCGCCGCTGGGCTCAGGCGCTCGAAGGGGATCTCGAGGTCGGTGGGCTCGTCGTCCCTGGGCAGTGGCGGGTCGCGCTCGAGAGAGCGCTCGTCATCATCGGTCATGGGGAAGCTCACGAAGCGCGAGACGTCGAGGAACGTGGGCGACTGACGCCGATCACGGCGAGCCGGGATCGGGCCCGTCGAGCGTCTCGCGCACCTTGCTCAGCAGCGTGGCGATCGAGAACGGCTTGCCCAGGAGCTGCGAGCCCGGAGCCCACGCACCCTCGCCCAGGGTGTCGGCGGAGTACCCCGACATGTAGAGCACCTTGATCCCGGGGCGGAGGCGCGTGACCCGCGTGGCGAGCTCGCGGCCGGTCATCTCCGGCATCACGAGGTCGGTGATCAGGAGGTCGACGTCACCCTCCGTCGCCAGCAGCTCGAGCGCGCGCGCGCCGGAGTCGGCGCGGAGCACCGTGTAGCCACGCCGCTGGAGGCAGTTGGCGATGATGCCCGAGATCGCGACCTCGTCGTCCACGACGAGCACGCGCTCCGAGCCGCCCTGCGGCCGCGGCGTCGTCTCCGCCACGAGCGGCGCCGCGCCGACGTGACGAGGCAGGTGGATGGTGAACGTCGTCCCTCGACCGAGCGCGCTCACGACCTCGATGAAGCCGCCGCTCTGGATCACCACGCCGTGCACCGTGGCGAGCCCCAGACCCGTGCCGACCCCGACGGCCTTGGTCGTGTAGAAGGGCTCGAAGAGGTGGGCCAGCGTCTCGGAGCTCATCCCGCACCCGTCGTCGCTCGCCACGAGACACACGTACTCGCCGGGCTTGGCGTCGGGACGCTCCGCGGAGCTCGCCTCGATCACGCGGTTGCGCGTGGCGAGCACGAGCTGGCCCTGGCCGCCCATCGCGTCGCGCGCGTTCGCGCAGAGGTTGGTGACGATCTGATCGAGCTGCGCGCGATCCATGCGCACCGGCCACAGGTCCGCTGCCGGCTGGAAGCGGAGCTGCACGCCCTCTCCGACGAGGTGCTGCAGCACGCGGAGCAGCGCCTCGATGCGCGCGTTGAGCTCGATCGGCTCGGGCGAGACGGGCTGCTTGCGCGCGAACGCCAGCAACTGGCGGGTGAGCTGCGCGGAGTGCGAGGCCGCGTCGCGGATGAGCTGCACGTCCTTGCGCTTCGGATCGTCCGATGCGAGCTCGTCGAGCACGATCTCGGTGCTCGCCAGGATCACGCTCAGCTGGTTGTTGAACTCGTGGGCGACGCCGCCCGCGAGGCGCCCGATCGCCTCCATGTGCGCCGAGGCCCGCGCGAGCCGCCGGTCGGTCGCGTCGAGGAGCGCGAGGCGCAGCCCCCACACGCCAGCGACGTCCGCCGCCTGACCCCAGAGCTCGACCCACACGGCGACTCCGTCGCTCCGGAGCACGCGCAGCTCGCAGCTCGAGGTCCCTCTGCCACGGAGCAACGCCTGCTGGTGTCGGTGGAACACGTCCTGGTCGGCAGGCAGCACGTGCCGAGGGAACGGCTGCCCACGCAGCGTCGCCAGCGTGACGCCCAGGAGCGCGCAGACGGTCACGTTGCCGTCGATCACCACCGCGTCGGCGTCGAGGGTGACGTAGCCGACGGGCGCGCGATCGAAGAGGTCGCGGTAGCGGGCACGGCTGACCTCGAGCTCCGCATGGGCGCGGCGCAGCTCGTCGTTCTGCATCTCGAGCTCGAGCTGGTGTACGCGGAGCTCGTGCAGGATCGCCCGCAGCTCGCTCGGCGACCGGTCTGCGATCTCCGCGTCTTCTTCGCGCGCACGCGCCTCCGCGCGCTCTCGGAGGGAGGCGAGCTCGAGCGGGCGTCGTTCACTCACGTCGGACCCCGCACGGTCTGGTTCGCCCGTACGCGCTCGATCACGGTGCGCGCATCGACGACCTCGGTGATGTCGACGAACGTGATCACCACGCCGTCGACGACGTTCTCGAGCGTGCGGTAGGGCAGGATCCGCATCGCGTACCAGCGAGCGTCCTTGGTCTCGACCTCGCGCTCGTAGGGCGCGAGCGTCTCGAGCACGGCCGCGGCGTCGGCCACGAAGGTGTCGTAGCGGACGAGGTTCGTGACGAGGTGCGCCACGGGCCGCCCGACGTCGCTGAGCAGGAGGTGGATGATCTTCGTCGCGGCCGGCGTGAAGCTGAGGATGCGGAGCGTTCGGTCGAGGAAGAGCGTGCCGATCCCCGTGCCCGCGAGCAGGTTGTTGAGGTCGTTGTTGGCGCGCGAGAGGTCGGCGATCTTCGACTGGAGCTCGGCGTTGACCGTCGAGAGCTCCTCGTTCACCGACTGGAGCTCTTCCTTGGACGTCTCGAGCTCTTCGTTCGTCGACTGGAGCTCCTCGTTGACCGACTGCATCTCCTCGTTCGCCACCGTCAGGTCCCGGTTGGCGCTCTCGAGGGCCTCGCGTGTCGTGCGGAGGTACTCGTCGCGCGCCGCGAGCTCGCGGCGGAGCGCGGCGACCACGGAGCTCGGCTCCTCCGGGCTCGACGGCTCCGTCGGCTCCGTGATCGGCTCGCCCCCGTCCAGCGACACCACGTAGAGCGGCGGACCCTCCCCGCCGACCGGGTGCACGGCGAGGTCGACGAGCGTGAAGTGGCCGTTCGTTCGCACGCGGACGCCGCGCGCGGTGGTCGGCGCCCCCGTGCGCTGCGCCTGACCGAGCGCCACGGCGAGGTCGGCGCGCAGCCCCTCGCGCGCCATCGAGAGGAGGTTGGTCTCCCGCGTCTCGCCGGGCGCGGGCTCGAGGAAGAGGCCCGTGCGACCATGGAAGTAGAGGACGTCGCCGCGCGCGTCGACGAGCGCCGCCGCGGGGCTCGTCGCGAGGAGGATGCGCTCGGTGATCTCGCGGCGCGTGGGAGCACGCTTGTCCGCAGGCTCCGCGAGCATCGACGCCTGGGTCGAGAGCGACAGGACCCGGCCGAGCGGTGCGCGTGTGGTGCCCGCCGCGAGCTCGCGACGCTGGTAGATCTTCCACGAGCGATCGAGCACCGAGAAGCGGTCGTTGGACTCCCCGACGCTCTCGGAGCTTCCGAGGAAGAGGAAGCCTCCCGGCACGAGCGCGTAGTGGAAGAGCGGCACGAGCTTCTTCTGGAGCGCGGTGCTCATGTAGATGAGCAGGTTCCGACACACGACGAGATCGAGGCGCGAGAAGGGCGGATCGTTGACGAGGTCGTGCTCGGAGAAGACGAGCATCTCGCGGATCTCCTTCTGGATCCGGTAGCTCGAGCCGTCCGCGGCCGCGGTGAAGAAGCGATCGAGCCGCTCGCGGGAGAGGTCCACGGCGATCTCCGACGGGTAGATGCCCGCCCGCGCGGCCGCGATGGCGTGATCGTCGATGTCGGTCGCGAAGACCTGCACCCGGTGCCGTGTCTCGAGGGTGTCCATGTGCTCGCGCAGGAGCATCGCGAGCGAGTACGCCTCCTCGCCGGTGGAGCATCCGGCCGACCAGACGCGCACGGAGGCGCCGTCCTCCTTGCCCTCGAAGATGGCCGGGATCACCTGCTCGGCCAGGGCCGCGAAGGCCTCGCGATCACGGAAGAAGCTCGTGACGCCGATGAGGAGATCGTGGAAGAGGAGCGCGATCTCGTTCGGATCCGTGCTCAGGTGCTCGGCATACGCCTCGAGCGTCGCGAGACCACGCGAGGCCATCCGCCGCTCGATCCGTCGACCGATGGTGCTTGGCTTGTAGAGCGAGAAGTCGCGGCCCGTCTGCGCGCGCAGGAGGCCGAGGATCTGCTGCATCGGATCGCCTGCGGGAGGCGCGACGGGCGTGGGCCGAGGCGAGGACGCGGCGCGCTCGAGGTGCTCGCGGATCACCACGAACATCTCGGCCGGCGGCAGCGGCGACTCGATGCAGCCCGTGGCGAGCGCGCTCCGCGGCATGTCGTCGTGCTCGGCCGACGCGGGGTTCTGCGCGAGGCAGAGACCTCCAGCAGCGTGCAGCGAGCGGATGCCCTGGGTGCCGTCCTGTCCGGTCCCGGACAGCACGACGCCCACGGCCTGATCCGCGAGCTCACCCGCGAGGGAACGAAAGAAGAGATCGATCGGCAAGCGGCGCCCGCGCGGCGCGACGGGCTCGAGCAGGAGGAGTCGACCGCCTCGGAGCACGACCTCGCGCCCCGGCGGCAACACGTACACCCGGCCCGGCTCGGGCATCGTGCCGTGCTGCAGCTCCCTCACCTCGAGGTGCGTGAAGCCCGCGACGATCTCCGCCAGCCGGCTCGCACGATCGGCCGCGAGGTGCTGCACGAGCACGAACGCCATCGCGGGCACGGTGCCGGCGGGGACGCCCTGGAAGAAGGCCTCGAACGCCGCGAGGCCACCCGCGGAGGCGCCCACACCCACGATCGGGCAGCGCGAGCGCGCCTCGACTCCTCCGCTCTCGACTCCGGTCACATCTCTCCTCGCACGTCACGAGAGACGCGTCGCGAGGGATCGTACACCTGCATCGCCTCTCTGGCTCTTCGCAGCGTGCGAACCCGCAGAGTCGACGGAAAGAACGACGGGCCCCGGATCGCTCCGGAGCCCGTCTCTTCGTTCACGCGATCACCGAGCCGACATCCCGCCGAGCGCAGCGCGAGGCGTTCACGGGTTCTCCCGTGCTC
>JBILLJ010000242.1:0-8268 GCA_044376125.1 Sandaracinaceae bacterium
CTTCGTGCCGCGCTGCTCGCACTGGGTGCAGCAGGAAGCACCCGAGGTCGTCAACGCGCTGCTGACCGACTGGCTCACGGGCAAGAAGGTCCGCGAAGCCACCGAGATCCCGCGCAGCTGACGTCGGCTCATGGAAGTGCCGAGTTGGTGTGGGCGAAGTTGAGGCCGGAGCCAGTCCAGAGGAGTGGTCCCGGCCGAAGTCCCGTCGCCACCGCGGCAAAGGCGAACGAGTCACTGAGGATGTCGCTCACGGCGAAGAAGAAGGTGCCGTCGGGCGCGAGCGCCCCGTCACCGACGACGCGTCGGCTCGACCACGGCTCACCCAGGTCCATCCTCTGCGTGACCGTTCCGTCCATGGACACGACGAGCCAACCCGTGTCCGCCAGAGGCACGAAGGTGGAGCCGTCCTCGAGGGGAATCGGATGACCGGCGATGCCCGACGCGAGCGGCGTCTCGTGCAGAACCGTCCCGTCGGCGGCGAGCCGCCGGAGGAGCTGCGTCGCGCTGCGATAGACGAGCCCGCAATCGGCCGTGCCAGTCCACTCACCCGACGCCGAAGGCGCACCGCCGAGCGCCGGCCCAAACTCCATCGTGACGACGTCCAGCCACCGCCACTCTTCCTCCGGACTGGTCATGAACAAAACACCACACGCCTCCTGATAGCCAGCAGGTCTTGGGGGGAAAGGCCGATCGCGAAAGCTCGTCATTCCGAGCAACTCACCTGTCTCGCTGATCCGCATCGTCGTGTCGCCCGCAACGATCGCGTCCCCATTGGCGCGCACGTAGATCTCGTCGGTGGTTCCCGCACGCCCGATGGGCACACGATGCGCCCACCGCGGTGCAGGCCGGTCCAGACAGCCCGAGAAGACCACGTTGGACCCCGTGAAGAGCACCGCAGCTCGGTTCCGAGGCGACCACGCGAGCGCAGCCCTCGGCCATCCATTGCCCACTTGAACCGGAATCTGCCCTTCGACCTCCAGGATGGGAAAGACACGCTCCGGCGCGACCCCGTCGGCCCCAGTCAGTGCGAGCGCACTCAGGCTGTTCGGGATTCCGTATGTATGGCCGTTCGCGAGCCACATGCGACCCACAGGGCGGTACCCGTCGAGCGACACCCACCATCCGCCCCCTCCCGATCCCGTCCCGTCACGGGCGAGCAAGCGCATGTCGGTCTCGTTCTCGCGCCAGGTGAACGTCACGAAGCCGTCGCCCGCCAGGAGGGGCGTTCGTCCGGTGAGCGCATACGGGGGACGAAGCACGATTTCCCCCTCCGGGTCCCGACGAATCTCCGGCCACGTGCGCGCCCACAGGAACTCTCCCGGCGCGTGATCGTCGCGAGGGAGCCACACGGGCGCAGGGGGCCCCTCGCAGTCGGAGATCGACTCTGCCCTCCAACTGACCCACTCCGCGGCGTCGATCGCGCTGTCCGTCAGGCCGCCGTCCGCTCCGGCCGGGCTCGGTCCGCATCCGCTCGCCGCAAAGACCAATGCCGCAAAGGCTGGCCCGAGATCCAAACGTCGAAAGGGCCGGATCAGGGCGAGAACACCGCCGCCCGCACCGTCCTTGCCGGAGGCGCGAAGCTCATCGAAGATCGTGGTCGGGGCGGAGCGGCGAACGCGGAGCAGGCGTCGCCAGTCGGCCAGGCGCTCGCGACGCGCACCCTCGTCGCTCTCGATCAGCTCGAGCGCTTCGCCGAGCTTCTCGATCACGTGCCACCGAGATCCCGCGCAGCTGACGTCGACGCGCGGGCGCGTCACGGGACGACGCAGACGGCGCCGAAGGTCTGCGGTGCACCGGGCGGGCCGTCCCACCAGTCGGCGCCACAGCCGAAGTCCTGTCGGAGGTTGAAGCGCAGATCGACCAGGGTCGGCGCGCTCACGGTGGGCATCGGCACGGTCCGGGTGCGCGTCCCCGAGGCACCGCCGGTCGGCGGGTTCCCGTCGTAGATGCAGCCGAAGCGCGAGCCCGGCACGGTGCCGATCTCGATCTGATCGCGGCAGCCAGGACAGCCCGTGTCGTCGATCACGAAGTCGAGCGTGACGTCCACGCTCGCGCCGCTCGAGGCGACGATCACGTTGTCGCCGCCATCGAGGCTCACGTTGTCGATGGTGATGAACTCGCCGTCGACCGGCACGACGACCGTGGGCACGCTGGCCCCACACGGCCACGGATCGCACGGATCGCGCAGGCCATCGCCGTCGGCGTCGGCGCCGTTGCAGCCGCTGTCGGGCGCGAACGCATCCGGCACCACGTACGCGTCTCGCGGCACGAACGCATCGGGCACCACGAAGGCATCGGGCACCACGAAGGCATCGGGCACCACGAACGCATCGGGCACCACGAACGCATCGGGCACCACGAACGCATCGGGCACCACGAACGCATCGGGCACCACGAACGCATCGGGCACCACGAAGGCATCGGGCACCACGAAGGCGTCGGGCGAGGTGAACGCATCCACACCGGCATCGGGCTCGATCACCACGGCGGCGTCGATCGCCGCGTCGAGATCGAGAGGCGCGTCCATCCCCACGTCCGACGCGCCGACGTCCATGCCCCCGACGTCGAGCCTCGCGGCATCGAGGCCCGCGTCCGTGCCGATCGCGACGAAGGCATCGTCGGACCCCTCGAGGGGAGACCGATCGATGAGACAGCCAGCCGACATGCCACCGAGAACGAGCGCGACGAGCTGGGTCCGCACGATCATCGCGGCAGCGTATCGAGGTCGCCGACGCGAAGGGAAGCGCTCGCGTGCGCACGCGCCGCCGGCGATCGACGCGACGACGGCGTCGCGTCTCAGGCCCACGCCAGCTCGGCCGTGAAGTGGCGCAGGTGCTGGCTCTGCCTGGCGATGCGCACGCCGCGGATCTCGGAGGCCTTCTGCTTGAGCTCGACGATGACCTCGGCCGCGAGCTCGAAGTGGCTCTGCGTGTACACGCGCCGCGGGAACGCGAGGCGCACGAGCTCGAGCGGCGCGTACGTCTCGCGGCCGTCGGGCAGGCGCTTGCCGAACATCACGGAGCCGATCTCCACCGCGCGGATCCCGCCCTCGAGGTAGAGCGCGCACGTGAGCGCCCACGCGGGGTACTGCTCGGGCGCGAGGTGCGGCAGGAAGTCCCGCGCGTCGAGGTACACGGCGTGGCCACCCGTGGGCTCGACGATCGCGACGCCGCCCGCGAGGAGCTTCTCACCGAGGAACTCCGCGGTGCGCAGGCGATAGCGGAGGTACTGCTCGTCGAGCACCTCCTCGAGCCCCACGGCGAGCGCCTCGAGGTCACGGCCCGCGAGGCCGCCATAGGTCGGGAAGCCCTCCGTCAGCACCAGGAGGCGCCGCGCTTCTTCGGCGAGCGCGTCGTCGTTCAGCGCGAGGAAGCCGCCGATGTTCACCATGCCGTCCTTCTTCGCGCTCATCGTGCAGCCGTCGGCGAGCGAGAAGATCTCGGCGGCGATGTCGCGCACCGTTCGCTCGCCCTGCCCCTTCTCGCGCTGCTTCACGAACATCGCGTTCTCCGCGAAGCGGCACGCGTCGAGGATGAGCGGCTTGCCGTGGCGCGCGAGCAGCGCCTTGTACGCGCGCACGTTCTCGAGGCTCGCGGGCTGCCCGCCGCCCGAGTTGTTCGTCAGCGTGATCATGCCGAAGGGCACGCGATGCGCCTCGGTCGCGAGCAGCGCCTCGACGCGCGCGAGATCGATGTTGCCCTTGAAGGGGTGACGCTCGCGCGGGCGCAGCGCCTCGGGTGTCGGCAGGTCGCGGGCCTCGCAGCCGCGCACCTCGACGTTCGCGCGCGTCGTGTCGAAGTGCGTGTTGGAGGGGATGATGTCGCCGGGCTTGGCGGCGATCTCGAAGAGCAGGTGCTCGGCCGCGCGCCCCTGATGTGTGGGGATCAGGTGGCGGTACCCGGTGATGGCGCGGACCACCTTCTCCAGGCGGAAGAACGAGGGGGAGCCCGCATAGCTCTCGTCGCCTTCCATGATCGCGCCCCACTGCCGCGCGCTCATCGCGCCCGTGCCCGAGTCCGTGAGGAAGTCGAGGAGCACGTCGTCCGAGTGGAGGCGGAACGGGTTCAGCTTCGCCTCCTCGAGCAGGCGCATGCGCTCGGTGCGCGTGGTGACGCGGATGGGCTCGACGCTCTTGATGCGGAACGGCTCGAAGATCGTGCGCGGCATGGGCGCGAGCTACGCGCGCGCTCGCGGCCGGAGGAGGACCGAACGCACGGCGCGCGGACGTGCCGACGGCAGGCGCTCACGGCCGTGGTATGCGTGCCCGATGACTCGCACCGCGATCTCTTCCGACCAGGCACCCAAGGCGATCGGCCCCTACTCGCAGGCGATCCGCAAGGGCAGCTTCCTCTACCTCTCCGGACAGATCCCGCTCGATCCCGCGACGATGGCGATCGTGGGGACCACGGCCGCGGAGCAGGCCGAGCAGGTGATGAAGAACATCGCGGCCGTGCTCGGCGCCGCGGGCGCCTCGTTCGGCGACGTCGTGAAGACCACGATCTTCCTCGTCGATCTCGAGGACTTCGCCGCGGTGAACGCCGTCTATGCCAAGCGTTTCGAGGGCATGGAGCCCCCGGCGCGCTCGACCGTGCAGGTCTCCCGCCTGCCCAGGGACTCGCGGGTCGAGGTCGAGGTGGTGGCCATCCTCGGTTGACCCGCGGGTGACCGGAGCGAGGTCCTTCTTCTCCTCGGTCGCCGTCTTGGGTACTTTCGTCCGAGGAGGTCGTTCGTGGCGAAACCCCCCCAGGCCACCATGCAGGTCAACGTCACCCCGGTTCTGCCCGGTGGCGGGAAAGACGAACGGCGCGGCACGCTCACCATCCTGAGCGGCGAGCGACCGGGCCGGCTGATCGAGATCGACGGATCGGAGCTGGTCGTCGGCCGGACCGACGAGTCCACGCTGCGCATCGACGACGAGTCGCTCTCGCGCAAGCACGCCCGCTTCTTCCGCTTGATGGGCAACTACTACGTGACCGACCTCCAGAGCACGAACGGGACGTTCGTGAACGGCGAGCGGGTCACTGCGCCCACGCAGCTGGCCGACGGAGATCGCGTGCAGCTCGGCCTCGCGACCGTCGTGCGCTTCGGCCTGACGGACAAGGCCGTGGTCGACGAGGCGCGCCGCCTCTACGAGGCCACGGTTCGCGACCGGCTCACGGGCGCCTACAACCGGCACTTCCTCGACGAGCGCCTGCAGTCCGAGTGGGCCTTCGCCAAGCGTCACGCCACGCGCCTCTCGGTGCTCTTCGTCGACGCCGATCACTTCAAGAAGGTGAACGACACGTACGGCCACGCGGGCGGCGATGCGGTGCTGCGCTCGCTCTCCGCCGTGCTGCTCAAGAGCGTGCGCCAGGAGGACATCGTCGCGCGCTACGGCGGTGAGGAGTTCATCCTCCTCGTGCGAGGCATCGCGTCCGACGCGGTGATGACGCTGGCCGAGCGGGTCCGGAGCGAGGTCGCGGCGTGCAAGATCGAGCACGAAGGGCGGACCATCCCGGTCACCGTCAGCATCGGCGTCGCGACGCACGACGACGAGCGCCAAGAGGAGAGCGTCGAAGCGCTCGTGGCCCGCGCGGACGCCGCGCTCTACCAGGCCAAGGAGAAGGGCCGGAACCGCGTGGTCCTCGCATGAGCCCGCGCGCTCTGGACCGGGGCGCGCTCGCGGCCCTGGCCCCGAGCGCGCGAGCGCAGGCACGAGGAGGGGTACCGTGATCGAGCCCGACGTCGTCGTGGTGGGCCTCGGCAGCGCGGGCGCAGCCGTCGCGCGTGCCTTCGCCGACGAAGGCAGGCGCGTCGTCGCGATCGACAAGCGCGCCGTCGGCGACACCGGTGCGCGGTGGGTGAACGCGGTGCCCGAGTGGTGCTTCGAGCGCGCGCGCGTCCGCATGCCGTCGGGCGACGAGCTCTTCGTCGAGCACCACGACGCCTCGAGCCGCGCGATGCACATGCTCGCGCCGGTCGGCGGCGGTCGCCTCACGCTGCGCGGTGCGCCCGTCTTGCACGTGGACATGCGGCGCCTCGTCGATCGGCTCGCGAAGGAGGCGATCGACGCGGGCGTGGAGGTGCGGCGCGCGCACGTGAGCGGCATCGAGCTCCAGGGTGATCGCGTGGTCGCCGTGCGCATCGACGAGGCGGGGCGCGACGTGCGCCTGCCGGCGCGTCTGGTCGTCGATGCGAGTGGCCTCGGTGGCGCGATCCGCTCGCGCGTGCCGCAGCTCGCGCGCATCTGCCCACCCGCCGAGCCCGAGAACCGCTGCGTGGCCGCGCAGTTCCAGTACGAGGTGCGCGACCGCGCCGGCCTCGAAGCCTTCCTCGCGAAGCACGACGCGGCGCCCGGTCACGATCTCGCGTTCCCGAGCATCGCAGGCGGCTTCTCGACGCTCACCCTCTTCACGACGCCCGCGCACGATCGCATCGGCGTGCTCACCGGGTCGATCCCCGCGATCGGCGCGGCCGATGCGCGCACGATGATGACGCGCTTCGTCGAGAGCCAGCCCTGGATCGGCGCGCGCCTCTGGGGCGGGCGGGGCGCGATCCCGCTGCGGCGCCCGTACCGCGTGCTCGCGCGCGCCGGAGTCGCGCTCGTCGGTGACGCGGCCTGCCAGGTGCACTCGGCCCACGGAAGCGGCGTGGGCATCGGCCTCGTGGCCGCGCGCATGCTGGCGGACGCGGTCCGTGGCGAGGACGATCCGGGATCGTCGGACGCGCTCCATCGCTACGAGCGGAGCTTCCACCTGGAGCACGGCGGCGTGCTCGGCGCCGCAGATGCGTTCCGCCGTCACGTGCAGGGCGCCACGGCCGAGGAGCTCTCGGCGCTGATCGCGGAGGGCCTGCTCGACGAGTCGCTCGCGATGGCGGCGCTGGCGCAGCGCCCCACACGCCCGAGCCCCGCGCTGGCGCTGCGTCTGGCCCCGCGCGCGACGCGCGCACCGGCCGCGGCGCTGCGCTTCTTCCCCATCGCGGCGCGCACCGCGCTGATCGATCGGGTGGCGGCGCTCGTGGGCTCACGGCGCGTGGGCGAGTTGGTGGAGCGCGGCCTCGACGCCCTCGTGGGCGAGACGCCACGCGCGGTCGGGCCCGGTGCCTGGCGTGAGCACGCGGACGAGGAGGCGCGGGCCCACGCGGAGCGCCCGACGTCGGAGCTGCCTCGCAGGCCGCGTGACCCCGGCGAGGGCGGGACATGAAGCGAGAGGCCGCGCCCTCGATCGTCCCCGTGGGCGCGCAGTTCGCGTTCGGGCAGAGCCCGTTCCGCGCCAAGGGCGTGCTCTACCTCGGCACGCAGTCGTTCTTCACCGAGCACGTGCACGGCGGGCTCGAGGCGCTCTCGAGCGAGATCGAGGACGAGGCGCTGCGCGCGTTCATCACGCAGAAGTTCTTGCCCGCCTCCCTCTACCACGTGATGCCCGTGCCCGCGCTCGTCGCCTACGAGGCGCACGCGCTGCGCATGGGCCACGACGACTACCTCCTCCACCGCACGCGACACCAGGCGAAGAAGGATCTCGGCGGCGTGTACGCGTGGCTCTTGCGCCTGGCCTCCCCGCGCCTCGTCGCCTCGCGCCTGCCGCGCATCATGCTGCAGATGTTCGACTTCGCAGAGGCCGAGATCGCCCTCGAGACCGACGAAGAGGTCGTCGCCAAGCTCTCGGGCATCCCCGCGCCGCTCGCGCCGTGGCTCACCGTCGGCACGACCGTCTACGCCGAGACCGCGCTCAAGCTCGCGGGCGCCAGCCCGACGATCGAGGAGCCCTCCGTCCGCCCGAACGGCGCACGCGCGGGCCTCCCCCTCGTGGATCTCGAGATCCCGATCCGCTGGACTCGCTGAACGCCTCGTTTTCCCGGACGCAGGCGGCAACCGAGCGCGACGGCTATTGGGTGGGCTCGGTGAGCGGCACAGGCCAGTAGTCGATCGGAAGAGGCGGGGCCTCGGCAGGAGACTGGCATCGATTCTCCACACAGACCTCCCCCAGCGCACAGGGCGGCTCGCAGCGATAGGCCAGTTGGATGGCGTTGACGCAGGTGGCGACCACGCCAATTCCCGGACTCACCCACCGCACGCAGGTCCGGTCCGCGCCGCACTGGTCCGTACGCGACGGATCACACGGCGCCTGACACCAGCCTGTCCTGGTGTCGAAGCGCACCCCCGCGACGTCGCACACCATCCCATCCACACACATCCGATCGGCCAACGCCGGAGCATCGAGATTGCACCCGGGCGCACCCGGCCCGCGGCGAACACCCTCCTCGGCCGCGCACGCCAGCCCCGCCGCG
>JBILLJ010000018.1:0-88285 GCA_044376125.1 Sandaracinaceae bacterium
CGTGGGCAGGCAGTTCCACATGCCTCCGCAGATCCCGCACTACCGCCCCGAGGCGGGCACGAACCTCAAGAACATGCGCCTCAAGGCCGGCATGGTCTTCACCATCGAGCCGATGATCAACCTCGGCACGTGGGAGACCGAGCTCCTCGAGGACGACTGGACGGTCGTCACCGCAGACCGAAAGCTCTCGGCGCAGTTCGAGCACACGCTGCTCGTCACGCGCACTGGATGCGAGGTCCTCACAGCGCGTCCTGCGATCCTGCGCAACAGCGAGGACAAGCCGTGGAGCCAGCCCGGCCCTCTGAGCGCTCCCGCCGCACGCGCTTCGAGCAGTGCCGCCGCCGCCGTCTGACGAGCGCCAGGGCCCGCTCGAGGTCGCCGTGCCTCGAGAGGGCGAGGTGATCGTGGTGCGCCTGCCGGCCGGTGGGCTCGCGCGCGAGGCGCTGGTCGTTCGCGACGAAGAAGGCGCGGTGCGCGCGTACGAGAACGTTTGCCAGCACGTGCCCATCCCGCTCGACGCGGGCGGCCGCCGCTTCCTCGACGAGGAAGGCCACCTGGTGTGCGCCACGCACGGCGCCGTCTATCGAAGGGTCGACGGGGAGTGCATCAGCGGTCCTTGCATGGGCCGCCGCCTCGTCGCCCTCGTGGTGCGTGTCGAGGGCGAGCGCGTGGAGATCGAGCCGCGCCGAGTCGAGCCGCGGTGAGTGACGTCGCGGGCGCTCGCGCGTCGCCTCACTTGCCGAGCTTCTTCAGCGTCCTGTCGTCGCGCGCTTGCTGCTTCGCGACGCCCTTGCCCGGCTCGGCCCACACGCGCGTCGCGGGCACCGACACCAGCTTGCGCTCGGGCAGGAGCAGCGCCGTGAGGCGTCCGCCGTACACACAGCCCGTGTCGAGGCCGATCGCGTAGGGCCATCGCTGCAGGCCACGCACCGCGTCGTGTCCGAAGAGCACCAGCTCGGGCCCCGGCCACAGCGAGGCCCACGGCACGCCCTCTTCGATGCGCTTGGTGGGCGAGCCGTCGGAGCGGAGGCTGCGCATCGTGAACACGTGCTCGCGCACCTGCGAGCCCAGCGGCACGCCCGGCACGAGCCCCGCGTGAACGACGATGGCGTGGAGCTCGTCGAGCACGATCGTCAGCGGCAGGCTCTCGAGCCACGCGACGTCTGCCTCGTCGAGACGCTTCGCGATGCGGCGCACGCCGTCGCCGAACGCGTCGTCGTCACCCGCGCGGCGCGCGGCGACGCAGCGCAGGACCAGGTCGTCGTGGTTGCCGAGCACCGCTCGTCCACCGAGCGCTCGCACGAGCCGGACGACACCGACCGAGTCCGGACCCTTGTTGACGAGGTCGCCCACGCTGACGAGCGCGTCTTGGCCCGGACGGAACTCGACCTCGGCGAGCAGCGCGCGCAGCTCGTCCAGGCATCCGTGGATGTCGCCGACGACCAGCGTTCGTGCCACGACGTCTTTCTGCCCAAGGGCGAGCCCCCTCGCAAGACAGCTCGCGGGACGTGGCGGTCGAAGGCGCGTGTTTTCGTGCTCCCCGCACGCGCGAGCACCGAGCCGCGGCCTCGACACGCGATCGCGCTCGCGCGGAGCGCCTTCGAGCGGGCTCGCCCGACGGACGAGTCACGCGGCCGGGACGAAAGAGGGGTCGTGTCCCACCGCGGGCAGCGCGAGCGCTCGCAGCCCAGGAGCCTCGTGTCGGACGAAGCGCCGCGATGCGCGTGCTCGGCGACGCGAAGCGCAAGGCGACGACGGAAAGAAAAGAGCGCGCGGAGCCCGGAGGCGCCGCGCGCTCGATTCAGTCCAGAGCGAGGTTCAGCGAACGATCGCGGCCGACACGCGGCGGATGTTCGCGCGCGCGAAGTCCGGGAGCTCACGCGCGCCCGGAAGGATGCCGCCGCCCGCGTCGAAGCACGCGCCGACCTGCGTGTTGAAGCACTCGTTGAGCGTCATCTCCTGCGCCGAGTCCATCGCGATGCCGTCGAGGCAGCTGACGAGGGCCATCTGCTCACCCATGCACATGTCCGCGTCCATCATCGGGTTGCAGACGAGGAACGGGCTCGCCTCCGCAGGGCACACCTGCGAGAAGCAGTGGAAGCGCTGGAGGTCGAAGCAGAGGCCGCAGTCGAGGTCGAGCATGTCCGTGCCCGACGCGCCCTCGAAGGTCATCGAGATCGGCGCAGTCGTGTCGGCCATGAGCGCGCCGAAGAGGCACGTGCCGTCGTCCATCGCGGGGCACATGTTGATGGTGTTGAGCGTCGCCGCCGAGCAGCGCGGCATGCAGGACGCAGGGACGGCCGAAACGCTGGTCGCCGTGAGGCCTGCCCACGGACCGCACATCGTCGCCGGCGGGCCGGTGTCACGACCGCCACCGCCGCCGGTGTCGCGCATCGTCGACGGGCCGCTGTCCATCAGGACGATGGCGCCGGTGTCGTTGCCCGTCGGGCCAGCGTCCGTACGGCTCGGGCCACCACCGCACGCCATGATCAGCGCGCCGCTCGCAAGGATCCACGCAACCTTCTTCATCATCGCCTCCACTAGCCGGCGCCGCGAGGCCGCCGGCAAACATTCATCCCGACCCGCGGACCGACCGCGGTTGATGAGCGGCGCGTTCTAGCGGAGGGATCAGCGCTGGCAACGGCAGCGGAATGCCCGCGCGCGGGTGTGGTGAGTTACCTCACTCAACCAGGGAAGGGTTTCGCCGGGTTTGGCACGCTCCCGGCCATGGCCGCGTCCAAGCCCAAGACCCCGAGGAAACCCACGTCTGCCAAGTCTCCGCCCGCGGCCCCCGCCGCCGCAGGCACCGAGCGAAAGGCCAAGACATCCCCGGCGCTGCCGCCCGCGTCCGAGATCGAGCCCGCGAGCTTGGTGGGGGCACGCGCGCCCGAGCTCGACCTCGAGGGCCCGGACGGAAAGCGCTTCAAGCTCGCCGACTTCGCCGGGCGGAAGCTGGTGCTCTATTTCTACCCGAAGGACGACACGCCGGGCTGCACCCTCGAGGCCAACGACTTCCAGGCCGCACAAGGCGCCTTCTCGCGGAAGAACGCGGTCGTGGTGGGCGTGTCGCGCGACTCTGCCGCGTCGCACGCGAAGTTCTGCAAGAAGCACGGGCTCGGCTTCACGCTCCTCAGCGACCCCGACGCGCGCGTGCTCCGCGCCTACGGGGTGTGGGCCGAGAAGGTGCTGTACGGAAATCGCAGCGTCGGGATCGTGCGCACCACGTTCGTGATCGACGAGAAGGGGACGGTGGTCCGAGCCTTCCCGAAGGTGAAGGTCGCCGGCCACGTCGACGCCGTCCTGGCTGCGCTCTGACGGCGGGCTTGAGTTTGTGAGAAGACTCAACGACGCTGTGGAGACCGTCTATCCACGACGTGGCGGGTGCACCTAGCATCCGCGCGATCGTTCGTGGCTGGCCGCCCTTCGACGAGAGGTTCCCCATGTCCTTGTTCGCTTCGTCGCACTCGCGTCACTCCCAAGTCGCCTTCGCCTCGCTCGGAGCGTTGATGCTCCTCGCGCTCGGCGCGTGCGACAACCGCACCTCGGCGCCGCGCTGCACCCCCGGGTGCTCGAGCGTGCAGATGTGCTGCGGCAGCAGCGCCACCGGCAATCGCTGCGTGGACTATTTCTCGGACCCCGCGAACTGCGGTGGCTGCGGCAACGTGTGCGCGGCGGGTCAGCTCTGCGTCAACCGCATGTGCATGACCACGTCGAGCCTGCCCGACGCCGGTCCGGTCGATGCGCGCGTGCCCGGCGTGGACGCGCCGATCATCGGCAGCTGCTCGCCTGCGTGTGGCGCCGACTTCCAGTGCTGCGGCTCGACGTGCGTGAACCGCGACGGCGCGGGCGGCACCTCGGATCCGTCGTTCGCGAACTGCGGCGCGTGCGGCCGTGCGTGTGACGCGGACGTGGCGAACCGCTGTGGTCGCTTCGGCACGATGACGACCTGCATGTGCGGCTCGGGCCCCGCGTGCGAGGCGAGCCTCGGCGAGACCTGCGTGCTCGGCACGAGCGGTGACTACGAGTGCCTCCGCAGCGACATCCCGGAGAACTGCGGCTCGCCGCCCGTCGCGTGCAACCCCGGCGAGAGCTGCAACGCGGGCAACTGCGAGTGCGGCTCGCTCGGCCGTGCGTGCCCGGACGGCGAGAGCTGCGTGTCGACCGGTGGCACCGCGACGTGTCGTGACCTGTCCACGGACCCGATGAACTGCGGCATGGTGGGTCGCGCGTGTGCGGCCGGTGAGGAGTGCTCGGGCGGCATGTGCATCTGCCCGGCCGCGGGGCGGGCATGCATGGCGGGCGGCGGCGGTGGCCTCCCCATCGGCGGCGGCCCGGCGAGCTGCGGCGCCTCCGGCGGCCTCTCGCTGCCCTGCGGCGGCGGTGGTGGCCTTCCGATCGGTGGTGGCTGCGGCGAGGTCTGCTGCAGCACCGGATGCGTGGCCGTCGACAACAACAACTGCGGCGGCTGCGGCGTCGTCTGCGGCGCGGACGAGGAGTGCGGCACGAGCCTGGGCGGCGGTGGCGACGGCGGCCTGCCGTTCCCGTGATCGTCTCGAGGGTCCGAGCGGACCCTCCCCGCGAGCGGGGGCCATTCGCCGAGGCGAATGCTCCGCGCGGGGAACGAGACGACGTCCCGTGCTGAAACGAGGGCTCTCCGCGCGAGCGGGGGGCCCTTCGTCGTTCCGTGGATTGGCGCTGTTTCGCAGGCGATCGCCGTAGTTGACGCGATCCTCGGGAAGGGGTAGCTCGCGCCTCCTTCCATGGCCGAGCGCACCTCGAAGCGATCCCGATCGCGCGGCGACGACGCCAACGTCGCTCGCCCGGACGGAGCCCGTGGCGAGGGCGAGGCCAAGGCGGAGGGCAAGGCCAAAGCGGACGAGGCACCGGCGATCGAGGCGCTCGATCCCAACTTCCAGCTCCACCTGCCGACGTTCGAGGGACCGCTCGATCTCCTGCTCCACCTCATTCAGAAGCACGAGCTCGACATCCTCGATCTGCCCATCGCCTTCGTGGTCGAGCGGTACCTCGAGTACCTGACCGTGATGGAGAACCTCGATCTCGACGTGGCGAGCGAGTACCTCGTGATGGCCGCGACGCTCGCGCACATCAAGAGCAAGATGCTCCTGCCTCCCGACCCGTCGCAGGTGGACGAGGAGGCCGAGGACGTGGAGGAGATCGACCCGCGCGCCGAGCTCATCCGGCGCCTGCTCGAGTACCAGAAGTACAAGCACGCCGCCGAGCAGCTGCTCTCGCGTGGCGTCGCGGGGCGCGACGTCTTCACGCGCGGCATGGAGGCGCCCGAGGCGATGGGCCCAGCGCCGCTCGCGAGCATCGGGCTCTTCAAGCTGCTCGACGCGTTCCAGGCCGTGCTCAAGCGCGCGAACCAGGAGCTCGCGTTCGAGATCACGGCCGAAGGCGTGAGCATCCAGGACCGCATGGCGGTGCTCACGGAGCGTCTGCGCGGACGGCGCCACTGCAGCTTCGACGAGCTCTTCGAGGACGTGCGGAGCGTCTACGAGGTCGTCGTCACGTTCCTCGCGATCCTCGAGATGGCCAAGCGCCGCCTCACGCGCATCTACCAGGCCGACGTGCTCGCGCCGATCCACCTCGAGCTCCTCGTGACCGAGGTGGACGAGAGCATGGTCTCGGGCGTCGACGAGTACGACGGTCGCGGGCCGCAGGCCGTTGCGCCGAGCGACGACGAGGCGCTCGACGAGACCGTCGCGCGGCCGGGCGAGGATCCGCTGGGAGAGGCGCTTGATCCCGAGGAGGAGGGCTTGCACGATGCGCCCCCCGCGGCGCCTCCCGAGGTCGACGCGACCGACGAGCCCCAGGACGACGAGGAATGACGCGGAAGCGACAGAGCAAGGGCCGTCGGGGCGCGCCGAGCGCGACGCAGCCCGAGAGCGCGAGCCCCGAGCTCGAGGCGACCGACGCCGCGAGCGCCTCGAGCGACGCCGACGTCGAAGCGTCGAGCGCGGAGGCGAGCGAGGTCGCGTCGTCCGAGGCCGTGGCCTCGAGCGAGCCGGAGGCGTCGGCCCCGGAGGCTGCCGACGATTCGAGCGAAGGCGAGGGCGCGGGCGATGCCAGCGAGGGCGACGCAGACGATGCGAGCGATGCAGGGGCGCGCGACGACGTGGACGCCTCGGGCGACCCTGAGGACACGGAGGCCTCGGGCGACACGGGCGATGCGGAGGTCGCTGGCGACGAGGAGGCCTCGGGCGACGTGGAGGACTCGTCGAGCGAGGTCGACGGCGGCCCGGTCGAGGCCCTCGGCGACGTGCCAGCGGACGAGGACGAGGCGCGGTTCGAGCTGCCCGAAGGGCTCGTCGATCCGGACGCGGGACGTGCCGGCATCAGCTCCGTGGGGCTCATCGCCGGCGGGGACGACGACGAGATCGAGATCACGCCACGCGATCGGCCGGGCCTCGAGAAGGCGCCGCCGCTGCCGACGGGCGAAGCGCACCTCAAGGGCATCCTCGAGAGCCTGCTCTTCGTCACGGACAAGCCGCTGCCGCCGAACCGACTCGCGAAGATCGCGCGGGCGTCCACGAAGGAAGTGCAGCGCCTGCTCGACGTGCTGACCGAGGAGTACCGCGGCCGCGGCCTCGAGCTCGTGGAGGTCGCCGGCGGCTACCAGTTCCGCTCCTCGGCGGAGAACGCGCCGTTCGTTCGCGAGCTCGTCGCACGCAAGCCCGTGCGCCTCACCCGCGCCCAGATCGAGACGCTGTCGATTCTCGCGTACCGTCAGCCGATCACGCGCCCCGAGGTGGATGAGGTCCGCGGCGTCGACTCCGGCTCGGCGCTCAAGGTGCTGCTCGAGAAGGGGCTCGTGCGCATCATCGGCCGCAAGGAAGAGCCGGGGCGACCGCTGCTCTACGGCACGACGCCCTACTTCCTCGAGTTCTTCGGCCTGCCGAGCCTCGCAGAGCTGCCGACGCTGCGCGAGTACTCGGAGCTGTCCGACGAGAGCCGCGCGCTCTTCCAGCGCCGCACCGGCGAGGCGATCGAGCAGATCGGCGAGCTCGGCGTCGAGGCGCGTCACTACTCGGAGGACGAGGTCGAGGCGGAAGAGGCCGAGGCAGCGCGCCGCATTCACGGCGAGGACGACGAGCCCGCGGGCGAGAGCGAGCCGCCCGAGCCTGCCGCGCAGGGCGAGCTCGCGCTCGATCGCGACAGCGAGGAGCCGCCGGCCGAGCTTCCGTCCGAGAACGACGACCAGCGCGAAGACGGCGACGACGCGGACGGCGACGACGACGACGAAGACGACGAAGACGACGACGACGACGGCGACGAAGACGACGACGAAGACGAAGACGACGACGAAGACGAAGACGAAGACGACGACGAAGACGAAGACGAAGACGACGAAGACGACGAGGACGAGGAATGACGTTCCAGGAGCTGATCCTGTCGCTGCAGAAGTTCTGGGCCGAGCGGGGCTGCTTGATCGTGCAGCCGTACAACTCGGAGGTGGGCGCCGGTACGTTCAACCCGGCCACGTTCCTCCGCGCCATCGGTCCGGAGCCGTGGAACGTCGCGTACGTCGAGCCCTCGCGCCGGCCGACGGACGGGCGTTACGGCGAGAACCCGAACCGCCTCCAGCAGTTCCACCAGTTCCAGGTGATCCTCAAGCCCTCGCCCCTCGAGATCCAGGAGCTCTACCTCGACTCGCTGCGCGCGCTCGGCACCGACCCGCACAAGCACGACATCCGCTTCATCGAGGACGACTGGGAGTCGCCGACGCTGGGCGCGTGGGGCCTGGGCTGGCAGGTCTGGATCGACGGGCTCGAGATCTCGCAGTTCACCTACTTCCAGCAGGTGGGCGGCATCGACTGCAAGCCCATCTCGGGTGAGCTCACCTACGGGCTCGAGCGCATCGCGATGTACCTCCAGGACGTCGACGACGTGTACGACCTCGAGTGGTCGCACGGCGTGAAGTACGGCGAGATCTGCAAGCGCCAGGAATGGGAGTGGAGCACGTACAACTTCGAGCGCGCGGACGTGCCGCTGCACCTCGAGCTCTTCGATCGCTACGAGCAGCAGTGCATGGCGCTGCTCGGTCTCTCGAAGGAGAAGGGCAAGGGCAACGCGCTCGTGTTCGCGTCGGACAAGGCCCTCGAGCGTCTCGTTCTGCCTGCCTACGACTGCGTCGTGAAGTGCAGCCACTACTTCAACGTGCTCGATGCGCGTGGCGCGATCAGCGTGACCGAGCGCCAGCGCTACATCGCACGCGTGCGGCACATCGCGCGCGCCGTCTGCGAGACCTACTACGCGCAGCGTGAGGCGCTCGGGTTCCCGCTCATGCCCGCCTCGTCGACGAAGGAGGTGGCGCGATGAGCCGCTCGCTCCTGATCGAGATCGGCGTCGAGGAGCTGCCCGCCTCCTTCGTGGCCCGTGCGGCCGAGCAGATGCCGGTGCTGGTGAAGAACGCGCTCGCGGCCGCGCGCCTGACGCACGGCGAGATCGAGGCGCTCGGCACGCCGCGACGCCTCGCGGTGCTCGTGTCGGGGGTCGCCGAGGCGCAGCCCGACCTCGAGGAAGAGGTGCTCGGACCGCCGCGCGCGGCGGCGTTCGAAGCGGACGGCACACCGAAGAAGGCGGCCGAGGGCTTCGCCAAGAAGCTCGGGCTCGATGTCTCGGCCGTGCGCATCGTCTCGACCGACAAGGGCGAGTACGCCGCGGTGACGCGCTCCGAGAAGGGCCAGCCGGCCTCGGCCGTGCTCGGCAAGGTCGTCGAGGCGGCGACGAAGATCACGTTCCCCAAGGCGATGCGCTGGGGGCAGGGTGAGGTCGCGTTCGGTCGGCCCGTGCAGTGGCTGCTCGCGCTCTTCGGCGGAGACGTCGTCGAGGCGAGCTTCGCAGGCAAGACCACCGGCCGCGCGACGTTCGGCCATCGCTTCCTCGCGCCGTCGGCGATCTCGATCGCGAAGGCGGACGACTACCTCGACGCGATGCGCGCGGCGCACGTGCTCCCGCGCACGAGCGAGCGCCGTGCGGCGATGGTCGCGGCGCTCGAGGCCGCCGCGAAGGAGATCGGGGCGGAGGTCGTGCCCGACGAGTTCCTCGTCGACGAGAACCTCACGCTCGTCGAGGAGCCGCACGTCGTGTGCGGTCGCTTCGAGGATCGGTTCCTCGCGCTGCCCGAGGACGTGATCGTCGCGGTGATGCGCGGTCACCAGCGCTACTTCGCGGTGCGAGAGAAGGGCGGGGGCAAGCTCCTTCCGCGCTACCTCGCGGTCGTGAACACGGCGCTCGATCCGGCGAGCATCCTGCGCGGCAACGATCGTGTGCTCCGCGCTCGCCTCTCGGACGCGCGCTTCTTCGTCGAGGAAGATCGCAAGAAGACGCTCGCAGAGCGACTGCCCAAGCTCGACGGCATCGTCTTCCAGACGAAGCTCGGCACGGTCGGCGAGAAGGTCCGCCGCACCGGGCGCCTCGCGGCCGCGCTCTCGAACGATCCCGAGGCGAGCCAGCTCGCGATGCTGTGCAAGGCCGACCTCGTCTCGCTCATCGTCGGCGAGTTCCCCGAGCTGCAGGGCGTGATGGGGCGCTGGTACGCGCAGGTCGAGGGCATGAGCGCTCGCCACGCGGA
This sequence comes from Sandaracinaceae bacterium, assembly GCA_044376125.1. GTDB lineage: Bacteria > Myxococcota_A > Polyangia > Polyangiales > Sandaracinaceae > JAFLCL01. The sequence continues at coordinate 9,596 of JBILLJ010000018.1, forward strand.
CGCGATCCGCGACCACTACCTGCCCAAGGGCGCCTCGGACGTGGTGCCGAGCGACACACTCGCCGCGCACATCGCCGTGGCGGACCGCGTCGACACGCTGGTCGGCTGCGTGGGCGTGGGCATCCTGCCGAGCGGCTCGGCGGATCCGTTCGCGCTGCGGCGTGCAGTCAACGGCGTGATCCGCATCGCGCTCGAAGGGCCGATCGACGTCGACGCCAAGGCCGTGTTCGCGCTGGCGCACGAGGGCTACCTCGCGCAGGGCAAGACCCTCACGAGCCTCGAGGACACGCAGGCCAAGCTCGACGAGCTCTTGCGCGGGCGCCTCCGCAGCTACCTCGGCGAGCGCCACGCCGGTGACGTCGTCGAGGCGTGTCTGGCGGCGTGGGGCGGCACCTCGCTGCGCGACCTCGCGGCCCGCGTGGACGCGGTCTCGGGCATTCGCCGCGAGCCGGAATTCGACTCGCTCGCGGTGGCCTTCAAGCGCGCGCACAACATCGCCAAGGACGCGCCGGACGGCGCGATCCGAGAGGAGCTCTTCGACCACGACGCCGAACGAGATCTCGCGCGCGCGTTCCACGCGATGGTCGGGCGCATCGAGGAGGCCACCGAGAGCGGGCGCTACGCCCAGGCGCTGCGCATCGTGGCCACCGAGCTCCGCGGGCCGATCGACCGCTTCTTCGAGCAGGTCTTCGTGATGGTCGACGACGCGGCCGTTCGAGAGAACCGGCTGCGCCTGCTCGCCCGCATCGCGCGCACGCTGAGCCGCATCGCGCACTTCCACCTCCTGTCGGCCTGAGCGAGGATCGTCGCGTGCACGTCCGCGCGATCACGACCCTCGGTCCCGGAGACCGCGCCGAGCACGGTGACAAGGCCGTGCTCCTGGCGCGCGCGGCCTCCATCGGTCTTCGTGTCCCACCCGGCTTCGCCATCGCGCCCGCGCTCGTGGCGCGCCTGGCGCACGGCGAGGACCGTGAGGCGCTGCGCGAGGCCCTCGCCGCGCTCGAGGCCACCGAAGGCGTGCGCCTCGGCGAGGGACTCTGCGTCGCGGTGCGGCCGTCCTCGGACCAGAGCCAGCCGGGTGGGCATCCCACGATCCTCGACGTCGGCGCGAGCCGCGGCGCGCTCGCGAGCCTCGAGGCGCGGCTCGGGGATCGGAGTGCGGCGCTCGATGCGCGGCTGCGATTCCTGCGCGCGCTCGCTCGCGCGCGCGGCGTGGGCGCGGCGAGGCCGGCGGTGCGTGGTGCGCGGGGTGCGCCGATCGCGTCGGCCGCCGAGGTCGAGACCGAGATCGCGCAGCTCGAGGGGCAGCTCGGGCTGGCCCAGAGCGACGCGGAGCACGAGCTCTTCGTCGCGATCGAGGCGGTCGCTGGCTACGGCTTGCCCGTCGTCCTCCAGGCCATGCGGTTCGGGACGTCCCGTCGCGGGCTCTCGGGCGCGGGCGCGGCCTCGAGCCGACATCCGATCACGGGTGAGCCTGTCGTGTTCGGCGAGATCGCGTGGGAGCGGCAGGGAGAGGATGTCTCGCTCGGTCGCGGCGCGGGCGTGTCGCTCCGGCGTGCGGCGGCCGGTCGGCGCGGCGAAGAGTCGCTCGAGGCGCGTGCGCCCCAGCTCCTCACGGAGCTCGCGAGCGCGCTCGCAGAGGCGGAGCGCAGCCTCGGCGAGGTCGCCGATCTCGAGATCGCGATCGAAGCGGGGGTGCTGTGGGTGCTCCAGCTGCGCGCGACGGTCCTCACGCCGCGCGCCGAGGTGCGCACGCTCGTCGATCGCGCAGAGGAGGGGGCGCTGAGCCGCGACGAGGCGATCCGTCGCGTGCGTCTGGCCAGCATGGCCCGTGTCGGTCGCGTCGAGCTCGTGCCCGAGCCCGAGCTGCCGGGCGGCAGCGCGTCGGTGCTCGGTCGTGGCCTCGGTGCGAGCCCCGGTGCCGCGTCCGGTCGTGTCGCGATCGCGGTCGACGATGCTGTGGCGCGCGCAGCGCGGGGCGAGCGCATCGTGCTCGTTCGCTCGGATGCGAGCCCCGAAGATGCCCCTGCGGTGCGCGCCGCGGTGGCCGTGGCGACGGCCGCGGGCGGGCTCACGTCGCACGCGGCCGTGATGAGCCGCGCGCTCGGCCGCCCGTGCGCGGTCTCGGTCTCGAACCTGCGGGTCCGCGGCGACGCGGTCAGCGTGGAGAGCGGGGCGTCGTCGCGCCCGCTGCTCGCCGGGGACGTGGTGACCGTCGACGGGACCCGCGGTCTGCTCGTGCTCGGCGCGGCGCCGACGCGATGGATCGCCGACGATGCCGCGCCGGCGCAGCTCGCCGGCTGGGCGCGGGAGCGCTCGTCCGCGCGTGTGCTCGTGCCGGAGGACGGCGGTGGCGATCCGTCGGTGCAGGCTCGCGCCCTGGACGCGGACGGTGTGTGGAACGGGCGCACCGCGATCGATTTGTCAGGGGTGGAGCGGCCCGAGTGGGGGCAGGCCGCCGCGTGGGCGGGGCCCGAAGAGGCGTTTCCGTCGAGCGACGTGGTGGTGGTCGCGGGTGGGCTCGTCGCTGCGGCGCGCGTGGCCGCGGCAGTAACGGCCATGGCCGCGGGACGTACGTGACCCCAAGCGCGAAGGAAGGCTCGGAGTCTCACCCCGCGTCTTGACCCGTCACCCCTACAGGGGGGACCATTTCCGCCCGAATGGACCTGCGACCCGAACTGCGGGGTGAAGCGTATGGTCCTTGCACGTTCCAGCGTCCTGCGGGCGACCACGTCGCCGCGCGCGAGAGTCAGCGCTCCGGTTTCGCCGGAGCCGAGGGAGAGCGAGATGAGTGAAGCCCATCTGCGACTGGTGGAGGATCGCCCGCCTTCGATCCCGCCGCCCGACCCCCTGGTCGGTCGCACGCTGGACGGCCGCTACCGCATCGAGGCGGTCCTGGGCGAGGGTGGCATGGGCCTCGTCTACAAGGCGCGGCACGCCGTCCTCAACAAGCCCCTCGCGATCAAGGTCCTGCGGCCGGAGGTCTCGCGCGACGCCGAGGTGATGAGCCGGTTCCAGCAAGAGGCGCAGAGCGCCTCCGCGATCGGAAACCACCACATCATCGACATCAGCGACTTCGGCGCGCTGCCCGATGGCTCGACCTACTTCGTCATGGAGTTCCTCGACGGCGTCTCGCTGACGGCAGCGATCGAGGAGCAGAAGCCGATGGCGCCGCCCCGCGTCATCAAGGTCGCCAAGCAGCTCTGCGATGCCCTCGGCGCGGCCCACGAGCGGAGCATCGTCCACCGGGATCTCAAGCCCGACAACATCTACTTGATCAAGCGTGGCTCCGACACGGACTTCGTGAAGGTGCTCGACTTCGGCATCGCGAAGGTCGGTGGCAGCTCGAGCAAGCTCACCAAGGCCGGTCAGGTCTTCGGCACGCCGCACTACATGTCGCCCGAGCAGTGCGCGGGCTCGAACGTCGATGCGCGCACCGACATCTACGCGCTCGGCGCCATCCTCTACGAGATGAGCTCGGGGCGCGTGCCGTTCGATGCCGACAACCTGATGGGCATCCTGACCAAGCACATGTACGAGCAGCCGATCCCGCCGCGGGAGCTGCCGCCGCCCGTCGATGTGCCGCCCGGCCTCGAGGCCGTGATCATGAAGTGTCTGACGAAGTCGGCCGACGCTCGGTACCAGACGATGGCCGAGATGCGCGCGGACCTCGAGCGACTCGAGGCCGGCATCACGCCACAGGCCGTGGTCGACGCCGTGGATCGCGCCTCTGGCACCCGCATGGATCCGACGGGGCGCAGCGTCCTGCCGCGTGACTCGGCGATGCGCATCGGCACCGGCGACGCGCCGGAGTCGTCCAAGCGCTCGCCGGTGCTGCTCGCCGTCGGAGCGCTCGCGGTGCTCGGCATCCTGGGTGGCGGCGGCTACATCGCGTACGCGTCGATGCAGCCGCCCGCGACCACGACGCCGCCCCCGACGACCCCACCGACCACGCTCGTCGCGGGACAAGGGACCGGAACGGAGGGCACCCAGGGTGGCACGCAAGGCAGCGGCACTCAGGGGGCTGGCACGCCGGAGGGCGCAGGGGCGGGTGGTGCCGGCCAAGAGCCGGCCGGCGCGGGTCAGGAGGCTGGAGCGCAAGGCGGCAGCACCGTGGTGCAGCCGGCTGCGGCGCCGATTCGCCTCGAGACCACACCGCCGGGCGCGGATGTGCTCCTGAACGGCGCCTTGCTCGGCGTCACGCCGATGGAGGTGCCGCGCCCGACGGGCGGCGCGTTCACGACCGTGACGCTTCGACTGCGCGGCTACCGAGAAGAGACGATCGGCCTGCTCGAGACCTCGCCGGCGGTCATGGCGCGCGAGCTGACGCGGGCTGGCGGCGGCACGGGTCGCCGTCCGGACGGGACGACGATGGAGACCACGGCGACGGCGATGGAGACGACGATGGAGGTCTCGATGGAGGCCACGATGATGTCGGGCTCCTCGGGTGGCTCGGACGGTCTGGTCGATCCCTGGCAGTGACGGCCCTCGGCGGTGAGGGCCCCGGCAGGCGAGGGCGCGCTCGTTCGTAGGGGTCCACGACCTCGCGCGAACGAGCCGTCGTCGCACCCGTGTTCGTCGGGGCGTTCACGCGTTGCCCTCCGATCCCCTTCGAAGTAGGGTCCCGCCTCTTCCATGCGACTTCACCTCGGCCTGCGTGATCCGAGCGCTCACGCCACCCGCGACCGCGCGACGCGCGCCCCGCGGCGGACCTCGCTCCTGGCGGCCTCTGGGCTCGCGGGGACGATGCTGCTCGGCGCGTGCGACCTCGACAACGCAGGGCTTCCGCCGACGCCGGGGACCCTCAACTTCCCGGTCGCCGTCGCGGTGACGCCCGAGGAAGGCGGGCGGCAATTCCTCCTGGTCGCGAGCTCGAATTTCGATCTCCGATACAACGCCGGCGCGCTGCACTCGTTCGACCTCGCGGCCATGCGCTCCGCCATCGACGGCTGCACCGACGTGCCGTGCACCTTCGAGGATCTCTCGAGCTTCATGGTCTCGGAGGTCCTGATCGGCTCCTACACCTCCGGGCTCTCGATCTCGCCGCGTGGCGATCGCGTCTACCTCGCGGTGCGCAGCGAGGTGGACCTGAGCTGGATCGATCTCGATGCCGCCACCGGCGCTCTGTCGTGCGAAGGCGAGGGGCAGCCCGAAGTGTGCGCGGACCGTCGTCGCACCACCGCGATCGCCAGCACCTGCGGCCGAACGCCGGTGCTCTCGGGCGATCCCGTCGGCGTCGTGGCGGGCCGCGCCTCCGACATCGGCGGCGCCGCGGATCTCGACTATGTCGTGATGGTCCACCGCAACGGCCGCGCGAGCCTCTTCGTCGATCGGCTCGTCGGCGGCTCGCCCGAGCCGGTGCTCACCCACACGACCGATGGTCTGCCGCTCGACATCGTGAACGTCTCGTTCGAGCCGAGCTCGCAGCTCGTCTGGACGCACACCGCCTCGATCGTGGGCACGCGACAGACGCGGGACATCGGCTTCGCCGGCGTCGCGTACGACGCGGCCTCGCCGGAGTGCTCCTCCGTGTTCTCGGCGGGTCGCTTGCCGCTTCGTGGCGTCGACGATGGCCTCGACACGCGCGACTCGACGTTCTCGGCCGATGGCACGCGGGCGTTCGTGCTGGCGCGAAGGCCCGAGGCGATCCTCACGCTCGACCTCGAGAGCCAGCCGCTCTTTCCCGGCGAGGCCGCGGTCGATCGCGTCTCGCACGTGGGCATCGCGCCCTCGCGCCTCGAGCGCCTCGACATCGGGGCTCGAACGGTGCTCGCGGCGACCTGCTTCGACGACCGCAAGGTCTGGTTCGTCGACGGCGACACGGGTGCCACGGCGGGCGCGGTGCCGGGCTTCCAGGGCCCCTACGAGCTGGCGGTCGACGCGACGGCGGAGCTCGTGTGGGTCGTGGACTTCCGCGACTCGGTGCTCCGCGCGATCGACACCTCACCGCTCGCCGACGGCCGTGAGCCTCGGCTCGTGGCGACGTTCGGTCGCGTCCGTCCCGTGCAGGTGCTGCGATGAAGCGCTCGCCGATTCGTGCGCGCACCGCGGTGGGCGCGGGCGCGCTCCTGGCGCTCGCCGCGTGCAGCCAGACGCCCATCTTGGTCAACGTCCGCACCTTCAACCGACCGGTCCAGGTCGCGATGGTCTGCCTCGAGACCGCGACGGGCATCGCGCGTCCGATCGCCGACTGCACGCTGACGAGCTCGAACACGTCCCCCACGGGCCTGGCGATGCACGCGCTCGTCCTCCAGGAGGCGCGCGGCGAGGTGGCCGCCGTGGATCTCGTCTCGCGCCTCGTCGTCGACACCAACCCCGCGATCCCCGGCTACACGTTCGTGCCCGTCGATCCGCTGCCCACGGGCATCGTCGTCCCGCCGACGGCGCCGACGTGCGCGTTCGTGTCGAGCGCGGGCGCCGACGCGATCGACGCCATCGACCTGCGCATCTTCCGCCGCGAGAGCCGCTCGGCCGCCGTCGATCACGCACCGCTCGAGCTGCCGGGCGCGCCGACCGCGATGGTGCTCGATCCCTCCGAGGCCGCGCTCTGGGTGGCGATGCCGGAGCGCTCCAGTGTCGCGCGCGTGGCCATCGACGGCTGCGAATTCGGGGCGATCGAGGAGATCTCGCTCGAGGCGACCGTGCCGCCGGGCCTCGTGTCGAGCGTCACGGACGACGACGCGAGCGCCCGCTACTGCCCGCTCGACTTCGGCGCCGCCGCGCTGCCCTCCATCACCGCGCGCGACCCCGAGCTGCTCGACACCGTGGCTCGCCCGAGCGTGCTCGCGGTCGGCCGTGAGCTCCTCGTCGGCGATCGCGCGCTGCCGCTCGTGCACCGCGTCGACTTCGCCGCACGTGTGCCCCTCACCCCGTTCTCGATCGGTGCGCCGGTGCGTGCGCTCGCGGTGACCCCCGAGGTGCCCCTCTCGTACGATCCGGGCGCCGAGGCGCGTGGCCGCTACGTCTACGCGGTGGACGACGCGGACGGGACCGTGCTCGCGCTCGACTACTCCGACCCCGCGTCCGCCGAGTACGGCGCGGTGCTCCCGATCGGCGCCGGATCGTCGCCGCGCCCCGACCGCATGCCGTTCCTCGTGGGCGCGCGGACCCTCGAGGTGCTCTCGCCGAGGTACGACGAGCTCGAGCCGTTCGAGAACCTCTGCGACCCGTCGAACATCGCTGACGACGTCGCGGCCCCGTCTCACCAGACGATGCGCGGCGTCTTCCTCGCCGTGGGCATGACGGACGCCACGGTTCGCTTCGTCGACGTGTTCGACAGCGACGCGACGTGCCGCGGGCGCGTGGAGGGCGAGCCGGCCGACTGCACGAGCACGACCGAGAGCTTCGTCTACGTGCGTCGCCATCACCCGCGCCTCGGCGAGCGACGCACCACGGTGGGCGTCATCGCGAACGACGTGAGCTACCTCGTGAACGGAGCGACGGTCCGCCTCTCCGAGGACTCCGCCGATCTCGCGATCATCACCTGCCCCGATCCGCTCCGCGGCATCTTCGCGGCGAGCGACGACGGCACCACCGCCCGCGTGTGTGGCCACCCCGATCCGTTCGAGGCGGTCCCCGAGATCTGGCAGGCCGTGTGGCAGGGCGCGCTCTCGGGCACCGCATCCTCGACCGGCAACTTCCAGCCGCTCGACGATGGAACCGTCGCGCTCGACACCCGCATCGACTTCTGCGCGGCGGGCGTGCTGGGCACCGAGCAGATCGCGGCCGCGCCGAGCCCCGAGGACGGCTACGAAGGCGACGTGCTCGCGATCACGACCGCGCTCTCCGCGGCGCGCGCGATGGACGAGCGCTGCCAGGCCGTCGTCGGCATCGAGGGCGGCAACCAGTCTCCGCGTGCGGTGCTCGTGCCGATCCGCAGCGCGAGCACGCGCCCGGACGGGCTCTCGGAGCCCTACCGCGGGCGGCTGCTCCTCGACGCGACGGCGCCCGTGCTCGATCGCGAGGCGGCGCTCACCCTCACGGACGTGCTCGCGTGCTTCGGCGACGAGCTCGTGCGCTTCGACGTGCGCACGCGCGGCTCGTTCAGCGTCACGGGCTCGCGATCGGGCCAGCGGCACCGCGTCGTGCGCGGCAGCGACGGCACCTGCGAGGTGGACGCGACGCTGTCCGAGACGCGACAAGCGCGTGCGCTGCCGGGCGCGCTCTATCGCAACGACCTCGTGGGCTTCCAGATCGTGTCGCGACCGACGGCCGACAACACGGAGCTGCGCGTCACGATCGGCACCGTGCCCGCGACGCTCAACATCGACGTGGGCGCGGTGACGGGCTCGATCTCGCGCGGGCTCGCGCTGCCGTCGGACCTGCTCTGGAGCGACGTCTACCAGCGCCTCTACGTCGTCGACGTGGAGCGACGCGGGCTCATCGAGCTCACGATGCAGCCGCTCGGCTACACGCAATCGCGCTTCGAATGACGCGTGCGAGCTCACGCCCCTCGAGCGGGGAGGGCGAGAAGCGCTCGCCCGCGATGCAGCAGTTCTTCCGGGCCAAGGAGCAGTACCCGGACGCGCTGCTCTTCTTCCGCATGGGCGACTTCTACGAGCTCTTCCACGACGACGCGATCGTCGCGGCCAAGGCGCTCGATCTCGCGCTGACCTCGCGCCAGAAGACCGCGGACGGGCAGGACATCCCCATGGCGGGCGTGCCCCACCACGCCGCCGCGGGCTATCTCGCCAAGCTCGTCGACAAGGGCTTCCGCGTCGCGATCTGCGAGCAGATGGCCGACCCCGCGACCGTCAAGGGCATCGTGCCGCGCGAGGTCGTCCGCGTGGTGACGCCGGGCCTCGCGATCGATCCCGACGCGATGTCCGAGCGCGCCGACAACTGGCTCGCCGTCGTCGTGAAGGACGCCGAGGGCATCGTCGTCGCGTCGATCGAGCTGAGCCGCTCGGCGGCGCGGGTCACGTCGCTCCGCGACGAGGCGGAGCTCGTGGCCGAGCTCACGCGCACCGAGGCCCGCGAGATCCTCACGGAGGGCCTGGGCGAGGCGACGCTCGCCGCGCTGCGCGTGGCGTTCCCGCGCGCGAGGCTCGCCGCGGCGCCTGCTGCGCGGCCCGAGGCGCTCGAGGCCGCGCTCGGCGACGGCCGGGTCGAGGAGCTCGACGCCCGCTCGCGCTCGACGCTCTCTCGCGCAGTGGCCTACGCCCAAGCGGCGCACCCGCAGGTCGCGATCCACATCGAGATCCTCGATCGCACCGAGCCCTCCACCACGCTCACGCTCGACGAGCCGGCGATCCGCAACCTCGAGCTCCTGCGCACGCTCGGCGGCGACAAGGAAGGTTCCCTCGTGCACGCGATCGACGCGACGCGCACGTCGATGGGCGCGCGCCTCTTGCGGCGACGGCTCGTGCGTCCGCTCGCCGACGTCGCGGCCATCCGCAGGCGCCTCGACGACGTGCAGCAGCTCGTCGAAGACACGACCTCGCGCGCCAGCGTCCGGGCGGCGCTCGACGACGTCGCAGACCTCGAGCGCCTCGTCACCCGCGCCGAGCTCGGCCTCGGCACCCCGCGAGAGCTCGGCGCGATCCGCCGTACCCTCGGCGCCGCCGCGTCTCTCGCGAGCCTCCTCCGCGAAGCGGGCGCGGCCATCGACGACCTCCGCGGTGCCAGCCCCACGCTACGCGATGCCAGCCCCACGCTCCGCGGTGCCAGCCCCACGCTACGCGGTGCCAGCCCCACGCTCCGCGGGCCCTCGATCCGCCCTCCGAGCGAGCTCGGTCACGAGCTCTTCGTCGAGCTGACGCGCGTGCTCGAGGACGAGCTGCCGCAGACGGCCTCGCAGGGCGGGCTCGTGCGCGCGGGTGCGGACCCGCGCGTCGACGAGCTGCGCGGCCTGGCGAGCCAGAGCCGCGACGTGCTGCTCGCGCTCGAGGAGCGCGAGCGCGTCGCGAGCGGCATCGCGTCGCTCAAGGTCGGCTACACGCGGGTGTTCGGCTACTACATCGAGATCACGCGCTCGAACCTCAAGAGCGTGCCTGCCCACTTCCGCCGCAAGCAGACGGTCGCGAACGGCGAGCGCTACACGACCGAGGAGCTGGACGAGCTCGAGCGGGCGATCGCCTCGGCCGAGGATCGGCTCAAGGCGCTCGAGATCGAGATCTTCGAGCGCACGCGCGCGCGCGTGGCCAAGGCCGCCTCCGAGCTGCGCCGCATCGCGGCCTGGCTCGCGGAGCTCGACGTGACGAGCTGCCTCGCCGAGATCGCGGCGAGCCGCGGCTATGTGCGCCCGACGGTCGACGAGAGCACGCGGCTCGAGCTCGAGGGCAGCCGTCACCCGGTGGTCGAGCTCGCGTTGCCCGCGGGCACCTTCGTGCCCAACGACGTGAGCCTCGATGCGCAGGGGGAGCGCATGTGGGTGATCACCGGGCCGAACATGGCGGGCAAGTCGACGGTCATGCGTCAGGCCGCGCTCCTCGTGATCCTCGCGCAGCTCGGCTCGTACGTGCCCGCGCACCGCGCCCACGTCGGCCTGGTCGATCGGATTTACACGCGCGTCGGCGCGAGCGACAACCTCGCGCGCGGGCAGAGCACCTTCATGGTCGAGATGGCCGAGACGGCCGCCCTCGTCCGCGGCGCGACCACGCGCTCGCTCGTGATCCTCGACGAGGTCGGCCGAGGGACCTCGACCTACGACGGCCTCGCGATCGCGCGTGCCGTCGCGGAGCACCTCGTGGATCGCGTGCGCTGTCGCGCGCTCTTCGCGACGCACTACCACGAGCTCTGCGCCCTCGAAGAAGCACGGCCCGGCGCGGTGCGAAACCACAACGCGACCGCGCGCGAGCACCAGGGCGACGTCGTCTTCTTGCACCGACTCGTGCCCGGCGGCGCCAACCGCAGCTACGGCGTGGCGGTGGCGCGCATCGCGGGCCTGCCGGACGACGTGGTGGCGCGCGCCCGCACGTTGCTCGCGGGGCTCGAGGCGCGCAGCGAGCGAGGCGAGGCCTCCAAGCAGCTCGCGCTCTTCACGCCCGTCGCGGCGACGCAGGCCGAGCCCACGTCCGCGGCGAGCGCGACCGAGCGCGCGCGCACCCCCGACCCGATCGAGGCCGAGATCCTCGCGGAGCTCGAGGCGCTCGCGCTCGAGACGACCACGCCGATGCAGGCCTTCACGCGCGTCGTGGCCTGGCGCGAGCGTCTCCGCACGCGCGGCTGACGGCGGACCGGCCAGAACGCCGCGACGTCGGGCGTGGGTGGTACAGTGGGCCCCATGACCGATCCGCGCGACCGCTTCGATCGCATCCGCGCCGCACTGTCCGCTGCGGATCGAGACCTCGCCCAGGCGCTCGAGGCGCGGGCCCGCGCGGTGCGAGAACTCGTCGCGCTGCGCGCCGAGAGCCCGGGCGCGTATCTCCAGCTGCCGACGGCCGACGAGGTGATCGCCGAGGTGCGCGCACTGCGCCGCGAGCAGGGCGCGCGTGCGCTGCCCGACGAGGCGGTGGAGCCCATCTTCCGCGAGATCCTCGGCGCGTGCGCGACGCTGGCCGCGCCGCTGCGCATCGCGATCCCGGGGCCCGACCGCAGCCTCGCGCTCGTCGTGGCCCGCGAGATGTTCGGCTCGCTCGCCGAGGTCGTCGCCTCTCCGCAGGTCACCGACGCGCTGCTCGCCGTCGAGCGGCAGGAGGCGAGCGCGGCGGTGATCCCGCTCGAGACGACGAGTGACGGCGCGATCTCGGCCTCTCTCTTCGCGCTCGCGCACGGTGGGGGCCGCATCGTCGCGGAGCGAACGGTCGCCAACGCCTACCACCTCTACTCGCGCACCGGGAACGCCTCGGACGTGGAGAAGATCTACGCGACGCCGCTCGCGCTCGCGGCCTGCGCGCGCACTCTCGAGCGCGAGCTCCCCCACGCCACCGCGATGGAGGTGCGCTCGGCGACGGTCGCGGCGCAGCTGGCGCTCGGTGATCACGGCAGCGGCGCGATCGCCACGAGCGACGAGGAGGCCGAGGGCCTCCGCAAGGTTCGCTCGCACGTGGAACAGGACGCGTCGCTCAAGACGCGCTTCGTCGTCGTCGGCCGCGAGGCGCCCAAGCGCACCGGCGCCGATCGCACCTTCGTCGCGCTGCTCTTGTCGGAGGAGCCGGGCTCGCTCTACTCGGCCCTCGCGCCGTTCGCCGAGCGAGGGATCAACCTCACGCGGCTCGAGTCGCGGCAGGCGCCCGGCGCCTCGTTCGAGCAGATGTTCTTCGTCGAGCTCGACGGTCACGTCAGCGATCGCGCCGTGCTGACTGCGCTCGACGAGGTCCGGATGAAGAGCCGCCACCTCAAGGTCCTCGGCAGCTATCCCCGACCCACGCGGTGACGGCCACGGCGACGTGCGCCGCGCGGAGCCGCGCGGTACGCGTTGCGCCATGAGACGTTATCGCGTTCGGCGCGCCGGTCCGTTGCGCGGCAGCCTGACGGTGCCGGGCGACAAGTCGATCGGTCACCGCGCGCTGCTCTTCGCAGGATTGGCCGAAGGCAGCTCGCGGATCCGCGGGCTCTCGGGCGGCCTCGACAACCACGCGACGCGCGGCGCGCTCGAGGCGATGGGTGTGCGGTTCGAGGACGTCGAGGGTGAGACGCGCGTCGAGGGCGTGGGCCTCTACGGCCTGAAGATGCCGAAGGCCTCGCTCGACTGCGGCAACTCCGGCACCACCATGCGCCTGCTCGCGGGGCTCGTGTCGGCGCAGCGCTTCGGCGTGCGCCTCGTCGGCGACGCGAGCCTCTCGTCGCGCCCGATGCGTCGCATCGTCGAGCCCCTTCGCGCGCGCGGCGCACACATCGCAGGCGTGCGCGGAGCGAAGGAGGGAGAGCACTACGCGCCCCTCTCGATCGCGCCGCTGATCGAGGGCGAGACGCTCGCGCCGCTGCGCTACGAGTCACCCATCGCGAGCGCGCAGGTCAAGAGCTGCCTGCTCCTGTCGGGCCTCTACGCCGATGGGCCGACGACGGTCTACGAGCCCATCCTCTCGCGCGATCACACCGAGCGCATGATGCTCGCGCTCGGCGTGCCGCTCACGACGGCAGGGCCCATCTCCGCGCTGGACCCCTCGGGATGGGAGCGGCGCTGGGACGGCTTCTCGTGGACCGTGCCGGGGGACCTCTCGAGCGCGGCGTTCTTCCTCGTCGCGGGCGCCATCGTCGAGGGCAGCGAGATCGAGGTCGACGGCGTCTGCACGAACCCGACGCGCACCGGCATCCTCGATGCGCTCCGCATGGCGCGCGCGTCCGTCGAGGTGATCCCGCGCGGGGAGGGGGCGGGCAACGAGCCCATCGCGCGCCTGGTCGCACGGCACGGGCGCGTCGCGCCGATCCGCGTCGGTGGCGAGATCGTCACGCGCATGATCGACGAGGTGCCCATCGTGTGCGCGCTCGCGGTCTCTGCGCCCGGCCGCACGGACATCCGCGACGCGGAGGAGCTGCGCGCGAAGGAGAGCGATCGATTGAGCACGATGAGCGCCGTCTTGCGTGCCTTCGGCGCCGACGTCGTCGAGCTGCAGGACGGGCTCACGATCCACGGCGGCGCGCCGTTGCGCGGCGCGCACGTCCACGCGCACGGCGATCACCGCATCGCGATGACGTCGGTGGTGCTCGGTCTCGTCGCCGACGGCGAGACCATCGTGGACGACGTCGCGTGCGTGGAGACGAGCTTCCCCGGCTTCGCCACGCGCCTGCGCTCGCTCGGCGCGGACCTCGTCGAGGAAGAGGTGAGCGCGTGAGTGGCGCTGCCAAGCGCGCGCGGGGCGTCATCGTCGCGATCGACGGCCCTGCAGGCGCCGGCAAGAGCACGCTCTCGAGGCGCGTCGCCGATGCGCTCGGCTACACGCTGGTCGACACGGGCGCGCTCTACCGCGCCGTCGCGCTCTGGGCGCGCCGTCGGGGCCTCGCGTGGGACGATGGGCCCTCGCTCGGCGAGATGACCTCGCAGCTCCGCTTCGCGTTCGTCGACGGCGCGCTCGAGGTGGGTGGCGAGCGGCCGGGCGATGCCCTGCGGACCTCGGAGACCAGCCTCGGCGCCTCGCGTGTGTCGGCGCACCCGGAGGTGCGCGCGGCGCTCCTGGGCGTGCAGCGCGACATGGGGCGGGACGGCGGCGTCGTCCTCGAGGGCCGCGACATCGGCACGGTCGTGTACCCCGACGCCGAGGTGAAGATCTTCCTGGTGGCCTCGGACGAGGAGCGCGCCAAGCGTCGCCTCGCCGAGCTCGTCGCGCGAGGGGAGGCCGCCACGCTCGAGGGCGTGCTCGAGGACCTGCGCTCGCGTGATCGGCGCGACGAGGAGCGGGCGGTCGCGCCGCTCCGCATGGCAGAGGGGGCGACGCGCGTGGACACCACGGGCAGGACGCTCGATTCGCTCGTGGAGGAGCTCGTCGCCCTCGTGCGGCGAAAGAGCGCGGATTGACACCCCCGGAGGCCACTGCTAGCCATCCCGCCCTTCGTGGCGCCACGCGCCCGGAGCTCGCGTCCGGGGCCTCTCCCGGACAAACGCCCCCCGTCGAGTGATTCCGACGAGGACGCGTGAACGGTCGGATTTCCAACCCAACCCCAGCGAATCAGAAAGCCCACACCACTCGATGACCACAGTCCAGTTCCAGACCTCCACTCCCAGGAAGCCGGGAGGTTTCGCAGACCTCTTCGAGCAGTCCGTCGCGAAGGCGGACACCCTCAAAGAGGGCGACATCGTCTCTGGAACCGTCATCGCGGTGGGCAAGGACCACGTCGTCGTCGACATCGGATACAAGTCCGAAGGCGTCATCCGCGTCGACGAGTTCGCGGAGCCGGCGGGCGGGCTGGCGGTCAAGGTCGGCGACCAGGTCGACGTGCTCGTCGAGTCCAAGGAGACCGACGACGGCCTCGTGCTCCTCTCCAAGGAGAAGGCCGACAAGCTCAAGGTGTGGGACGAGATCAGCGCCGCGTGCGAGCGCGACGAGCTCATCCAGGGAACGATCACCTCGCGCGTGAAGGGCGGCCTCTCGGTCAGCATCCGCGGCGGCGTGAAGGCGTTCCTGCCGGGCAGCCAGGTGGACCTCCGCCCCGTCCGCAACCTCGACAAGCTCCTCGGCCAGACCTTCGACTTCAAGGTCATCAAGTTCAACAAGAAGCGCGGCAACATCGTGCTCTCGCGTCGTGTGCTCCTCGAGAAGGAGCGCGACGAGCTCAAGGCAAGGACGCTCCAGAACCTCGAAGAGGGCATGGTCGTCACGGGCGTCATCAAGAACATCACCGAGTACGGTGCGTTCGTGGACCTCGGCGGCATCGATGGCCTCCTCCACATCACCGACATGAGCTGGGGCCGGGTCAATCACCCGTCCGAGGTCTTCAACGTCGGCGACGAGGTCACCGTCAAGGTCCTCAAGTACAACGCCGAGACGGAGCGTGTCTCGCTCGGCCTCAAGCAGACGGTCGACGATCCGTGGAACACCGCCGCGGAGCGCTACCCGGTGGAGATGAAGGTCTCCGGCAAGGTCGTGTCGATCACCGACTACGGCGCCTTCGTCGAGCTCGAGCCCGGCATCGAGGGTCTCATCCACGTCAGCGAGATGTCGTGGAAGAAGCCCAAGCACCCCTCGAAGCTCCTCGAGGTCGGCCAGGAGGTCGAGTGCATCATCCTGGACGTCGACGCGGTCAACAAGCGCATCTCGCTCGGCCTCAAGCAGCTCGAGCCGGATCCGTGGACCCTCTTCATCCAGAAGTACAACCCGGGTGACATCATCCGCGGCAAGGTCCGCAGCGTCACCGACTACGGCGTGTTCGTCGGCATCGAGGACGGCGTGGACGGCATGGTCCACAAGTCGGACCTCAGCTGGACGCAGCGAATCAACAACCCGGCCGACGTCTACCGCAAGGGCGACGAGGTCGAGGCGATCATCCTGTCGGTCAACCACGACGACAAGAAGGTCTCGCTCGGCATCAAGCAGCTCTACGAAGATCCGTGGACGCGCATCCCGCTCGACTACCCGCAGGGCACGATGCTCGAGGTGCGCGTCATCTCGATCACCGACTTCGGCGTGTTCGTGGAGCTCGAGCGCGGCGTCGAGGGTCTCGTTCCGATGAGCGAGCTCAGCTACGACCGCATCGACGACGCCCGCAAGATCGTCCAGGAAGGCCAGATCGTGAAGGCCGAGATCCTCGACGTGAACCCGGGTGATCGCCGCATCACGCTCTCGCTGAAGAAGATGGAGATCGCCAGCGGTGGCGAGATCCTCAAGTACGGCGAGGAGCGCTCCATCGAGATGGCGACGCAGAAGCCGCAGCAGTCCTCGGCGAACCGTCCGGGCGCGAAGCTCGGCGACGTCCTCAAGGAGAAGCTCGGCGACAAGCTGAGCGGCGGCGGTAACTGAGAGCACGTGGCACCCGCATTGATCGGTGCGAGTGCCACGGGCTCGAATCGGCGGGAGGGAGGCTCTCGCCGATTCACTCGGCGAGAGGGAGGGTCTGCGGCCAGACCCTCCGGCAAGAAACGTCAGAGCATGAGTCAATGCAAGTGACTCATGCTCTGAGTTGGCTGGAGGGGCCATGCGGCCCCTTTCGCTGACGCGAGTGGGATGATGTGAACGTGAACGAGGGTCGCGCCTGAGAAGGCGCGGCCCTCGTCGCGTTCCGTCGGCCACGCGAGGAAGGCGCAGGCTCCGTCAGTCGGTGTCGTAGGATGCGACCCGATGTCCGAGGACGGCCCCGACGCGCGCTGGCGCTGGCTGAGCTCGCCGTGGCTGCTCGCCGCCGTCGTCGTGCTCGTGTACGCGCCGTCGCTGAGCGGCGGCTGGCTGGGCTTCGACGACGACTGGCTCGCCAGAGACAACGAGCTCCTGAACGGCCGCTCGCTCGGGGTGCTCGGCGCGATCATGGGCGGCTTCGATCGCGACACGCGACTCGTGCTCGGCGCCGAGTACCTGCCGGTGCGCGATCTGGTCACGTGGCTCGCGCGCGCGTGGCTCGGCCTCGATGCGTTCGGCTTGCGCGTGCTGATGCTCGGCCTCTACGCGGGCGCCTCGGCCCTCTTCGTCGCGTGGGCGCGCACGCTGGGGCGCGATGGTCGGGGGCCCGACGGTTACGTGATCGGCGCCTGGATCTTCGCGCTCCACCCGGTGCACGCGGAGTCGGTCGCGTGGATCGCGGGGCTCAAGGACGTGCTCGCGCTCGCGGGCCTCGGGGGCGCGCTGTTCCTCGCGGCGGAGAGGACGCCGCTGCGGCGCGTGGGCGTGGTCGTGTGCGTCTTTCTCGCGTGTGGCGCCAAGAGCGTCGCGATCGTCGCGCCCGCGCTGCTGCTGTCTGCGGAGCTCCTGCGCGCGCGCGCGCTCGATCGTCCGGTGCTCGCGGCGAGCACGGCGGTGTGCGTGGCGTGGGCCGCGGTGCACGTGTGGGTCGGCGGCGTGGTGGGGATGATCGCAGCGCCGCTCGGGGACTCGACGCTCGAGCGGCTCGGATCGGCGCTCGTGCTCTTCACGCGTTACGTCGGACTCTCGAGCCTCGTGCACCCGCAGAGCGTCGTCTACGAGGCGGACGTGCACGGCCTCGATCTGCCTGCGCTCGCCTCGCTCGCGCTCGTCGTCGTGCTCGGCGCGCTCGCTGCGTGGCAGTGGAGGCTCGGGCACCGCTGGCCCGCCGCGCTCGTGCTCTGGTTCGTCGCGTCGCTCGCGCCCGTCTCGCAGATCGTCGCGCCGCTCCAGAACCGCCTCGCGGATCGCTACCTCCTCGTCGCGCTGTGGGCGCCGTGCGCCGCGCTCGGCGTCGCGCTCGAGCTCGCGGCGCGTCGCACCCGCCCGCCGCTCGGCGCGGTGATCGTCGTCGCGAGCTTCGGCACGCTGGGGCTGCTCTCGGGCGCACGAGGTCTCCTCTTCGCCGATCCGGTGGCCCTCTTCGCCGAGGCGAGCGAGCGCACGACGAGCGATCCGCGTCCACCGCTGCTCCTGGGCGACGCGCTCTTCGCGCGAGAGCAGTACGCCGATGCCGAGATCGCGTATCGCGCCGCGATCGATCGCGATCGCTTCCAGACCGTCTCGGGCCGACGCGCCGGCAACCGCCTCGCGCTCCTGCTCGCGGGCTCCACCCGCGAAGAAGAGGCGATGTCGCTCTACGCGCTGCTCGTCGAGCGCTACCCGGACGATCCGCGCGCCCTCCACAACCTCGCGGTGCTCGAGGAGCGCACGGGGCAGGGGGAGCGCGCCGCGCAGCATCGCGCCGAGCTCGCGTCGCGCTTCCCCGCGTATCGCCCCGGCGCCGAGCGGCCGGGCCCGCTCTGAAGCGATTGACGCCGGCGCGGCGCGTTTGGGACGGTGGCCTCGTGGAGCGACCTCCGATCACGCCGCCTCTCTCCGCTCCGCCGCCGAGCGGTGCTGGCCGGACGTGGCTCGGAGCGCTCGCGGTGATCGGCGTCGCGGTCCACGTGCTCGGTCGCGTGTGGCTCGCCACCGAAGGCCGCTTCTTCGCCACCGAGGACGATGGCTACCGCGCGTACTACGGGCACCTCGTGGCCGAAGGGACCGCGTCCGTGGTCGGTCGCTTCTGGCTGCCGGGGCAGTTCTTCGTGCTCGGCGCGCTCGGTCGCCTCGGGCTCGACGCGGCGCTCGCGCCCATGGTGCTCGGCGCCATCACCTTCGTCGTCACGCTCGTCGCCGTGCACTCGCTCGCGCGAGATCTCGCGCCGGAGGGGTGGGGTGATGCGGCGGGGCGCGGGGCCGTGGCGGTCGCGGGCTGCTCACCGCTCCTGCTCGTGCTCTCTCACTCGGCGCTCGCGGAGCCGCTCGCGAACGCCCTCGTCGCCTTCGCCGCGGCGGCGCTCGTGCGTCGCCACCGCGTCGGACCGCGGAGGCTCGTCTGGAGCGGCGCGATCACGATGCTGCTCGCGACGTGGATTCGCTACGAGACGTGGGCCTACGCGCTCGCGTTCGTCGTCTCGGCGACCGTGATGGCCCATCGCCGCGAGGGGCGTCGCGTCGCGCTCGGCGACGGCGCGATCGCCTCCCTCGCGCTGCTGGGCCCGATCGGCTGGATGATCGCGCAGTACCTCGAGCACGGTGACCCCTTCGCGTTCCTCGACACGATCGACGAGATGGCCACGACGCTGACCGGCGGGGCCTCACCGGCGCGCGTGGCGAGCGCACGGCTCGAGGGCCTCGCGCTCTGGGCCGGCGGCGCGGTCGTGGCGGCCGCGGCGGCCGTCGTCGTGCTTCGTCGTCGTCTGGCCGCGCTGGGGCCACTGCTCGTCGTGGCGGCGATCGGCGTGCCGGGGCTCCTGCTCCAGATCGTCACGGGCAAGGGCCTGGCGGTCTTCGTCGTCGAGGGTCGCGAGATCGAGTTCTTCGAGCCGCGCCTCGTCTCGAACGTGGAGGTCGGCCTCTTCCCGCTCGCGGGGCTCGGGCTCGCGCTCTTGCTCGCGCAGCCCGAGCGCGCCGCACGCCTGGTGCTGCTCGGCGTGGCGCTCCTCTCGCTCGCGCTCGCAGGGCGCGGCCTCGCAGCGCCGATGCACTACGTCGATCCGAGCTCGGTCGAGGCGGGGCTCGCGCTCCGCCGTGGTGCGCTGGACGAGGCAGTGGGGCAGGGCGCGTTGCTCGTCGAGCGCGTCGAGCCCAGGCCGCCCATGGGCTGGGCGTCGCTGTCGGTGCAGTGGTCCACGTGGGACCGGACGCTCTTCTTCACGCGACGCGGCGACAGCTGCGACGTCGTGGAGGCGTCCGACGTGACGGCGGGCCGCCGACGCATGCCGTGCCGCGAGCTCGGGCGCTGGGCGGAGCATCGCGGCGTGAGCGCCGCCTGGGTGCTCAGCGAGCCCGCGCGCGCCCTCGTCACCGCGCTCTGGCCCGACGCGCCCACACGCACGATCGGCTCCGGACACCTCGTGTCCCTCGGGCGCGACGGGGGTCGGTAGACGTCCCGCGGGCGTCGTCGTATACGGCCGCGATGTACCGTTCGCCGATGGCCGAGGAGCGTTGGCGTCGCATCGCCTTCCTCAGCGCGACGGGAGCCCTCGCGCTCGGCGTGCTCTACGCCTTCCGCGAAGTGCTGGCACCGTTCGCGGTCGCCCTCGTCGTCGCGTACGTCTTCGCGCCGCTCGTCGACTGGATGGAGCAGCGGAGCATCGGCGGGCGCCGCGTGCCGCGCTGGGCGGCGGTGCTCGTGCTCTACGTGTCGCTGCTCGGCATGATGGCCGCGAGCATCGCGATCGGTGCGCCGCTCCTGGCCCGCGAGCTCGGCCGCCTCGGCCGCGAGGCACCGGGCATGTTGCGGACGGCGCGACAGGACTGGCTCCCCGCGATCGATCGCACCGTGCGCGGCTTCAGCTCGTCGCTCGGGCCCGAGGCCGAGCAGAGCGAGCCGCCGATCGAGGAGCCGCCGCTCGAGGGCGAGGACGAGGCGCCTGCGCCCGAGCCCGAGCCGCGTGTCCACCTCGAGGTCCGCCCGCGTCCCGACGGAGGCTACGAGGTCATCCTGCCGCGCGACGGAATCACGGTGGAGCCGCGCGACGACGGTGGCTTCGTCGTCCGCACCGCCGAAGACGACGAGGGCGAGGAGCCCGACGATCTCTCGGTCCAGATCACCGAAGCGCTCCGGCGTCAGATGCGCGAGGGCGAGCAGACCGCGGGCGATGCGCTCCGAACCGCGCAGAGCCTCGTGGCCGCCGTGGTGAACGGGATCTTCAAGTTCTTCATCATGCTGATGATCTCGGCGTACATGCTGATCACGAAGGACGGGATCCTCGGCTTCTTCCGGACCCTCATCTCGGCCCCGCGCCGCGCCAGCTTCGATCTCCTGCTCGGCCGCATCGACAAGGGCCTGTCGGGCGTCGTGCGCGGCCAGCTCGTCATCTGCCTCGTGAACGGCGCGCTGAGCGGCGTGGGCTTCTACATCGCCGGCCTCAACTACTGGCCCGTGCTGACGCTCGTGGCGACGGTGCTCTCGATCATCCCGATCTTCGGCGCGATCCTCAGCTCGATCCCCGCGGTCGTCGTGGGCCTGCAGCACGGCGTCGGCACCGCGCTCTTCACGCTCGCGTGGATCATCGGCATCCACCAGCTCGAGGCGAACCTCCTCAACCCGAAGATCATGGGCGACGCCGCGAAGGTGCATCCGGTGCTCGTCGTGTTCTCGCTGATCGCCGGCGAGCACTTCTTCGGCATCCTCGGCGCGCTGCTCGCGGTGCCCGTGCTCAGCGTCTCGCAGAGCCTCTTCCTCCACTTCCGCGAGGTCGCGCTCGGCGTGCCGGCGAGCTCCACCATCTCGGGCCTGCCGCGCGCGGACTCGTCGGCGGGGAGCGTCGAGGCGCCCAAGCCCGGGCCGCGTGAGGCACGCGACGAGGGCGACGCGAGCCTCGAGCGCGAGGCGCCTCGCGAGCCCTGAAACGCGGTCGAGTGTCGTTGACTGGGCTAGCGCGGGCACCGATGCTCGCTCGGTGCGTCGTGATCTCCTCGCTCTCCACGTGGCCCTGTTCTTCTCGGGCGCTGCGGGCCTCGTCTACGAGTCGTCCTGGACCCGGCTCCTCCACCGCGTGTTCGGTGTCAGCGATCTCGCCGTCGCGACCGTGCTCGCCACGTTCTTCCTCGGCCTCGGCCTCGGCAACGCCATCGCTGCGCGCTTCGTCGACCGGGTGAAGAAGCCCGCGCGGGCCTACGCGATCCTCGAGGGCGCCGTCGGTCTCTACGCACTGCTCTCGCTCGCGCTCGTGCCGGGCCTGGGCGCCGCGTACGGCGCGGTCGGTCCGGGCGCGAGCTTCGCGACGCTCACCTTCGTCCGCTTCATGTTCGCCGCGCTCGTGCTGCTTCCGCCGACCATCCTCATGGGCGCGACGCTGCCCGTCGTGGCGCTCGCCGCGCCTTCGGGCGCGTGGTCGCGCTCGCTCACCGCGTTCTACACGACCAACACGCTCGGCGCGGTCGTCGGCGCGGGGCTCGCCGGCTTCGCGCTCGTGCCGCAGCTCGGGACGCGCGCCACGGTCGTGGTCGGCGCGGTGGGGAGCTTCGTGGCCGCGGCGATCGTGCTCGCGCTCCTGCGCGATCCGCAGCCAGCGGCGGCCGTCGAGGCGCCCTCGCGGGAGCCCGCCAAGGACGCGCCCGCCGCGGACGACGGGCACTCGGTGTCGATCGGCCTCGCGTCCACCCTCACCTTCGTCGCCGGCCTCTGCGCGCTCGGGAGCGAGGTCGCCTGGACGCGTGTCCTGCGCATCGTCGTCCACGCGACGACGCCCGCGTTCGCCGCGATGCTCGTGAACTACCTCCTCGGCATCGCCGCGGGCGCGCTCGTCGCGCGCGCCCTCACGCGGCGCTTCCGGCCGACGTCGGTGTTCGCCGCCTCGCAGACCTTGCTCGTCGTGCTCACGGCCGTCTCGATGGCCCTCGTGCCGTTCGCGCCGCGGCTCATCCCGATCCTCTCGCACGAGCAGGACACGGTGCCGCACGAGACGTGGATCGTGGGCGCGGTCTCCTTCGCACTCCTCTTCCCGCTGGCGCTCACCCTGGGCACGAGCCTGCCCACCACGTGGGCGATGGTCGAGAAGAGCGCGCAGGCCGGTGAGGGCTCCGCGAAGCTCCTGGCGGCCAACACGATCGGTGGCCTCGTCGGCTCCGTCGCGACCGGCTTCTTCCTCATCCCCATGCTCGGCAGCGAGGCCACGCTGCTCTCGCTCGCGGCGCTCAACGCCGTCGCGGCCGCGCTCGCGCTCCGCGGCGGGGCCACCGGTGGCGGCGAGGATCTCCGCGCGGTGCTCCAGCGCATCGGTCGCTCGGTGGCGCCGCTCGTCGTGTTCGTCGTGGTGCTCACCGCACATCCGAGCCTCGAGCTGCGCTTCCTCCTCTCGGCCTCCACCGACATCCCGCACGCCGTCTTCGGCGGGCCCGATGGCGCGTGGGATCAGAACGTCGTGTTCCTGCGCGAGGGCCGGAGCACCACCGTCACGCTGCTGCGCCGTCAGGGTGCGCTCGGCCTCTACAACGACGGTCGCCCCGAGTCGGGCTTCTCGACGGGCAACCCCGGCTTCGGGCCCGAGCTCGTCGTGCTCGGCGGGCTCCCCGGGATCCTCTCGGGCGAGCAACGCGACGCGATGATCATCGGTCTGGGGGCGGGCCACACGGCGACCATGGCGCTCGCGACGGGCTTCGAGCACGTGCGCGTGATCGAGCTCGAGGAGGGCGTCGTCGAGGCCTCGCGCCTGCTCCACGAGGGCCGCGGTCGCCCGTTCCCGCTCGACGATCCACGCGCCGAGCTGGTCGTCGACGACGCGCGCAACCAGCTCCAGATGATGCCCGCCGAGTCGCTCGACGCGGTGATCTCGCAGCCCTCGCATCCCTGGCTCGCCGGCTCGAGCGCGCTGTACACGATCGAGTTCTTCCACGAGGTCGATCGTGCGCTGCGCGAAGACGGTGTGTTCGGCCTCTGGGTGAACCTCTTCCGCATGGACATGCCGCACATGCGGGCGATCCTGCGGACGCTGCTCGAGGTCTTCCCCCACGTGCGCGGCTTCGTCGTGGAGGGCTCGAGCCTCGTGCTCATGGCCTCGAGCACGCCCCGCGCGTTCACGGACGAGCACACCGCGCGCATCGCAGCGGCCGACGAACAGAACGGCCCGTACTTCCGCCCGCACGGTCTGGGCGACGCGCGATCGGTGCTCGCGCACCAGGAGATGGACTCGCTCGCGCTGGCCGCGCTCGCCGAGGGCGCGCCCATCATCGTCGACGATCGCCCGCTGCTCGAGCTCGAGCTCGCGCGCATCCCGAACGGCATGGGCCTCTCGCTGCCGGACTTCGACTGGGCGCTTCGCGAGCAGCCCTGGATGCACGACGAGGTCGGCCTCGACGTGGTGCTCGCGCGCATCGATGCCGTCGAGACACGAGCGCGCGCGCTCGATCGCATCGCGCCGCTGGCCATCGCCTCCGAGCCCCTCGTGCGTGGGCGGCTCGCCGAGGCGCGGGGGGATCTCACCGGTGCGCTCGAGGGCTACGACGCCGATGGTGGCCTCGGCGCGCGCAAGCGCGTGGCGGCGCTGCGTCACGCCGAGGGCCTCGACGAGCAGCTCGCCGCGATGGGGCGCGCATGGCCGGCGGATCTCGAGGTGGACGACGCGGTGCTGCTCGCCGCGCTCAACCTCTACGAGACCATCGATCCCGCGACGGTGGAGCTCGCGCGTCGCTCGCGCACGCCGCTGGCCGCGTACTTCGTCCGCGTCGCGGAGGAAGGCTGCGGTGCGACGCCGCGCGACGAGCCGCTCGCGGAGGAGCACGCGGAGGTGGCGCGCTTCGAGGCCCGCTGCGCCACCACGCGGCGCGACGTCGAGCGCATGCTCCGCTACGAGCAGCTCGCCTGGCGCGCGCGCACCGTGCGTGCGGCCGACGGCACGCGCCGCGGCGAGGAGGCGCTCTCGTCCGGCAACGGCGGCCTCGCGCTGATGCTCTTCCGCCGCGTCCTGCGCAACTACCCGACGACGACGCGTGCCGCGATTGGCCTCGCGCGCCTGCACGTGCGCGACGGTCGCCCCGAGGAGGCGCGTCAGGTGCTCCGCGACGCCCTCGACGCGACGGCCCACCTCGACGAGGCCCAGGGCCGCATCATGGACGCCGCGTCGTCGCTCGACATCGAGCTCGATCCCCCCACGGTCGATCCCGGGCAGTCGAGCGCCTCCACCGCGCCCGAGACGATGATGGGCGACTGACTTGCTGCGCGCCGTTCGGCGCCTCGAGGCGAGCCCCGAGGAAAGAGGACATCGGAGCGCGGCCCATGACATGCTTGCTGCACGCCCATCGACTGGAGGCTCCGATGACGACCCGTTCTCGCATCCGTTCGCGCATCCGTTCGCGCCACGGCTTCACGCTCATCGAGCTGTTGATCGTGGTGGCCATCATCGGAATCCTGGCGGCCCTCGCGATCCCGGCCTTCAACCACTACGTGCAGCGCTCCCGCATGACCGACGGTTTCTCGATGCTCGGTGAGATCCGCCAGCGCGAGGAGGCCTACCGCGCGGAGTTCGGCGAGTACGTGAGCGCGCCGTGGTACCCGAGCGCGACCCCGGGCACCGCGGCCTCCGTCACGGCGTGGACGCCGCCTGGGGGAAGCCCCTGGATCCAGCTCGGCGCGGCCCCGGACGGCCCGACCCGCTTCGTGTTCGAGGTCAGCGCCGGTCCGCCCGGTGCGACGCCCGCCAACTGCCCCCCGGGCCTGGGCGCCACCGACTTCTCGTTCTGCGCGCACGCCGCGGTGAACCTGGACGGCGACGCGGTCTCGGCCTGCCTCGAGACCACGTCGGTCCAGCACCAGGTGTTCATCGGCCGGGGTGGCGCCAACTGCAGCTCGTTCCCCTCGACGGCGCTCTCGCAGGGGTGGGAGTGAGATCGACGCGGTGGAAATCACCGCCGCCGGTGGTCTTTTCCACCACTCGCCCTCATCTCGTGCAGGGATTCGACCGTTCTGCACATGGCACGTCTGATGCTCAACCGGGGTCGTCGACCATCGGTTCGTCCCGAAGTCACGAAGGAGTACACATGAAGGCACTGCGCAAGAAGTCCGGCTTCACGCTGATCGAGCTGATGATCGTCGTCGCGATCATCGGCATTCTGGCCGCGCTCGCGATTCCCGCGTTCGTCGGCTACATCCGCCGCTCGAAGACGGCGGAGGCCTCCACGAACGTCCGCAACCTCTTCATCGGTGCGGCGTCCTACTACCAGTCCGAGACGTGGGCCCGCGGCCTCGTCGGCGTCGGTGGTGGTGGCGGCATGGCGGCGGCGTCGGTCTACTGCACGGTCCCGAACGCGCAGACGAGCAACACGCCCGGCGCGTCCAAGACCCAGCTCGACTTCGAGACGGTCGAGGCGGCCTCCTTCGCCGGCATGGGCGGCACGGGCGGCGCGGGCGTGGGCTGGTCCGTCGCGGATCCGGTCTACTACCGCTACCACATCCTCAACTCGACGAACGTGTGCGGCAACATGATCAACACGCCGCAGTACACCTTCCAGGCGCAGGGCGACCTCGACGGCGACGGCACGATCTCGACGTTCGAGCTCGCGGCGGGCTCGGACAGCTCGAACAACCTGATGCGCGCCCCCGGCTTCTACATCATCAACGAGCTCGAGTGATCTCTCGGCACGTGTGACGGGCAGAAGGGGAGGACGACACCGTCCTCCCCTTCTTCTTTGGTCCCGTCGATTCCGCCGCCGCGTGTTCTTTTCAGCATCGCCGTTCGAGACGGCTCGCCGAGGAAGCATGAAGGGTCGACGCCAGCAGTCCGGATTCACGTTGATCGAGCTGATGATCGTGGTGGCGATCATCGGGATCCTCGCCGCGATCGCGATTCCCGCCTTCGTCGGCTACATCCGTCGGTCCAAGACCACGGAAGCCACGACGAACGTGAGGAACATGTTCGTCGGCGCCGCCTCGTACTACCAGCGTGAGGCCTGGGGTCGCGGCACGCTCACGGTGGGCACGACGGGCATGGCCCTCGTTCATTGCACCGTGCCGAACGCGCAGACGACGAACACGCCGGGCGCCTCCAAGACGCAGCTCGACTTCGACATGGTCGAGCCGGTGTCGTTCGGCGGCACGGGCACGGCGGGCGTCGGCGTGGGCTGGTCCGTGACGGACCCGGTCTACTACCGGTACCACATCAGCAACTCGACCAACTCGTGCGGCAACATGATCAACACGCCGCAGTACACGCTGCAGGCGCAAGGCGACCTCGACGGCGACGGCTCGCTCTCGACCTTCGAGCTCGCAGCGGGCTCGGACAGCTCGAACAACCTCATGCGAGCCCCCGGCTTCTACATCATCAACGAGATGGAATGAGCAGCCTCGGCGCGCGATGAGCCGACGAGCCCGAGCCGACGAGATCGATCGGGCGAGACGACGGCGCGCCGACGTGGTTGGATGACGCGAGCATGGATGCGCGCACCACGGCCCTCGTCCTGACGCTCGCAGGCGCTGCGAGCTTCGTGCGTCTGGTCGCCTCGAGCGAGCAGATCGCGTCGCAGACCTACGAGGACGTCTACTACATCCCGCCGGCCGGCTGGCTCCCGGTCCTCTCCCTCGGTCACGACGAGGCGCTCGCCGATCTCCTCTGGTGCAGCGCGCTGGTGTACCAGGGCGACGAGATGGTCCACGGCGGCGGCCTCGATCACGTCTTCGAGTACGCCGAGGCGATCCTCGCGCTCGATCCCGACTTCCGCGCCGTGTACGTGTGGATCTCGTCTGCGGGGATCTACTCGCCCGAGGGCGTGACCGAGTCCGACATGGAGCGCACGATCGAGCTCGTGCGTCGTGGACGCGAGCGGTATCCGGCCGACGGCGAGCTCGCCTGGATCCTCGGAGCCACGCTCGCGTTCGAAGCGCCGCCGCACACGCCCGAAGCGCGGCGGGAGGCCGTGCGCCTCGAGGGCCTCGAGCACCTGATGGACGCCGCGCGTCTCGGGGCCGCGCCCGACTGGCTCGTGCTCACGAACACCTCGATGCTCTCGAACCTGGGTCGCGCCGATCGGGCCATCCAGCACCTCGAAGAGATGTATGCGCTCGTGTCCGACGAGACCGTGCGGGCCGCCATCGCTCAGCGCATCGAGAGCGTGCGGAGCGAGGCCTACGGGGCCGCGTTCGTCGAGGCGAACGAGCGCCTCGAGGACGAGCGCATGCGCACGCTGCCTTACGTGAGCCCGGACCTCTACCTGCTCCTGGCGCCTTCGGACGGCGCCGAGGACACGTGGACCGAGTGGGACGAAGACGAGTGAGCGCGTCGCGGCTCAAGGCGCGCTGAGGCCGCGGGCGAGCGCCTCGTTCACGAGCGTGTCGCCGAGCGGACGGCCCGCGGCGCGAAGGACGAGGCCCTCGAGGTAGAGGAGGCGCCGCACGTCGCCGATCGCCGCTTCTTCGCGCCACTCGAAGGTCCGGGCGAGCGCCGGCACGTCGTCGACGGCGGCGAGGTCGTCCGCGGAGGGGAGCGCGGCGGGGTCCGAAGGAGGGATGCCCGCACGGAAGGCGCGCATCGCCTCGCCCACGCGGCCGAGGCGCCACGACGCGTCGCCGCGCGTGAGGGCGATCGCGGTGAGCGCCTCGTCGCTCGAGGGCGAGCCGCGGTCGATGCTCGACATCGCGGCGCTCAGCGTGGCGGTGGCCGCCTCGGCATCGAGGTCGTGCGTCTCGCAGCCACGCGCGAGCACGAGGTAGCCGACGTCGCAGCTCGGCAGCCCCACCTCGTCGGCCGTGGACTGATCCTCGACGAGCACCGCGCGATCGGCCGCGGCCTCGACGAGGCGACGCAGGCGGCCCTCGCGCCCGCCGGGGCCAGCGAGCTCGAACGCCGGCAGATCGGGGTGCCGTCGCCGCACGTGCGCCCAGTACCACGACGACGACGAGAGCCCCTCGACCACCACGATGACGTCGGGCCGCAGGTGCTCGACCTCCTGGAGATAGAGGAACGGCGCGGCCCAGTGATCGGAGGCGACCACGACGAGCGCGCGCTCGGGCGCTTCGGCGAGCGCGCCGCGCGCCGCGAGCCCGATCGCGTGGTCGTGGCCGCGGGTGCGCGACCAGAGCGCCGGTGGCGCCGCGAGGCAGAGCGCGACGAGCGCCCCGAGCGCGGGCGCGCCGAGCGCAGGGCGCGCGAGCACGATGGGCTCGCAGGCGGCGGCGAGCCCTGCGCCCGCGACGATCAGCGCGGGCGCGAGGTAGTTCTGGTAGTCGGTGATCTCGACGTGGAACACGCGGTGTGAGCAGAGGAGGGCGATCGACGCGAGGCTCAGCACGAGCGAGGCCTCGCGCCCTGCGCCGCGATCGCGACCCCAGGCCACGTGCGCGACCGCGCCGAGCGCGAGCACTGCGAGCACCGGCGTGCGCGCGGCCCACGCGATCCACTGGCCGAGGTGATCGAGCATCTCCGCGAGCGTCGTGCCGCGGTTGTGACCGTAGTCGGCGCCGCGGAAGTACGCCGAGAGGCTCTCGGCGTCCGTGGGTGCGCCCCACACGACCACGTCGGTGCGGCCGCCGACGAGCGGCACGTAGAGGTAGACGAGCAGGCCGAGGAGGCCACCGAGCACGCCCCGCCCGAGGGCGCTCAGGGTCGGCTCCGCGGGCTGATCGAGGCGACGCGAGAGCACGCGCGCCGCCAGAGGGGCGAGCGCGAGGGCCGCGAGCATCGCGTGGTACGCGTTGGCGCTCGCCGTCAGGCCGAGCGCGAGGCCGAGCACGAGCGAGCGGTTGGCCGAGAGATCCCGCTCCCACGCCATGCTCGCGGCGTGGGCGAAGGCCCACGTCACGCCGAAGGTCGAGAGCGTGTAGACCTCGACGCGCGTCGCGCACTCCCAGATGGGCGCGGTGAGGAGCACGGCGCCGATCACCAAGGCGCGCAGCGCGGGCCCGAGCGTCGCGCCGCGCGCGTGCTCGCCCGGGGGCGTGAGCTGCTCGGCGAGCGAGGCGGCGGGGATCGCCACGAGGGCGTGCATCACGGCCGACAGGAGCGCGATGCCCACCAGAGGCGTCACGAAGGGCACGTGCGCGAAGAGCGCGCCGAGCAGCGTGTGGAGCGGCTGGCCGATCGGGTGCGAGAGGCCGAGCTGCGCGGCAGCGAGCGCGAGCTCGGCGGAGTCGTACGCGGTGAGGTCGCGCGCGAGCGTGGCGACGTCGTAGAGGAGCACGGCGAGCGCCGCGGCCCACGCGGGGCGAGCGTCGCGGAGCGTGGTGCCGAGCGAGGCGAGGCGAGGCGCCGGCGCCGCGCTCAACGGGGGCCCTCGTTGTCGTCTGCCGCGAGGCCGTACTTGCGGAGCCGGTAGCGGAAGGAGTGGAACGAGGTGTGGAGCAGGCGCGCGGCTGCCTTCTGTCGTCCACCCGTGGCATCGAGCGCCTTGATCACCATCGCGCGCTCGAGCTCGGAGAGCCACGCGTCGATGTCGAGCCCCTCGTCCCCGAGCGCCGGAAGCTGAGGACCGGTGGCCTCCTCGGTGCGCGCGGAGGCGAGATCCTGCGGGAGATCCTCGACGGAGACCGTCGAGCCCGCCGCGAAGGCCACGGCGCGCTCCACCACGTTCTCGAGCTCACGCACGTTGCCGGGGTAGGGCTGCCGCTCGATCCAGCGCAGGGCGTCGGGCTGGAACGCGAGCTTCTTGCCCTGGAGGGTCCCGTGCTTGCGAAGGAAGTGCTCGGCCAGCGCGGGGATGTCCTCGGCGCGCTCGCGCAGCGGCGGCAGGTGAACGCGGATCACGTTGAGCCGGTAGAAGAGATCCTGGCGAAAGTGACCGCTCGCCACCTCCTGCTCGAGGCGGCGGTTGGTCGCCGCGAGCACGCGCACGTCGACCTCGAAGTCGCGCTGCGCGCCCACCGGCCGCACGACGCGCTCCTGGAGCACGCGGAGCAGCTTCACCTGGAGGCCGAGCGGCAGCTCACCGACCTCGTCGAGGAAGAGCGTGCCGCCGTCGGCCGTCTTGAAGAGGCCGTCCTTGCGCGCGAGCGCGCCCGTGAACGCGCCCTTCTCGTGGCCGAAGAGCTCGCTCTCCATGAGCGTCTCGGGGATCGCGGCGCAGTTCACGACCACGAAGGGCTTCTTGTTGCGCTGCGACTCGTCGTGCAGCGCGCGCGCGACCATCTCCTTGCCCGTGCCGCTCTCGCCGGTGATGAGCACGCTCGTCGGCGAGCTCGCGACGCGCCTCACGAGATCGAGCACGCGCTGCATCGCGACGCTGCGTCCGAGGAGCTTGGTCGCGCGCTCCTTGTCCTCGACCTTGGCGCGGAGGATCCGGTTCTCGCCGACGATGTCGCGCTTCTCGAGCGCCTTCTCCAGGAGCGCGAGGATCTCGTGATTGCGGAACGGCTTCTGGATGTAGTCGTAGGCGCCCAGGCGCATCGCCTGCACGGCGTGCTCGGTGGTGCCGTAGGCCGTGATGACGATGACCTGCGTGGTGTCGTCGGTCGCGCGTGCGGTCGCGAGCACGTCCATGCCCGAGCCGTCGGGCAGCGAGAGATCGGTGATCACCGCGTCGTAGGGAGCGCCGGAGGTGATCTTCTCCTTCGCGGGCTCCACCGCGCCGGCGAGCTCCACCGCGTAGCCGGCGCGACGCAGCAGCACGGCGAGCATCTCGCGGAGGCTGGCTTCGTCGTCACAGACCAGGACGCGGGCGGGCATCGGGCGCTCCGTCGAGGACATGGAGTGAACCGTGCGATCCGAGCAGGTTCCGAGCAGGGGTGCTCGGGACGATCAGAGCGCGCAAGCGCGTGTGAGGGGAAGTGCCTCTCGAGGTCGGCGGGTGTGCCGAGGCCGAGCGTGCCCCGTCGGGCGGGCGATCAGAAGCCGGTCCTGGGGGCCTCTCCGGTCGTGCGCGGCGGACGGACCGAGAGCCCGTGGACGGCGGCGTACTCGACGTAGAGCACGGTGCGGTCCTTCTGCTCTACGCGGAGCACGGTGCCGAGGGTGAGCCGGGTGACCTCGCTCACGACGGTGCCCGTCTCGCCCAGGGAGAGGTACAAGGACACGCGGTGCTCTTCTCCGAACCCGTACGTGCGCTCCTCACTCGCGGCCGGCGGTCGTGCGCTCTTCTTGTCGCCGTTCTTCTCGGCCTTCGCGGCGGTGCCTTCGGCCTTGGTGTTCTCGACCTTGCTGCCGGGGGCCTCGGCGAGGATCGTCTCGAGCGTGTCGCGCGTCATCGCGCGCATCCTCGTCGCGCGATCGGCGCGCGTCAAGCGGACCGCCTGCGGCTGCGCGCGGGCGCGGTCGCGCTCGTGGCCCTGCTCGGCTGCGTCGCCCCGATCGACCGCGCGCGCAACGCGCTCGACGAGGGCGAGGTCGACCTCGCCGTGGAGATCCTCGAGGGCATCACGCGAGAGCACGCCGAGGAGCCGGGCGCGTGGCTCGCGCTCGGTCGGGCGCGCATGGCGGCCTCGCGCCCCGTCGCGGCGCGCGAGGCCTTCGAGCGCGCGGCGCAGCTCCTTCCGACGCGGTCGGCGCCGCGGATCCTGGTGGGACACACGTACGAGCTCGAGCGCCGCTACGACGAGGCGGAGCTGGCCTACGCGCAGGCCTGTGCCGTCGCACCGACGGAGGCGCGACCCGAGCGCGTGCTCGGCGTGCGCCTGCTCCGCTGGGGGCGCGCGCGGGAGGCCATCGAGCACCTGAGCCGCGCCGTCGCGCTCGATCCCGACAGCGCCGCGACGTGGAACGCGCTCGCGGTGGCGCAGTTCCACGCGGGTGATGGCGCCGCGGCCCTCGACACGTTCGCGCGCGCCGCGCAGGCGCGTGAGGCGCGGGGCCTCGCGCCCGATCGCGATCTCGCGATCGGGCAGGCCGCATTGCTCGTGCGTTCCGCGCGCTACGAAGAGGCGCTCGCGCTCTACGATCAGCTCGTCTCGCGCGAGCCGCGCTTCTCCGCGGCGCACGTGGGCCGCGGTCTCGTCTTGCACGAGCTCGGCCGCTGCGCCGAGGCACGCGCGGCCTTCGAGCGCTCGGTGGACGCGGCCGGCGACTCGCTCGAGGCGCGCGCGCGTGCGCTCGAGTACGAGCGTGGGCCTGGCGCGCGCTGCCTCGAGCGTGCGCGCTGAGTCTCGGACGACCGAGCGACGCGGGGTCCGAGCGCTGCGCCCGCACAGTTACTCGGAGAAGGTGGCGTCGGTCGGGTAAGCTGCGCGCTCACCGCCACCCAGTTTCGCATCCGATGCGAGGACGACGAGGACGACGATGCGCAGAGCCCGTGCCGTTGCGAGGCAGAAGAGCCCGTGGCTCGCGACCGGCGTGATCGCGTGCGGTCTGCTGGGCTGCAGTGATCCGGGGCCGCCGGCGACGATCGTCGCGCCCCCCGCGCCCGTGCCCATCCTCCCGATCGCCGCGCCGCGATCGGCCTCGAGCTCCATCGCGTTCGACCTCGTCAGCACGCCCGGAGGCGCCGTGCTCGCGTGGGGCACGCCGGCGCGGCAGGGCGGCGGCGTGCGCGCGCTCGCGCTCGATCCGACCGGCGCGCCCCGCGGCACCGAGGTCGACGTCGTTCGCCGCGGCGAAGCGCGCTCGGGCAGTGCCGAAGAGGCGCCCGCGCAGATCGAGGAGCTGACGATCGCGTCGTCGGGAACGCGCGTCGGGCTCGCGTGGGTGCTCGGGGGACCGACGCCGATCGTGCAGGCGACCTTCTCGCCCCAAGAGGTCGAGGGCTTCGCGCCACCGCGCACCCTCGCGCCGACCTCGCCCCTCGTGCCCGGCTCGCGCGCCGCGCGCGGCCGCATCGCGATGTCGAGCCGCGAGGACGGCGCGCTCGTCGTCACGCACCGCCTCGACGATGCGCGCTGCTCCGAGGCGGTCGCGGCCGAGGCCGGTGGCTCTGGCAGCACGATGTGCGCGCGCATCGCGCGGAGCGAGATCGACTCCCTCGTCGCCGAGCTCGAGCCCACGACCGAGATGGAGGTGCCCGATCCGTGCCCCTCGCTGCTCGCGGGCGCGGTGACGACCTCGGGCACGTGGTTCTACGGCATCTGTCACCAGACCCCGACGCTCGCGACGACGCTCTACGCGATCCGCCCATCCATCTCCTACGCCGCCGCGAACGACACGCTCGCGGGCTGCACCCCCGACGCCATCGCGCCGCTCGCAGAAGGCGTGGCCGTCTCGGGCACCTGCGAGGGCGGGCGCCACACCTCCTTCGTCGACGCGACCGGTCGCGAGACGAGCGTCGTCGTGTCGCCGAGCTTCGAGGTGGCCTGCGAGGCCGGCCGACCGGTCCTCTCCATCGGCGGCGATGCGACGCCGCGCCGGCTCGGCTTGGTGGCCGCGGTGTCGAGGCTCGAGGGGCTCCTTCCCGAGCGCATCGCGCCGCGCGGTGCCCGCGCGATCTGGACCGGCTCGGCGCTCCTGGTCGCGACGCCGCTCGAAGGCGAGGTCTCCCTGCGGCGCTACGAGTGTCGCGAGGCCAGTCTGGTCCGCACCGACCTGCCGTGATCGCCGGGCTTCGTGCTTGACGGCGCGCGGCCCATGGACGATGCAAGTTCGATGTTCTCCCACACGCCGGCCGAGGTCTCGATCTACGAGGTGTCTCCGCGCGATGGCCTCCAGAACGAGGCCGTCACGGTGCCCACGACGCGCAAGGGACGCCTCATCGAGGCGCTCGTGGACGCAGGGCTCTCGCGCATCGAGGTCACGAGCTTCGTGTCGCCGAAGTGGGTGCCTCAGCTCGCCGACGCCGACGAGGTGATCGGGCTCCTGCCGCGGCGCGAGGGCGTGACCTACAGCGCGCTGTGCCCGAACGCGAAGGGCTTCGAGCGGGCGCGCGCGTCGGGCCTTCCCGAGATCGCCGTGTTCATCTCGGCGAGCGAGACGCACAACCGCAAGAACGTGAACAAGACGGTCGCCGACACGCTCTCGACGTTCCGCGAATTCATCCGCCCGGCGGTGCAAGCAGGCCTGCGCGTGCGCGGCTACGTCTCGACGCTCTGGGGCTGCCCCTACGAAGGAGAGATCTCGATCGAGGCCGGGCTCCGCATCGCACGCGAGCTCGTGTCGGAGGGCTGCTACCAGATCTCGCTCTCGGACACGATCGGCGTGGGCACGCCGCGTCAGACCGAGCGCATCCTGCGCGCGTACCTGGCGGAGCTGCCACGCGAGTCGCTCGCGATGCACATGCACGACACGCGCGGCACCGCGCTCGCCAACATCGTGGTCGGGCTGGAGCTCGGCATCACGACGTTCGATGCGTCGGTGGGAGGCCTCGGCGGTTGTCCTTACGCGCCGGGCGCGGCGGGCAACGTCGCCACCGAGGACCTCGTGTTCATGCTCGACGGCATGGGCGTCCGCACGGGGGTCGATCTCGACAAGCTGTGGGCCGCGGGGCAGGTGGCCAAGGCGCTCGTCGGTCACGACCTCCCCGGCAAGGTGCACAAGGCCGGCGTCCGCTCCTTGCGGACCTGACGGGAACCGCCCGACGCGATCTCGCTGCGGACCTGCATGCTCTCGACGCGCGTCGTGCGGGGCGCGCTCACGTCGGCGCGCGCTCGGGCGTGGACGTGGTGTACGGAAAGCGCCGCTTGAGCGCGAGGATGGGCGTCTCGATCAGGTGCCACGAGAGCGCCGCGATCGCGATGGGGATCACGAACCCACCCGCGAGGAGCGCAGGCCACGTCTCGGTCTCGAAGCCCACGCGCCGCATCGCGTACGGGACCATCGGGTGCACGAGGTAGAGCGTGTAGCTGATGCGTCCGAGGTACGCGAGAGGCGTCCACGCGAGCGCGCGTGCGAGCCACGACGCCGGCGCCGCGGCGCCCTCGGCGAAGGCGCTTCGCGGCGCAGCGCACGCGCTCACGAGCGCGCCCATCAGGAGCGCGTGCAGAAGTCCCTTCGACGCCGACGCCGCGTGCGAGAGCGCGGTGGCGCCGGGGCTCGAGGTGATCTCGGTCGCGATCACGAGCGCGAGGACCGTCACGGTGACGAGCGCCGCGCGCGCTTGCGGCAGGCGCGACGGAGCTTCGCGATGGAACACGGCGAGCAAGGCACCGACCGCGAGTGGATCGGTGCAGCCGGGCAGCGTGTAGAGCAGCGTCCATCGACCGAGCCCGTGCATCACGCCCAGGCCACGGAACAGAGGCCCGGACACGAGAAAGGCGGCGCACACCCACGGCAGCGCGCGTCGTGGCGTCGCGAGCACGAGCCACGGCCAGAGGAGGTAGAAGAGCTCCTCGACCGAGAGCGACCAGAAGTGTGAGGCGATGCCGATCCAGCCGTTCTCGCGGGCCACGAGGAAGCTCGTCGCGTAGAGCGCGTGCCAGGGCAGGTCGTCCCGCACGCGGGCGGCGTCGAAGGCGACGAGCACGAGCAGCGTGCCGTAGTAGACGGGCACGAGCCGCAGGGCGCGCCGTGCGTAGAAGCTCCGCGCGAGCGAGCCGACCTCGCTCTCTCCGCGCGCGCGTGCGTCGCGGCCGTCGAGGAGGATCCCCGTGATGAGGAAGCCGCTCAGCACGAAGAAGAGGCGCACGCCGAGCAGGCCGAGATCGATCGGGAACGGCGTGTACGGCAGGCCTGCGTGATGGAGCATCACGAGCAAGACGGCGATCGCCCGCACGCCATCGAGCGCAGGCGCGTGCGTGTCCCGACCCCGCTCCGGCGCTCGGGCGGAGCTCGTCGTGGCGGCCGTGTCGACGGGCTCAGCCAAGCGAGTGCGAGGTGTCGCGCTGCGCGGAGACTCGACGGTTCAGAAGAGCATGATGGCGCCAGCGGCGGTGAGGACGCCCCAGGTCGTCCAGCCGATCACCTGGTGCACCGCCGCGACGGTCTGCAGCGTGTTGTAGTCGTTCGCGCGGTCGCCGAAGGCGCCGGTCGTCAGCGCGATGCCCATCACTGCCTGCGCGAGCATGCCCGCGAGGTGGACCCAGCGGAGGATCTGGTGGATGCGGAGGTGCTCGGCGAACGCTCCGGGGCCCTGGCTCGCGCCGTTGGGATCGGGCATCGCGAACGACAGCGCGAACGTGGCGGTGTAGAGCGCGGAGGTGGTGATCGCCGAGATGCGATGCGGCCACGGGATGCCGTAGCACTGCTCCTGTCCGAAGACGGCTCCCCCCGTGGCGCACGGGTTCTGGTCCTGCCCCGAGCCGATGCCGTAGAGGTTGTAGTACTGGACGAAGCCGAGCGCGACGGTCGCCGTCATCGACACCCAGGTCGCGATGCCGAGGGCGCGGTGGATCTGCCCCAGCTCGCGGCGCTGTCGCACCTGCTCCGTGTAGCGACGATCCTCGTCGGCCTCCGACGCTGCGTCGGCGGCAGCGCTCGACTGCGCGACGATCTCGGGATCGAGGCTCGCCTCGATGCCGACGGGCACGGCCAGGATCGAGGCGTCGATCGTGGGAGGCTCGAGGGCGAGGCCGAACACCGGGGTGGCGAAGAGGAGGGCGGCGAGGGCGGACATCGGCCGGAGCGTATCTCCGTCGCGGCGGGGGGGCGCAGGAGATCGACGATCAGGTGCCCGGCCGCGTGCGCTCGCCGGCGATGTGCTGGCCCGGGTCCGTGTCGACGCGCGGATGCGGCGCCTCGATGCCGACGTCGGTGATCGAGAAGGCCGCCGTCGTGGGCTCGCTCGAGAGCTCCTGCAGGCCGGGGTCGCTCGAGAGGCCGTGATCGCTCGAGAGGCCGTGATCGCTCACGAGGCCCGGATCGCTCGTGAGGGCCTGCAGCTCCGACGTCGAGGGCTCGATCTCCTCGATCGCGTCCAGCTCCGAGCCGGAGGGCTCCACGTCGCCGCGCAGCGCGGCCTCGGCCGCTTCGATCTCGGACTCGCTCGGTCCGATCTCGTCCTCCTCGAAGTCGTCGACCCACGGGTCGCCGTTCTCCACGTCGGGCAGGATCTTCGCGTAGATCGCGGCCACCCGACGACGACGCGCGCCGCTCGAGTAGTGGTCGCGCACACGACGGTAGCCGCCGTCGGTGAGACGCTCGGCCGTCTTGGCGGAGCCCAGCACCTCGAGGATCGCGGCGGCGAGGGTCTCGTCGTCGCCCGGCGGATAGAGCAGGCCTTCGTGCTCGTCGCGGAGCACCTCGCCCACGCCGGGCACCGCCGCCGCGATGACGGGCCGACGGCAGGCCATGTACTCGAAGAGCGGCTGCGGCAGGTCGCCGAGCACCTGGAAGCGCGGCGCGGCGGCTGCGGTGGCGAGGCAGAGATCGGCGGCCGCGATCACGCCCGGGATCGCGCGGGCCGCGGGCTCGCCGCGGATGTCGACGCTGTCGCGGAGGTCGAACGCATCGACGATCTGGCGGAGCCGATCGCGCCGTGAGCGATCCGGATCGCCCGCGATGAGCACCTTCACCGGCCGGCTCGCGCGCACGCGCCGCACGGCCTCGAGCAGCGTGGGCAGCTCGCGATCCGCGGTGAAGGTGCCGAGGTAGAGGAGGCGCGCGACCTCGCGCTGCGCGCGCGGCCGCCAGTCGAGGGTGCCGACGTCCACCCCGGGCGGCAGCACGTCGACGTGCACGTCGGGATGCGTCTCGGCGAGGCTCCGCTTGGCGGCCTCGGTCGGCACGAGCACCACGTCCGCGTGAGCGATGCAGCGCTGGTGGAAGTCGGCCCAGACCTTCTCGACGCCGGCGCCGAGGGCCTCGTCGGGGAAGGTGGCCATCTCGTACACGAGCTGGAAGCCGAGGTCGGCCTTGCGCTCGGCCGCAAGCGCGCCCTCGAAGGGGCCACGCACGTGCACGACGTCGTAGCGCTCGGCCTCGAGCTGTCGTGCGACCGCGCGATCGAAGGCCTCGCGTTGCTCCATCGGATCGCCGTCGCCCACGGGCACGCGGAACATCCGGCCTTCACCGACGCGCTCGACGTGGCTGAGCTGCTCGGTCTTGACCGTGACGAGATCGACCTCGGCGCGGATGGCGGCGACCATCGCCATGAGCGCGGCGCCGTGAGGGCTGGTGCCGGGGACGGGCGCGAACGCGGTCGCGAGGATGCGCGGGCGGGAGTCCACGAGGGGATGGTACGCGGCGCCCGCCGGCCCGGGCAGGGAGAATCGCGGCGGGGACGTGAAGGTCTTGCGTTCTTCTTGCCGGTACGACTATGACTCCCCACTCTCAGAGCCGCGGAGGTCATACCTCGGGCCGCAGACTCTTCGCCCACAGGCGAACAGACAACACTTTCCACCCCGTCGGGGAGGTCGCCGTGAAGGAGCTCGCTCGCTTTCTCTTGCAGAACGCCCAGATCGACTTCTCGGGCGAGATCACCATCGAGCAGGTTCGTCAGTTCCTGCGCGACGACGACTCGCGCGAGGCGCGCGCGCTTTTGGCGCGCCTCATCGAAGACAAGGGCGTCGACGACATGCTCGTGACCGTCGCGGATTGCCTCAAGGAGTACATCTCCGAGGGCATCAACGAGGACACCGTTCGCGCGCAGCTGGCGGTGTACGGGGAGAGCTGACCAGGCTGGACGCCGTGCGCTCGCGCGCGCCGACGGGCCTCTTCCTCGGCGTGCCAACCACCGCGCTCGCGATGCTGGCCGTCGCGTCGGCTGCGTGTGATCTCCCTCCGCCGCCTGCCGCGCGCGAGCCCTTGCAGGGCCGCGTCGTGTCGCCGACGGATGGTCGCCTCGAGCGCGACGGCGTGGTCCAGATCTCCGTCAGTGCGCTCATCGAGCCTCGGTCGATGCTCGGCGCCGACGCGAGCCTCCGGAGCGGCGAGCGCGAGCTCGGCGTGGGCCTCGCGTTCGATCCGGTCACGCGCCTCCTCGTCGCGGATCCCACCGCTCGTCTGCTCGACCCGGACATCGACTACCGCCTCCACCTCGAGGGCCCGCGCGGCTTCGACGGAGCGCCGCTCGCGCCGATCGAGCTGCCGCTGCGCGTGACGCCCACGCTCGCCGAGCCCGTGCCGCCGCCGACCGAGGACGACGTGCTGGCCGTGCTCGAAGGCTGTCGCGGCTGCCACGAAGGCCCGACCGCGGCGCTCGGGCTCGACGTGACCGATCTGCGCCGGACCGCGATCGGCGTTCCGGCGGCCGAGGTCGCTGGCGCGTCGTTCGGCCGCGGGCTCGGGGGCCTTCAGCGCATCGAGGCAGGGCATCCGGAGCGGAGCTACCTCGTCTACAAGATGCTCGGAGAAGGGCCGATCGTGGGCGCGACGATGGGCGCAGAGGGCTCGCCCGACGTGCCGTTGCCGCGCGCCTCGATCGCGATCGTGTCGCGCTGGATCGCCGCTGGTGCGCGGCCCACGGCCCGCGAGCAGCCTTGACGCTCCGCCATCGCAGACGATAGCGTCCTCCGCCGATGCAGCGTGGATTCCGAGCGACTCTCGCATCGTGCGCGGTGCTCATCTGTGCGCTGCTCTTCTGCGGGTTGGCGGCGGCCCCTGCCCAAGCCCAGCGCATGAACCTCGCGCTCTCGCGCCTGCGCGTCGCGGGCGGCACGCCCGACTGTCCTGCCGCGTTCTGCGCGGACAACGCCGCGTGGTCGAGCGTCGCGACCCAGCTCTCGGGCGCCCTGATCCCCCCGCTCCTCGAGCCGGCGCGCACGCGCGGTCCGCGCAGCTTCTACCTCGGCGTCGAGACGATGCTGACCGGCATGGAGTCGAGCCAGGGGTACTGGCAGCTCGGCACCGAAGGCGATGGCGGGCCGGGAGCCGACCGCAACCGCTCGGTCGATCCGATCTTCGCGTGGACGCGCCTCTCGATCCGCAAGCCGCTGCCGTTCGGCTTCGAGCTCGGCACGAGCGCGGGCTACCTCGTGAACACGGACTACTTCACGCTCGGCCTCGAGATCCGCTGGGCGCTGCTCGAGGGCTGGACCGGGCGCGACTGGTGGGTTCCGGACCTCGCGATCCGCGGCGCCGTGCAGACCCTCGTGGGCGACGCGCAGTTCAACACGACGGTCGTGGCCATCGACGCGACGCTGTCGAACTCGGTGATCATCGGCGATGCGTTCGAGCTCTCGCCGTACCTCGCGGGCCAGATCAACTGGGTGTTCGCGGACACCGAGCTCGTCGACCTCACGCCGACCGTGGACGCGTGGCGCCTCTGCAACCCGCTCCCGCCGGACGCGACGAGCGGCAGCCGCATCAACTGCCAGGGCGACCCGAGCGACTTCAACAACAACACGGTCTTCCGCAGCATCCGCACGATGCGCCCCCGGATGATCATGGGCGCCCAGGCGCGCTACGAGCTCGTCACCGTGAACCTCGCGTTCTCGTTCGACCTGCTCACGCCGCGCGAAGCGGACTCGAGCCTGGCGGACTCGCTGCCGCGCCAGTGGCGGCTCGATCTCGGCCTCGGCTTCTCGTACTGAGTTTCTGCGCGCCATTTCGGGGGCTCAGGCGCCCCCGGACCCCGCCGGGTTCTCCCCGTGCTCGACCAAGAGCCTGCGCGCGGTGTCCCACCGGCTCAGTCGTCGCTTTGCTCCTCCTTCGACTCCTGCTCCAGGGGTCAGCTGCGCTGACCCCGCCGCAGGGCGCCCCGATCCGGTCCCTGAGTCTTCGGGGACCTCCGGGCTGGCGATCAGCAGCGGGGGCGCCAGATGAGGACCGTGTTGTTGTCCTCGCGGCACTCGTTCGCAGCGCCTCCGGGCAGCTCGAGCGGGTCGTCGACGATGGCGTAGTAGTCGGTCGTCGGCGGGAAGTACGGGACGGTGACGCTCACGGTCTCGCTGCCGCCCTCCGGGAGCAGGACGCCCGTGGTGGTGGCCTCGGCCACGCGCATGCCGCTGCCGGGCGCGCCCCGCCAGAAGCTCACCACGATGCCCGCGCCGACGCGGTTGAGGCCCCAGTTCTGCACGTCCACCGAGAGCTGCATCTCGCCGCTCGGCAGGCACGCGAAGCGACCGCGTCCACCCCAGAGGTCGGGGCTGTAGAGGATGGTCTCTCGGCGCTCGGCGAGGTTCTGCCGGTAGTTGTTCGCCTCGCGCCACGAGGGCGTCTCGGGGTGCGTGATGTGGCCGTCCTCGGTCACGTTGGTGATGTGGTAGGCGTGCTGGTTCCAGATGCGGCGTGCGCCGACCCAGCGGCCTCGTGCATCGCCCCAGATGAACACGCCGGGCTGCGTGAGGCGCGGGCGGAGGAAGAACGCCTCGGAGTTCGCCGAGAAGATGATCTCGGCGTTGCCGTCGGAGTCGACGTCCGCGATGGTCGGGTTCTCGGTGCGCGTGCGCGACGAGTTGTTGTGCGAGAAGAGCGTCGTGCCCGTCTGGCCATCGTAGATGAAGAACGTGAACTGGTCGTTGTAGATGACCTCGGTGCGGCCATCGCCGTTGAAGTCGAAGAGGCTCGAGCCGGTCACCGACGAGGAGCCGTCGTCCGAGGGCCGCACCCACCGAAGGCCCGCGTCGCCGCATCCCGCGGGGTTGCCCGCCGAGACACAGTCCGGGTCGTAGACGCCGTACTGCGACGCGTGCGCGATGGCGAGCTCGACGTCTCCATCGCCATCGAAGTCTCCGACGGTGGGCGGGCCGCCACCGGGCTGGCCCGAGAGGCCTTCGATCCGGCGCTCCCAGATCACGTGCCCGTCGAGGTTGTCGAGCAGGCGAATCCACCCGCGCGACACGAGCGCGACCTCGGGGCCCGGGTCATCGACGATGTCGGCGACCGCGCAGAAGCCATCGAAGACCGAGTCGTTCCGCCAGAGGTAGGAGCCATCGAGGCGGATGGCCGCGTTGCCCGCGACGACCTCCTGGATGCCGTCCTCGTCGAGGTCCGCGACGCACGAGATCGGGCCGAGCTGCTGGTTGATGCCGCGCGAGGTGTCGAGCGCGCCGTTGGCGATCAGCTCTCCGGTGCGCCCCTCGACGATCCAGCGGCCCGCGACGACCTCCACGGTCCCGTCGCCATCGAGATCCGCGAGCGTCGGTGCGCCGCCGATGGAGCGGTTGCGACGCTCGCCGCGATCGGTGGCGGGCGGGTAGACGGAGGCCCAGAGCAGCGTGCCGTCGTCGTTGATCGCGTACATCGAGTCGTAGACGCCGAGGCCGACGAACTCGGCGCGCCCGTCGCCGTCGATGTCGCCTGCCGCGAGGTTCGTGGAGGCTTCGAAGGGGCCAGGCTGGAGGCGATCCTCGGGGTACGTGATGGTGTCGTCGGTGATCGGATCCCAGATGCGGAGCACACCCTGCTCGTCCTCGAGCGACTCGTACGAGACGAACGCGACCACGGGGTGGAGGTCGCCGCCGTCGGTCGAGTCCGGATCGATTACGACCGGCGTCGCGCAGACGTGGAGGAAGCCCGGGCGCTCGACGCTGCGCTCCTCGCCCGGCCACCAGCGCTCGAGCACGGGCGCATCGAACGGATCGACCGCCGGCGTGACGAAGCAGCCCGTGGGGTCCGGGTGTGGCTCGAGCGGTGGCTCGAGGGCGTCGGTGCCCACGAACGCCGCGTCCGTCCCGACGTCGACGCCCACGTCGGGCGGGAAGAACACGTCGGGCGCGGCCTCTCCGTCGCGGAGGTACACGTCCATGCTCGCGTCGATCGGCACCACGTGCGCGTCGCGCCCCGCGTCACGAGGGCCCGCCTCGCCTTCGTCTCGCGTGTTGGTCAGGTAACAGCTCGCGACGACCGGGGTGGCGCAGAGGGCCAGGAGCCGGAGGAACACGGTGCGAGACGGAGCGGGGCGCAGCACGGCGCGGACTCTTACACAAGCGGCGTGCCAGTCGATGCGAGCTCCCTCGCCCCGAAAACGGTGGAGTTCCCGCAGTCCGCGGACGGAGGGGCCCGCGCGCGTTCGTTTCCTGACGGCATCGCCTGCGCGCGCGGCTCCGTGGTAGCGATCCCCGCATGCGTGTCGTTCGTGTGC
Organism: Sandaracinaceae bacterium; assembly: GCA_044376125.1. Taxonomy (GTDB): domain Bacteria; phylum Myxococcota_A; class Polyangia; order Polyangiales; family Sandaracinaceae; genus JAFLCL01. The sequence goes on from JBILLJ010000018.1 coordinate 52,753, forward strand.
TCGACGGTGGTGTGTCGCGGTGGGGTGTGCTCGAGAGCGCGGGGCGCGTGAGGCTCCTCTCGGCGGCGCCGTACGAGGCCGGCGAGGAGCTCGGTCGTGTCGTGGAGGGCGCGGCGCTGCTCGCGCCGGTGACGCCGACGAAGATCGTCTGTGTCGGGCGGAACTACGCCGCGCACGCGAAGGAGCTGGGCAACGAGGTGCCGAGCGAGCCGCTGCTCTTCCTCAAGCCGCCGAGCGCGCTCGTCGCGCCCGAGGGATCGATCGTGGTGCCCCCGCAGAGTCAGCGCGTGGAGCACGAAGGCGAGCTCGGCATCGTGATCGGCAAGCGCCTCCGCCGCGCGAGCGAGGACGAGGCGCGCGCGGGCATCTTCGGGATCACGGCGGGCAACGACGTGACCGCACGCGATCTCCAGAAGAAGGACGTGCAGTTCACGCGGGGCAAGGGCTTCGACACGTTCTGTCCGGTCGGCCCGTGGATCGAGACCGAGACCGGCGACCTCGCCGCGATCACCGTCGAGACGCGCGTCGACGGTGTCGTGCGCCAGCACGGCTCCACCTCGAACATGATCTTCGCGGTGCCGTTCCTGCTCTCGTACATCTCGCAGATCATGACCCTCGAGCCCGGCGATCTCGTGCTCACCGGCACGCCCGAGGGCGTCGGTCCGCTCGTGCCCGGCGACGTCGTCGAGGTGTCGATCTCGGGCGTCGGCGCGCTGCGCAACACCGTGGTCGCGCCGGCGTGACGACCGGTGATCAGCGCGCCGCGACGCGGATGACGCCGTCTTCGCCGAGGCGGATCGCGCCCGACTCCGCGCCGCAGCCCTGACACGCGGTCCAGAGGAGCTCCTCGCGCGAGGGTGGCGTGCGCGAGATCGCGATGGGCGCGATCTCGTTCTCGAGCACGAACGATCCGCCGTGCCAGAAGCCCTCGCCGGGGCGCGGATAGAGCACCGCGATCACCGTGTCCTCGCCGCTCCGTCCCGAGACCACGAGGGCTTCATCGCCTTGCGCGGGAGACCAGCGGAACGGGCCGTTCGCGAGCTCCCAGCCCTGGAGGGCACCGCGCGTCGCGTTGCCGCGAGCGAGCGCACGGTCGCCGTCCTCCGCGTCGTAGGGCTCGAACGCGTCGGCCCACGGCGCGAGCTCGGGCACCGAGCGCAGCGCGGCGCGGATCTCGTCGATCGTCATCGTCACGTCGACGAACTGCCGGTGCGTGTCGGGGCTCGGGTACGCGACCTCGGGCGCCGGTCCGTGGCAGCAGTGGAACGCCGAGGGCTGCACCGGTGGCAGCTCGGGCGCGGCGGCCGCGGGCTGCTCGTAGCGTGCGGCGCAGCGATGGAAGTCGGCCGCCTGATCGCTGCGTGCGCCGCGGATCACGGCGCGCACACCGAGCCGCGTCTCGACGTCGGAGGCGGTCCACTCGGGTCGCTCGACGCCCATCGCGATCACGCCGAAGCCGCTCGCGCAGCTCGCGGGATCACGCATGCACGCATCGAGATCCATCGCAGCGCCCGTCGCGTACGCGCTCGCCTCGGGGCCACCGCAGGCGCGCTCCCACTCGAGCTCGGTGCAGAGGCGTCCGTCGCGCTCGGCGCAGAGCGCCTGGGCTTCCGCGCGCCTCGCGACGAGCAGCGGCGCGAGGTTGGGATCGTTGGGGTAGGGGCGTCGATCGATCGAGAAGCCCGGCAGCGTCACGCTCACACGATCGGCCTCGCGCGAGCTCCGACGAAACGGCGTGCCCGGCACGCTGCCCACCTCGAAGGTGCCCGCCGGCACGTCCGCGCGCGGCCCGTCGAGCCGTACGCGTCGCGCAGGTGCGGCCGGCGCGGCGGGCGCGGGTGTGCTTGCCGACACGACGCGTGCGGTCACCTGCGAGGCGGCGGGCGTGGTGGACGCAAGCGCTTCGTCCTCCGCGGCGGGGCTCGACGGATCGCCGCCGCACGCGGCGACGACGAACGGCACGAGCGCAGACGCAAGACGTCGCACGAGAGCGCGAGACATGCTGCGGGTATCGAGGACCCCGCGCTCGCTGGTCAAGAAAGGGGAGTGCCCGGCCGTGCGCCCGTCGAGCGGCGGCTGCGGAGCGATGTGCTGGTGATCAGCGCGCGGGATCGATGTGGACGAGCCCGAGCGCTGCGAGCTTCGGCTCGACGACGGTGCGCAGCGCCACGTCGGTGAGGAGCGCCTGTCGCTCGCGCGAGAAGAGACCCAGCTCTGCGAGCTCCGGCTCGGGCCACGCGTCGAGCGAGCGCCGGCTGGGCTCGATGCGCGCGAGCTCGGCGCGGGTGCTGGCGCGCCGCGGCGCGAGCATGCGGTCGGTGATCTGCGCCCACACCGCGCGGTCACGTGGCGCGAAGCGCGCGAGCGATCTCTCGAGGTAGGTCCAGCCGAACGCGTGGTGCTCGGCCTCGTCGGCGCTCGTGGCCTGGATCACGCGCGCCACGGCGGGGTTCGTGCAGCGCCGCCCGAGGTCCTCGATGTAGTGGTGCGAGAGGGACTCGGCGATCGCGAGCATCGAGATCGCCGTCGAGAGCGCGCGCTCAGCGGCCGGACGCGCGAGGAACGCCTCGCTCTCGCGTTGCTCGATCGGGTCGGGCAGAAGGGGCGTGCCGCCGAGCGCGCGCAGAAGCGCGGAGGTGCTCGCCACGTGACGGATCTCGTCGTCGAGCATGTCCACGGCCCCCGCGTAGACGTCGAGCGGATCGCCTGCCGCCATCACCTCGCTCACGAATCGCCCCATGATCTGGGCCGATCGCATCTCCGTCTGCACGCGCTCGGACCACACCGAGCGCGCGTGGGAGAGCCGCTCGGGCGCATACTGCTCGGGACGCAGATCCGAGAGATCGACGTCCTCGCCGTACCGCGCTCGGAACATCGTGCCGAACACCGAGTCGCGATCCCGCCGGAGCGGCCGCGCCTCGCTCATGGTGCGTCCGGTGCGATCGACAGATCGTCCGCCGTGTCGTTCGCGATCCGCGCGTCGAAGATCACGTCGTCCGCGTCTGCGCCGAGGCCGAGGGCCGAGATCCACAACCCACGTCGTGCCGTCATGGTCTTGCGTCGTCGGTGAGGAGCGCGTCGACCGCCGCGTCTTCGATGGGGCCAGCGTCGTCGAAGCCCGCGTCGAGGCCAGCGTCGAGGCCAGCGTCGTCCGAGGCGAAGAGACCCGAGTCCCAGCGATCACACTGGCCGTAGTTGCAGATCACGCCCGCGGGACAGAAGCACTCGAGGGAGTCTCCCGACCCGCGCGACTGGATCCCGGGGATCGCCAGGTCGCCCACGCAGCACCGCAGCCATTGCCCTCCGCCACCGCCCACGTCGGGCGCTGCCGGGGCTCCGGCGTCACCCCCCGCGTCGAGCGTCGTGGGCGTCCTTGCGTCCTGCCCCGCGTCCGACCCGTCGCCGGGCGTGCAGGCGACGATTCCGCCGAAGCAGGTCATCCAAGCCATCTCGCTCCGCATCGCGTTCTCCCTCCCGAGGATGCTGGTCGCCCACATCCGACGTCCATCTTCACCATCCAGCACGTAGCGCCCTGCGCTCAGAGGCTCGCATCCTCGGTGGCGAGCGTGTCGAGCGCGCTCGCGTCCATCGGGTCTGCGTCCGCGAAGCCGGTGTCGTCGACGCTCGCGCCTGCATCGCGGAAACAGGCGCCCCACGCGTAGTTGCAGGCGATGCTCGGCGGGCAGTAGCACTCCAGCGAGTCTCCGGAGCCTCGCGACGCACCGCCAGGAATGGCCAGGTGAGCCCCGACGCAGCAGCGGCTCCACGAACCCTCGTCGGGCGCGTCGGGAGGGCTCGCGGCGTCGTCCTCCACCGCCGTGCTCACACACGCGCTGGCGCTGCCGGCCAGGAGCGAGATCCCGAGCGAGCCTCCACGTCGCCACCTGCCCATTGCGTCCCCAGGGTGATCGGTCGGGCACCCAGGCACAAGTCGTTCGCCTCCGCCGACCGGCGCTCCATGCGCTCAGCGAGCGCCCGTGTCGTCCGTGATCACGCGTCGGGGACGACGTCGGCGCGGACGCGCTGGAGGCGCCAGAGGTTCCTGTCGACGATGGACCAGCCGTCCATCGCGCCGCGGCTGATGGCATCGAGCTGCGTGAGGCTCTCGCCGGACTCGACCTTGATCCGCGGCAGGCTGCGGAGCGGTGTGCCGGGCGTGATCATCCCCGGCACCACGGGCCCGTGCTGGCTGTGGAAGGTGACAGTGTAGCCCGCCTCCTCGAGCGCGCGATCGGTGGCCTCGCTGAAGTCGCCGTGCGTGCCGAAGGGATAGGCCCAGCTCGTGACGGGCGCGCCGAGCGCGTCCTCGAGCGTCTTCTTCGCGCGCACGATCTCCTCGCGCGCCTCGGCGATCGAGAGCTTGCCCATCGACCGGTGCGTGAAGGCGTGCGCGCCGATCGTCATGCCGCCCTCATGCATGGCGCGGAGCTGCGCCTTGGTGAGGAACGGCTCGGGCTGGCCCTGGATGCGCGCCGCGTCGACGAAGCTCGCGGTGATGAAGGCGACCGAAGGCACGCGGTGCTTCGCGAGGATCGGCAGCGCGGTCTCGAGCATCGAGACGTAGCCGTCGTCCATCGTGACGAGGCACGCGTCCTCGGGCAGGTGCCGCTCGCCCTTCGCGAACGCGATCACGTCCTCGAGCGAGACAGCGCGGCCTTCACGCGAGAGGAGCGCGACGTGCGCCTCGAAGTCCTCGGGCGTCACGCAGAACGGATCACGCGTGATCCGGCCGAAGCGGTGATACGTGAGCACGCGGACGACCGCGCGCGAGCGCGGTGAGGCGAGCTGCCAGCCGGCGCGTGCCCCGAGCACGACCGCGGCGCGCGCGGCCTTCTTCGCGATCCAGCGGGAGCGCGCGAGCGTCACGCGGGCTTGCCCTCGGCCTCGAGGGTCGCGAGCAGGGCCTTGCGATCGACCTTGCCGTTCGCGTTGAGCGGGAAGCTCGCGACGAAGCGGACCTCGCGCGGCTGCATGTACGAGGGCAGGCGCGTGCCGCTCGCAGCGCGGATCGCGTCGGCCTCGACGGGCGTGCCCGTCACGGCGGGCCCCGTCGCGACGAACGCGACCACGCCATCGGCGCCGCTCGAGGTGCGCGGGAAGCCGATCGCGATCGCGACGTCGGCGCCCGAGACCTCGCGGATCACGGCCTCGATCTCGCCGAGCTCGACGCGGTAGCCCTGGATCTTGATCTGGTTGTCGACGCGCCCGAGGTACACCAGCGGCTCGCCGGCGGGCATGCGTCGCACGCGATCCCCCGTGCGGTAGTACGTGCGATCCCGGCCTGGCGGGATCACGAACGCTGCCGCGGTCTTCTCGGCGTCGCGGTAGTAGCCGAGCGCCATCTGCGGCCCGGTCATGAGCAGCTCGCCGTCCTGCCCCTCGGCGACCTCGTGCAGCGACTCGTCGCAGACGAGCACCTCCATGCCGGGGTAGGGCTCGCCGATCGGCACGACGCCGAGGTGGCACTGGGCCGGCGAGCGCTCGGCGTCCCAGCGGTAGAGCGTGCACGCGATGGTGAGCTCGGTCGGACCGTAGAGGTTCTCGGTGATCGCGCTCGGGCACGCCGCCGCGAAGGTCTGCGTGACCTCGGCGGGCAGCGCCTCGCCACAGAAGAGGGCCCAGCGCAGGCTCGGGTACTGCCCGGGCTTGAGCATGCGGAGCTTGTTCATCAGCACCGCGGTCGAGGGCACGGAGAACCACACCGTGAGCGCGTGCTTCGTCACGTACTTGCCGGGCAGCATCTTCTCGCCCGCCGTCGGGCAGCAGACGCACGCGCCGCGCTCCCACGCGAGGAAGAGATCGAAGACCGAGAGATCGAACGTGAGATCGAAGGTGTGCGAGAAGCGGTCCTCTTCCGTGATGCCGTAGCGCTCGGCCATCACGTCGAGGAAGTGGCGCACGTTGCGGTGCGCGACCATGACGCCCTTGGGCTGGCCGGTCGATCCCGACGTGAAGAGCAGGTACGCGATGCCATCGGGCGAGGCCTCGGGGATCACGAGCGAGCCCTCGTCCGCGAGCTCCTTGCGCGACACGAAGCGGTGCGCGGGCCAGCGCGCCGCGAGCTCGGAGAGGTCGTCCGCGCCCGGCGCGAGGATCACGAGTGATCCCGGGACGTCCTTCAGCACGTCGTCGAGCTGCGCGAGGCCGCTCGCGTCGACGACGATCGAGCGCACGCCCGAGCGCACGAGCATCGCGCGCGTGCGGTCGGTCGGGAAGATCGGGTTGAGCGGCACGTAGCCGTCGCCGCGCAGGAGCGCGCCGAGGATGCCCGCGAAGGTCTCGAGGTGACGGTGGCCGAAGACGGCGGTGAGCTTGGGCGCGTCGGCGCTGCGCGAGGCGACGGGCTCTTCGCGCAGGAGCGTGGCCGCGATGCGACGCGCGTACGAGAGCAGGCTCGCGTAGCTGTGCTCGGCGCCGTCCACGTAGAGCGCGGGTCGCTCGGCGAAGCGCGACGCGGAGCGCACGAAGCCCGAGCGCAGCGTGCGGTCCGCTCCGTCCGACTCAGCCACCGAAGAACCCCTTCATCATGGCGTCGACGCTCTTGAACGACTCGGGCTCGATGTTGTCCGGGTCGACCTCGTCGCCCTTGAGGCTCTCGATGAAGAGGACGAGCTCCACGATGTCGAGCGAGCTCAGGATGCCGGTGTCGAGGACCGGCGTGTCGTCCGCCAGGTCGTTGGCTGACGCCTTGGCGTGATCTCGGATCCACTGCTTGAGCTTCGCTCTGATCGTCTGCTCGTCCATGAAGGGTCCGGAAGATAGAGGAAGGGGGCGGTCGCGCCAGCGCCAAGTTCGTCGGGCCGCACAAAGCGCGGAGCCCCTCGGCTTTCGCGTCGGGGCTCCGTGGTCGGACGGCTCGTAAGCCGAGTTCTGTTCCAGCGTGCGTCGCCGCAGCGCCGGTGGCGATCATTCCTCTAGGACCTGCGTTGCCGCAGGCCTCCAGCGACACACCCGGAGGCTTCGGGCGGGCCGCCCTCGAACGCCTCCCTATTCGGTCTTGCTCCGGATGGGGTTTGCCTCGCGGCCGATGTCACCACCGGCCCGGTGAGCCCTTACCTCACCGTTTCACCCTTACCGCGAGCGCCCTTGCGAGCGGTCGCGGCGGTCTGTTCTCTGTTGCACTGTCCTCGGGGTCGCCCCCACCAGCGGTTGGCTGGCATCCTGCCCTGTGGAGCTCGGACTTTCCTCTCGTGACTCGCGCTCGCGCACGGGTCACCAGCGATCACCCGAGCCTCTCCGACGCGCCGAGGATGACGGATGGCGGCGAGCCGTCAACGCGAGATGGGCGTGCGGTGCGTCGCTCGGGGCCTCACTCGGGGCGTCGGAAGCGCAGCACGAAGCGATCGCTCGTGCCGCGCCGTTCGCCGGCCTCGCGGGGCGAGGCGTTCCAGTCGTGGGTTCCTCGGGGCTCGCGAGGAAGTCGGCCTCGGCGTCGAGCACGAAGCCGGCGGCGAGCACCTCGTCGACGACGACGGAGCGCTCGATGCGGTGGAGCGTCTGCGCGTCGGTCGTGCCGTGGCCCGCTGCCGCCGCGTGATCGACGATGCCGTAGACGCCTCCGGGGCGCAGCGCCTCGAAGACGGCGTCGTCGCTGCGGGAGCACCGCAGGCAGCCACGAACAGCGACGAACCGAGGAGGCCCGTGAGGAGCGGGCGGGTGCGGAGAGCGCGTCGCGTGTTCGTCATCACGGCGCGAGAACCACGCGTCCGACGTCTTCGCAAGGCGGGGCCCGCCGTTGGGAGAGGTGGGGCCGCGCGTAGACCCGGGCCATGGACCGAGCGTTCCACCCCAGCACGCTCCGCGGCCTCCTCGACATGGCCGTGATCGTTCCGACGGCGCCCTTGTCGCGGTGGTGGTTCAACCGCTGGGGCGCGACGCCCGACGAGGTGCGGCGTTCGCTTCCGGGCGACGAGATCGTGCCGAGCCCGCGCCTCGCGTACACGCGCGCCATCTCGATCGACGCGCCGCCGTCGGCCGTCTGGCCATGGCTCGTGCAGATCGGTCAGGGCCGAGGCGGCCTCTACAGCTACGACGGCCTCGAGAACCTCGTCGGCTGCGACATGCACAGCGCGGACACGATCGCGCCCGAGCACCAGCAGCTCGCCGTGGGGGACTGCGTGCTCTTCGGCCCCGCGGAGAAGAAGTTCCCGGGGCAGGTCGTGCTCGACGTCGTGCCCGAGCGCGCGCTGGTCATGTGTGCGCTCCACCCCGAGACGCGTCAGCCGGAGCGCAGCGCGACGTGGGTCTTCGTGCTCGAGCCCGAGGGCGAGCGCGGCACGCGCCTCCTCGTGCGCGGCCGCAACGGCTACGCGAAGGGCGCGCAGAGCCACGTCGCGTGGCACGTCGTCGAGCCCATCGCGTTCGTCATGGAGCGCCGCATGCTCCGCGGCATCAAGGCCCGCGCCGAGCGCGGGTGAGAGGTCGAGAAAGAATCGACCAACGGACTCCCGGGGGACGCCTCGCCGGGTTCTCCCCGTGCTCGTCACTTCGTTCCTGCGCGCGGTGTCCGATCACCGGGGGTGAGCGCAGCTCACCCCAGGAGCGCGCGAGAAAGCGAGGCTTGGGGAGCGTCGAGTGGGGGATTGGGGGGAGTTGCTCCCCCCTGCCGCGCCGAAGGCGCGAGAGACACCGTGCGTCGTCAGCGTCGATCGCGGAACCACGCGACGGTCGCGGCGAGGCCCTCGTCGAGTCCCGTCGGCGCGGCGCCGGTCGCCTCGAGCGTCGGCTCGAGCACCGAGCGCTCCACGTCGCCGTCGCGGCGCGCGCCCGAACCGATGCTGGGCGTCACGCCCGCCGCAGCCGCGATGCGCTCCGCGAGCGTGCGCGTCGTGGTCTCGATGCCCGTCGCGCAGTGCACGACCGGCAGCGTGATCTGGCCCGTCAGTGCGCGGACGTTCGCCTTCACGACGTCACCCACGAAGACGTAGTCGCGCACGCAGCCCTCGTCGCCCTCGACCTTGCGCGCGTTGACGCGGATGGGCTCGCCCGCGAGCAGGCGCTGCGAGAAGATCGCGACCACGCCGGCCTCGCCGTGCGGGTCCTGACGCGGACCGTAGACGTTCGCGTAGCGCAGCACCGTCGTCTTGAGCGGGAAGTCGTGCGCGTAGCGGCGGAGGTACGCCTCGCACGCGAGCTTGCTGCACGCGTAGGGCGAGAGCGGCCGCTGTGGCGTCTCGAGGGTGGCCTTGCCGGGGCCGGGCACCTCGCCGTAGATGGCGCCGCCCGTGGACGCGAAGACGACGTGCGCCACGCCGGAGCGCACGGCGGCCTCGAGCAAGTGCACCGTGCCGAGCACGTTGATCTGCGCGTCGCGCACAGGCTCGCGCGTGCTGACCGACACGCTCGTCTGCGCGGCCTGGTGGCTGATCGCGTCGAAGCGCGTCTCGGCGAAGAGGCGATCCACCGCGCCCTGATCGCGGATGTCGAGCGCGACGAAGCGTGCTTCCTTCGGCACGTTCTCGCGGCGGCCCGAGGAGAGGTCGTCGATCACGACGACCTCGTGTCCGAGGGCGAGGAAGGCATCTGCGACGTGGCTGCCGATGAACCCGGCGCCGCCGGTGACGAGGATCTTCATGCTGGAGCTCCGTGCTGGCGATCGTTGCCTCGAGGGGGCTCGCCGTTCGCGAGGCCCAGGAGACGAGCAACGAGGAGAGAGGCGAGAGAACGAGAGACGTGAGAACGAGGGGAGTGGGATCAGGACTCGACGAAGGTGCGGATCGCCGTGACGAGCTCGTCCGACGCGAAGCGGCCGACGACCAGCGTGCCGGCGCCCGTGCCCGCGCGATCGAGCGCGGCGGCGATCTCGGTCTCGTCCCACGCGACCGGGATGCGACCGAGCGATGCGAAGGCCTTGGCCGTGGCGACCTGGTGATCGTTGCGGGTCTCGCGGAGCGCGGCGCGGCGCGGCATGACCACGATCGCCTTGCCGCGCTCGAGCGCCGCGAGGATCGAGCCGGTGCCCGCGTGCGCGACCACGAGATCGGCCTCTTCGTAGGCGCGATCGAAGGCCTCGGGCTCGAGGAAGCGCACGTGCTTCACGTGCGTGGGCGGCGCGTCCGAGGGGCCGATCTGCGCGAGCACGTCGGCCTCGCGGCCGCGCGCGTGCGCCCACGCATCGACGGCGTGCACGAGCCGATCGAAGGGCATCTGCGCGCCCACGGTGACGAAGATGCGAGCCATGCGCCTCAGATCACCGCGCCTCGGTAGTGCGGCCCCGCGGGCTCGGCGAGCTCGCGCCACTGGGTCAGCCAGAGATCCGCGAAGGGGCCGACGCGCTTGCCCGACATGGACAGCTCCTCGACGTTCGCGAGGCTGTCGACCCACACGGTGCGCGCCCCGAGCGACTTCGCGAGCACGATGCCGAAGAAGCCGGGCAGGGCGCCCGTGGAGACGACCACCTCGGGGCGCACGCGCACAAGCACGGAGAGCACCTCGGCGGCGCACTGGACGAGGCCGACCCGATCCCAGCGCGTCACGTCCCGCACCGTGTGGAACGGCTCCCCGGGCACGTGCGTGCGGTACGCCTCGTCGACGGTGCACCACACCAGCTCGTGCCCCTCGAACGCTGGCCGCAGGCGGAGCAGCTCGATCCAGTGGCCGCCTCCGGACGAGATCGCGAGCACGCGGCGACGGCGCGGGGTGCGGCGGAGCGCGCGGGCTCGCCTGAGCGCGGCGAGGAGCACGTCAGACCTCGGCCGCAGAGGCCTGCCGCGTGGCAGCCCAGAACTCGTCCACCGGCCCACAGCGATCGGGGAGCTTGGTGAGGTCGGCGTGGAGGCCGACGACGACGAAGCCGATGCCCGTCTCGCGCCCGAGGCGCGCTTGCGCGTCCCTGAGCTCGCGCACGCCGATGCCACCCGAAGGCACCACCACGAGCACGCGATCCGCGAGGCGTGCCTGGCGTCGCAAGCCGGCGCCTTCGAGCGTGTTGTCCCACGGCGTCACCATGAGGCGCTGGCCGGGATCACTGCCCGAGAAGAGGCCGTACGGCGCGCCCGACTGCACGAGCGTCGGCGGCGCCAGGAGATCGTTGCGGACGTTCGTGGGTGCGTTCTCGAACGAGTCTGCGCCCGCGTGCGATGGCAGCGAGCGTCGCCCACCGACGTCGGCGCCTCGCCCGTCGGCGCCGCGCGGCCCGAGATCGATCGAGGTCGCGTCGGGCGACCAGTCCGCGTTCATGCTGCGCGCGAGCTCGACGGCCAGCGGCGTCTCTTTGTCCGTCACGCCCACGATCAGCATGACGCCTCTCGCATCGGGCACGAAGTCGTCGAGATCCGAGATCAGATCCGAGAGCGCCTTGGGCTCGCGGGGCCACGTCGTCGCGCCGATGACGGGCGCGTTGGCCCAGAACGCGACCTCGGCCGCGCTGTAGAGCCTGAGCGCGCGCAGCTCCTGGACGAGCAGCACGAGGAGCACGAGCAGCACGAACACGACCGGTGTGCCGATCGCCACGTAGTACTTGCGCTTGGAGGGCACGGCGCTGTCGGGAGGCACGGCGCGCGCGACCACGCGGAAGCCCGTGTCGATCTCGCTCCGCATGTTGTCGAGGCGCGCACGACGGTTGCGCAGCTCGGAGAGGAGCTGGGTCTTCACCGTGACGTCGGCGAGGAGCTCCGTCGCTTCGCCCTCGATCGCGGAGAACGAGGCGACGCGCGCCTGTGCGGCCTGCGCGAGCGTCTGCAGCTCGGCCTGCTCGCGGCGCGTGGACTCGAGCTCGGCTTCCGCCGCACGCAGGGCGTCCTGGATCGTGCGCGAGCCGCCCGAGCCGCCGCCGCCACCCGTGCCTCCGGCGGCGCGCACCTGCGCCTCGAGCTCGGCGACCTGCTGCTCGAGCGCCTGGTAGCGCGGGTGATCGGGAGAGAGGCGGCCACGCACGGACTCGAGCTGGCGGCGCGCCTCGGCGAGCGCTGCACGTGCGCTCGCGCCGGCGCTGCTCTCCTGCGCGGGATCGCTCGAGCCGCTCGAACCGGCGCTCGCGCTCGTGAGCTGCTCGCGCAGACGCGCGACGCGCGCTTCGAGGCCGGAGATCGATGCGCTCGCGAGCGATGCCCGCGCCTGGAGGTCGGCGGCGGCTGCCATCGCCGCCGTCTGATCGTCGCTCAGCTCCGTCGAGACGCCGTGCGCCAGCCGGAACGCGTCGTACGCCGACTGTGCGCGCGACTGCTCTTCCTGCGCTGCGGTGATGCGTTCGTCGATCGTCGCCATCGCTTCCGCGATGGCCGCCCCTCGGCGCTCGACCTGGTGCTCGAGGAAGACGTCGACGAGCGTGTTGGCGAACGTCGCGGCGTCTTCGGGCGAGTCGCCGGTCGCGGTGATCGACAGGATCGCGGCCTGATCGTCGAGCATCTGCGAGAAGCGGGTGTTGATCACCGCGTTCGGGACCGCCGTGAGCCCCATGCGGCGCTTGAGCTCCTCGATCACGACCTCGCGGCGGAGCGAATCGACCAGCGGCGGCAGATCGCGGCGGATGTCGGGGGGCGTCGCGGGATCGAGGGGCTCGGCGCCCTCGTAGCGGATCGAGGTGTTCGTCTCGTAGGTGTGGCGGAGCACCAACTTCGCGACGACCACACCGATCGCGAGGCCGAGCGCGGCTGCGGCGATGAGCAGCCAGCGGCCACGCCCGACGATGGCCAGGACCCTACGCGGCTCGATCGGCCGCCCTGGCCGCGAAGGGCCCGACGTCTCGTCGCTGTCGGCAGCTACGTCCTTCTTGCTGGCCATTGCGAGGGGAGGTCCGGGAGGCCGAGATGGCTCCGCCGCGGGGCCGGACTATGAACGGGTCCCCGGTCGAAGGCCAGAGCGACGGGGCGAAGGCTCACCCCGCCGCGCGCCTCTGGCCCGTTTCAACGCCGTCGGACGTTTGCGCGCTGCTGCATCGCGGCGCGGCGTGCGGCCGCACGGTCCGCGCTCTCCTCGAGCGCCTTGTCCGCGCCACCGCCGTCTTCGGCCCCGAGGAAGCGCGAGAGGCCGGCGATCGTCGGGAAGCGGAAGATGTCGGTGATCGTGAGCGGCTTGCCGGTGGCCGCCTTGATCTCGCGGTGCGCCTGGACTGCGAGCAGGGAGTGCCCACCGAGCTCGAAGAAGTTGTCGTGCGTGCCGACCTTCGCGAGCCCGAGGATGCGCTTCCACACGTCCGCGATCTGTTTCTCGAGGTCGTTGGACGCCTCGACGTGCTCGACCGTGCGGCCGATGCGTCCCTGCGTCGCGTCGGGGCGCGGCAGGGCCTTGCGATCGATCTTCGCGTTCGGGGTCAGCGGGAACTTCGCGAGCTCGACGAGGTGCGCGGGCACCATGAACTCGGGCAGCGCGGTGCCGAGCGCCTTGGCCAGCTCGCGGGGATCGACGTTCCCGTCGGCGTGCACCGTGTAGTAGCCGACGAGGCGCTTGTCGCCGCGCGTGTCCTCGCGCGCGATGACCACCGCCTCGCGCACGCCCTCGAAGCCCGCCATGCGCGCCTCGATCTCGCCGAGCTCGATGCGGTAGCCGCGGATCTTCACCTGGTGATCGACGCGTCCGAGGAACTCGATGCGCCCGTCCTGCGACCAGCGCACGAGGTCGCCGGTGCGGTACATGCGCGCGGCCTCGTCGCCCCACGCCTTGCCCGCGAACGGGTCGGGCACGAAGCGCTCGGCTGTCAGCTCGGGGCGCTCGAAGTAGCCGCGCGCGACGCCGAGGCCACCGATGTAGAGCTCGCCGGGCGCACCGAGCGGCACGGGCTCGCGGTGCGCGTCGAGCACGTACATCGTCTGGTTGGCCATCGCGCGGCCGATGCCGACGGTGCCCTCGATGGGGCGCGCCACCTCGTACGACGACCAGATGGTCGTCTCGGTGGGACCGTACATGTTCGTCACGCTCGCGCGCGTCACCTTGCCGAGATCGGCCACGAGCGCACCGGGCAGCGCCTCTCCGCCGACGAAGAGGTGCTTCACGCGGCCGAGCGCGAGGCGCGCCTCGTCGTTCATGAGGAGCATGCGCGCCATCGACGGCGTGCACTGGAGGTGCGTCACGCCCCAGCGCTCGATCTGCGCGCTGATGGAGTAGTCGTTGGCCTCGACCTTCGCGCGCGGCTGCGCGGCCTCGCGCAGGCGGTTCAGGTGCTCGAGGTGCGCGAGCACCGTGTCCGAGTCGATGCCGTAGTCGATGAGGCAGCCGATCTCGTCGACGCCGATCTCCTTGCAGCGATCGACCATGCGCATGGCGCTCTCGGGGGTGCCGAAGAGGCCGGCGGTCTCGTAGTAGCGCTCGAACGCGTGATCGAGGAGCGCGTCGGCGTCCTCGGGCGAGAGGCTCGAGAAGTTGTCGTCGAAGCTCGCGCCTTCCTTCGCGTGCTTCTTGAAGGCCGGGAAGCTCCACGCGTGCTGCGCGATGAGGTTCATCGCGGTGCGCAGGTAGTCCTTCATCGGCTGTCGCGCCGTCTCCTTCACCGTGCGCTCGTCGGCGCCGACGAAGGTGTGGAGCATGAGCGTGACGTGGCCCTCGCCCTCGTGGCCGCACTCCTTCCAGGTCTTGCGGTAGACGGCGATCTTCTCCTTGGCCTCCTCGATCGTCTGACCGAGGAGGTGCGTGAGCAGGCCCGCCTTCGCGCGCGCCGCGGCCGCGAAGGTCTCCGGGTTGCCGGCCGCGGTGAGCCAGACCGGCAGCTCCTTCTGGATGGGGCGCGGCAGCGTGCGCACCGGTACCTTGCCCTTGGGGCCGTCGAACTCGATCGTCTCGCCGCGCCAGAGGCGCCGCACGACCTCGACGTCACGGATCATCGCCTGCTTGGCGTTCGCGAAATTCTCGGGGCGGAAGACGAAGTCGTTCGGGTGCCAGCCGCTCGCGAACGAGATGCCGACGCGTCCGTTCGAGAGGTTGTCGACGAGGCCCCACTCTTCCGCGATGCGCGCGGGGTGATGGAGCGGGATCACGCACGAGCCCGCGCGGATCTTCACGTGCTGCGTGACGGCCGCGACGGCCGCGCTCGCCACCGACGGATTCGGGTAGAGACCACCGAACGCGCCGAAGTGACGCTCGGGCGTCCAGACGGCCTCGAAGCCGTGCGCGTCGGCGAACTTCGCGCCTTCGAGGAGGAGGCGGTACTTGCCCGCGTTCTTCTCGCCCTCGTCGCTCGCGAAGTAGAAGAGCGAGAAGCCGATGGCGCGGTCGCTCACCGCGCTCGCCCCGCTCGAGACGAGCGCACGATCCTCGTCGCTCGAGAGCACGACCGTGAAGCCGCGCGCGAGCGTGTAGAAGAGCTCGAGCACGCTGATGTCGAAGCTGAGGCTCGTCACCGCGAGCCACGTGCCGGCCGGCTGGTGCGGCACGCACGGGTCCATGCCGACGAAGAAGTTGGCGACGTTGCGGTGCTCGACCATCACGCCCTTGGGCTTGCCGGTCGAGCCCGAGGTGTAGATGAGGTACGCGACGTTCGACGGCCCCACGGCGACGCTCGGGCGCGACACGGGGTGCGCGGCGATGGCGGCCGCGTCGGCGTCGAGGCGCACGGGCGTGGCCGTGACGCCGGCCGGCAGCTTCTCGGCGAGCGCGGCGTGGGTGACGACGACCGCGCTCTTGCTGTCCTCGAGGTAGAGGGCGATGCGGTCGGCCGGGTAGCTCGGGTCGATCGGCACGTACGCGCCGCCGGCCTTCTGGATCGCGAGCGCGCCGATCACGAGGTCGGGGCCGCGACGCACGTGGAGCGCGACCGGCGCGTCGGGCCGGACACCGAGCGACACGAGGTGGTGCGCGAGGCGGTTCGCGCGCTCGTCGAGCTCTCGGTACGTGAGCTTCTGGTCCTCGAACACGATCGCCGTCGCGGCGGGCGTGCGATCGACCTGCTGCTCGAAGAGGTGGTGGACGCAGCGCGGCGTGATCTCGGTCGTCGTCGCGTTCCACTGGCGGATCATGCGGTCGCGCTCGTCCGCCGTGAGGAGCGGCAGGCGCGCGACGTCCGTCGCGGGCGCGGCCATGGCGGCGGAGAAGAGCACGCCGAGGCGCGCGACCATGCGCTCGATCTCACCCGAGGCGATGCGCGAGGCGTCGCACACCAGCATCGCGGCGCCGCTCGTCGGCGCGAAGGCGAGCGTGAGCGGCGTGCCGGCGTGCGGCCGCACGTCGGCGAGATCGGCGACCTCTTCGACGACGACGTCCCAGCGCGGACGGATCGCGCCGGGCACGCGCGCGTAGAGATCGCGGCGGTACGTCTCCTTCGCGTCGACGCGCGCACGCTCTGCCGCGACCTGGCTGCGATGCTGCTCGAAGCTCGCGCCCTCGCTCACCTCGACGCGGAGCGGCACCACCTCGCAGAGGAGCTGCGTCTCGCCTGCGACGCGACGGCTCACACCGGCGGTGCGATAGCCGACGTCGAACACCGGCTGTCCGGTGATGCGCGAGAGCCACGCCGTCGCGGCCGCGACCACGTCGGTGGTCGTGACACCGGCGGGCACGCCGAGCGGTGCGCGCACGTGCACGGGCGCGCGGGTCGCGGCGCGATCGATCGCCGCGAGCTCCACCGGCACGAGGCGCGTGAGGCGCGGGCCCCAGAAGGGCTCGTGCTTCGCGAGGGCGGCGTCGAGCTCGCCGAGCGCAGCCTTCCGCGCCGCGTCGGGGCTCGGCAGGATCGCGCCGCGCACGATGCCCAGCTCGGCGAGCTGCTCGGGCGTGCGGAGCGTGCCTTCGCGGCAGAGCGCGCGCGCGAAGCGGAGCGAGCCCTTGCCCGTGGCGATCTCGAGCGAGCCGTCGTCACCGACGGCGATGACGGTGCCCGCGGCCTCGGAGACCTCGGAGGCGCCCTCGCGGACCTCGGGCAGCAGGATCACGGAGGCGCCGGGGCCCGCGTGGCCGACGAAGCTCTTCGCGCTGCCCATCGGGTTCGTGTAGCGAGGCCCGAAGTCGAGCGCGCGCACGAGCCCCGAGATCTCTCGCGCCGGTCGCGTCCAGTCGATCGTCGCGCCGGCCTCGGGCCGATCGAAGCGGCCGAAGTAGGTGCGCTGCGACAGATCCTGCTTGGTGCGCGTGAACGAGCCGTCGACGAGGCGCGGTACGAGGCGCCCGAAGGACTCGATCGCCGCTTCCCAGCAGCGCGTGTTCGCGACGACCGACGTGTCGTTCTCACCGAGCGCGAAGCGCTCGGACTCGAGCACGTCGCCTTCGTCGACGCCGCCCTCGATCAGGTGCCACGAGATGCCGTGCTCCGCCTCGCCGCGGAGGATCGCCCACGAGGGCGCGTTGAGCCCGGCGTAGCGGGGGAGGGGACCGTCGTGGAAGTTGAGGCTGCCCTTGGTCGGCAGCGCGAGCACGTCGTCGGGGATGATCGAGAGGTTCGCGATCGAGAAGAGCCACTCGAAGGGCTCGGCGTCCTCGAGGATGCGCTCGCGCAGCGACTTGCCATCGGTCTTGCTGCTCGGGGGCGTGACGACGCGGATGCCCTTCTTGCGCGCCCAGGCCTCGATGCCCTCGTCGCGGGTGATGACGCCGCGCACCGCGTTGCCGTGCGAGAGCAGCACCTCCGCGCACTGAACGGCCAGCGACTCGTTGCCCATCACGTAGCAGGCGAACACCATGGTCCCTCTCTCCGATCGATCTGAATGGATGCGAGGTCCGCGCGACGCGTGCGGGACCTCGGCGTCTCGAGCGTGGCGTCGTCAGGGGCTCGTCGCCGTCGCGGCGGCGGTGACGCCGATGAGCGCGCCGGTCGTGCCGAGCGACAAGAAGGCCGCGACGGAGTTCATCACGTCGCGGAGATCCGCGTGGCCGGCGCTGGCGACGTAGACGATGTCACCAGGGGCCAGGACGACGTCGGGCGAGCGGCCATCGACGATGTCGGCGACGCTCGCCTGGTACACGCGCGGGTGCTCCGAGTCGCCACGGATGACGCGGACGTCGCCCCAGTTTCCGTCGCGCATGACGCCGCCCGCGAGCGCGAGCGCCTGCGTGATGCGCATGCCGGGGCGGTGCTGCATGACCTGCGAGTCGCGCACCTGGCCGATCACCGACACGAGCCGCTGGAGATCCGCCGGCACGTACAGCACGTCGCCGGGCCGCACGCGGACGTTGTGTCGCAGGTCGCCGTTGAGGGCGAGTGTGAGCGAGATCGGGAGCGCCTCGCCGTTGCGCACGAGGCGCGCAGCGCCGAGATCGGCGCCCGAGAAGCCCACGGCCTCCTCTTCGTTGCGCTGCGGGCCGCCCGCGACGGCGAGGAGATCCGCCAGGCGCATGCCGGGCGTCACGGTGAAGCGGCCGGGCTCGGCCACCGCGCCGATGACCGTCGCGCCGTGTCCCGCGGGGTCGGTGAGCAGGATGCTCACGCGCACGGTGCGATCGTACTGTCGCAGCGCGGTCTCGAGCGCCTGCTCGGCCTGGGGGAGCGGTATGCCTCCCACCTGCACGTCGCCTGCGAGCGGGACGTGCACCACGCCGCGCTCGTCCACCACGAGGCCGGGCTGCTCTTCACGCTCGGCCGACTGCAGGACCAGCGTGATCACGTCGCCGGGGTAGAGCGCGAGCGCCGCAGGGCCGTCGTCGTCCATCCCGCCGGGCACGACGGAGGTCTGACCGAACGCGTCCTGCTCGGACGGGAGCGTGGGGGCGCGCGGAAACGAAGGCGTGCAGGCAGCCAGCGCCACGAGCGCGGGGGCGAAGAGGCGAAGAGTGCGTCGCATCAGCGATCCCGTTACCCTCACGTCCCCGTCCGTGCAAACGCGCCGCGCTGCGCAAGGAGCGGACAGTCGTGCGGCCTCGGTGGACCGCGGTCAGTCGAGCGTCGAGAGGTGCTCGCGGAGCGCCTCGAGCGTCGCGTCGCGCAGATCGAGGATCTCGCGCGTGGCCTGGACCGCGGAGTCGTCCGCGGTGGTGGCCAGGGACTCGACGCGCGCGGCGCGCTCACCCATGCGCATCGCGCCGACCTGTCGGAGCACGCCCTTGATCCGATGTGCGCTCGAGCGGAGTCGCGGGAAGTCGGGCACGCCGGCCGCGTCCTCGATCTCCGCCGTGAGCGACTGGATCGACGCCAGCGCATCGTGCACGAGCTCGACGACGAGGCGCGTGTCGCCGTGCCCCCTGGCCTGAGCCGCGAGGCGCTGGAGGACGCTCGCATCGAAGAGGGGCGTGCCCATCGGGTCCACACACGGTGCCTCGCCTCGTGTCGCTCCACAAGCCGCCACGGATTGGCCGGCCGCGCGGCCCCGGCCTACAGTGGCCGGCCGTGCGCGAACGCGAGCCCATCCCCGTTCCGAGCCCGGCCTTCCGCCTGCGGAGGGACCGTGCGTGACCTCGAGCAGCGCGTCGAGGAGAAGCGCATCCGCTCGTTCGACGGCGCGGAGATCGCGTACCACGTCGTCGGGCAGGGCCCGCCCATCGTGCTCGTCAACGGGCTCGGTGGCAGCTGGCGCGCGTGGTCGCACCAGATCCGCCGCTTCGGCGGCGAGCACCGCTTCATCAGCTGGGACTACCGCGGCATGTACCAATCGCCCGTGCCGCGCGATCGCGACGCGCTCGCGGTCGGCGTGCACGCGCTCGACGGTCTCTCGGTGCTGGAGGCGGAAGGGGTCCAGCGCTGCGAGGCGTTCGGTTGGTCCATGGGCGTGCAGGTCTCGCTCGAGATGTACCGGCACGCGCCGCGCCTGTTCCGCAGCCTCGTGCTCGTGAACGGGGTCGCGGGCAGCCCGTTCAAGACGCTCGCCGGCCTCGGCGGCCTCGCGCCCTCTCTCCTGCGCTTGGCCCAAGGGACGCCGGGCCTGCTGGCCGCCGTGACGGGCCGGGCGGTGCGCTGGCCAGGCACGATCGATCTCGCGGTGCAGCTCGGCATCGCGTCGGCGTCGATCGATCGCGAGGTCTTCGGCGTGCTCGCACGATCGTTCGCGGGCCTGGACATGCGCGCGTACGCGCGGATCCTCGAGCAGCTCGGCGAGCACGACGCGCACGACGTGCTCCGCCGCGTGCAGGTGCCGGTGCTGATGGTCGCCGGCGGGCGCGATCTCATGACGCCGCGCATCGCGGCCGAGCGCATCGTGCGGGCCGTCGCGCGAGGCGAGCTCTTCGTCGTGCCCGAAGGCACGCACTACATCGCCGTCGAGTACCCGAGGGCGCTCAACGATCGCATCGAGCGCTTCCATCGCGATCACGGCCTCTTCGAGGCCGCGACCGAGGTGACGGCGTGAGCGCGTGGCGCGCTCGCGTGCTCGTGCTCGCCGCGCTGGCGCTCGTGCCGGCCAGCGGCGCGGGCTGCAGCGGCGAGGCCGAGGCGCCGGCCGTGCCGGAGGATCTCCAGGCCGACGTGCGCGCGCTCGCGAACCAGCTCCTCGAGGACCCGGCGCGGCTGCCCCTCGAGGAGGTCGACGAGGCCATCCGCGACGAACGACCCGTGCTCGCCGCCGACCTCATCGCGCAGGGCGCGCGCCCCGCGACCGAGCGGCAGATCGAGCTCCTTCGGGCGCTCCCCATGACGAGCGCCGATGGGCGTCGCTTCCGCTCGCGCGCCGTGCGTCTGCACCGCCAGCGGCTCGAGGCGCTCGCCGCGCTGGGCGCTGCGCTCTCGCGCGGCATCGGGCAGGAAGACGAGCAGCTCGTCGAGGCCATGCACGCCGACGCCGAGGTGCAGGTCGGGATCGTGTCGCTCCAGGCGGAGCTCGCGCGCGTGGTGCCCGAGCTCGAGGATCGACCGCCGCTCGAGGAGCGCGGCGCCCCGCCACGCCTGCCGAGCCGCGAGGACGGTGTCGGCGAGGATCCGACGGGCAGCGAGCGCCCCGAGGACCCGAACCCCGGGGCGGCCGAGCCGATCGCGCCGCCCGAGCCGGAGTGAGCGTGCCCCGCGCGTCGTTGCTCGTCGTCGACAACTACGACTCGTTCACGTTCAACCTCGTCCAGCTCGTCCGAGGCATCGCAGCGCGAGAAGCCGCGGGCTCGCCAGCCCTCGCGAGCGACGAGGCCGTGTCGGTCGTGCGCAACGACGCCACGAGCGTGCACGCGCTCCTGGCGCACGCGGGTGGCATCCTCCTCTCGCCGGGGCCGGGTCTTCCGCGCGAGGCCGGCGTGTGTCTCGAGCTCGTGGGCGAGGCTCCGCCGACGCTGCCGATCTTCGGGGTCTGCCTCGGGATGCAGATCCTCGCCGAGGCGCACGGCGCGCGGGTCGTGCGTGCGCCCCGCACGATGCACGGCCGCACGAGCACGCTGCGCCACGACGGCCGCGGCGCGTTCGCGCACGTGCCCGCCTCGCCGCGCGTGATGCGGTACCACTCGTGGGTGGTCGAGGAGGCGAGCCTCGGCCGAGAGCTCGTCGCGAGCGCATGGAGCGAGGACGACGGCGCCCTCATGGCCATGCGCCACGTGAGCCGGCCGATCGAGGCCGTGCAGTTCCACCCCGAATCGTTCCTCACCGAGCACGGGGACGCGATGCTCACGCCGTTCGTCCGCCGCGCCCTCGGGCTGTGAGAGGCCGCGTCAGGCCACGTGCTTCTGCACGATGGCGATCGCCCCGGGATCGAAGAGGATTTCGTTGTGTCCCACGTCGAGCCAGAGGACCTCGGCGCCGGGGAGCGCGGCCGCCGACGACGGCGGCGTGATCATCCGGTCGCGCGACGCGACGACGGCGACGCATCGCACACGATCGAGCGCTCGGGTGCTCTTGCGCAGCGTCTCGAGGACGGCGCTGCGCGGGCGGATCGCAGACACCAGCGGCCCCGCGGGAATGCGCGCGGCGGTCGTGCCCTCGTGCGGGCTCGCGAGGGTGATCAGGCGATCGACGTGACCGGCCACGTCCGCGACCTCTTGCACGATCCAGCGCGAGACGAGGCCGCCGAGCGAGTGCCCGACGAGCGTCACCGGGCGCCCCTCGTGGTGAGAGACGATCACGCGGCGCACGCGCGCGCACACGGCCTCGAACGACTCGAGCGGGCCGTAGCTCAGATCGATCGTCTCGACGTGGTTCGTGCTCGCCACGGCGTGACGCATCGGTCCCCACACGGGCCCGCGCGCCATGAAGCCGTGCACGAAGACGACGAGACGATCGCCCTCACCGAGCTTGGTGCCCACACCGTCGCGCGCACCCGGGGCTCGCGCGATGAGGTGTCCCTGCCGGAGCACGGCGCGGAGCTCGCGTGCGAACGACGCACCCGCGTGCTCGAAGGGCCGGGGCAGGTGAGGGGGCGTGCGCACGCTCAACCGTAGCGCGGCGCCCAGCGCTCCGCCTGGTACCACCGCAGCACCTGGCGCCAGCCCTCCATGAAGCGCGGGAAGCGCGGTGACCAGCCCGTCTCTCGCAGCGCGGTCGTGTCGAGCACGAGGTCGTCGTAGAGGAGCGTGAGCGCCTCGCGATCGACGCGCGAGCGCAGCGCGGGCTTGAGACCGTGGCGCAGCACGACGAGGCGCCACGCCGCCAGGAGCGCGCGGTCCAGGCCCTGGTGCGCACCGGGCGTCTGGAAGAGGTGTGCGATGCGATCGAGCACGGGCCGCGGGAGCTCGCCCGCCGGGAGCATGTGGAGCCCGTACGAGCGGAAGGTCTCGGCCACACGATCGCCGAGGCTGAGCGGATCGTCGTCGGCGACGTTGAAGACGCGGTGTCCGGCGTCCTCGCGCGGAAGCACGTGCAGCGCCGCGCGTGCGACGTCCTCGGCGTGCACGAAGTTGTGCACCGGGCCGCCCGCAGGCCGCGGCAGCACGGGCATCGTCAGGCGCAGCGCGGGGCCGACGGTGAGGAGGATCGCCGCGAGGTGACGACCACGGCGACCGTAGAGCGGCGCGGCGCGCAGGATCGTCCAGCGCGCGCCCTTGCCCTTGCGCTCCTCGAGCAGCTGCTCGGCGTCGCGCTTGCTGCGGCCGTGCGGTCCGCGTGGCAGCACGGGGGCCGTCTCGGCGATCGGGCCCCTCTGACCCTGCGCGTACAGCATCGCCGTCGAGACGTGGACGAAGCGCTTGGCGCCGGCCTGCGACGCGAGATCGTAGAGCGTGGCGACCGCGTCGACGTTCACGGCGCGCAGGGTCTCGTACGGCGTGCCGACGTCGAGGAGCGCCGCGGTGTGCACGACGTGATCGACGCCGCGCACGAGACGCTCCACGAACGCGGGCTCACGGAGATCGCCCGCGCGCACCTCGCCACGCACCGGCACCGCGATGCCCTTGGCCGACACGTCGGTCGCGATCACGCGGTACCCCGCGGCCTCGGCGAGGCTCACGACGTAGTTGCCGACCGTGCCTGCGGCACCAGTCACCAGGACCGTCTGCATCCCGCTTTTGTAGACCAGGCCCCGGATCGTGGCGAGTTCCCAACCCTACGCGCGGCCCAGGCCGATCTCGCCCGACGGCGGCTCGGAGAGGAACGGATCGCTCGAGCGCTCGACCTCGTGGGGGATGCGCACGCGAAACGTGCTCCCGCGCGGCGTGTTCGGCAGCGCTGCGATCTCGCCCTGGTGGCCATCGACGATCTGCTTGGTCAGCGCCAGGCCGAGCCCCAACCCTCGCCAGCGTCGCGTGAAGAACATGTCGAAGAGGCGCTCGCGGTCGGCCTCGGCGATGCCCGGCCCCTCGTCCGAGACCTCGAGCGTCAGCGCCGTGTCGTCGCTCGCGACGCGCACGCGGACGACGCCGTCGGGAGGCGAGAACTGGAGCGCGTTGCGGACGAGGTTCCAGAGCACCTGACGGATCTGCTGCGGATCGACGACGCCGCTGGCGTGCTCGTCGGGCTCGACCGCGAGCTCGACGGGCGTGTCGCTCGCCTGGTGCCGCGCGAGCTGGATCACCTCGCGGGCGATCGGGCCCACCGGCACGCGCACCCGCTCCGCCGGCCCCGCGCGTCCGACCTCGAGCATCGTCGTCACGAGCTCGTTGAGGCGGTCCGTCTCCTTGAGCACGGTGTCGAGCAGCTTGCGATCCTCGGGCACGAGCGAGGCGCCGTCGCGCACGAGCTCCACCGAGCCCGAGATCGAGCCCAGCGGGTTGCGGATCTCGTGCGCGAGACCCGCCGCCAGAGAGCCCAGCACCGCGAGCCGATCCGCGCGCTCGGCCTTCTTGCGGAGGCCCATGAGCTCGGTGAGGTCCTGGAAGATCACGAACGAGCCCTGCTCGGCGCCGTCGGCCGAGCGCAGCGGCGCACGCGTGAAGCCCGCGGGGAAGGTCGAGCCGTCGTGGCGACGCCCGGGCGACTCGCGTCGCTCGGACGGGGCCGTTCCGACGTCGAGGTAGCGCGAGATCGGCTGACCCAGGAGGACCGCGGGCTCGTCTGCGCCGAGGATCAGCGCGGCGGCGGGGTTGGCGCTCTCGATGATCCCCGCGCCATCGAGCGTCACGAGGCCCGACGACAGCGAGCGCACCACGCCCTCGTGTCGCTGCGCGTAGCCGGCCGCGCTCTCGGCCACGCGCTCGAGCTCGCTCTTGGTGCGCTGCAGGCGGTCGCCGAGGGACGCGGCCAGACCGCCGACGACGACCAGGCCGACGAGGTTGCGGAGCAGGGCCGTCGCGAGCTCTGCGCCGCCCGGGGCGTAGTCGAACGCGCTCTGATCGGGCGGGCCCGGGATGCCGCCGTTGGCGAGCCCGAGCGCGATCGTGCCGTAGAGGACGAGCGTCGTGCCTGCGACGAACGAAGCGCTCCGCCCCGAGCCGACGAGCGCGGTCACGAGCACCGACGCGCCGAAGAGGAACGTGAAGCCGCTCTGCGCGCCGCCGGTCAGGTAGACGAGCCCGGAGGTGAGCACGAGGTCGGTGCCGATCTGGAGCACGCCGACACGGCCGAGCGCGCGGCCCCGCGTGATCGCGAACGCCGTCGCCGCCGAGAGCGCGTACGCCGCGACGATGAGGCCCGAGACGGCCCGCGCGGTGAACGAGTCCGCACCGCCGAGGTTCGAGAAGAGCAGCGTGCCGCCGAGCACGATGGTCGCGATGACCAGGCGCCCGAGCAGCGCCAATTGGAGCCGCCGCGCCAGGACGAGGTCCGGCGCGGCGGCTTCGGGATCGGCGTGCGAAGGGGCGCCCTCGCGCGCTGCATCGCTGTCCTGCGTGGGCGCGCTCAATCCGCCTTGATGCGACCCGCGATGTCGAAGATCGGCATGTACATCGCGATGAGCATGAAGCCGACGATGCCGCCGATGACGACCATCATGATCGGCTCGAGGAGCGAGGTGAGCGCTGCGACCGCGACGTCGACTTCCTCTTCGTAGAAGTCGGCGATCTTGTTGAGCATCTGATCGAGCGCGCCGGTTTGCTCACCGACGCCGATCATCTGCACGACCATGGCCGGGAAGACCTTGGTCTCGAGCAGCGGCTCGGCCATCGACTTGCCTTCGCGGATGCGGTCCGCGGTCATCTTGATGCCCTTCTCGATCACGACGTTGCCCGACGCCTTGCCGACGATGTCGAGCGCGTCGAGGATCGCGACGCCGGAGGCGAGCAGGGTGCCGAGCGTGCGCGTGAAGCGGGCGACGGCGATCTTTCGCATGACGGGGCCGATGAGCGGCACCTGGAGGATCAGTCGATCCCAGAACTCGCGGCCCCACGGCTGCCGATACGACCACGGCACGCCGAAGACGATGGCGAGGAAGATCGCGAAGAAGATGTACCAGTTGTTGAGGAAGCCCTCGGAGATGGTGATGACGAGCTGCGTCGGGCCGGGCAGCGAGTCCTCGCCGCCGAAGTCCGCGAACATCGCCTGGAAGGCGGGGATGACCCACGTGAGGAGCACGACGACGACGCCGATGGCGATCGCGAGCGTGGCGAGCGGGTAGACGAGGGCGCCGCGCACCTGGCGCTTCAGCTTCACGCGCTTCTCGATGTAGACCGCGAGGCGCTGGAGGATCGTGTCGAGGATGCCGCCGATCTCACCGGCGCGGACGAGGTTCACGAAGAGGTCGTCGAAGATCTTCGGATGCTTCGCGAGCGAGTCGGAGAACGTCGCGCCCTGCTCGACGTTGCTCTTGATGTCCTTGAGGATGCGGTTGAAGGCCTTGTTCTCGCCCTGCTGAGAGAGGATCTCCAGGCACTGCACGAGCGGCAGGCCCGCGTCGATCATCGTCGCGAACTGACGGATGAAGACGACCAGCTCCGCCTCGGTGACGGGCGAGCCGAAGGTGATGTTGATCTCCTTCGGCTTCTTCTTGACCTTGGTGGGCGTCAGGTTCTGCTGCTTGAGACGCTCCTGGACCGCGGCCTCGGTGGCCGCCTCCATCACGCCTTTGCGAACTTCACCCGCGCGGCCCTTGGCCTCCCAGACCCACTCCTGCATGGACGACCATCCTTCGCTGCGGTTCCTCGTGGCCTCGTGCCGCTGTGCCGTGAGGTGCCGGGCATCGGCCAGCGTATCGAGAACGCGGCCATCGGGTCAAAACACTCGACGCCCGGCCCGGCTCGACGACCGGTGGGCTCAACGACCGGTGGGGCGCCCGCCGGCGTACGCCGGGCCCGCCGGAACGACCGGGGAGCGACCCTCGAGCATCGCCTGGAGCTCGTTGGCGTCACCCGAGTAGCCCATGGCGTCCTCGAGCGTGATGAGGCGGCGCTGGTAGAGGGAGTAGAGCGACTGGTTCATCGTCTGCATGCCGCTCTTGCCCTGGCCGATCTGCATCTGCGAGTAGATCTGGTGGACCTTGTCCTCGCGGATCAGGTTCCGGATGGCGGCGTTGGGGATCATCACCTCGCAGGTCATCACGCGGCCCGGCCCGTCCGCGCGCGGCATGAGCAGCTGGGTCATGACGGCCTGGAGCACGAACGAGAGCTGGGCGCGG
The DNA here is from genome assembly GCA_044376125.1 of Sandaracinaceae bacterium. GTDB lineage: Bacteria > Myxococcota_A > Polyangia > Polyangiales > Sandaracinaceae > JAFLCL01. The sequence continues at coordinate 79,434 of JBILLJ010000018.1, forward strand.
ATCTGGCTCTGCTGGTGGGCGGGGAAGACGTCGATGATGCGGTTGATCGACGAGATGGCGCTGTTGGTGTGGAGCGTGCCGAACACCAAGTGGCCGGTCTCGCTGATGGTGAGTGCGGCCTCGATCGTCTCGAGGTCGCGCATCTCGCCGACGAGCACGACGTCGGGATCCTGACGCAGCGCGTACTTGAGCGCGTCCTTGAAGCCCTTGGTGTCTGCGCCGACCTCGCGCTGGTTCACCACGCACAGCTTGCTCTGGTGCTCGAACTCGATCGGATCCTCGATCGTGATGATGTGCTGGCGCGTCTCGCGGTTGATCTTGTCGATGATCGACGCGAGCGTCGTCGACTTGCCCGAGCCGGTGGGGCCGGTGACCAGCACGAGGCCGCGCGGCAGCGCCGCGATCTCGGTCACGACCGGCGGCAGGCCGAGCTCGTCGAAGCCGAGGATCTTGTGCGGGATGGCGCGGAACGCCGCGCCGACGGCGCCGCGCTGCATGAAGACGTTGCCACGGAAGCGTGAGAGGCCGCGGATGGAGAACGAGAAGTCGCACTCCCACTGCTTCTCGAACTTCACCTTCTGGTCCTCGTTGAGGACCGAGTAGACGAGCTGCTTGGTGTCGTCGGCGCGGAGCGGCGCCATCTTCAGCGGCACGAGGCTGCCGTCGATGCGGAACTGCGGCGGCGTGCCGCGCGTGATGTGCAGATCGGAGGCGCCGCGCTCGATCATGGCGCGCAGCAGCTGGAGCAAGGTGACTTGCAGTGGGCCCTGGTGATCGACGTCGCTCATGCAGCGATGCTAACGCGACCGTCCCGCGCCCGTCTTGGTTTGTACGACCGTCTTGGTTCGTACTGCCGTCTCGGTTCGTACGCGCACCGCCACCGTCGCCCGCGCGTCAGGCCTCGCCGCGCCAGCGGCGCGAGAGGGCGACCTCGGCCTCGTAGCGCGCGATCTCGCGGGCGCGCGTCTCGCTCGACCAGCCCAGCTTGGCCACGAAGCGCGACGCGATGGCGTCCATCGCCGAGAGGCCCTGGTCCGCGGCGCGGTAGAAGAGCTGCGTGCGGCGCACCTCCACGTCGCACACCGTCGCTGCGAGCTCTTCGTCGATCGCGAAGTCCACCTGCGCGAGGATCTCGGGCCGCCCCGGGCTGAGCGGTGCGGCGAGCGCCGGATCGGCCTTGGCGAGCTCGATCACCCGCGCGGCCCGGGTGCCGTACGTGCTCGCGAGGAGCGCGATGGTCTCGCTCGGGACGACGCCTGCGGCCCGCTCGGTGAGCGACGCGAGCAGCGCGGGCAGGCCTCCGCTCGGATACTCGTGTCCGCCTGGCAGCGGCGCATGCTCGGTGCCTGCGGTGCGGAGGTCCGCGTGCGTGGCGCCCCGGAGCGCGAGCTGCTCGATCGCCGCATCCACCACGGCCTCGGCCATGGCGCGGTAGGTCGTCAGCTTGCCGCCGGCGACGGTCACGATGCCGTCGGCGCTCGCCTCGATCTTCTCCTCGCGGCTCACCTTGGACTCGCTGACGTCGTCGCCGGGATCGATGAGCGGCCGCAGGCCCGCCCACGTGGAGACGACATCGGCCTCTGCCACCTCTCGGATCGGGAAGTAGTGGTGCACCGCGCGGAGGAGGTACCGCACGTCGTCGTGCGAGGCGCAGACGTCCTCGATGGCGCCCTCGTAGTCCGTGTCGGTCGTGCCGACGTACGTGTGATCGCCCCAGGGGATGACGAAGAGGTAGCGGTTGTCGTCGGGGTGGAAGCACGCAACGCAGTGCTCGACGGGGAGCTTCGCGCGGGGCACCACGAGGTGGACACCCTTGGTCGGGCGGAGCCAGCGCGGGCCCTTGCTGCCCATCGCGAGCGTGCGATCGGTCCACGGCCCGGTCGCGTTGATCACCACGCCGGTCTTCACCTCGCGGCTCTGGCCACCGAGCACGTCCCGCACGATGGCGCCACGCACGAGGCCGCCTGCGCCGGTGACGAGCCGCTCGACGCGAGCCCACGTCGTGATCGTCGCGCCGCGCGCGGCGGCGTCCGCGGCGGTCTCGAGCGTCAGCCGCGCATCGTCGGTCGCGCAGTCGTAGTAGAGCGGTGCGCCCTTGAGCCCGTCGAGCGAGAGGCCTGGGGCCGCCTGGGCCGCCTGCTCGGGGGAGAGCGAGCGTGCGGGCTTGGGCGAGCGGAAGAGCGAGAGCCCTTCGTAGAGCAGGATGCCCGCGCGGATGGTCGCGAGGCCCGGCTTGCGGCCCTTGTAGATCGGGACGAGGAAGCCGAGCGGCGTCACGAGGTGGGGCGCGAGCTTCATCAGCGTGCCGCGCTCGCTCACGGACTCGAAGACCAGGCCGAGCTCGCCCTGCTCGAGGTATCGCAGCCCTCCGTGCACGAGCTTGCTCGAGCGAGAGCTCGTGCCGTACGCGAGATCGTTCTGCTCGCACAAGAGGACGCGCAGCCCGCGCGCCGCTGCGTCACGTGCGATGCCGGCGCCGTTGATGCCGCCACCGATGATGAGGACGTCGACCTCGCTCTGCCCCACGCGCGACCACATCGCGTCACGCCGGAGCGAAGCCCTCTCGTTCGGAGATGTCACGTGCGAGGTATGACGCGTCGCGTCGGGTGCGCCAAGGCCACGCCCTCGCGCGATCAGCGCAGCCAGCGGAAGAGGCCGCGGCGGAATGCGTCTCGGCGCCCGTCGCTGTGACCGACGGCACGCGCGGCGGCCCACGCCGCGAGCAGCAGTCCCTCGAGCCCCAGGCCCGGCAGCACCTGCTCGTTGCACAAGAGGAGGTTCGGGATGGGCGTGCGCGTCGGCAGCGCGGCGAGCCCGTGCACGCTGGTCATCGGGTAGCCGAGCACCGTCTCCATCGTGCGCGGCCCGCGCGCCCACTTCTCGGGCGGCACGAGGTCGCGCCCCTGACGCACGTCGCGCGCGGGTCGATCGTCGTGCGGCGAGTCCACGTAGAGCAGGTGGTCGCCGAGGAACGGCATCAGGTCCGCGACGGCCGCGAGCAGATCCTCACGCAGCGTCCCGATCGTCTCGTCCGCTTCCTCGACGGCTCGCCGTGGGAGCAGCGCCTCCACGCACACGAGGCGTCGTCCGCGCGCGTCGGCGCGGTGCGTCTCGAGGTGCAGGCAGTTGGAGCCCGCGAGCGGACGCTCGGGATCGCGCACGAGGAAGACGTCGCGCGCCATGCCCGCGGGCACGGCCTCCGCGGTGACGACGAGGTTGAGCGTGTAGCGGTAGTAGCGGACCACGGGCTCGCCCGTGCGCTCGAAGAGCTCCTCGAAGGGGCGGCGATCGGGGAGCATCCCGAGGTAGGTCGTGATGTCGTGGCCGAGCAAGACGTGATCGGCGCCGATGTCGTCGCCCGAGGCCGCGAGCCGCACGCCCTCCGCGAGGCCGCGCGCGTTCACGTGGATGCGATCGATCTTGTCGCGATCGAGCACCTCGCCCTTGTGCGCGCGGATCGAGGCGACGAGCAGCTCTCTCACGCTCTCGGCGCCGTCGCTCAGCGCCGCACCGCCGCTCGACCAGCTCGAGAAGGCGCGCCTCGCGCGCAGGCCGTGCGCGTGATCCGGATCCATCGCGTCCGAGAAGCGCAGCGGCGCGTGGAGCACGAGGCGAAAGGGGTGATCCTCCGGGATCTCGCGCAGGGGATCGGTCTCCTCGCGGTCCTTGGGCAGCTGCTCGAACGCGCGCGCGACGGCGCGTCGCTCGAGGAAGCTCGTGGGCGGCAGCGTGAGGTCCTGGTCGAGCGCGTGATCGAGCGCCTCGCGCATGCGCGCCTCGCGGCCGAAGAAGCCCTCGATGGCGCGCGCGACCGTCGGGAACTCGCGGTCGAGCTCGCGTCCGAGATCGGCTGGGTCGGCGGCGAGCTCGAAGCGGTGGCCGGGCACCACGACCTGAAAGGCGGGATCGTGCACCGTCGCGCGCTGCTTGAAGCTCTGGTGCAGGGCGAGCTCGGCGAAGAGGCGCCGCGCGATCGGCGTGTCGGCGGCGGTGAACTGGAAGGGAGCGCGTGGGAGGCGGAGATCCTCGAGCGTGTACTGCGCAGGCAGCGTCTCGTGGCGGATCACGAGCACACGGAAGCCTCGCTTCGCGAGCAGCGCCGCGGCGAACAGCGCGCCCAGCCGGGCGCCCACCGCGATGACGTCGTACGAGCTCCGCATGCCAGACGCGCGGCTCAGCGCGAGCCGCTGAAGCGGACGCGCGCCTCGAAGTCGGTGTCTGCGGCGACGCGCTCGACCTCACCGACGAGGAACGCGCGCTCGCCCGCACCCTCGAGGGCCGCGATCGCTCGCGCGCTCTGCGCGGCGGGCACCGCGACCACGAGGCCGAGGCCCATGTTGAAGGTCCGACGCATCTCGGGGAGCGCCACGTCGCCGAGGCGCTGGATGAGCGAGAAGATCGGAGGCAGCGGCCACTTCGTCGCGTCGAGCACGACGCCGACGCCCTCGGGAAGAACGCGCGGCACGTTGCCGGGCAGACCGCCTCCGGTGATGTGCGAGATCGCGTGCACGTCGATCCCTTCCTCCAGCATCGCGCGGACCGCGCGCGCGTAGATGCGCGTGGGGCGGATCATCGCCTGGCCGACGGTCTCGCCGAGCTCCGAGACGGACGTGTCGACCGTCAGCTTCGCGTGATCGAGCAGCGTCTTGCGCGCGAGGGAGTAGCCGTTCGAGTGCAGGCCGCTCGAGGCCACGCCGATCACCGCGTCGCCCGGTGCGACGCGCGTTCCGTCGATGATCTTCTTCTTGTCGACGACGCCGACCGCGAAGCCCGCGAGGTCGTACTCGCCGGGCGCGTACATGCCCGGCAGCTCGGCCGTCTCCCCGCCCAGGAGCGCGCAGCCGGCGTCCTCGCAGCCCTTGGCGATGCCCGCGATCACCGCGTGCGCGACGTCCACCTCGAGCTTCGCGGTCGCGAAGTAGTCGAGGAAGAAGAGCGGACGTGCGCCGCACGTGACGATGTCGTTCACGCACATCGCGACGAGGTCGATGCCGACCGAGTCGTGCACGTTCGTCGCGAACGCGACCTTGAGCTTGGTGCCCACGCCGTCGGTGCCCGACACGAGCACGGGCTCCTCGAGACCCTTGGGCAGGCCGCAGAGACCTGCGAACCCACCGACGCCGGCCAGCATCTCGGGGATGCGGGTCCGTGCCGCGAGGGGCTTGATGCGCTCGACGAGATCGTCGCCCGCATCCACGTCGACTCCAGCACCGCGATAGGTCAGGCCTGCCATGGGCCGCGACCGTAGCACCGGATCCAAAGGGGGCGATGCGCTCGCGCGCCCCGCCGCCTTCACCTCACGGCGCGCACGCGCCCCAGCTCGTGCCGTCGACAGTCGCGATCAGGCGGCAGGTCTCGCCTCCGCCGCACGCGGGCGCTGCGACGTTGCAGTAGGGCGACAGCGCGGCGTCGGGTCTGCCATGCCCGATGCGCACGCGAGGCCCGGTGCGCACGAGGTGTGGTCGGTGCACAGCGCGCCGGCTGCGCCCGCGCCCGCGTTGGCCACACAGTCGGTGAAGAACGGGCGCCCGCCGCCTCCGAGATCCGCCTGGAACAGCACGCACTCGAGGCCCGCGACGCAGCCGGACGAGGGCGCCAGCGAGCAGCGGAACGAGCAGAGGCCGACGTCGGCGCGACCGATCCCGTTCGCGCAGAGCGCGTCCCCGAGGCAGTCGTCGTGCATCCCCGGTCGGCACAAGCGGCCGCACATCGGCGTCGCAGGACTGAGGCCATCCACGTCCGCACAGACCAAGCCCGGCGCGCACTGGAAGCTCTCGCTACAGCTCGTGCCCTCGGGCGCGATCCCCGACACGACGCACATGTCGCCGCCCGCGAACGGGTAGCAGCCCTGTCCACCCGGGCAGCCGCATTGCGGCACGAGACCACACGGGCTGGCGGCGCAGCTGCCAGCGTCGGGGACGAACACGTCGGGCGGCACGAACGCATCGTGTGGCACGAACGCATCGGGCGGGACGAACGCATCGGGCGGCACGAACGCATCGGGCGGCACGAACGCGTCGACGGGCTCCACGAAGGCGTCAGGCACCACGTGCGCGTCGATCTCCGAGAAGGCATCGTCGCCGATGAGCGGCGCGTCGGAGCCGGCATCGGCCGGATCGACGAACGCATCGGGGCTCGGTGCGTCGAGGGTTGCGTCGTCCGCGCCGCCGTCCTGCGCGCCGCCGTCGGCGGACACCGAGCCGTCGACTTCGTCTTCGTAACAGAAGCCCTCGATGCAGCGCTGCGACTCGTCGCAGTCGTCGTGATCGGAGCAGTCGAAGATGCCGTCCGGGATGTTCGCGCGGCACGCGGTGAGCGAGCCGGCGAGCGCCAGGACGGTGGCGATTCGAAGCGTGATGCGCATCAGAAGGTGCCCCTCACGATCACTCCACCCGCGGTGGGGGCGACCTCCACCTCGCTCTGGCCCCCTGAGGCGGCGACCCAGACGATGCCGGCCGTGGCGGCCGCAGCGCCGACACCGAGGAGCACGCCGCCCGCGATGGACAGGGCCTCGGAGCGACCGTACGCGTCCTCCACGCTCCGCCACGCCGTGCCACGCTCCGCCCCTTCGACGCTCGCGACGTCGGCTGCGGCGACGCCGAGGAGCACCGCGCCCGTCACGAGGATCGCGCCGCCAGCGGCCAGGACGATCCACGGGCCCGGCCCGGGGTCGGATGCGCGGCTCGTGGGGGGCGTGGGGGTCGGTGTGGGCGTGACCACCGGCTCGGGCGTGGGGGTCGGGTGACCACCGGCTCGGGCGTCGGCGTCGGCTCCGCGGTGGTGCGGGCGAGCGCCTCGCGGAGCACGGCGATGCGCGCCTGCACCTCGCTCGTGTTCTCCGCGTTCGGCACCTCGCGGAGGTACTGCTCGAAGGCATCGAGGGCCTCGCGGTCGCGGCGGAGCCGATCGTACGTGGTGCCGAGGTTGTAGAGCAGCGCAGGGCGGTGGCTCAGCTCGTACGAGCGCTGGAGGTACTCGAGCGCGTGTTGGTAGCGGCCGTCGTGGAACGCCGCCTGTCCCGCGGCGTAGAGCGCGCGGGCCTCCGTCTCCGCGCCGGCGTCGACGGCGGCAGAGGCGCTCTGTGCGCCGGCGGTGGCGCTCGCCAGCTGCGTTGCGCACACCACACAAGCGAGCGCGAACGCGTGCGTCGCTCCGACCCGACTGGTCCCAGCCGCTCTCATCGCCACGAACGGTATCGTGGGGAGCCTCGCGGCTTCAAGAACGACGAAGAGCGACGCGACCTGTGGCCGCGTGGCTCGAGGGAGAGGTCCTCGGCTCATGCTCCGAGCCTACGTCCGCACGTGGGCGCTGCTGCCTCGCACGCGGTCGCCAGACGGACAGGCCTTCGAGACCCTCACGTCGCCACGATCAGAGCGCAGCGCGCAGCGCCGCCGCGAGCTCCTTGCCAGCGTCGCCGTCGAGCTTGCCCGCGCGCCAGCCGATGCCGAGGCCCGACTCGCCGAGGCGCGGGATGATGTGGAAGTGAACGTGGAAGACGGCCTGGTGCGCGAGCGCGCCGTTGTTCTGCAGGACGTTGTAGGCGCTGGCGCCGCTCACCTTCATCACCGCGCGTGCGATCCGAGGAAGGACGCGCCCGATCGCGGCGCTCTGCTCGTCGGACAGCTCGTGCAGGTGCGCCTTGCGCTCCTTCGGGATCACGAGCGTGTGGCCCTGCGAGAGCGGGAAGATGTCGAGGAACGCGAGCACGTGCTCGTCCTCGTAGACCTTGTGACAGGGGATCTCGCCGTCGAGGATCTTGTCGAAGATGGTGCGCTCGGACATGGCTCGTCGATGTGAGGGAAGGGCGGACGTCTGCAGAGAAGAGGCGCGGCAGGGCTCGGCGCGTGATCAGCCCGCGCAGCGCGCGACGACACGACCGACGAAGAACGGGCCCATCTGCGAGATGAACTCGGAGGTCTGCTTGGTGTGCCGCATGGCCTGCACGACGTGGCTCAGCGGGTAGAGGTCCTTGCCGATGAGACCGACGACGAACTCGTTGTCGTTGGCGTCGAGCCCGTGACACGCGAGGCGAACGTCGTGTGCGAGGTCGGCGCGGCCGTAGGCCATGCCGATCGCTGCGTGCTCCTTGAGGATCATGTTCTGCTCGTGCTTGTCGAGGCGCTCGAAGGCGCCGCTGCGCCGCAGCGGGTACCAGACGTGCCAGTCCCAGCCCGCGTGCAGGCAGTACTCGACGGGGCGACGCAGGAGCGCGTGCTCGAGATCGGGCTCGTGACCGAGCGAGTAGGTGCGGCCGAGCATCGTGTACTCACGACGCTGCACGAGCTCGGGCCGATCGACGATCGGCAACACACGATCGACGAAGTGCGCCGGATCCTCGGACCACGTGAGCAGCGCGATCGTCATCGGCGCGCTGGCCTCCTGGTAGAGCACCGACGCGATGCGCTGCTCGGCGAGCATGCTCGCGAGCGCGTCGATGCCCGCGCGGGTCTGTCCGTGCACGACGTCGAACGCCATGAGCTGGAAGAAGGTGCGGCGATCGAGGACCTGCCGCTCACCTTCTCGCTTCCCGCCCCACTCGCGCACGTCGATCTCGGGCAGGCCGGGCATGCCGGCGGGAGGGCCCCCCGCGTGCGAGCCCCCCGTCTGCGAGATGGGCGCGTGCGAGATGGGCGCGTTCTGGGGAGCGTGCGGCTTGGTCGGATCCGACATGCGCGGAGAGTCCACGCTCGCCACGGAGATCGCAAGCGGCTCTGCCATCTGCGGCGTCGGCCCCGTGTCAGAGCATGAGTCACTTGCATTGACTCATGCTCTGACGTTTCTTGCCGGAGGGTCTGGCCGCAGCCCCTCCCTCTCGCCGAGTGAATCGGCGAGAGCCTCCCTCCCGCCGATTC